>CP065366.1:2857498-3571873 GCA_023206055.1 Vibrio cyclitrophicus | reverse complement strand
TTCAATAATGTCGTTTCCGCTCGACTTGCATGTGTTAGGCCTGCCGCCAGCGTTCAATCTGAGCCATGATCAAACTCTTCAATTTAAGATTTTGTCGGCTCAATGAATACTGACTTCAAAACTACAAAAAGTAATTCTAAAGCTATTATCTTTCCAACAGAAAGATAATGAATTGACTGTGCCAAATACTTTCTTTCTACAAATCCTCCGAAGATTAATGGGCGTCGAGCGGCGGACGGGTGAGTAATGCCTAGGAAATTGCCTTGATGTGGGGGATAACCATTGGAAACGATGGCTAATACCGCATAATGCCTACGGGCCAAAGAGGGGGATCTTCGGACCTCTCGCGTCAAGATATGCCTAGGTGGGATTAGCTAGTTGGTGAGGTAATGGCTCACCAAGGCGACGATCCCTAGCTGGTCTGAGAGGATGATCAGCCACACTGGAACTGAGACACGGTCCAGACTCCTACGGGAGGCAGCAGTGGGGAATATTGCACAATGGGCGAAAGCCTGATGCAGCCATGCCGCGTGTATGAAGAAGGCCTTCGGGTTGTAAAGTACTTTCAGTTGTGAGGAAGGGTGTGTAGTTAATAGCTGCGCATCTTGACGTTAGCAACAGAAGAAGCACCGGCTAACTCCGTGCCAGCAGCCGCGGTAATACGGAGGGTGCGAGCGTTAATCGGAATTACTGGGCGTAAAGCGCATGCAGGTGGTTCATTAAGTCAGATGTGAAAGCCCGGGGCTCAACCTCGGAACTGCATTTGAAACTGGTGAACTAGAGTGCTGTAGAGGGGGGTAGAATTTCAGGTGTAGCGGTGAAATGCGTAGAGATCTGAAGGAATACCAGTGGCGAAGGCGGCCCCCTGGACAGACACTGACACTCAGATGCGAAAGCGTGGGGAGCAAACAGGATTAGATACCCTGGTAGTCCACGCCGTAAACGATGTCTACTTGGAGGTTGTGGCCTTGAGCCGTGGCTTTCGGAGCTAACGCGTTAAGTAGACCGCCTGGGGAGTACGGTCGCAAGATTAAAACTCAAATGAATTGACGGGGGCCCGCACAAGCGGTGGAGCATGTGGTTTAATTCGATGCAACGCGAAGAACCTTACCTACTCTTGACATCCAGAGAAGCCAGCGGAGACGCAGGTGTGCCTTCGGGAGCTCTGAGACAGGTGCTGCATGGCTGTCGTCAGCTCGTGTTGTGAAATGTTGGGTTAAGTCCCGCAACGAGCGCAACCCTTATCCTTGTTTGCCAGCGAGTAATGTCGGGAACTCCAGGGAGACTGCCGGTGATAAACCGGAGGAAGGTGGGGACGACGTCAAGTCATCATGGCCCTTACGAGTAGGGCTACACACGTGCTACAATGGCGCATACAGAGGGCAGCAAGCTAGCGATAGTGAGCGAATCCCAAAAAGTGCGTCGTAGTCCGGATTGGAGTCTGCAACTCGACTCCATGAAGTCGGAATCGCTAGTAATCGTGAATCAGAATGTCACGGTGAATACGTTCCCGGGCCTTGTACACACCGCCCGTCACACCATGGGAGTGGGCTGCAAAAGAAGTGGGTAGTTTAACCTTTCGGGGAGGACGCTCACCACTTTGTGGTTCATGACTGGGGTGAAGTCGTAACAAGGTAGCCCTAGGGGAACCTGGGGCTGGATCACCTCCTTATACGAAGATAGTCACGATGAGTGTCCACACAGATTGATGGTTTAGATTTAGTTAAAGCCAGAGCTTTAATTAATAACGTAAGTTATTGATTAAAGCTTTTTGCTTTATGCTCTTTAACAATTTGGAAAGCTGACTGATTTGATTACTTACGAGTAATTCAAACTTTTAAATTTGATCTAATGAAAGATAAACATTGAGAAACCAAGGTTTTTGGTTGTCATCAAGAAGGGTTAATTCTTGATAACTGTTTGCCGGACTCAATTGTGAATCAATGTAAACATTGATTCGAATACAAGACACTTGAATGTGTTTGTTGTGTTTACTTAGCGTATGGCAACTAACCAAGGTTTTTGGTTGTCATCAAGAAGGGTTAATTCTTGATAACTGTTTGCCGGACTCAATTGTGAATCAATGTAAACATTGATTCGAATACAAGACACTTGAATGTGTTTGTTGTGTTTATCTAATGAAAGATAAACATTGAGAACTTTTAAATTTGATTTGAATTACTCGTAAGTAATCAAATCAGTCAGCTTTCCAAATTGTTAAAGAGCTAGATTTCTTTCGAAACCATTTTTAAATATTTTCAGATAAAAACACTTAAAGATGGTGGAGCTATGCGGGATCGAACCGCAGACCTCCTCGCTGCCAGCGAGGCGCTCTCCCAGCTGAGCTATAGCCCCATCTGGAAAAGTATTTCTACTCTTAACTTTTCTAAACCTAATCAATCTGTGTGGACACTCATCGTAAGCCTCTCGCGTCAAGATATGCCTAGGTGGGATTAGCTAGTTGGTGAGGTAATGGCTCACCAAGGCGACGATCCCTAGCTGGTCTGAGAGGATGATCAGCCACACTGGAACTGAGACACGGTCCAGACTCCTACGGGAGGCAGCAGTGGGGAATATTGCACAATGGGCGAAAGCCTGATGCAGCCATGCCGCGTGTATGAAGAAGGCCTTCGGGTTGTAAAGTACTTTCAGTTGTGAGGAAGGGTGTGTAGTTAATAGCTGCGCATCTTGACGTTAGCAACAGAAGAAGCACCGGCTAACTCCGTGCCAGCAGCCGCGGTAATACGGAGGGTGCGAGCGTTAATCGGAATTACTGGGCGTAAAGCGCATGCAGGTGGTTCATTAAGTCAGATGTGAAAGCCCGGGGCTCAACCTCGGAACTGCATTTGAAACTGGTGAACTAGAGTGCTGTAGAGGGGGGTAGAATTTCAGGTGTAGCGGTGAAATGCGTAGAGATCTGAAGGAATACCAGTGGCGAAGGCGGCCCCCTGGACAGACACTGACACTCAGATGCGAAAGCGTGGGGAGCAAACAGGATTAGATACCCTGGTAGTCCACGCCGTAAACGATGTCTACTTGGAGGTTGTGGCCTTGAGCCGTGGCTTTCGGAGCTAACGCGTTAAGTAGACCGCCTGGGGAGTACGGTCGCAAGATTAAAACTCAAATGAATTGACGGGGGCCCGCACAAGCGGTGGAGCATGTGGTTTAATTCGATGCAACGCGAAGAACCTTACCTACTCTTGACATCCAGAGAAGCCAGCGGAGACGCAGGTGTGCCTTCGGGAGCTCTGAGACAGGTGCTGCATGGCTGTCGTCAGCTCGTGTTGTGAAATGTTGGGTTAAGTCCCGCAACGAGCGCAACCCTTATCCTTGTTTGCCAGCGAGTAATGTCGGGAACTCCAGGGAGACTGCCGGTGATAAACCGGAGGAAGGTGGGGACGACGTCAAGTCATCATGGCCCTTACGAGTAGGGCTACACACGTGCTACAATGGCGCATACAGAGGGCAGCAAGCTAGCGATAGTGAGCGAATCCCAAAAAGTGCGTCGTAGTCCGGATTGGAGTCTGCAACTCGACTCCATGAAGTCGGAATCGCTAGTAATCGTGAATCAGAATGTCACGGTGAATACGTTCCCGGGCCTTGTACACACCGCCCGTCACACCATGGGAGTGGGCTGCAAAAGAAGTGGGTAGTTTAACCTTTCGGGGAGGACGCTCACCACTTTGTGGTTCATGACTGGGGTGAAGTCGTAACAAGGTAGCCCTAGGGGAACCTGGGGCTGGATCACCTCCTTATACGAAGATATCTTCGGATTAATGGGCGTCGAGCGGCGGACGGGTGAGTAATGCCTAGGAAATTGCCTTGATGTGGGGGATAACCATTGGAAACGATGGCTAATACCGCATAATGCCTACGGGCCAAAGAGGGGGAATCCTCCGAAGATTCAATAATGTCGTTTCCGCTCGACTTGCATGTGTTAGGCCTGCCGCCAGCGTTCAATCTGAGCCATGATCAAACTCTTCAATTTAAGATTTTGTCGGCTCAATGAATACTGACTTCAAAACTACAAAAAGTAATTCTAAAGCTATTATCTTTCCAACAGAAAGATAATGAATTGACTGTGCCAAATACTTTCTTTCTACAAATCCTCCGAAGATTAATGGGCGTCGAGCGGCGGACGGGTGAGTAATGCCTAGGAAATTGCCTTGATGTGGGGGATAACCATTGGAAACGATGGCTAATACCGCATAATGCCTACGGGCCAAAGAGGGGGATCTTCGGACCTCTCGCGTCAAGATATGCCTAGGTGGGATTAGCTAGTTGGTGAGGTAATGGCTCACCAAGGCGACGATCCCTAGCTGGTCTGAGAGGATGATCAGCCACACTGGAACTGAGACACGGTCCAGACTCCTACGGGAGGCAGCAGTGGGGAATATTGCACAATGGGCGAAAGCCTGATGCAGCCATGCCGCGTGTATGAAGAAGGCCTTCGGGTTGTAAAGTACTTTCAGTTGTGAGGAAGGGTGTGTAGTTAATAGCTGCGCATCTTGACGTTAGCAACAGAAGAAGCACCGGCTAACTCCGTGCCAGCAGCCGCGGTAATACGGAGGGTGCGAGCGTTAATCGGAATTACTGGGCGTAAAGCGCATGCAGGTGGTTCATTAAGTCAGATGTGAAAGCCCGGGGCTCAACCTCGGAACTGCATTTGAAACTGGTGAACTAGAGTGCTGTAGAGGGGGGTAGAATTTCAGGTGTAGCGGTGAAATGCGTAGAGATCTGAAGGAATACCAGTGGCGAAGGCGGCCCCCTGGACAGACACTGACACTCAGATGCGAAAGCGTGGGGAGCAAACAGGATTAGATACCCTGGTAGTCCACGCCGTAAACGATGTCTACTTGGAGGTTGTGGCCTTGAGCCGTGGCTTTCGGAGCTAACGCGTTAAGTAGACCGCCTGGGGAGTACGGTCGCAAGATTAAAACTCAAATGAATTGACGGGGGCCCGCACAAGCGGTGGAGCATGTGGTTTAATTCGATGCAACGCGAAGAACCTTACCTACTCTTGACATCCAGAGAAGCCAGCGGAGACGCAGGTGTGCCTTCGGGAGCTCTGAGACAGGTGCTGCATGGCTGTCGTCAGCTCGTGTTGTGAAATGTTGGGTTAAGTCCCGCAACGAGCGCAACCCTTATCCTTGTTTGCCAGCGAGTAATGTCGGGAACTCCAGGGAGACTGCCGGTGATAAACCGGAGGAAGGTGGGGACGACGTCAAGTCATCATGGCCCTTACGAGTAGGGCTACACACGTGCTACAATGGCGCATACAGAGGGCAGCAAGCTAGCGATAGTGAGCGAATCCCAAAAAGTGCGTCGTAGTCCGGATTGGAGTCTGCAACTCGACTCCATGAAGTCGGAATCGCTAGTAATCGTGAATCAGAATGTCACGGTGAATACGTTCCCGGGCCTTGTACACACCGCCCGTCACACCATGGGAGTGGGCTGCAAAAGAAGTGGGTAGTTTAACCTTTCGGGGAGGACGCTCACCACTTTGTGGTTCATGACTGGGGTGAAGTCGTAACAAGGTAGCCCTAGGGGAACCTGGGGCTGGATCACCTCCTTATACGAAGATAAATCAGTCAGCTTTCCAAATTGTTAAAGAGCTTGATTCAAACTAATGAACCATTTTTAAATATTTTCAGATAAAAACACTTAAAGATGGTGGAGCTATGCGGGATCGAACCGCAGACCTCCTGCGTGCAAGGCAGGCGCTCTCCCAGCTGAGCTATAGCCCCATCTTTGTATCTAGTCGATATTGGTGGGTCTGAGTGGACTCGAACCACCGACCTCCCGCTTATCAGGCGAGCGCTCTAACCAGCTGAGCTACAGACCCAATATCGTCTCTTTTACTTTCTAAACCTAATCAATCTGTGTGGACACTCATCGTGGACTTTTAAATTTGATTGAATTACTCGTAAGTAATCTCTCAATGTTTATCTTTCATTAGATAAACACAACAAACACATTCAAGTGTCTTGTATTCGAATGATCAGAAATGATTGTTCATTTTTTGATTCTACTTTTTATTAAAAAGTGGAAACAAAAAGTAAATTGAGTCCGGCAAACAGTTATCAAGAATTAACCCTTCTTGATGACAACCAAAAACCTTGGTTTTCTATTTGCTTTCACTTTAAAAAGTGAAGACAAATAAGCGTATGGCAACTACCCTTTCGGGTTGTATGGTTAAGTGACTAAGCGTACACGGTGGATGCCTTGGCAGTCAGAGGCGATGAAAGGCGTAATAACTTGCGATAAGCCCAGATTAGGTAGTAATAACCTTTTGAGTCTGGGATTCCTGAATGGGGAAACCCACTTGCATAAGCAAGTATCCTGTTGTGAATACATAGCAACAGGAGGCAAACCGGGGGAACTGAAACATCTAAGTACCCCGAGGAAGAGAAATCAACCGAGATTCCGAAAGTAGCGGCGAGCGAAATTGGATTAGCCCTTAAGCTTTTAATGAGACAGATGAAGGCTCTGGAAAGTGCCGCAATAAAGGGTGATAGCCCCGTAATCGACATCTCATAATCAGTGAAAACGAGTAGGGCGGGACACGTGATATCCTGTCTGAATATGGGGGGACCATCCTCCAAGGCTAAATACTACTGACTGACCGATAGTGAACCAGTACCGTGAGGGAAAGGCGAAAAGAACCCCTGTGAGGGGAGTGAAATAGAACCTGAAACCGTGTACGTACAAGCAGTAGGAGCACCTTCGTGGTGTGACTGCGTACCTTTTGTATAATGGGTCAGCGACTTAATTTTAGTAGCAAGGTTAACCGTTTAGGGGAGCCGTAGGGAAACCGAGTCTTAACTGGGCGTACAGTTGCTAGGATTAGACCCGAAACCAGGTGATCTAGCCATGGGCAGGTTGAAGGTTGAGTAACATCAACTGGAGGACCGAACCGACTAATGTTGAAAAATTAGCGGATGACTTGTGGCTAGGGGTGAAAGGCCAATCAAACCTGGAGATAGCTGGTTCTCCCCGAAAGCTATTTAGGTAGCGCCTCGGACGAATACTACTGGGGGTAGAGCACTGTTAAGGCTAGGGGGTCATCCCGACTTACCAACCCTTTGCAAACTCCGAATACCAGTAAGTACTATCCGGGAGACACACGGCGGGTGCTAACGTCCGTCGTGGAGAGGGAAACAACCCAGACCGCCAGCTAAGGTCCCAAAGTATAGCTAAGTGGGAAACGATGTGGGAAGGCTCAGACAGCCAGGATGTTGGCTTAGAAGCAGCCATCATTTAAAGAAAGCGTAATAGCTCACTGGTCGAGTCGGCCTGCGCGGAAGATGTAACGGGGCTAAGCTATACACCGAAGCTGCGGCTACGTACCTTAGGGTATGTGGGGTAGGGGAGCGTTCTGTAAGCCGTTGAAGGTGGTCTGTAAGGGCTGCTGGAGGTATCAGAAGTGCGAATGCTGACATGAGTAACGATAAAGGGAGTGAAAAACTCCCTCGCCGGAAGACCAAGGGTTCCTGTCCAACGTTAATCGGGGCAGGGTAAGTCGACTCCTAAGGCGAGGCCGAAAGGCGTAGTCGATGGGAAACGGGTTAATATTCCCGTACTTCTTACAATTGCGATGGGGGGACGGAGAAGGCTAGGTGGGCCTGGCGACGGTTGTCCAGGTTCAAGTATGTAGGCGGAAAGTTTAGGTAAATCCGGACTTTCTTAACGCTGAGATACGATGTCGAGCTACTACGGTAGTGAAGTCATTGATGCCATGCTTCCAGGAAAAGCCTCTAAGCTTCAGATTGTAAGGAATCGTACCCCAAACCGACACAGGTGGTCGGGTAGAGAATACCAAGGCGCTTGAGAGAACTCGGGTGAAGGAACTAGGCAAAATGGTACCGTAACTTCGGGAGAAGGTACGCTCTTATCAGTGAAGTCCCTTGCGGATGGAGCAGACGAGAGTCGCAGATACCAGGTGGCTGCAACTGTTTATTAAAAACACAGCACTGTGCAAAATCGTAAGATGACGTATACGGTGTGACGCCTGCCCGGTGCCGGAAGGTTAATTGATGGGGTTAGACTTCGGTCGAAGCTCTTGATCGAAGCCCCGGTAAACGGCGGCCGTAACTATAACGGTCCTAAGGTAGCGAAATTCCTTGTCGGGTAAGTTCCGACCTGCACGAATGGCGTAATGATGGCCACGCTGTCTCCACCCGAGACTCAGTGAAATTGAAATCGCTGTGAAGATGCAGTGTACCCGCGGCTAGACGGAAAGACCCCGTGAACCTTTACTACAGCTTGGCACTGAACATTGAACCTACATGTGTAGGATAGGTGGGAGACTATGAAACCGCGTCGCTAGATGTGGTGGAGTCGTCCTTGAAATACCACCCTTGTAGTTTTGATGTTCTAACGTTGGTCCCTGAATCGGGATTACGGACAGTGCCTGGTGGGTAGTTTGACTGGGGCGGTCTCCTCCCAAAGAGTAACGGAGGAGCACGAAGGTGGGCTAAACACGGTTGGACATCGTGTGGTTAGTGCAATGGCATAAGCCCGCTTGACTGCGAGAATGACAATTCGAGCAGGTGCGAAAGCAGGTCATAGTGATCCGGTGGTTCTGAATGGAAGGGCCATCGCTCAACGGATAAAAGGTACTCCGGGGATAACAGGCTGATACCGCCCAAGAGTTCATATCGACGGCGGTGTTTGGCACCTCGATGTCGGCTCATCACATCCTGGGGCTGAAGTCGGTCCCAAGGGTATGGCTGTTCGCCATTTAAAGTGGTACGCGAGCTGGGTTTAGAACGTCGTGAGACAGTTCGGTCCCTATCTGCCGTGGGCGTTGGAAAATTGAAAGGGGCTGCTCCTAGTACGAGAGGACCGGAGTGGACGAACCTCTGGTGTTCGGGTTGTCATGCCAATGGCATTGCCCGGTAGCTAAGTTCGGAATCGATAACCGCTGAAAGCATCTAAGCGGGAAGCGAGCCTTGAGATGAGTTTTCCCTGGCACTATAAGTGTCCTAAAGGGTTGTCGTAGACTACGACGTTGATAGGCAGGGTGTGTAAGTGCTGCGAGGCATTGAGCTAACCTGTACTAATTGCCCGTGAGGCTTAACCATACAACACCCAAGGGGTTTTGTGGACTCATCTCTTCAAACTCATTCAAGGTCTGTCTTTCTATAACTTTTAAATCAGTTTTCCAGATTATTTTGCCTTCAGTTTTTAAAAAACTGAAAGTAAAAGCACTTTTAAATTATTTCTCTTCAAACTCATTCAAGCGTTTGGTATTTCTTACCCTTTCGGGTTGTATGGTTAAGTGACTAAGCGTACACGGTGGATGCCTTGGCAGTCAGAGGCGATGAAAGGCGTAATAACTTGCGATAAGCCCAGATTAGGTAGTAATAACCTTTTGAGTCTGGGATTCCTGAATGGGGAAACCCACTTGCATAAGCAAGTATCCTGTTGTGAATACATAGCAACAGGAGGCAAACCGGGGGAACTGAAACATCTAAGTACCCCGAGGAAGAGAAATCAACCGAGATTCCGAAAGTAGCGGCGAGCGAAATTGGATTAGCCCTTAAGCTTTTAATGAGACAGATGAAGGCTCTGGAAAGTGCCGCAATAAAGGGTGATAGCCCCGTAATCGACATCTCATAATCAGTGAAAACGAGTAGGGCGGGACACGTGATATCCTGTCTGAATATGGGGGGACCATCCTCCAAGGCTAAATACTACTGACTGACCGATAGTGAACCAGTACCGTGAGGGAAAGGCGAAAAGAACCCCTGTGAGGGGAGTGAAATAGAACCTGAAACCGTGTACGTACAAGCAGTAGGAGCACCTTCGTGGTGTGACTGCGTACCTTTTGTATAATGGGTCAGCGACTTAATTTTAGTAGCAAGGTTAACCGTTTAGGGGAGCCGTAGGGAAACCGAGTCTTAACTGGGCGTACAGTTGCTAGGATTAGACCCGAAACCAGGTGATCTAGCCATGGGCAGGTTGAAGGTTGAGTAACATCAACTGGAGGACCGAACCGACTAATGTTGAAAAATTAGCGGATGACTTGTGGCTAGGGGTGAAAGGCCAATCAAACCTGGAGATAGCTGGTTCTCCCCGAAAGCTATTTAGGTAGCGCCTCGGACGAATACTACTGGGGGTAGAGCACTGTTAAGGCTAGGGGGTCATCCCGACTTACCAACCCTTTGCAAACTCCGAATACCAGTAAGTACTATCCGGGAGACACACGGCGGGTGCTAACGTCCGTCGTGGAGAGGGAAACAACCCAGACCGCCAGCTAAGGTCCCAAAGTATAGCTAAGTGGGAAACGATGTGGGAAGGCTCAGACAGCCAGGATGTTGGCTTAGAAGCAGCCATCATTTAAAGAAAGCGTAATAGCTCACTGGTCGAGTCGGCCTGCGCGGAAGATGTAACGGGGCTAAGCTATACACCGAAGCTGCGGCTACGTACCTTAGGGTATGTGGGGTAGGGGAGCGTTCTGTAAGCCGTTGAAGGTGGTCTGTAAGGGCTGCTGGAGGTATCAGAAGTGCGAATGCTGACATGAGTAACGATAAAGGGAGTGAAAAACTCCCTCGCCGGAAGACCAAGGGTTCCTGTCCAACGTTAATCGGGGCAGGGTAAGTCGACTCCTAAGGCGAGGCCGAAAGGCGTAGTCGATGGGAAACGGGTTAATATTCCCGTACTTCTTACAATTGCGATGGGGGGACGGAGAAGGCTAGGTGGGCCTGGCGACGGTTGTCCAGGTTCAAGTATGTAGGCGGAAAGTTTAGGTAAATCCGGACTTTCTTAACGCTGAGATACGATGTCGAGCTACTACGGTAGTGAAGTCATTGATGCCATGCTTCCAGGAAAAGCCTCTAAGCTTCAGATTGTAAGGAATCGTACCCCAAACCGACACAGGTGGTCGGGTAGAGAATACCAAGGCGCTTGAGAGAACTCGGGTGAAGGAACTAGGCAAAATGGTACCGTAACTTCGGGAGAAGGTACGCTCTTATCAGTGAAGTCCCTTGCGGATGGAGCAGACGAGAGTCGCAGATACCAGGTGGCTGCAACTGTTTATTAAAAACACAGCACTGTGCAAAATCGTAAGATGACGTATACGGTGTGACGCCTGCCCGGTGCCGGAAGGTTAATTGATGGGGTTAGACTTCGGTCGAAGCTCTTGATCGAAGCCCCGGTAAACGGCGGCCGTAACTATAACGGTCCTAAGGTAGCGAAATTCCTTGTCGGGTAAGTTCCGACCTGCACGAATGGCGTAATGATGGCCACGCTGTCTCCACCCGAGACTCAGTGAAATTGAAATCGCTGTGAAGATGCAGTGTACCCGCGGCTAGACGGAAAGACCCCGTGAACCTTTACTACAGCTTGGCACTGAACATTGAACCTACATGTGTAGGATAGGTGGGAGACTATGAAACCGCGTCGCTAGATGTGGTGGAGTCGTCCTTGAAATACCACCCTTGTAGTTTTGATGTTCTAACGTTGGTCCCTGAATCGGGATTACGGACAGTGCCTGGTGGGTAGTTTGACTGGGGCGGTCTCCTCCCAAAGAGTAACGGAGGAGCACGAAGGTGGGCTAAACACGGTTGGACATCGTGTGGTTAGTGCAATGGCATAAGCCCGCTTGACTGCGAGAATGACAATTCGAGCAGGTGCGAAAGCAGGTCATAGTGATCCGGTGGTTCTGAATGGAAGGGCCATCGCTCAACGGATAAAAGGTACTCCGGGGATAACAGGCTGATACCGCCCAAGAGTTCATATCGACGGCGGTGTTTGGCACCTCGATGTCGGCTCATCACATCCTGGGGCTGAAGTCGGTCCCAAGGGTATGGCTGTTCGCCATTTAAAGTGGTACGCGAGCTGGGTTTAGAACGTCGTGAGACAGTTCGGTCCCTATCTGCCGTGGGCGTTGGAAAATTGAAAGGGGCTGCTCCTAGTACGAGAGGACCGGAGTGGACGAACCTCTGGTGTTCGGGTTGTCATGCCAATGGCATTGCCCGGTAGCTAAGTTCGGAATCGATAACCGCTGAAAGCATCTAAGCGGGAAGCGAGCCTTGAGATGAGTTTTCCCTGGCACTATAAGTGTCCTAAAGGGTTGTCGTAGACTACGACGTTGATAGGCAGGGTGTGTAAGTGCTGCGAGGCATTGAGCTAACCTGTACTAATTGCCCGTGAGGCTTAACCATACAACACCCAAGGGGTTTTGTGGACTCAAAACTGTTTGTTTCCGCTTTTAAAAAAGCAGAAGCAAAACTACAAACGCTTGAATGAGTTTGTGAGAAACTTTTATAGCTCTATTAAATAGAGAAGCAGCTTTCCAGATTATTTTGCCTTCAGTTTTTAAAAAACTGAAAGTAAAAGCAAAATTTGCTTGGCGACCATAGCATTGTGGACCCACCTGATTCCATGCCGAACTCAGAAGTGAAACACAATAGCGCCGATGGTAGTGTGGGGCTTCCCCATGTGAGAGTAGGACATCGCCAGGCTTTAAATTTGAACACTTGTCAGCGACGACAAGTATTCCACTGCGGAGTGGTAGTTCAGTTGGTTAGAATACCGGCCTGTCACGCCGGGGGTCGCGGGTTCGAGTCCCGTCCACTCCGCCACTTATTGTAAAAAAGCCCTGCTATTTCTAGCAGGGCTTTTCTAGTCGTCAGACTAGGCTTTCTAATATGTGCTGGAATAATGTGAAGTATAGGGGCACGGTGTCTTTGCTGCACCCATACAACCTAGCAATAAAGCACTTTTCTTCAAATCATGCTCATCTCAATGCCTATCTCTCCTCAAGCTCAACGGCAGAATCCGAATTTACCCGCACGTTGGGAAGCCAGATTAGTCCTATATCAAGAGCCAAAAGGTGAGATAAAAGGTTTTATTACTTCACTTACAGACCCTAGTAGATACTCGCTAGAAAGCCTGCTGCGTATTTATTGGCAACGCTGGGAGATAGAAGAAGGTTATGGTGAAATTAAACAGACTCAACTGCAAAGTCACGTCACTTTACGAAGTCGTTTTTCTGCCGGAGTGAAGCAAGAGCTTTGGGGCGTATTACTTGCCTATAACTTAGTGCGATTAGAGATGGTTAAGATAGCTTCAGAAGCCGGGGTTCGAGCAACTAGGGTAAGTTTTACCGCCGCAATTAACCTTATTGATGCGCAATTACGTTGGCTAGCTTTAAGCCCAGACGGAACCCTACCAGTCAAACTTAAAAGGATGAGAGAAAGTCTGAGTCACTTCATTCTTCCGGATAAAAGAAAGGACCGAACGTTTCCACGTTCAGTCCTCTTTGTTCCAGCCAAATATCCGTTTAGGTTCAAGCAGTAATGCTTATCCGAACGGCATTATTTTTTATGCTTGAACAAGAATTAGCAATGGCACACGAGACCATTGAAGATGCCGACAATTATGAATCTGTCGTCGACGCCATTCAGATTGAGTGGATAGAACAAGCTCTTCTTGAAACCAATAAAGCGAGCATAAGACGACGCCGACTTCCCGCTCAGCAAGCTGTCTGGTTAGTTATTTGGATGGGACTGCAACGCAACATGTCTATCAAAGAGGTATGCAGTTCATTAGACATCGCACTTCAGCCTAAACCTGAAGATAGTTGGTCTCGTGTTGCACCCAGTGTCCTAACTGATTCACGCCGACGTCTAGATGAGAGTCCGTTAGCGGCTCTGTTTCACACAACGGTAAAGGCTTGGCGCGAAGATATCCTTCAACAAGACAAAGACTTAGGGCTTAATGTTCTTGCTGTCGATGGGACAACATTTAGGTGTCAAGATTCCACAGAGAACGCTGAAGAATTTGGGTTCATCTCTAAAAAATTGAAACCTTACCCTCAACTTCGTTTAGTCGCTTTGATGTCAACAGAAACACGAATGATTATGGGGGCAGCTTTTGATGGTTGTCATGTCGGTGAAACGACCCTAGCCAAGCGCCTATTCAATGATATCCCCGCACACTCATTGACCTTATTTGATCGTTGTTATTTCTCGGCAGACCTTTTGTTGTCGTGGCAAGAGAGTGCGGAAAATGCTCACTGGTTAATGCCTGCAAAACGTAAGCTACGCTATGAAGTGTTGGAGAAATATGCTGAGAACGACAACAACGTTGATGGGGATTGTGGGGATTATCTGCTAACTGCAAGATCGTTCAAGTCTTCTTAAACGATCGGCATTAAGTCTGACGACTAGGCTTTCATCATTTCCGGCGTATGTGTTTTATTATTCGTCTTCGAGTTTTGTACAAATGTTTTTCGTTGATCACGAACCCTGATATTTCTTCACTTATTGTAAAGGCCCTATTCTTTTTAATAGGGCTTTATTACGCTAGTCGATGTTGTAATCGCCTCAATGAGTAACCTTCTTAGTATTTCAGAGAGCTGTAGTTCCTAGTAAGCAGACCTGGTTGATAAAGAAGTCTCGTTTTTAATGACTCGGTTTTGTTGGTTTGAAAACACTTGCTCTATCCTTTCTATTTCAAAAGATTGACTCAAGAGAGCAGCTACGTAAAGGTGGGTGTCTGTCTGTGGGTAAATATCTATATACGTCTTCTCTCGAGTTTAGCGCCATTTACTCTTGAGCTTCAAGGTGTCACTTTTCTCTATGACTCATCTCTAACCTCTTCTAGGGGCTTGTTTATAAGAATGGTAAAACTACGTACAGACACAATTAAAGTCGTTCTCCGTGTGTTTGAGAAGCTCGATTGAACAATTTCATGGTTAGTTGGTTTGGTGGTGTTGGACGGGTAGGGTTCGATGAGTTTGGTCTATAGGTATTGAAGAAGTTATCTAGGGGTAAATAGCAGATACAAAAAAGCCGATGCTTGGCATCGGCTTCATGTTTAGTGTATTTGCTTAAGCGGGTTGAACTAGAGCGAGCGCCTTACGAGAAACTTCGTGAGCTGCTTTCGTTAGGTTCTGCTTTTCTAGTGCATCAGACAGGTATCCGTAATCTGATACGTTTGAGCGAAGTGCTAGGGCTTTTTCGAAGTGGCTTTGTGCTTCTGCCCACTTCTGCTCTCTCAGGTAGAATTGAGCCAGCGCGCTGTGTGCTTCTGCATTACCACTGTCTTTACTGATTGCACGTTCTAACATGACCACTACTGGGTGATGATCGGCTAGATTCAACTCTGGAAGCAACATGTAGAGTTCATTTGAACCACTCTTCGCAATGTTCTCTTTGATCACTGTGAATGCTTCTGAGTCAGCTTTACGAGCGATAAGCTGCTTCACAAAGCAGGATACAAGATGGGAATTTTGTTTCTGCTTTCTTGAAAGCTTGTTCCAATGGCTGATTAAACCTTCGCTACCTTGTTGTTGAGCCACATCATGAAGTAACCCACATTGTGCTTTCTGCTCTAATTCACGCTGTTCATCAGCTGTTAGAAGCTTGTTTTTTACTAATTTAGGCGTTAACTCTAGCAATGGCTGCCATAACTTCAGTTGCAGGTAGGTGGCTTTTAATAGACCAAGTACAGCAGTGTTATTAGGGTATGTGCCTTTTAAGGTAGAAAGTGTATCGAATGCAGCTTCGTAGTTTGACTCACTGATTTGCTGTTTAGCTTTAGTTAGCTCAACCGCCAGTAGAGAGTCGTCCTGTTGGCTTGCAAGCTCGATGTACTTATCACGCTCACGTGTATTACCTTGTTCGTGTGCCGCTTGAGAAGCGACTAAATAACAAAGTAGAGGCATGTCGTGATGGTTAGCCCAACGAGTTACTTTCTTCTCAGCGCCTTTCCAGTCACCTTCAAGAAGCTTGATGATGCCTTCATTGGTATAACGACGAGAGCGTTTCAGTTTACGAACACTGAACCAGTTCCAAGTTGTCGAGCTTGCGTACATAAGCTTTTTAAACAGGTACTCTAAGCCGAATAGAGCCGCTAGAAGAGCAATGACAAAGATAATCAGTGTTGTCACGCTCATCTCAATGGTCTTATTCGCAATTGAGATCAGAACGTAGCCTTGTTGACCAGAGAACTGAGTCCCAACAATTAACCCTGCACCTAGAACGAGAAAAAGAAAAATCCAACGAATCATTATTTTTCCTCCGTAGTCATAACAGTGACTTCACGACGTAGGCGCTCACGTATTACATCTGACAAGTCATTTTGAGACTCAAGTTTCACAGGGTATTTCACAGAAATATTCTGCTCGCTCAGCTGCTTAATTGCCTTCTCAAACTCAATCACTGAGTTGTTATCTTGGTTTAGGTACGCTTTCGACCATTCACTCGCGGTATTAAGAGCTGCGCTATACAGTTCACCTTGTTCTTTGTAGACGGCGCGAATCGCGGTTTCTAATTTACCTTTGATGTTTTCACGCAGGTAGAAGTGCTGTTCTGGTGACAGTAGCGGGATAACTTCGCCATCACGACTGCGGAAGGTAATGAAGTTTTCTGAGAAGTCTTTCATCGACGCCATCAGGTTGTTCTGCCAATCATTAATATCTTGCGATACCGCTTTCTTCTCAACAACCGCAGTTTCTGGAAGAATCGCATTGGCAAGTGGTAGTGTATCGACTTGCTGTTGCAGACTTGTGATGCGTAGAACTAAGCCGTCACGGTCGATCAGAGGAATAGTGCGAAGCTTAGTAATGTCATTGGTCATTGATTGACGCAGTGACACTAAGCTAGGGTCATTCAGTGCTGCGATACGTTGATCGGCACTTTCCATTAACTTGGTTGCGCTAACGGCATCATGCTCTAGGAACAGTTTACGTCCTGCTAGTTTCACAAGGTAATCGGCTTCGGCAAGTAACCAGTCATTCGGGCGGCGACCTTTAACATCAGCCACTGCTAACTGCAGGCTTTGAATGCTCTTCTGCTGTTGAGACTGTACGACCTGAGTTTTCTCCACCGCGTGTGAAGCTTCTTGTATAGTCTCTTGCTTGATGGCTTGTAGATCTTTATTTACTGCAGATTGGGTATTTTGAAGCTGTGCTTGAAGAGCAGCGATTTGAGCCGAATACTCAGCACTCTTTTGCTGCATTTGAAATGCGATACCGCCACTGAAGATAATAGAAATAGCGATCGCAATAGCGCCTAGTTTGACACCGCGCTTACCTTGCTTTTCTGCTTTTTCTATTTGCTCTTTATGCTCAGTTTGAGGCTGCTCATTTTTAGCTGTATTTGACATTGAGCCATCAAGCTTATCTTCTGGCTGTTTTGTCTCTTCAGATTCAGCTTTTTCGTTTTCAACAACTACTGGCTGAGTCTCTTGTTTCTTTTCAGGTTCAATATGCTCATTATTTTTTTTGCTTGTCATGCTTATTTCCTGTTTCTAGCTAGGGCCGGAGAGCAGCCAGTAATATTTGGTTCGTAGCACTGTGAGTATTGGTCACGTTTGAGAAACCGAGTTGTTGTGCTCGTTCTACAATGCGCTGGCTTGGGACAAATAGATGTCTTGTTGAAAGCCAAGCCAAATACTCATCAGGGGTAATTGAGCAAAGATACTCCAATTGTTCCTGACTAGTGATGATAACTTTGGACGTTTTTTTGTTTATCCATGTTTGATAGGTATTGTGGTCGCTAATAGGAATATATTCTCTACGGTAAGTCTCACAATAAGAGACTTGTGCACCTCGATTGAGTAGAGAATCTCTAATGAGCTCTCGCCCACCATTACCACGTAGTATCAAAATGGACTTATTTTCTACGCCATTAAGTTCAGTAAGCTTAAGAAGATGTTCACTATCACTCACTTGAGGATAGTTTACTTTTTGTTTACAGGCTTTGCTTAAAACGTGCGCAGTTTTTTGACCAACGCCAAGATAAAGCGGCGAAATTGGCCAAATGGATGAAGTTTTTGAAAGGATGTTTTGAGCAGCGGTCACGGCGTGGTGACTGACTGCAATAATGATATCGCTGTTATTAAGCTTGGTGCTTAAATCCGCAGAGTTTGGATTATCAACGATACGAATCAGCGGATGATGGATTGCTTGAATCCCTTCATCCGCTAGTTGTTGGCAAAGCGATTGTCCCTCTGAACCGGGACGAGTCACCAACACTGTCATGATTATTCTTGGTCAGCGTAAAGCTTAGTTAAGATTTCTCTAGCACCATCGTCCAGCAATTGATTTGCCAGAGTCACGCCAAGCGCTTCTGCGTCTTTACGAGGACCAGATATCTCACCACGAACCATCTTAGAGCCGTCCGGTTCACCAACTAATGCACGTAGCCAGATGTTGTCGCCATCTAATAGTGAATAGCTACCGATAGGCACCTGGCAACCACCTTCCAGAGTAAGGTTCATAGCACGCTCGCAAAGTACGCGATCAGCTGTGTCTTTGTGATTCAGCGGCTCAAGAAGCTTGATTAGACGTTCATCATCTAGACGACATTCAATACCAACAGCGCCTTGGCCGACAGCAGGTAGAGACTGTTCTGGTTCGATGAAACTGCGAATACGCTCTTCTAGCTCTAAGCGCTTAAGGCCAGCAGCAGCGAGTACTATCGCATCATATTGACCATCATCGAGTTTACCTAGACGAGTACCAACGTTGCCGCGCAGTTCTTTTATTATTAGATCAGGGCGGTATTCTAATAGCTGGCATTGGCGACGCAGGCTGCATGTACCTACGACAGCACCTTGTGGGAGTTCATCAATGTTGTTGTAAGTGTTTGATACGAATGCGTCACGCGGATCTTCACGCTCACAAATCGTTACCAGACCTAAACCTTCAGGAAAGTCGACAGGTACATCTTTCATAGAGTGGACTGCTAGGTCAGCACGACCTTCTAGCATTGCTACTTCAAGTTCTTTAACGAACAACCCTTTACCACCCACTTTAGCAAGCGGCGTGTCGAGGATGATGTCACCTTTGGTCACCATAGTTACCAACTCTACCTCTAAACCAGGGTGAGCAGCTTGCAGAGCATCCCTTACAAAGTATGCCTGCCAAAGGGCAAGAGGGCTTTTTCTGGTCGCGATACGGATTGGTGCTGAATTTGTCATGGTGTTTCCGATATAGGTTCTGTAATAGCCTAATCCTACCATTATGAGGCGAGAATTCTTACTGTTTGATCATTCCATACTTTGATAGCTGAGAAATTTTCATGAGTTCACCAAAATAGTGTGATTGGTATCTCATTTGAAACATGGGCTATTATTAGAAATAGTCAATAAAGAGGACACTACGGCGCCGTGAGTTTAACTTTCTGTCATCAAGGAATTGACCAGTATGACGGGTTCCTTTGCTTTACCATTAAGGGTAAAAGTGTTAAATTGATCACGTTTTGTTGCTCCTTTCGTTCAGTAACTAAACAGAACTGCACTTAACCTCAAACCAAGGACTTACCTTGCAGGCTTACACTCAAACTTTGATTCAACGATTAGACAATCTAAATCAGCAGCGCATAGATCGTGCGTTGGCGTTGATGAATGTGCAAGGCCAGCGAGTATTCAACCTTATCCCCGCACTGCTTCACTTCAACAACCCGATGATGCCTGGTTATTATGACCAACAAGTTCCTTTTGGAATTCGTAGCTTCACGCTTAATGAATTCCAAAAGCAATTTGTTTCTGATACCGAATTAACGCTTGGTGGAAAACTTACTGAGGCTGCTGAACCTGCAATCCTTGGTTTGTACACCATGGGTAGCACTTCCTCTATTGGTCAAAGTACTTCAAGTGATCTTGATATCTGGGTGTGTGTGTCCCCGGATATGGATGGCGCATCTCGTGATAGCCTAACCAACAAGTGTTTGCTGATTACCGATTGGGCTGAAACCTTAGGAGTAGAAGCTAACTTCTTCTTGATGGATGAAGAGCGTTTCCGCTCGAACCATTCTGAAGAGATGACAGGCGATAACTGTGGTTCTTCACAGCATTTATTACTGCTTGATGAATTCTATCGCTCTGCGGTTCGTTTGGCTGGTCAACGTTTGTTGTGGCAAATTATTCCGCCAGAAATGGAAGAGTGTTACGACGAGTATGTTCATGGCTTGTGTCAGGATGGTTATCTTGATTGCTCGCAGTGGATCGATTTCGGCAAACTGAATCGTATTCCCGCGGAAGAATACTTTGGTTCAAACTTGTGGCAGCTCTATAAGAGTATCGACTCACCGTATAAATCGGTTTTGAAGGCGATCCTGTTAGAAGCCTATTCATGGGAATACCCAAACACCCAACTGCTGAGTATTGATACCAAGCGTCGCTTCTTTGCGGATGAACCTGATCTGTATGGCATGGATAGCTACTATCTGATGCTTGAGAAGGTAACGCGTTATCTAGAACGCATCAACGACCACACTCGATTGGACTTGGTAAGACGCTGTTTTTATCTTAAGACCCACGAGAAATTGTCACGAGATGCGGGCATTGGTTCTGTTGCATGGCGTCGTGAAGCCTTGACTGAGATGACTAAGTCTTGGAATTGGGGACAGGAAACCATTGCTGAGCTTGATAACCGCCGTAACTGGAAGGTTGAGCAGGTTAAAGTAGTGCATCATGCACTACTTGATGCCTTGATGCTGAGCTACCGTAACCTGATTCAATTTGCGCGTCGCAATGACATCACTTCAGCCATCAGCCCACAAGATATCAGTATCTTGGCACGTAAACTTTACGCTGCGTTTGAGGTCTTGCCTGGTAAAGTGACGCTACTGAACCCGCAAATATCCCCGGATCTGCATGAACCAGACTTGAGCTTCATCGAAGTTCGTCAGGGTCAGTCAAATAAAGCCGGTTGGTACTTGTATAAGCAGCCACTGGTAGCGCATCGTATTCTTGGTCAGCCTTCTCTGGAACACCATGAGTACTTGAGTAAGTTGGTTGCTTGGTCATTCTTTAATGGCTTGATTACTGAGTCGACACGTTTGCATTCTGTGGTTCGTGACGCCCACATTGATATCGATAAGTTCTATCAAATGGTGAGCGATCTGCGTAATACCTTCTCTTTACGTAAGCGCCGCCCAAGTATGCAGGCACTGGCGAGTCCGTGTGAGATCAGCCAGCTGGCGATGTTCATTAACTTTGAAAACGACCCGACTTCTGAATTAAGCGGCCGTGCCTTGAAGGTTGATCTGAAGAATGCAGATATCTTCAGTTTTGGTGAAGAAGGTAAGAGCTTAGTCGGCAGTGTCGATTTGGTTTACCGTAACTCTTGGCATGAAGTACGTACGCTTCATTTCCAAGGTGATACCGCAATGCTGGACGCACTTAAAACGGTTCTTGGCAAAATGCACCAAGATGCGTTACCGCCAGAGTCGGTCGATGTGTTCTGTTACAGCAAAAACCTGCGCGGTGTGATGCGTAACATGGTGTATCAGCTGCTTGCTGAGTGTATCGACTTACGCTTAAAACCAATCGAACCAGAGAAACGCCGTCGCTTTAAGGCTATCCGCCTAGCTAACAAGATGTTTGGTCTGTTCTTCGAGCGCCGTGGTGTGTCGGTACAGATGTTGGAAAACTCGGTCGATTTCTATCGTAGTATCTCAACTAACAAGCTGAAGGGTTCGCCTTTACTGATGCTCGACAAAGAGCAAGAGTATCAATTGCCAGAAGTGGTTGATGGTTTTGCGAGTGAGGGCTTAATTCAGTTCTTCTTCGAAGATACCGACAAAGGTTTCAATATTTATGTATTGGACGAGTCGAATCAGGTTGAGGTGTATCATCAATACAGCGGCGAAAAAGATGAGATGATCGCGAGTGTGAATTCTTTCTACACGTCGGTAAAAGATGAATCGAAGATGTCGTCTAAGTTGATTAACTTTAACTTACCTCAGTACTACCAAATCGTTCATCCTGAAGAGGGTAACTCTTACGTTGTGCCTTATCGTAACGATGCGACGTTAGCTTCTCGGAGTTCAAAGATAGTTAACATCTAGGCTTATTAAGACTGATTGATATTAAAAAAGGAGTGATTGATTCACTCCTTTTTAGTTTTGCTTACAAATGATTAGACCCAATCGATCTCTTCACCTGCGTGCTTGACGCATTCTTCTTTCACCATCTCGAACAGCTCCATGCCCGTCTTAGAACATGTCCACTTGTCGTCGATTAATTTAAAGTGGAAGCCACCAGATTTAGACGCCAACCAGATTTCTTTCATTGGTTCTTGGCGGTTAATGATGATTTGGCTGCGGTTCTCAAACTCCAGCGTCATCACGTTACCAGTCACTTCGTAATCAATATCTGCCTCTGATCCATCGATAGCTTCTTCGATGTTTTGCATCTGTATATCGACCAGCTGATGAAATTCAGTCTCGTTCATCCTTTCTATCCTATTGCTTTTCCTGAGTGTGGTGCGATTATAGGGGGCATTGAGTTAATAATCACGATATGCAAAATGAAAAAATTAATTACCGCTCTGTTTATGGTGTCCGTTATTGGACTTTCTGGTTGTGGTCAAACGGGTCCGTTATACGATCCTGATGAAGTTCAGCAGACTGAACAATCACAATAAGTGAAACACGCAGAAATCGTTATTTATAAGGGATAAGAACTTTGGATTACTTCAACTATCAGGAAGATGGCCAGCTTTGGGCTGAGGACGTCGCACTTTCACAACTAGCAGAGCAATATGGTACACCGCTGTATGTATATTCTCGTGCAACATTAGAACGCCACTGGAATGCGTTTGATTCATCGGTTGGTGAGCATCCACACTTGGTGTGTTATGCCGTTAAAGCTAACTCGAACCTTGGCGTATTGAACACTTTGGCTCGTTTGGGCTCAGGCTTTGACATCGTTTCTGGCGGTGAGCTAGAGCGTGTGGTTGCTGCAGGTGGCGATCCGGCGAAAGTTGTGTTCTCTGGTGTCGGCAAAACAGCCGCTGAAATGAAGCGTGCGCTTGAGTTGAACATTAAGTGTTTCAACGTAGAGTCTGAACCAGAACTAGAGCGACTGAATAAAGTGGCTGGTGAGCTTGGTGTTAAAGCGCCGATTTCACTGCGTATCAACCCAGATGTTGATGCAAACACTCACCCTTACATTTCTACAGGTCTGCGTGATAACAAGTTTGGTATTGCTTTCGACCGTGCTCCAGCTGTTTATGCGTTTGCACAAACACTCGATAACTTGTCTATCCATGGTATTGATTGCCACATCGGTTCTCAGTTAACAGATATCGAACCTTTCATCGACGCAACTGATCGTCTGCTTGCACTAATCGACCAACTGCGTGCTAACGGTATCAACATCAAACACCTTGATGTCGGTGGTGGCTTAGGTGTGGTTTATCGTGATGAATTACCTCCACAGCCTTCTGACTACGCCAAAGCCTTATTGGCTCGCCTAGACAATCATTCTGATCTAGAGCTGATTTTCGAGCCTGGAAGAGCGATTGCTGCTAACGCTGGTGTATTATTAACGAAAGTCGAGTTCCTGAAGCCAACTGAGCATAAGAACTTTGCCATCATCGATGCCGCGATGAATGACCTAATGCGTCCAGCGCTTTACCAAGCGTGGCAAGATATTGTTCCTGTGAGCCCTCGTCAGGGTGAAGCCGTGACTTACGATTTGGTTGGCCCAATCTGTGAGACAGGCGATTTCCTAGGTAAAGATCGTGACCTTGTTCTCGAAGAAGGTGATCTGCTAGCAGTTCGTTCAGCGGGTGCTTATGGCTTCGCGATGTCATCTAACTACAACACTCGTTCGCGTGCGGCTGAAGTGATGGTGGATGGCGATAAAACTCACTTGGTTCGTCAGCGTGAAGAGCTTACGAGTCTGTGGGAACTTGAAAACATTCTTCCGGAGTAATTTTAAGCGTTATGCACTTCCACTTTTCTAAAATGCATGGTTTGGGCAATGATTTCATGGTCGTGGACTGCATTACTCAAAATATTTTCTTTTCTCCAGATCTGATCCGTCGTTTGGCGGATCGTCACACTGGCGTGGGCTTTGATCAGCTACTTGTGGTTGAGGCTCCCTATGATCCAGAAACTGATTTCCATTACCGCATATTCAATGCGGATGGCAGTGAAGTGGAGCAGTGTGGTAATGGTGCACGTTGTTTTGCACGATTCGTTCGCATGAAAGGCTTAACGAATAAGTACAGCATCAACGTCAGCACCAAGAAAGGTAAAATGGTTCTCAAGATTGAAGAGAATGACCTGATCACGGTGAACATGGGCATTCCTGAGTTCGAACCCGGTAAGATTCCATTTAAGGCCAAGCAGCCAGAGAAGACGTATATCCTAAGAACGGATGTACACACCTTATTCTGTGGTGCGGTAAGCATGGGTAACCCACATGTGGTTACCGTGGTTGATGATGTCGACACGGCTGATGTGGACACCTTAGGCCCGCTACTTGAATCACACGAACGTTTCCCTGAGCGTGTTAATGCTGGCTTTATGCAGGTCGTTAACCGTGAAGAAGTTCGCTTGCGTGTTTACGAGCGCGGTGCGGGTGAAACTCAGGCATGTGGCAGCGGAGCGTGTGGCGCAGTTGCCGTTGGTATCACTCAAGGCTTACTGGCTGAGAATGTGAAGGTTCGTCTACCTGGCGGTGACTTACACATTAGCTGGCAAGGCCCGGGTAAACCTCTGTTTATGACAGGCCCTGCAACGCATGTGTTTGATGGGCAACTTTCTTGCTAATAACGACCCAAAACAAATAGATTCATAAAAATAAAGGATAGGTTTTGTCTTACGTTGAAGCCGACGCACTCACCGCAGAAGTGGTCGCGGAATATTTACGTGATAACCCAGATTTTTTCCAAGACCGAAAAGATTTGGTTGATCGCCTTGCTATCAATAACGTTGAGCAGGGCGCTGTTTCTCTGGTTGAGGTTCAGCTTAAACGCCAGCGTCATCGAATCGAAGAGCTTGAAGAAGAGATCACTGGCTTGATGTCGTTGGCAGCAAATAACGATAAAACCTTCTATGAGTTTATGGATCTGCAAGCGCAAGTGCTGAAATGCAGTGACTTCATGCAGGTGATAAAAGCCGTTGAACAAAAAGCGTTAGACCTTGGGCTTAAGGCTCATGTTCGTATTCTTTCGCAATCTGGCTTTTATCAGTTGAGTGCTGAGGGTTACTCTAAGTTTTCGCTTAACCACTTCAACGGTAAAGATGCTTATCTTGGGCGCTTGAGAAAAGCCGACAGACACGATTTGTTTGGTGATTATCCAGTTCCAGAGCTAGGCTCTTATGTAGTACTACCGCTTGCTAAGCAGTCTCCATTGGGTTTGCTCGCCTTTTCTAGTGAAGATGGCGGACATTTCCAACCCCATATGGATACGCTCTTTTTACGCCATTTAGCACTTGTTGTCGCTCATTTGGCGGACACCTTACCTTGGCAGATAAATAATGAGCCTAGAGCCCAAAATACCTCTTCCTAACAGTCTTCAAAAGCCACTTTCTCGCTTCTATGAATATCTCCGAAGCGAGAAGGGACTCAGCCTACACACCCAACGTAATTACAAACAACAACTTGAAACCATGGCCGGTCATTTAGTCACGCTAGGACTGAAAGACTGGGGTCAAGTCGATGCGGCGTGGGTAAGACAACTGGCCAGTAAAGGCATGCGTGAGGGAATGAAAGCGAGCAGCATTGCAACGCGCTTATCTTCACTGCGCAGCTTCTTTGATTTCCTTGTGTTGCGTGGCGAAATGACCGCCAATCCAGCCAAAGGTGTCTCTGCACCTCGCAAACAACGCCCTTTGCCTAAAAACCTCGATGTTGATGAAGTGGGTCAACTGCTTGATGTGAATGAGGATGACCCATTGTCGATTCGTGACCGAGCGATGATGGAGGTGATGTATGGTGCTGGATTACGACTGGCAGAACTGGTCGGTATCAATCTGAAAGATGTGTTGGGTCGACAAGGCGAAATTCGAGTGATTGGTAAAGGCGACAAAGAACGCAAAGCGCCTTTTTCTGGTTTAGCAAAAGAGTGGGTCGATAAATGGCTCAAAGTTCGTGGTGAATTGGCTTCACCGGGTGAAAGCGCGCTGTTTGTCTCTAAGCTCGGGACTCGTATCTCTCACCGCAGCGTGCAAAAGCGTATGGAAGAGTGGGGCAAGAAGCAATCTGTCGCGAGCCACATCAGCCCGCATAAACTGCGTCACTCCTTCGCAACGCATGTGCTGGAGTCGAGTCAAAACCTTCGTGCTGTTCAAGAGTTGTTAGGGCATGAAAACATCTCGACTACGCAAGTGTATACCCACTTGGATTTCCAACACTTAGCGCAAGCTTATGATCAGGCTCATCCGAGAGCTCGTAAGAAGAATAAAGATTAGATTAAAGGGTTTATTATGCGAATTTATCGAGGGTTAAAGCCCATCAAAGCCATGACCTTTGACTTGGATGACACCCTGTATGACAACTGGCCTGTGATCATGAAGGTTGAGAAAGAGATGGCACAGTGGCTTTATCAAAAGCACCCAGTGTCGGCTTCTTTATCGCTTGAAGAGTGGCAGGGCATTAAGCAGCAAGTCGCATCTGAAAACCCAGCTTTGAAACATGATGTCACCGTGTGGCGTGAAACTCAGATTAAGAGTGGTTTGCTGCAATTGGGTTACTCTCTGCAGCAAGCAGAGCAAGCGGCTCGAGAGGGCATTGAGCATGCCTTATGGCTGCGCAATCAAGTCGATGTACCTCAAGAAACACATCGAGTGATGAGAGAGCTTAGCCAGCGTATTCCTCTGGTTGCGATTACCAATGGCAATGTCGATCCACACAAAATTGGCTTAGGGCAGTATTTTCAATTAATCCTTAAAGCCGGCCCTGATGGCAGAGCAAAACCCTACCCAGATATGTTTGAAAAAGCTCAGAAACACCTAGATTGCGACGCTGCGAATATTCTTCATGTTGGTGACCACCTCAAAACAGATGTCTATGGAGCCAAGCAAAATGGCTTTCAAGCGTGCTGGTTTAATGACACTGGTTCCAATTTATACCGCTCCCCGAAGGCGAGTGTGCTCCCTGATGTTGAAATAGACCAACTTAGCGATCTTATGCGACTAATTTAATGGCTTGGTAAGCTTATTGTGTCGCATTTATGATAGTGAATTGTTACATTAGTCGCCTATAAAAGCCTGATTAGGCTAGGATAATTGGCGACTACTTTTTATCGATTCATTTCAGTCATAGCAGTGGTTGCGGGTTGTTACTTCACTCGATTTTGAACAAGGGTTGGCATGCAAACATTTACATTTCTCGCAAATACTGAGGCGTTATTTAGAGCTCAATTTGATCAGCGAGAATGGTGTGACAGCAAACAGTACCTTATTCAAATTTTCTCAGCTCAATCTTCAGATCTAGCTCGTCAAATCGCGAGTGTTGCCCTCAATCGTTTAAATAATGCGACGCTAATTGGCCAGAGTGCTCGTCATGTTATCTGTGATAATTGCCTTGAAAGTGCGTGCACCTTAGTCATCGTCAGTGAGTTCAACGAAACCCATCTAACCTCTGCGGTCCAGCCTTTTACCGGCAATCCAAATCAAGACAGCCAAGACTTAGCTTTTCAATTGCGCCTTACAGAAGACACCAAAACGGTTATCAGCTTGTGCGATCAAGTTGAAGGGCGTGATTATCCTATCTATAGTGCTTTTGAAAATTTGCCTTACGCCTTGCCGATTGCTGGTGGACTGTGTCATGAGAATGAATTTGGTCGTTGGGTTATGCATAACGAGCAAACCTACCAGCACGCCTGTGTTGCGGTGGCTCTGACTAACCCAGAACTGAAGGTTTGGTCGGATGCGTACTCTGAGTGGAACCCGATTGGGATGAAGCTACGAGTCACACATGCAGTTGGAAATCGCTTATACGCGTTGAATGACAAGCCTGCTATTGAAGTATTCAAACATTACCTTGCGGATGGCAAAGACCTTCCTTTTAGCCAGTTGATGAGCTTTCCGCTTTATCGAGAACTTGGTAGAAAGAAGGGTATCTCGACGCCGCTACGTATTAATGATGATGGCAGTATCGAGTTTGATAGCCCATGGCATGTCGGTGAAGAGGCGCAGTTTTGTTATAACCACCCCTCTTTGACAGCGGAAAAGGTGCGCCACGGTGCCGAGATGCTAGCCATGCATCAACCTGAATCGGTGATCATCTATAACTGTGTCTCTCGCCTTGAGTTTATTGATAGTAAGGTCGAGCTGAAACCATTTGAAGGGATAGTGAACACGTGCGGTGCTTACTGCATGGGTGAGCTATACCGCAATGAAGACCGCCAAGAGATACTGCACCACAGCCTGACTTATATCGCTATGCGCGAGTCTGACGAGATTAAAGAGTTTCGTTGTGAAGATTTTCAGTGTGGCTCTACAGTGTCGCCATTGCTTAACCTTGTTAGAAATGCAGTCGCTGATCTCGACAGTATGAATACTCAGATGGAGAAGAAGCTCCATCAACAAGCGCGCCGCTTAACCGAGAGCTATCGTATTGACTCACGTACTGGCTTGCCGAACCGCATAGTATTAAAAGAACGCCTTAATACGATTCTGTTTAGTGAACACTTACTCACGTTAAAGCTCACGAATTTCCATCAAGTTAATGAGAAATACGGCTATCAAGTCGGTGATCAATTACTGCTTGATCTGTCTAATCACTTTATCGAGCGATTACAGCTTCGTGTCGTGAAAGAGCCTCGCATGAAGGTAGAACTATTCAGTATTGGTGTCGGAGAGTGGGCGATTATTTTTAATTCCAGTGTTAGTAGTGCGAAAATAAAAGAAGGGTTCGTTGAGTTTGCAGATGACATCGAACACATTAATTTTGAGCCGTATGGTTTGGCTGATATTGATTACCTGTCAGTTTCTCTGTGTGGAGGCTTTGCTAGTCGTTGTGACTTCTTAACCGACAGCGGTGACGAGATCTTATTGAAAGCGATCGAAGCTCGACGTTATGGAGTGCGTAATAACACCCATATTACTAACGCTAAAGACATTCAGGTGAGCGAGGAAGATCGCAAGGAACAGCTTGGTTGGTTGAGCTGTGTAAGTCGTGCGATTTTAGATCAGAACATCATCACCTACTCACAACCGATTGTGGAATCGGGTACACACGAAATGATTGGCCAAGAGTGTTTGGTCAGAATCATGGAGTCGGACGGTACCATTGTGCCTCCAGGAAAGTTCTTACCTATCATTGCTGATACGCATCTATACACGCGTCTTAGTCGACACATGATTAAGAGCACGATCGGCTACATGGCGGATAAGCAGAGCTCGTTTTCTATCAATCTATCCCCACAAGATTTATTGAGCGATAAGACGCTCGAGGTTCTTGAGGCTGCGATAAGTGGTATGAACGACCCCACTCGACTGGGCTTAGAGGTTTTGGAATCTGAGCAGATCAAAGATTATGGCCGCATGATTGAGGTGTGTGATCACTTCCGCGCACTCGGGGCTAGAATCATTGTTGATGACTTTGGCTCTGGTTATTCCAACATCGATGAAATCATTAAGCTAGAGCCGCAGATCATTAAGCTCGACGGTAGCTTGATTCGTAATATCGACAAAGATCAAAAACAAAGAAACATCGCTTCTCAATTGGTTCGCTTATGCCAAGTGTTCAATGCTAAAACGGTCGCTGAATTTGTCCATAACCAACAAGTTTGTGAGATAGCAGAGCAAATGGGCGTCGATTATCTGCAGGGATACTACTTCGGTGAGCCTAAACGACTGTTTTAGAAGTTAAAGCTTCCCGCATTGTGTAACTACTGGCTATAAAAGTACTGCGCCGCCATTAATGACTGCTTTTTGGCGGAATGAATGATGTCTAACTAAGGTCACATTATTCATAAGACGATCGTAAATATTCCGTGCAAGCCTTATCTATAATAAGCACAATAACAAATCATTAACGTAACGATTAATGTGAATATGCAGTCGACTTCTCTCCTGATACAAGACATTGAGCAAACCCAACGTGAATTGGAAAAGATAGATTTTCAT
This sequence comes from Vibrio cyclitrophicus, assembly GCA_023206055.1. Classification (NCBI taxonomy): domain Bacteria; kingdom Pseudomonadati; phylum Pseudomonadota; class Gammaproteobacteria; order Vibrionales; family Vibrionaceae; genus Vibrio; species Vibrio cyclitrophicus. Next base: position 3,542,039 of record CP065366.1, on the reverse strand, counting down.
CAACATGAAAGCCTACTGATTCAGGTTTTTTCGTCTTTCGAGAAAGGTTCTGTTTTGGCTGCCTGCCAAGTGATTCAATCGACTTTTCCCAATGCCAAACTGATTGGTTGTAGTGCTAACCACTACATCAGCCAAGGCGTCATCCTGCACCAAGGCCTTTACCTGATTGTTACCCGCTTTGAAGCGACGTCTTACTCTTGTGGTGTTGTCGAATATAGCGAACAACCATTGCTTGATAGCCACGCCATGTGGCAACAACTTGAGTGCAATGATACTACTCACAACATCATCTGTTTCGCAGATCGCTTGCAGATAAATGACCGAGATCTATTTTCAGCGTTTGAGCAGTCGAGATATTCATTGCCGATTTGTGGCGGTGCATCGACAATCACAGATAATGGGCGTTGGGTGATGCTAGACGGCATTTGCTATGAGAATGCCTATGTGATGTTAGCTCTGCACAGCGTTGAGTTATCAATCACCAAGGGTTACTACACTGAATGGAACCCTATTGGCCGGACTTTTCGAGTGACTGGTGCTCAAGATAACCGCTTGCTGGAATTGGACGGTATTCCTGTTCGCCAACTCTATAATCGTTATCTCGCTGATGGCCTTGAAGTGCCTTTTGAACAACTGCATAACTTTCCCTTGATGGTCGGTGACCCGAAAGAGCAAAACATTCACTTACCACTCAAGGTAGTAGAAAGTGGAGAGATTGAATTCAGTGGTCAGTTCCAAGTAGGCGATGAGGTTCGGTTTTGTTACGACCATCCATCATTGACCTTAGAACAAATCCGACTGGGTGTTCAGCAGATCGCCTCTCATAGACCAGAACAGTTCTTTATTTACAACTGCACCTCTCGCATCGACTTTATTGATGGCAACCAAGAAGTTGAGGTTTTCCAAAAATTGGCAGACAGCTATGGCGTTTACTGCATGGGAGAGCTCTATCATGAGAATGACCAACAACGAATCTTGCACCATAGCCTTACTTACCTCGCGCTTAGAGAAGGCGAGGGTAAGGCTGTGTTGCCATTAGAGACACAACCTGCGACCAATATATCCCCTCTGTTTTCATTGATCCGAAATGCATTGCTTGATGTCGATGATATGAACAACAGCATGGCGAGTAAGATTCAGCAGCAAGCCACCGCATTGACGGCGAGCTATCGAATTGATCGTCGTACCGGTTTACCCAATCGAAGTGTGTTGCGTGAGAAGTTGTCGAAAATGAGCAGTGATAGCCACTTGTTAGCTTTGAAGGTCACGACCTTTGGTCAGATCAATGAGAAGTATGGTTATCGAGTCGGTGACAAGCTGCTGCATGATTTGAGTGAGTACTTTCAAAAAGCACTGTGGCAGTTCTTTGATAAAGGGTGTCAGCTTTATAGCATCGGTATTGGTGAGTGGGCGGTGGTGTTTGATAGCTGGGCAAGCCAAGAACATATTCATCAACGCTTCTCTGAATTTGCTGATCAAACCGAGCATGTGAATTTCGAGCCTACTGGTTTACCCGACATTGATTACCTGTCGGTGTCTATCTGTGCGGGTGTTGCGAGTCGTCGAGATTTCCCTGATACCTCGATAGATGACTTATTGCTGAAGGCGATTGAAGCGAGGCGCAGCGCAGTCAGCCAAAACAAACACCTAGTGAGTGCCAAGACGCTCATTCAACTAGAAAAACATCGCCAAGAACAGTTGGGTTGGTTGTCGTGTGTCAGCCGCGCAGTGCTTAATCAAAACATTGTCGCGTGTTCTCAACCGATTGTCTCAGCACACTGTCATCAGGTAGAAAGCTACGAGTGTTTGGTTCGAATTGAAGAGGACGGTCAGCTGATTGCACCGGGTAAGTTCTTGCCAATCATTGAAGGAACCCATCTCTATACACGCCTCAGTCGTCAGATGATAACGCGCACCTTTGATTTTATGAGTCAGCGAACCGATTCGTTCTCAATTAACTTGGCGCCACAAGATTTTAGCAATGAGAAAACCATTCTTCACCTTGAACAAGCCATCAAAAAAATCAGCCACCCACAGCGTATTGGTTTAGAGGTGTTGGAAACCGAACAAATTCAGGATTACGGTCGCTTGATCGAGGTGTGTAATCACTTCCGAGATCTTGGTGTGAATATTATTGTCGATGACTTTGGTTCGGGCTACTCGAACATTGATGAGATATTGAAACTGGAACCACAAGTGATAAAGCTTGATGGCAGTTTAATTCGTAATATTGATAAGGATAAAAAACAACGCAAGATAGCCCAGCAGCTGGTGAGCTTATGTCAGATTTTGAATGCTAAGACAGTGGCGGAGTTCGTTCATAACGAGCAAGTGTGTCGTATTGCTGAAGACATGGGTGTCGATTACCTGCAAGGGTATTACTTTGGTCAACCTCAGCGTTTGTTCTGATGGAGCGAGCGTTTCACGTGAAACACTGGTTGGTTAAATAACGATGTAAAAAGGGTGAGCTTATGGCTCACCCTTTTTGTTTTCAGTATCTGTCTCGTCCAGAAATGTGTTTATTGCCTTCTCGCTCGCCTGCTTGATCTATTTGAGAGCGTGGCCACACTTGTCGGCGTGGAAAACTTTTAGATACTGTTGGTAGTAGTCATCAATCAGTTTGGCAGGTTCGCTTTCACCTAAAGACTTGAGTAGCTCAATGCCTACTTCACAAGTACACAAGTGCCCGCTGTCTTGATTGCGGCGCAAGGTGTATGACGATTCCGTCGTGATATCGAGATGGATTTGAGGAATGGTGTTTAACCACGCGCTCTTGTTGAGCATTTTCTTCGCTTCCTGCCATGTGCCATCCAAGATGATGAATAACGGCTTACGATCTCCGGCTATAGATGACACGGCCTGCTGGCACTCAATACTGTTGTCACTTGGAAACAGCAAAAAAGGCTGCAATGCTTCGTCTTCGAGTAAGGCAATCAGCTCTTTTGGCGGTGTTTTTCTTTGCCACACAAAGGATTGACACTGTTGAATAGATTGCTCAAGCAGCTTTCCGGTATTGGTATCACGCGACAGTTCATTCTCATGAGTCAGCAGCACAAGATCGATTTGGTTTTCGACACTAGGTATTAGGTGACAAATACATTGGTGAGTGAAGCCACAACCAGGGCAAGCTTGTTGGTTACTCATGTTTACAGTTTCACTCCACTTTGTGCGGGTGAGATACCATCAGCAAACAAAACCACGTCGCTGATGTCAGCGTTTTCTGCAACTGGAGCGACACTTGGGTTTAGCGGGTAGCTGACACCAGAGTATGACAGTGTGTGTTTTGCAGGTGTTGCACCGCCGCCACTGACATTGAAGATCAGATCTTGCCAGCCGTGGTTTTGCGATTTACCTAAGCGTATGTCGCCCTTAACCAGTGTCACTCGACTATTGAAGCGCCAGTTATCTTGATGGTTTTCGAAAATCAGCAGTGTACAGCCGCCAGAACCACACCAATCGAGTTGGGCAAACAGCTCTTCTTTGCCGTCGCCGTTGAGGTCGTAGGTTAACCAACGGTATTTGGTGTCGTCAGGTGAGCTGTTGTTGATCTTAAAATACTCACGGATCGCTTGGTCGACTTTTGGATCAAGTTGATCACTGGAGTTGACCTGCTTTGCGGTTAGATCAACGTTAGCAGTGGTGTTTACTTGCGCTTGTGCACCCTTAGCTTCGAATAGCACCAGACCGCCGTTGGCAATCGGATAGACAACGTTGCCTACTTTCTCTTTTTCAGCGATCAGCTTGCCATTATCGAGTGTGAAGATGCGCTCGGAGATCAAATATTGTTGCTGGTGGCGAGTCATAACCACTTGTACCTGATTTTGGTTCAGTTGTTGCCAGAAGCCCTGCTCAACAATAGAAGGGTCTCCATTGCTGTATGAATAAGTCGTGATAGCACTGTGGTCATCGTTGAGTTCAAGGTTGATAGAGAACCCTGAGTTTTGCGTTGAGCTAGCGAAATAGAGTCCGCTCCAGTCCAGAGTAGAGTCTTGGTTAGAGACTGTCGCACAGCCATTATAATTACTGTCATTGAGGTTAAGCTTGGCAAGCCATCCATAGATAGAATCGCTCATGCCGTCGCTGCAACTCTCTTTTGTAAGGTTGAGTTCACCTTGCACTGATTGTCCTTGTAGCTGGTAGTCACGAGTGCTTGGAGTGGTGCGGCTAGATTCAATATCGAGGATCTGTGGCTCTTCGCCCATTTTGGTGTATTTTAGTTGGTCTTTATCAAAGGTTGCTGACCAGAAGGGTTCATTACCGAACACGCGAGTAGAACGCAGTGGTTGGTCGCAGCGCTCTGGGTTCTCTGCGGTTAGGATGTTTACTTGGTCAACCACGAAACGTGCCGTGAAATCTGCGTTGTAACCCGTTTGGCTTGGCACGGTTAGGTGTCCAATCAGCTCGCCATATAAAGCTTGGTAAGGCCTCGTTGAGAGCCCTTGTGCTTCTAGTGCTAACTCTGGCGATAAGTCTAACCAGTATTGTTGCTGGCTGCCGCACGGAGTGAAGGTGCGGCTCTCATGGCCAATCACAACCTGACCGCGCATGATGAAGGTTTGTGGTTGAATGCTCAGTGGTTCATCCAAGGTTGCTGGTGGAACTTCAGGTTGTTGCGGCGTATCTGGCGCCGTTGCACAACCTTGTAGCGCGAATGCGACTAGCCATGTCACTGGGTTTTTCATTACCTTCATGTTATATCTTCCTCGGAGCAACCGTTAATTGGATTTATTATGGCATATTGGTTATTTAAAACAGAACCCGACACCTTCTCTATTCAGACTCTGAGAGTACAAAAAACCTCTTGTTGGGAGGGTGTACGCAACTATCAGGCTCGAAATATGATGCGTGATGACGTCAAGCTTGGAGATTTGGTGATGATATACCACTCATCATGTAAAAAAGTTGGCGTAGCGGGGATCGCTAAAGTAACCAGAGAAGCCTACCCAGACCACTTTCAGTTCGACCCTGAGAGTGATTACTACGATCCTAAGTCTTCACTCGATAACCCACGCTGGATAATGGTTGATGTCGAGTTTGTGCGAGTGACTGAGCGCTTGATTCCTTTAGCTACGCTTAAAGCCATGCCTGAGCTCTCCGAAATGCCATTGGTGAAACGGGGCAACCGCTTATCCATCATGCCGGTTACTGAACAGGAGTGGCAGACTATCTTAAGCAAAGAAGTGTTAGGTTCTCGATAGCCTTAGAGAGAGCTTTTTGCGTAAGGTTCAAAAAAGACAGCCAGTTGGCTGCCTTTTTATTTATTCGGATTTTTTACTAGATTAGATTAAAGCAGGTGCTTTTCTAAGTAGTGCGCAACGGCATCGTCGGCGTTGCTGCCAATCACTTCATTGTCAGGCAGCGCTTTAAGTACTTTTTCATGGGATGTGCCCATCACTAAGCCTTTACCTGCCATTGATAGTAGTTCGACATCGTTCATTCCATCACCAAAAGCAATGCAGTTTTCTAGCTCAAGGTCGATAGATTGAGCCACGGCTTGTAGCGCATCACCTTTAGAGACTTCTGCAGCCATCACTTCCAAGCACCAAGGTGTTGAGAAAGCGACATTCAATCTTTCACCAAACAGAGCGTTGAGCTCATCTTCAAATGGCACAAGGTGTTCATGTGATTTATTTGGGTGAGTACAGAAGATTTTAGCAATGCCTTCACTCGGTGCGGTATCTGCATCGTACAGTCGGTATGTGAAGCCTGTTTGATCGTGAAACTTCTTCATTGTTTCGTCATCACGATTCAGTAACCACTCATCGTTCATATAGATATGGATGAAGATCTCCGGGTCTTTCTTAAACACATCTACAACACTTTGCACTAATTCCGCAGGGATGTTCTTGGCATACATCAGATTGTCGTCTTGGTCATGAACGCGAGCACCATTCGAGGTGATCATGTAAGCAGGAATGCCCGTTTGTTTGCGAATACCAGCAACATCAACATGGTGACGACCTGTTGCGAAGATAAAGGTATAACCTTGTCCGTGTAACTTCGTGAGTGTTTGCTTGGTAAAATCGCTTAACTGATGGTTGGGAGCCAAAAGCGTACCATCTAGATCAGAGGCAACAATTTTCACGGAATCTTTTAGTGCAGGAATACTCATTTAACCCTCATTGCAAAATGCTTAACCAATATTGACGCTAGCCAGCGCTAGAATCGTTTTAACTACAATATCTCTAGGTAGAAATTGTATGCCAAATTCATGCAAGAAAAGAGGGCAAAGCTCACTTACTTCTCTTCCTCTTTAGCGCTTATCTTCTTGATAGATTGCTTCACGTGTTAGCTCTAGGCAAAAAACTGATTGATCGCATCCAGTGTTTGATTGCGATATTCATCTTGCTCAAACAACACCTCATGCCTAGAACCCTCAACCAACTTAAACTGGCAATCCGAGTTGGTTTTCTTCAGCTTGTTGATGAACTTCACTTGAGCATCGTTACTGACAATCTTCTCTTCCCCAGCTTGAATCAATAGCAGAGGAATTTTGATTTGACGAGTTTGTTGAATCGCTTGCTTGGCGGCCATTAACCCTTGCCACACCCAACGCGTGCTTGGTCCACCCACCTGCAAAGAGGGAGACTCGTCATACAAGCAACGGAACCACTGATAGCGAACCTTACTGTGGCTCAGTAAGTTGTTTTCAAAAGGCTTCGAGTAATACGCTTGCTGACCCGGCGCGTAAGTTGGCTTGGCATAAAAAGCGGTGAGCACTTGCCCAACGATCATCGCGATAGGTTTGAGATACCACTCGGTATTGATACCAAACATCGGAGCGCACAGAGCCACCTTATCAAATGGGTGGTTTGGATGGGTTTGTAGGTAGCGAGTGGCTATGGTGCTGCCCATTGAATGCGCGAGCAGGTAGCGATTGGAATACTTACTGAGATCAAAACTGGCAATGACGTCAGACATGTCAGATGCATAATCATCAAACTCATGAATGTGACCAATGTCAGAGTCTGTTACCATACGTTCAGACTGGCCTTGACCTTGGTGGTCAAATGAATAAACGTCATAGCCTTGTTGATAGAAATCATAAAAGAGTTCTTGGTATTTTTGGCAGCACTCAATGCGGCCATTTGAAATAACAATCGCCTTGTTGTGTGTCTCTGAAGTCAGGCTACACCAGTACAGCTTCTTTTTACCGGATGTTGTTACATACCCATCTTTTCGTTGTTGCCAAAGGGTGGGGATCGGGTGTTTAATCGCTTGCTCGAATTGAGGTTCTTGCGTGTACGAAATCGGGGCGCCGCTGTGGTTTTCCATGGGAAATTACCTGAACTGATGCGTGTGAGAGCTTTATTGCTACTAATGTTGTTAGATTAAAGAACTAGTAAGGAAATGCAAATGGATACTCATGTTTGGCTTGCTTATGTCGTCACGGCGATATTGTTTAGTTTGGCTCCGGGTTCAGGCACCGTTAACTCAATTAGTAATGGGCTAAGTTATGGCACTAAGAAGTCACTCGCGTCGATCGCAGGCTTACAGCTCGGTCTTGCATTCCACATCATGCTGGTGGGTGCGGGCATTGGTGCATTAGTGGCTCAATCCGCGTTGGCGTTCACCATCATCAAATGGGTGGGCGTGGTTTACCTTCTTTGGTTGGGTATTCAAAAGTGGCGTGACAACTCTAGCTTAGTGGCTTCACAAGAAAACTCGATGTTATCGAGTGGTAAGCTGCTTAGAAATGCGGTGCTGATTAACCTGACTAACCCAAAATCTATCGTGTTTTTGGTGGCACTGTTCCCTCAATTTATCGATCCAACACAGCCGCAAGCACCGCAACTGTTGGTGCTCGGTGTTACAACGATATTCATTGATAGCGTTGTTATGTTGGGCTATACCTCATTAGCTTCACAAATGGGACGTTTTATTCGTTCAGATCGCATAATGGGTAAGATAAATAAAATCTTTGGTGGTATGTTCATGGGCTGCGGCGCATTGCTGGCTGCCGCCAAAGCCTAATCAAAGCAATAGAGTTATAGTTAAACCAATTAGAGTTATCAAGAAATGACCGCTACCTACGTTGCTCGACAACCTATCTTAAATCGTAACAAGAACACGCTTGGTTATGAGTTGCTGTTTCGTGACGGAGAAAGGAATGCCTATCCAGCGCATATTGAGTCTAACAGAGCAACGTATCGTCTGATTGTTGAGAACTTCTTGTCGGTTGGGCTTAACCCTTCGATCCCTTCTTCACGCTGCTTTATTAACTTCCCATATCAAAGCCTAATTCGTAGGTTGCCCTTGAGCTTGCCGAAAGACAAGGTGGTGGTTGAGATCCTTGAAACCTGCCAACCGACCGACGAGTTATTAGAAGCCGTTAAAGATCTTTACCAAGCGGGCTACATGATCGCCCTAGATGACTTTACTTCGACGCCAGAATGGGAACGTTTCCTCAGATATACGCATATTGTTAAGCTCGATATCATGCAGATGGGCTTAGATGAGGCGTGTGATTTGGTTAGGGCGCATCAAGGGAAGAAATTTAGCTTTCTTGCTGAACGAGTCGAAACCGAACAAGAGTACCAGCAAGCAAAAGAGGCGGGCTTTAAGTTCTTCCAAGGCTATTTCTTTAGCAAGCCGGAAATCATCAAGACTAAGTACATTAGCCCAGAGCAAGTGATTGCCATGGAACTGTTCCAGGAAGTGTGCAAGCCAGATGTCGACTTTCAGCGTGTCGAGAGCATCGTCGCGAAAGATGTCGCCTTGTCTTATAAGCTACTGCGCTTTGTGAACACCATGTCGCCTCGTCTAGAGGTGACCATCTCTTCATTCCGTCAGGCTTTGGTGTATCTAGGGCAAGAGAAACTGAAAATGTTTGTCTCGCTGGCGGTGGCGTCTTACGTCTCGGATAAAAAACCGAAAGAGTTGTATGGTTTGTCTTTGCAGCGTGCACAGTTTTGCCAGCGTATGTCTCGTTATCAGGCATTTGAAGGACATACCGAGCAAGCCTTTATGATTGGTTTGTTCTCGTTGCTGGATGCATTGCTCGACCTGTCACTTGAGAACCTCGTAGAGCAATTACCGTTGTGCAAAAGTATTAAGGTCGCTTTGCTGCGTAGAGAAGGGCCTTATGGCACCTTGTTAGCACTTGAAGAGAGCTTTGAACACGCTGACTGGCAGCAGATTGATGAACACTGTGCCGACTTAGGTTTAAGTGTGGAACAGGTAAGAACGGAGCTCACCGAAGCTCGACGTTGGAGCCATACCGTGACTAATCAGCTCTGATTTCCTTTCGTTAAACTTTTATTACAATTGAAACGCACGCCTTGACGTGCGTTTTTTTATAACTAATATATACGCATATCCATATATGAGTATGTAATTATGCTTCCTCACCAATTTTTTAAATTACTGTCTGATGAAACGCGAGTGCGTTGCTTAATGTTGATTGTGCGCCAAGAGTGCCTTTCTGTTGGTGAGTTGACTCAGGCATTACAAGAAAGTCAGCCAAAGGTTTCTCGCCACCTTGCGCAGTTGCGCTCAAACGGCATTTTGACAGACGTTCGCCAAGGGCAGTGGGTGTTTTACCGCCTGTCACAAGATTTACCAGGTTGGATGCTAAAGTTAATTGATGACCTTATCGCATCGAACTGTTTGAAAACTGAATATCAACAAGACACTGAGCGTTTAGAAGCAATAACTTTACGCCCTCAATGTTGCGTTTAATTGAATATTTTTAGATTCACCACTGACTGAGAGAACACACAATGACAGTTAAAGTAGGTATCAATGGTTTTGGTCGTATTGGCCGTCTAGCACTTCGCGCAGCATTCGATTGGGCAGAGCTAGAGTTTGTACAAATTAATGATGTAGCGGGCGATACCGCAACGTTAGCACATCTTCTAGAGTTCGATTCAGTTCAAGGTCGCTTTCACCACGAAGTAACTGCAGAAGGCGATGAGATGATCATCAATGGCCAGCGCATCAAGACCACACAAGAGCGCGACATTGATGCGATCGATTGGTCTGGCTGTGATGTGGTGATTGAAGCGACGGGTGTTCACCGTAAGACATCTTTCTTAAACAAATATCTAGAGCAGGGCGTGAAACGTGTTGTGGTATCGGCGCCAGTGAAAGAAGAAGGCATCGCAAACATCGTTGTTGGTGTGAATGACGCTATCTTCGACCCGGCAGTACACAAAATCGTAACGGCAGCGTCTTGTACAACCAACTGTCTCGCGCCAGTGGTTAAAGTTATCAACGAGAAGCTCGGTATCGAGAATGCAGCCTTTACCACGATTCACGATCTAACCAACACGCAAACGATCCTTGATGCGCCCCACAAAGACTTACGCCGTGCACGTGCATGTGGCATGAGCCTTATCCCAACAACAACGGGTAGTGCTAAAGCGATTGTTGAGATCTTCCCAGAGCTTGAAAACCGCATTAACGGCCACGCGGTTCGTGTTCCACTAGCGAACGCTTCTCTGACTGACATCATCTTCGAAGTGAAGCAAGACACAACAGTAGAAGAAGTTAACGCGATGCTAAAAGAAGCGTCTGAGAATGAACTAAAAGGTATTCTTGGCTTTGAAGAGCGTCCGCTGGTTTCTATCGATTACAAAGGTGACCAACGCTCAACCATCGTGGATGCACTATCAACGATGTTGGTAGGTAAGCGCATGGTTAAGATCTACGCTTGGTACGATAACGAGATGGGTTACGCGACACGTACCGCTGAGTTAGTTCGCACTGTCGGTTTAGCATAAGCCTGCGTACTTAAGAAATAGTAGAATCTGGAGATTACACAATGACACATCCAACATGGCAACTAGACCTAGAGCAAGGTGCGCTAATCCTGACTCCATGCCCAGGTACAAAAGAAGCAACGCTTGATGCATCACTGGCTCAGCTAAAAGAGCAAGGCGTTAAAGCTATCGTGACAGCACTTGATGACCATGAGCTTGCAAGCAAAGACGTGGCGGCACTTGGCGAAAAGACACATGCACTAGGCATGCAGTGGTTCCAAATCGAGATCGAAGACGATTGTGCGCCGGGTGCTGATTTTGCTGCGAAGTGGCAAGCGGCTAGCCCTGAGCTACATAACATCGTTGATAACGGCGGCAAGGTTGCGATGCACTGCATGGGCGGCTCTGGTCGCACTGGTTTACTCGCTGCACACCTATTGCTAGAAAAGAACTGGGATCTGAGCAAGATTGTTCAAGAAGTACAATCACTTCGTCCGGGCGCATTTACTAAAGCCATTCAGGTTGAGTACATTAATGGCGTAGCGAACAGCTAATAAGCCATTGTTGTTATACAAGGAGCTTTTGGTATCTGGAGTGTTGAACTTATCATGATCCAAAAGCTCTTTTTGTTTAGATTGCAGAGATAGCGTTATGTTTTCAAATCTAAGTAAGAGCGTTCGCCAATACATGTTGGTGACTTTTAACTACTGGAACTTCACCATTACTGATGGTGCACTTCGCATGCTGGTGGTTCTGTATTTTTACGACCTTGGTTACAGTTCGTTAGAAATCGCCTCACTGTTCCTTTTCTATGAATTCTTTGGTGTGGTGACTAACCTAATTGGTGGCTGGTTAGGGGCTCGTCTTGGCCTCAATAAGACCATGAACATCGGCTTAGGCATGCAAGTTGTCGCTTTGGGTATGCTCGCGGTGCCAAGCGCAATGTTGACCATCCCTTGGGTGATGGCTGCGCAGGCGTTGTCTGGTATCGCTAAAGATCTCAATAAGATGAGTGCCAAGAGCTCAATCAAAACTTTAGTCCCTGATGAACAGCAAGGCGCGCTTTATAAGTGGATTGCGATTCTAACCGGATCTAAAAATGCACTGAAAGGTGCTGGGTTCTTTATCGGTGGCTTACTGCTTTCGACGATTGGTTTCCAATACGCAGTGCTAGCGATGGCTGCTGTGCTGACATTGGTCTTCATTGGCAGTTTGGTGAGCTTAGAAGCGAACATGGGTAAAGCGAAAACCAAACCCAAGTTCAAACAGATTTTCTCTAAGTCTGAATCCATCAATATTTTGTCGGCTGCGCGTATGTTCCTGTTTGGTGCTCGTGATGTGTGGTTTGTGATTGCTTTGCCGATTTACCTAGGCAGTGTGTTTGGTTGGGATCACTCATGGGTTGGTGGTTTCTTAGCGGCTTGGACTATCGCATATGGCTTTGTGCAGGGCATTGCACCTAAGATTACTGGTAAAGCTCAAGGCAAGGTGCCTGATGGACATGCAGCGCTATTATGGGCGGGTGCGTTGGCTATTGTGACCGCTGGTATTGCTTATGCGGTACAGATTGGTTGGCAACCAGAGCTCGTTATCGTGGGTGGTTTGATGGTATTTGGTGCCATCTTTGCGGTGAACTCATCACTTCACTCATATTTGATTGTGAGTTATGCGAAAGGCGATGGCGTTTCTCTTGATGTCGGTTTCTACTACATGGCAAACGCGATGGGCCGTTTGATTGGCACGATATTGTCGGGTTTGGTATTCCAAATGGCAGGCTTGTCTGCGTGTCTGTGGGTTTCCTTTGCATTCTTAGCGATAACGACGGTGATCTCTCTGCGTTTACCTAAAGTAGCGCAAATCTCAGCGGCATGAGACTCGTTTGTAGAGTTAAAGTCGCATAACCTAGAGCCATATGAGCTAAATTCGCGATAAGCATCTCCTTTAACACTAAGCTGACTTGGTATTTATTCCGGCCAGCTTTTTTATTGCTATAGTAGAATGATTGAATATTAATCAGGCATTTACATGAAGCAGCGAATTCTCTTTTTTGATTTGGCACGATGTGTCGCGGCCGTAGCGGTTATCGCGATTCATGTTTTGGCGCCTTATCGCAATGAATTGGGTACCATTCCTTTTGGTGAGTGGCTGACTGCCATTACGGTGAACGGTTTTAGCCGCTGGGCAGTACCTGTGTTCATCTTGATTACTGGCGCACTGATGCTGAGTGATCAGCGCCCGTTTGACGCCAAATACTACCTCAAGCGCCGTCTGGGTAAGGTACTGATACCTTTCATTGTTTGGTCGCTTTTCTATACCTACCTATCTGGTTGGTCTGCGATGGGTTTTGATGCTGATGTCAGTTGGGACGTGTTGCTCAATAGCTACCATCATTACACCTATTACCACCTTGGTTTCTTCTATTACTTCATCCCGCTCTACTTTGTGATTCCGTTCTTGCAGATCATGGTCAGAAAGTACGGTGATAGATCGGTCTATGCTTTTACGGCTGTATGGTTGTTCACAACATTACTGTTCCTACTGAAAATCGATGGCCCTTGGAGCCACGAACTGTGGTTGTACACTGGTTACTTACCATTGGGTTACTTGCTGTATAAGATTGTGCCACTTAACAAGATGACAGTTGGCGTGAGTGTGTTACTGGGTGGGCTAGCGTTACTAACCACTGTTTATATGGTGGTTGATGCAAGCTTGGTGGCAGAAGAGTACACGGTAGGGCGTTGGTTATCTTACAAGACGTTGAATACGGTATTAGCAGCGAGCATGGTGTTCATGGTATGCCGTTACTATGGTGAAGGCTTGTCTGAGAAGAGTAATCAAGTGGTTGGTTTTATCAGTAAGCACAGTTTAGGTATTTACCTGCTGCACCCGATTTTCTTGTGGCCAATGAAAGAGTTCGGTTGGTACCAAGGACACCCTGCGTGGGTTATTCCATTATGGATTGTGATCAGCGGAGCTGGCGCGTTATGGATGAGCTGGTTGGTGTCTAAATCAGAGAAAACGCGTTGGTTATTGCCTTAGCGGTGAGTGCTAAGGCTTTCTGATGGATTGCTTAGAAGATACAGTTGAGGCGGCTGACGTTTAGCGCTTCAACGCAAAGTGTAAGAACTTATCGCCTTGGTAGGTTAAGGTTCCTTTGTCGCCAGGGTTAAGGGCGTGGAAGTAGTGGATTCCGACTTGGAATTCTCGCTTCGGACCAACCACACCACGTTGAACGTAAATCCAGTACTCTTGATCTTCTTGGCCAGGTTCTGCGTCAGGAAGGTCGATGGATTGTTTGTCTAACACCGTGACATTCACTTTCTTTTCTGGCGCATTTTCACCTTGCGAGTGTTTTCGATAGAAACCAATAAATACCCAAGCCGCAAGAGCAGCGAGTGCAAAGATGGCAAAAAAGAGTGAATTAGGCATATAACCTCCATGTAGTCGTGATGGTTATTCTAGTCTTTCAAGCAATAGGGATATGTGTTTAAAGCCGTTATTCGTGAACTGTTGTAAGCCAAGCTGATTATTTTTCGGCAGACATCACATTTAATGGCCAGCTTGGGATAAAGCATTGTTATTTATTGTCTCTTTCTCTCGTAAATAACAGTAATTTTGTATAAGAATAGGGAAATGCTCGACTAGAATTATAGTGTGGAGTGGGAGGGCCAAGATGACCGATATTGAAAAAGTGGTGACAAGAACTCGCAATATAGAGAAATTATTGAGGCTTCAATATCATGCCGAAGGCGAAGGATTGCATGAGCTTGTAACAAGCTGTGAAGAAAGGCTACCGCACGATATGGTGAGCAAGCTGCGCTATATCGCAACGTGTCGTAACAAGGTAGTCAATGAACATGAGGCTAAGTTGGAAGACCAACATAAGTTCATCGTGATGTGTAACGACTGTGAGAAGGAGCTGACTCCACGTAGTGGTCGTTTTATCTGGCGAGTTGCGATCTTACTGATGATGGCAATGACTTTAGCTGCCGCTGGTTTCTATTATGCAAACTGGGATGTGCTAACACTGCATCTGTTTTCGAAGTGAAAAAATTGAACAAAAAAAGGGACGCTTATGGCGTCCCTTTTTTTATCTGTAACTTGCTTAGTACATCATCGGTAGTGTCATTAGACCTACAACTACCGCGATCATTACAAGTCCTTGTCTTTGCGAAGATGAAATCATAACACTACTCCTAAATTTGGTTGTCTCTCGCTATGTTTTAAAGAATAGCCCACTTATAGGTTTAGATCAAGAATTACTTTCGAAAGCCCTAAAAGTGGTAGAAAACTATTGTAAATTGGCTTGTTTGAGGTTGTTTAACTGTATTTTTTAGTGTGTTCTTATTTTGTTCGTTGTGATTCATGTTTGTTCTTATTTGCTTTAAGTTGCTGTTTTATAATGGTTGTTATGTGTGATTTATATTGTTAAAGGTTGTTAAACTGTATTAATGGGGTCTGGTGGCCTCTAGGTTGGATTTGGTTTTGTTTGTGCGTTTTTTTCTTGGTTCTGGTGGCTAATTTGACAAGGAGCTAGGGAAATTCTGACAAATAGGAGCTGAATTAACGCAAGTTGCTTACTTTACAAAGCTAGGTGTATTTGAGGTTTTTAATTCATGTTTAATTTTCATTTTCAAAATTTAAGTTAATGTTTTTGTTGGTTTTTGTTGTTTTTTTTTTCTAATTTTAAAGTGTGGTTTTTGGCTGTTTTTGGCTGTTTTTGATGGATTTTTGCGATTTGTCTAGGTTAGAAATGACCAAAATGAAAATATGGGCGCTGTAAGGTGCTTTTCGATGAGTTTAACGAAGAATCGCTCTAGTTTTAAACGAATCATCGTTATCTCCGCGTAATTGTCATGGCTTCAACTGAAAGAGACTCTTTTTAGTGGAAGCGTAATCAAGATCCAATTTTGAGGGGCTGAGGCTTTACATCAACACTCGTGTGCCTAGACTGGCGACGATTTAAAGCAATAGGGCAAATGGTATGTGGAGTTGGTTGGCGGTTTCCTTGTCTGGTATCGGAGCAATAGCAGGAACGAAACATGGACATATCGGTCAGGCCTTATCGTATAAGGTTTTTACCTTTGTATTATTAGCGACCATTGCTTTAACTCAATCTGTCGTTGCTGATTTTACCTATTGGGTCGTTGCTGGGTTGGCGGTCTCTGCGATCGCAGATGTCTTGCATACTATTACTCAAAAACGTCCTCTGCATTTTGTTTGCTTCTTGCTGGCTCAGCTCTGTTACAGCAAAGCATTTTGGCTACAGCTATCAGGGGAAATGGTCTGGTGGTTGTTCGCACTCCTGTTGGCGGCTTGTGTCGTTGCTTTCTTCTTATTACTGCCTCGCTTAGACAAACTCGTCTTTCCTGTGGTTATCATGGGTATCGTGCTTATTCAGCTTGCATGGGCTTCTGGTGAGCTCTGGTTGCTTGATCCTCAACTGTCGCATGCGGTCGGTTTTACTGGTTGTGCCGTGTTGCTGCTTTCGGCATTGGCATACGCGCTAAATTTCTATCGTAGCCCAATTAAGGGTGCCTACTTTTGGGTGACGGGCAGTTACTTTCTGGCGCACGCTCTCATTGTTGCTTCCCTTACCATTTAGGGGAGAGCTCGCTTAACTCTGAGCTACATCAAAGCAGCTCAGATGAAAGTAGGTACTCTACGTCTAGTTCATTAAATATGAGATAGAGTTATGACTACCGAAATTCATGCACACAACGTTTTAAACCTACTGAGTGAAAAGCCACTGACTCGTGAAGAGTTGACGCAAGAGCTCGCTCAAAAATATGGCGCAGAAGCGCGTTTTCATACGTGTAAACTGAACGGTCTGGATTTAGATGGATTGCTGAAGTTTTTCCTGAAGATGGAAAAGGTCGTGGTTCTTGATGACAAGCTTTGTACCAATCGCGAGCGCGTGTGTAATCATTGATCTTTAGTAGGCACTGAGTTTTAGATACTTTTGGTTTCAGAGCCTTTTGATCTTCAGATATTGGGCGAGTGGATGAGAGGTTTTGACTCCACTCCTATATTTATTTCCGTATCACTTCCCTCTGTAAATTCCCTCTTAACGATGCCAACTACTGTTTTCGAAAATCAATGTGAGGCTGCTATACTCCGCGCACTTACGCTTTTCGAGACAAACTTATGGAAATCTTATCTGCAGCAACCATGCTGTTTCTTATCATGGACCCGCTTGGCAACCTGCCAATCGTGCTCTCTATCCTTAAGCATATTGACCCGAAGCGTCGCCGTATTGTTCTGATTCGTGAGCTGATGTTCGCACTGGTTATCTTGTTGCTGTTCTTGTTTGCTGGCCAAAGCATCATGAATTTTCTGCACGTACAGCCTGAAACCTTGAGTATCTCTGGCGGTATCATTCTATTTATTATCGCGATTAAGATGATTTTCCCAAGCGCAGGCAGCATTACTGGCCTCGCGGCTGGTGAAGAGCCGTTTATTGTGCCGATGGCGATCCCAATGATTGCTGGCCCTTCAGTGATTGCGGCATTGATTCTGCTGTCGACACAGCACCCTGACAACATGTTAGAGCTTTCAGGCGCAGTGATGCTGGCTTGGGGCGCAACCTTCTTTATTCTGATGTTTAATGGCTTCTTCCTGCGAGTGCTGGGTGAGAGGGGCCTTAAAGCCATAGAGCGCTTGATGGGCTTGTTGTTGGTTATGCTGTCGACGCAAATGTTCCTCGATGGTGTGAAAGGCTACATGGGCTAACATCAATATCATCGCTGAATAAAAAAACGCCGCTCAAATGAGCTAATGCCGATCGTTTAAGAAGACTTGAACGATCTTGCAGTTAGCAGATAATCCCCACCAACAACGTTGATGGGGATTTTTTTTATGCTTGAACAAGAATTAGCAATGGCACACGAGACCATTGAAGATGCCGACAATTATGAATCTGTCGTCGACGCCATTCAGATTGAGTGGATAGAACAAGCTCTTCTTGAAACCAATAAAGCGAGCATAAGACGACGCCGACTTCCCGCTCAGCAAGCTGTCTGGTTAGTTATTTGGATGGGACTGCAACGCAACATGTCTATCAAAGAGGTATGCAGTTCATTAGACATCGCACTTCAGCCTAAACCTGAAGATAGTTGGTCTCGTGTTGCACCCAGTGTCCTAACTGATTCACGCCGACGTCTAGATGAGAGTCCGTTAGCGGCTCTGTTTCACACAACGGTAAAGGCTTGGCGCGAAGATATCCTTCAACAAGACAAAGACTTAGGGCTTAATGTTCTTGCTGTCGATGGGACAACATTTAGGTGTCAAGATTCCACAGAGAACGCTGAAGAATTTGGGTTCATCTCTAAAAAATTGAAACCTTACCCTCAACTTCGTTTAGTCGCTTTGATGTCAACAGAAACACGAATGATTATGGGGGCAGCTTTTGATGGTTGTCATGTCGGTGAAACGACCCTAGCCAAGCGCCTATTCAATGATATCCCCGCACACTCATTGACCTTATTTGATCGTTGTTATTTCTCGGCAGACCTTTTGTTGTCGTGGCAAGAGAGTGCGGAAAATGCTCACTGGTTAATGCCTGCAAAACGTAAGCTACGCTATGAAGTGTTGGAGAAATATGCTGAGAACGACATGCTCATCTCAATGCCTATCTCTCCTCAAGCTCAACGGCAGAATCCGAATTTACCCGCACGTTGGGAAGCCAGATTAGTCCTATATCAAGAGCCAAAAGGTGAGATAAAAGGTTTTATTACTTCACTTACAGACCCTAGTAGATACTCGCTAGAAAGCCTGCTGCGTATTTATTGGCAACGCTGGGAGATAGAAGAAGGTTATGGTGAAATTAAACAGACTCAACTGCAAAGTCACGTCACTTTACGAAGTCGTTTTTCTGCCGGAGTGAAGCAAGAGCTTTGGGGCGTATTACTTGCCTATAACTTAGTGCGATTAGAGATGGTTAAGATAGCTTCAGAAGCCGGGGTTCGAGCAACTAGGGTAAGTTTTACCGCCGCAATTAACCTTATTGATGCGCAATTACGTTGGCTAGCTTTAAGCCCAGACGGAACCCTACCAGTCAAACTTAAAAGGATGAGAGAAAGTCTGAGTCACTTCATTCTTCCGGATAAAAGAAAGGACCGAACGTTTCCACGTTCAGTCCTCTTTGTTCCAGCCAAATATCCGTTTAGGTTCAAGCAGTAATGCTTATCCGAACGGCATTAGCTCAAATGAGCGGCGTTTTTGTCTTTATTGTTTCTGTCATGATATCTTCTGTAGCTAAGCGTCTTATATCTGAGCTTAAGCTCGATTACATCATGTGTTTGCGTCGGATATCGAGTAGGGCAAAGACTCCGAAAATCAATATTGACCACTTCTCCCAACGTGACATCTCGATCTTATCGCCGAAAGCACCGATAAAGATCAGCATCTGCAGGCCGTGCATGAAGAACAAGAATGCTGTCATGATATAAAGCGCAATTGCAGCATTACCCGGGAACGGGTAGAAAATATTTACGATTAAGATAAACCAAACAAAGGCGATGGCTGCTTTTGCTAGTGGAAGCAAGAACTTCATTCAATAACTCCTATTCTTCACTGATTCGATTGAACAGTCGGTAGCTTGACTGTCCGGTGGTCTTATCGCGATGCAATTCCCAGTTCTCTGGCATAGCTTCAAGTTTCAGTTCTTTCTCTGTCTCGACGTAAATGATGGCATTGTCTGCAAGCCAACCGTTACTCTCAAGCAGTTGTACTGTTTCTGCCAGTAAGCCTTTACGAAATGGAGGATCAAGGAAAACCATATCGTAAGGAGTACCCGGTTTCTTAAGGAAAGAGATAGCATCAGTATTCACGACATTAATGTTGTCTGCCTTGAGCTCTTTCGCATTATCAGAAAGCTGTTTAGCCGCCTTTTGGTTCATTTCGAGCAGTGTCACCATTTTTGCTTGGCGAGAAGCGGCTTCAAAACCTAGACCGCCAGAACCGGCAAATACATCCAAGCAAGTTGAATGTGGGATATCTTGAGCCACCCAGTTAAAGAGTGTCTCTTTTACTCGGTCAATGGTTGGGCGTAATCCTTCTAAATCATGAACGGGCAGTTTTCTACCTCTCCATGAGCCACTAATAATTCGAACAAAGCCTCCGGATGGCTTTTTTTGTGATGTGTTTTGCTGGCGACGTCTTACCATAGATTTTTTGACCGCTAATAAAGTGATACTATACCGAGCCCAATTTAAGTGGGTTCGTGTATTAAATAAATTTACAATGACAAAGTGTATCAAGCTAAAAGCAAACTTATCACTGCTTTGTCATTTTTCTTTACTATTCGTTTGTACAAGCTTGTATTGTATAACAATAGCAAAGAGTCGACGTGTATTAAGTCAATACAGCTAATTAGTAGATCTAGGAAACTCCTCTGATGACGGAAAAAAAGAAGCGCGGATTATTATCGTGGCTTGGTTTTGGTGAAGAAGAACAAAGCCCAAAAACTCAGAATGAAGCGAACGTAGAAAACGTTGAAGATCAAACTGAAGTTGAATCACAAGTTGAGGCTGAACAGGTCGCGCCTGAAGCTGAACAAGCTAAGCCAATTGAATCTAAGTCAGTTGAACCTGAGCAAGCGCTTGAAGAGACTCAACAAGAGCAGCAACCTGTCGCAGCAGAAGCAGAAGCAGAAGCAGAAGCAGAAGCAGAAGCAGAAGCAGAGCAGGAAGAAGTGGCGGCTCCTCAAGCTAAGGTTGAAGAAGTACAAGAGAAGCCGACAGAAAGCTTCTTTGCTCGCCTTAAGCGCAGCCTAAGCCGCACTAAAGCAAACATCGGTGCAGGTTTCTTTGGTCTGTTCAAAGGTAAGCAAATCGATGAAGACCTGTTTGAAGAGCTAGAAGAGCAACTTCTGATTGCTGACGTGGGTATGAATACCACCGTAAAAATCATTGAAAACCTAACAGAAAAAGCATCTCGCAATGACCTAAAAGATGGTGAAGCTCTATATGGTCTGCTCAAAGAAGAGATGGCCGATATCCTAAGCCAAGTTGAACAGCCTCTTGTGGTTGATACAACAAAAACACCTTACGTTATCTTAATGGTCGGTGTGAACGGTGTGGGTAAGACGACCACTATCGGTAAGCTGGCGAAACAATTCCAAGGCGAAGGCAAAAAAGTGATGTTGGCGGCAGGTGATACCTTCCGTGCTGCAGCCGTTGAACAGCTTCAGGTTTGGGGTCAGCGTAACAATGTGCCGGTTATCGCTCAACACACTGGTGCGGACAGTGCTTCTGTTATCTACGATGCCATTGAAGCCGCTAAAGCGCGTGGTGTTGATGTCGTGATTGCCGATACGGCAGGTCGTTTGCAGAACAAAAGCAACTTGATGGAAGAGCTACGCAAGATCGTTCGTGTAATGAAGAAGATTGATGACTCTGCACCACACGAAATCATGCTAACGCTCGATGCAGGTACTGGCCAGAATGCTATCAGCCAAGCGAAACTATTCAGTGAAGTGGCTCCAGTAACTGGTATTACATTGACTAAGCTAGATGGTACGGCGAAAGGTGGTGTAATTTTCTCAATTGCAGACCAGTTCCAGATACCAATCCGCTACATTGGTGTGGGTGAAGGTATTGATGACCTGCGTCCATTTGAATCTAAAGATTTCATTGAAGCACTATTTAGCCGCGAAGAGTAACGCGCGTAGCAAAGTGGTTTATCCTTAACCTGCTACCGTTTTTAAATTTGATATGAGTGATCGTAAGAGGAATTTTCGGTGATCAAATTTCAGCAAGTGAGTAAAGCCTACCGAGGTGGAAGACAAGCGCTCCAAAAAGTGGACTTTCACCTGAAACGTGGAGAGATGGCTTTTTTGGGTGGGCACTCTGGAGCTGGTAAAAGTACCTTGCTGAAGTTGATCTGCGCGATAGAGCGTCCAACCGATGGACGTGTTTGGTTCAACGATCACGATATCACTCGTATCCCAGCCAAAGATATTCCTTTCTTACGCCGTAATATTGGGATTGTTTTTCAAGACCATCGCTTGCTGATGGACCGTTCGATTTTCGATAACGTCGCTCTGCCTATGCGTATTGAATCTATTTCTGAAAACGAAATAAAACGTCGAGTCAGTGCTGCGTTGGATAAAACCGGATTACTTGACAAAGCCCGTTGTTTGCCAAGCCAGCTTTCTGGTGGTGAGCAGCAACGCGTGGGTATTGCTCGCGCTGTGGTTAACCGCCCAACTCTGCTTTTAGCCGATGAGCCTACCGGTAACTTAGACCCTGAATTATCTAACCGCGTATTGCGATTGTTTGAAGAGTTCAACCGCGCAGGTGTGACGATCATCCTAGCGACGCACGATATCGGTTTAGTGAACACTCGTCCTCAATACCGCCATCTTGAATTAAACCAAGGATTTTTGAGTGAGGTTGAAGACTATGGCCGCGAATAAGCGCATCAAGAAACCTCAATCTAATCGAGCAGCAACCCGCGCTTCAAGCGACGGCTTCTTTGTTGTTCACTGGAAACAAGCCAAGTCATCGTTCTCGCAAATGTGGCAGCGCCCGTTAGGCAACTTGCTGACTCTTGCGGTGATCTCTATGGCGTTGGCGATGCCAGCTTGTTTGTACCTATTGGGTAAAAATGTTGGGGAAGTGGCGCAAGATGTCACTAGCCCGTCACAAATAAGTGCTTATATAGAGGATGGTATTCCTGAGCCGAGAGTTATGGTGCTTAAGGATGAAATCGAAAGTTGGGATCAAGTTGAGCTGGTTGAGTACATCTCTCCGCAACAAGGGCTTGCAGACCTCAGCCAGTATTCTGGTTTTGAAGATGCCCTAACCATCCTCGACGATTATTCACTGCCAGGTGTGTTGGTGATTACACCAAGCGTACACAGCGATACCCTAATTAAAGAGCTGGCAGGCACAGTTAAACAACAAGAATTAGTGACCGATGTTCGTCTAGACGAAGATTGGTTAGCGCGATTAGATGCTATCAAAGCATTAGCGGCTGTCATCGTGATTACCTTAACGGTATTGATGTTGGGCGCGGTATTTCTGATTATCGGCAATACACTACGATTTAATGTGTTGGCGCATAAAGAAGAGATTCAAACCATGAAGTTGATTGGTGCGACCGACAGCTACATTCTTCGACCATACCTTTATTCTGGGATGTGGTTTGGTGTTTTAGGTTCGATTAGCGCTTGGGTAATGACGGCATTGATTACCGTATTACTGAACAGCGCAGTGGATGATTTGGCTCAGCTATACGACAGCCACTTTCGTTTAATTGGCCTGAGTTGGGATGAATCTTTACTGCTTTTGATCGTCGGAACCCTGCTTGGTAGTGTGGCTGCGAAGCTTTCTGCACAGCGTCACCTAAAAGAAATTGAACCAATTTAGGTGAATAGAGTCATATTTAGACGAAAAATAGGCACTTCTTAACCAGTTTTTGCCTTGTATAGATGAATTGATTATGCATAATTACTTCCCCCTCCTTGAAACCTGTTCATTTTAGGTTCAAGATTGTCGGGTTTTAATAGATGTATTACTCCAGATCAGAGATTGATGAGGAACCGAATGGCAAACCAAGCGTATCAAATGGCTTTAGTCACACAAGATAGTTTAGATAGCTATATCCGTTCAGCGAACAGCTACCCAATGCTGACACCTGAAGAGGAACGTGGACTTGCAGAGCGATTACATTACAAAGGTGAGATCGATGCTGCGAAAGGCTTGATCCTTTCCCACCTACGATTCGTGGTGCACGTTGCAAGAGGCTACTCTGGCTACGGGCTGCCAATGGCTGATCTCGTCCAAGAAGGTAACATCGGCTTGATGAAGGCTGTTAAGCGCTTCAATCCAGAAGTTGGTGTTCGTCTCGTCTCGTTTGCTGTTCACTGGATCAAAGCTGAAATTCATGAATACGTTCTACGTAACTGGCGTATCGTTAAAATTGCGACTACGAAGGCACAGCGTAAACTGTTCTTTAACCTTCGTAAGTCTAAAAAGCGTTTAGGTTGGTTCAATAACGGTGAAGTTGAGACGGTTGCTCGTGAACTGGGTGTTGAGCCTTCAGAAGTTCGTGAGATGGAATCTCGCTTAGCAGCACAAGATGCGACGTTTGAAGCGCCTATGGATGATGATGACGGTGGCTCTGCTTACACTGCACCAGTTTATTACCTTGAAGATAAGGCATCAGACGTTGCTGAGACGGTTGAAGCCGCTAACTGGGAATCTCATACCAATAATCGTTTAGGCCTCGCATTGAAGAGCTTAGACGAGCGTAGCCAACACATTGTTCGCTCACGTTGGTTAGATGACAACAAATCGACACTGCAAGACCTTGCCGATACTTACAGCATTTCTGCAGAACGTGTTCGTCAGTTAGAAAAGAATGCGATGAAGAAGTTGAAGCAAGCTGTTGGTGACTTCTAAAGGCAGATAAGCCAGAAGCGATAAAATAAGCTGAATTTGAAAAGGCCGAGATCGAGAGATCTCGGCCTTTTTATTTTCGATCGATTTCTCAACTTTTGCGATCGAAATTTGCAAAATGATTTTGTGGATAACTCTGTGAGAAGTTTATTCGTCAGTTGTCTAAAAGCAGGGTGTAGTAAGGCTTTGTGAGGGTTTTTGATGTGGGGATATTTTTCATAACACCCACAGTTAGATCAGGATCATCACTACATGTTGTGGATCTATTTTAAAAAAAACACTTTATTCACGCAATCCACAGATTTATCCACAAACGGTGTAAAAGTGATCGCTGGTGGATAACCTTATTAAGTGGATGTGATTGTTAGCCTTGGGATAGGTTACAATGGCAGCAAAGTAAATCAGCATAAAAGAGAAAGTCATGGACCAGTTTAAACATATCGATGTTAAAAGCGCTCAAGCCCTTTTAGAACAAGGCGAAGCAAGACTTGTCGATATCCGTGACCCGCAGTCTTTCGCGGTGGCTCACTCAAAAACAGCTTATCACCTTACCAATGATACGATGGTGTCGTTCATGGATGAGGTAGAGTTCGAACAACCTATTTTAGTGATGTGTTACCACGGTATTAGTAGCCAAGGTGCGGCACAATATTTAGTGAACCAAGGCTTTGAAGAGGTATATAGTGTTGATGGTGGGTTTGAAGCCTGGCATCGCGCAGAACTTCCAGTGAACGCTGGTTAGTTGCGTTAAACGTTTCTCAGTATAATGAATAGGAAGTGATAATGATTAGACTGATGGTGTTAGATAACCCGCGTCTTGCTCAAGCATTTATTGATTACATGGCTTCTCGCCAGATCCCTATTCAAATGTCTCCTGAAGGTGAGGGGCGTTTTGCTCTTTGGCTTCTTGATGGCCAATTTCAGGTTGAAACTGAAGCTGAGCTGAATCGCTTTCTTGCGGAGCCCAATCATAAACGCTATCAAGCGGCGTCTTGGGACATGGCAGAGACCAGAAAGAGCAACTTCCATTACCACACGCCAAGTTTCATGGGCATGATCAAAGCCAAAGCAGGCCCTGTGACACTAAGCCTGATGTTGGTGTGTGTGGTGATTTTTGCGCTACAACAGATCGGTTTTGGCCAAGCTATTTTCAATGCCCTGCATTTCCCAGCGGTGGATGGACAGCAATGGCAATTGTGGCGTTGGTTGAGTCATGCCGTTCTGCATTTCTCTGTTATGCACATCGCATTTAATATCTTGTGGTGGTGGCAGTTAGGTGGAGACATCGAGAAAAAGCTAGGTAGCCTCAAGTTACTTCAGATCTTTGCTATATCTTCTGCGCTTTCTGGCGCTGGGCAGTATTGGGTTGAAGGAGCAAACTTCGGCGGCTTGTCAGGTGTTGTTTATGCTCTGGTTGGCTACTTATGGGTTATCGGTGCGAAGGCGCCGCAACTTGGTTTAGGCATCCCAAGACAGATTGTCGGCTTTATGTTGGTGTGGTTGATACTTGGGTACATGCAACCATTTATGGCTATCGCCAATACCGCGCATTTAGCTGGTCTAGCCGCTGGTGTGATTATTGGCTTTATCGATGCAATGAAAGCACCAAGCTCGGCAAGAAGTTAATTCATCTCTTCTAGTGAGTAGCCAAACGGTAGAGACAAAAAAGCGGCCAGATGAGCCGCTTTTTATTTGGATTCGTTTTTACATCATTATTACTGATAAAGGTATTTGGTAAACAGTAGGTCAGCAATGAGTGTTTTGCCTGTTTCAGGAAGCAAGACCTTGTTGAGATGCTCGACTAAAGTTTTTCTTAAATCTTCACGACCAGATAGAGATTTAATTGTTTCTTCGTTTTGTTTGCCGAGCAATTCAATCACAGCATCACGAATCAGTGGTTGGTGGTGCTCAATGGCTGCTAAGTCGTTACTATTCGCAACCATAATATCGAGACGAACCTGAATGTAGCCCAGTTTTTTACCTTTAGTGTAAAAATTGGTGGTCAGGTCAGGCTCTAGCGTGAAGTAGGCTAGTTTTGGTGCCGATTCCTCTTCAGAGAAACTTGATGCTGAAAAGAGTAGGGTAATCGCAAGAAATATTTGGGCTACATAACGTTTGTGCATATTTGTGACTTTTCTTTAGTTTATTCGCGATATTCGAAACGCATTAGTCTTGTTACAATGAGCGGTCTAAATCTAAATACGTTTACAATTTCGAAGAACGCTTTAATTTTGTTCGAAAGTTGAAGCTTTATTGTACGTGTAAAGTCACCTATTGAATACTAGTATGAATCAGCCAATATCGCTGTATCTTAATTCGTTAATGAATGTAGATTGGCAAAGTACAGAAACATTTGATTTTCCTAATAAAACCACCAAAGAGTGGCTTATGGAGCAAGGTTCTCTTTCCCGCAAGTTGGGGAAGTGTTGTCAGCACCTGTCTGTTGAGTTGCTTCATAATCAAGTTGTAGAACGCTCAATGTTGCAACAGGACGAGGAACATCTTTTATCATCGTTTGATTGCTTACTGCGTAAAGTGATTTTAAAGGGTGATGATGACCCGTGGGTATTAGGTCGAACCTTGATTCCCCGAGTCACATTAGAAGATCATCAGCACTCCGACCTTTCTCAACAAGGTAATGTCCCGCTTGGATTAACCGTTTTCAGTGCTGAGAACGTGGAGCGAGATGCGCTGCAAGTCGGTTGGGTTATCGCAGGTGATGAGCGATTACTCGCACGTCGCTCTCGATTATGGATGAACCATAAACCGATGCTTGTGGCAGAACTGTTTTTACCTACGTCACCCATTTACTCTAAGGAGAATGTGTAAATGCTTGCCACCAAAGCGAAGGCGTACTGGCAATTAACGCGAATGAATCGCCCGATTGGTACTCTGTTACTCCTTTGGCCGACTTTGTGGTCGCTGATTATCGCCGCACAAGGTATGCCTGATTTTGATGTCTTGGTTGTTTTCGTACTCGGCGTCGTGTTGATGCGTTCAGCTGGCTGTGTGATCAATGACTTTGCGGACCGTAAAGTGGATGGTCATGTTAAACGCACCAAGCAGCGTCCATTACCCTCAGGTTTGGTTTCCAGTAAGGAAGCGATTCTGCTCTTTTTAGTGCTAGCCGTAGTTTCATTTTTGCTAGTACTCACCATGAATCCACTGACCATTAAGCTCTCATTTATTGGTGTGGGTCTGGCGTTCATTTACCCTTTCATGAAGCGTTTTACACATCTTCCACAGTTGTTCCTCGGCTTAGCGTTTAGTTGGGCGATACCAATGGCATGGGCTGCACAAACCAATGAACTACCAAGTATTGTTTGGTTTATCTTCGTTATTAATGCTTTGTGGACGGTTGCTTACGACACGCAATATGCGATGGTAGACCGAGATGATGACCTGAAGATTGGTATTAAATCGACGGCTATTTTATTTGGTCGCTTCGATAAGCTTATCGTCGGCTCTTTGCAACTTGTTACTCTAGCGATGCTGATTGTGTTAGGTATGCACTACCAATTGGGTGATACTTTCTATTGGGCATTGTTAGTTGCAGGCAGCTTGTTTGTGTACCAACAACATTTGATGCGTCATCGTGACCGAGACTTATGTTTTCAAGCTTTTCTCAATAACAACTATGTTGGCATGGCCGTAACGGTCGGTTTGTTCGTTACCTTCTGGTAAGCATCAGTTTTTATCAAACGAATATTCAAGAAAAAGGCACCCTGTGGGTGCCTTTTTTGATCGCGTTGAATTTGCTATCAGAGCCCTGCTATATACAGGAATTACTCGGCTTGGTGAATACTCTCTTGAATCGTCAGACGAACTTCAGGGTAAAGCATCGAGTAAAGAAGCTTAGCGAATTGCTGAGTCTTCTCTAAATCGCAGTTGCCGTCGTTATCTAGGTACTGTTGCTGCTTCAACGTTGCGAACATAGAAGCAAACACGCCTTTATCGAAGAATTCGGGAGCATTGATACCATGCAGTCGACCAAGTCGCTGTGCGATGTCTTGGCTTTTCTGCTCAAGGTCAGATTTGTCCAGTTCAGGATTCTCTGCCAGCAAGTTTAGAGCAATAGAGTAGCGCTGTAGCGTTTCTGAAATCGTACGGCCTAACAGCATAAGAGCTTGGCTGTTCGATTGGTTGATCGTCACTTCATTGTCAGACACAACAATCATGCCTTGGCTAACAAGCTCATCAATGATGTTTGATACTACGTCTTCAAGCTGTGATTCGTCGTAGCTTAAGAATAGCTCTTTCTTCAAGAACGGATAAATTGCTGCAACATTCTTTTGAATCGCTTCAATCGATAAACCGCGCTGACGAATGGTCATCTGGGCAATTAAAGATGGCAGAGCGAACAAGTGAATGATGTTGTTTCGGTAGTAGGTCATCAGAATTGACTGGTGACGGTCTAGCGAAATAATGTCGCCCATTGAGTCTGATTCAATCAAGAACTTGTTCAGTGATTCAGCATGTTTTACCAAATCTTCAGCGCTGTCTTTTGGCACAGTGAACGTTGTTGAATATGGAACGTTCTTAAGCAGTGATAGGTAGCAATTGATCTGAGAAACCAAAGAGTCACGAGACAATGCACGCTGTCTTGAGGCCAATAGCGCCGTTGCACAAAGGGTCAATGCGTTGGTCGCCGCAGCATCGTTAATGTGCGTCATCATCTTGGTCGCCAAGTCATTAACCACCGGGTTCATCCATTGTGGTTTACTGGTGCCCATTGGGTCGATGTCTTTGGTCCATTCTGGCGCGTGCTCGTTCAGGTATTGGTTCAGTTGAATCGGCTCACCGAAGTTAACGTAGCCTTTACCAAAGTTACGCAGCTTACGAATGGTACGAATCACTAAGCTCGCGTTTTCTTTCTCTTTACGCTTGCCACGAAGTTCTTTCGCGTAAGTTGCCACTTCCATCACGTGTTCATAACCAATGTACACAGGAACCAAAGTAACAGGACGGTTCATACCACGCAGCATTGCCTGAATGGTCATCGCTAGCATGCCCGTTTTCGCTTGCAGAAGACGACCCGTACGAGAACGACCACCTTCACTGAAGTACTCTACTGAGTAACCTTTAGCGAACAATTCCGCTAGGTATTCACGGAAAATCGTCGAGTAAAGCTTGTTGCCTTTGAAGCTACGGCGAATAAAGAACGCACCACCATGACGGAAAATAGGACCGGCAGGGAAGAAGTTGAGGTTGATACCTGCAGCGATGTGCGGAGGCACCATGCCTTCATGATAAAGCACATAAGAAAGCAACAAGTAATCCATGTGGCTACGGTGACAAGGGACGTAAACGATCTCGTGACCATCTTGAGCCAATTTACGAACCGTTGAAGCGTTGCTGATATGCAGACCTTGGTACAACTTATTCCACAACCAACCAAGAATTTTCTCACCGCGTTTAATTAACGAGTAAGAGAAGTTAGCTGCGATCTCATCCATGATGTCCTGAGCTTCTTTGCTCGCTTTCTCTATGGAAATATTTTTTGCTTCAGCCTCGTCTTCTATCGCCTTCTTGATTGCTTCTGATTTGAGTAGGCGATCAAACAGAGCTTGGCGGCTTGGCAGATTAGGGCCTGATGCAGCAAGCTTTTGGCGAGAGAAGTGAATACGTGCCACACGCGCTAATTTGTGCGCGATGGTGCTGTCGGTGCCATGTGAGTTAGCCATGTAACGTAGAGAAACCACTGGGCTGAAACGAACCAGACAGTCACGACCTGCTAGCAATACCGCTTTTGATTTCTCTAAGCCGTTCATTGCTTGGAGGTAAGGCTTCTGATTATTCTCTTTACCAGGTTTACGTCCCCAAAGCACAGTGGCAGGGATAACTTGAACATCGAGCTCAGAGTCGTCAGCATGCAGTGAAAGCAACTCAGAGAACACTTCAATTGAAGAGCTTGGTACATAATCATCGTCTTGAAGCAGAGTTTTGCGAGAAGAGATAAAAACATAGCGTTGCAGTGATTTGCCGTTGATTTCAAGCTTGCTTAATGGATCAGGTAGACCTAATTCAAGTGCATGTTTTTGCAATGTAAGAATGTCGACACTTGAGCGAAACGGTAAGGCGTATACAATCGGTTTGCTCAAATCAATGTTCAAATCCTCAACAGGGTTTGAAGGAATTGATGTGCCCTTTACCAATACGGATAAAGGTAGCTTCATTAATGAACGTGAAAAAGATTGTCCAGAAGACATATAGGTTCACTGCCTCAATAGTTATTTCAATGTGCTCAAGCGTATCTCTATTTCTATGATGAAAAAGGATAAATCCTATGAGTGAAATAGGGATAAGCCTAGGCGTAAATTTAATCGATGCAAGAATACCAGAAACTGGTCTAACCTTTTAATGGAAATAGTCATATTGCCGTTAAGTTTGTGGAAAATCATTCATCAACTGATTGAGTATAGAGTTAAAAATGACCAAAAAATCAAACACCGGATTAAAACGCATCATAAAAGCAGCAGGCTTTTCATGGCAAGGGCTCACAAGTTCGTTTAAAAGCGAGGCTGCATTTCGGCAAGAAGTGTTCATGGCAGCAATACTGATTCCGCTGGCATTCTATTTGGATGTAAGCCAAGTAGAGCGAATCTTGATGATCTCAGCTGTTGTGTTAGTGATGGTTGTCGAGTTAATCAATACCGCGATTGAAGCAGTTGTTGATCGAATCGGTAGTGAGCATCATGAGCTTTCTGGGATGGCGAAAGATGTCGGCTCAGCGGCTGTTCTTATCTGCCTAGTACTAGCGGGTTACGTATGGCTAGAGATCCTATTTTTGTGATTCTTGAAAAATGAACTAAAAACAACCAATTGCTTTGCTTTTGTTCAGTTACTGGATATACTCACAGTCAACTGTATAAAAAGACAGGTGAATCATGAAGCCGTTAACGCCCCGCCAACAACAAGTTTTTGATCTTATCAAAAGTAAGATTGACGATTTCGGTATGCCACCGACACGTGCAGAAATTGCACGAGAACTAGGCTTCCGCTCTGCTAATGCTGCAGAAGAACATTTAAAAGCTCTTGCTCGTAAAGAAGCGATTGAGATTATCCCGGGTGCGTCTCGTGGTATTCGTATTTTGCTTGAAGATGCAGCAAATGAGGAACAAGGTTTACCATTAATCGGTCAGGTTGCCGCTGGTGAGCCTATTCTGGCTCAAGAACATGTAGAAATGCATTACCAAGTAGACCCAGGTATGTTTAAGCCTCAGGCTGACTTCTTACTTCGTGTAAATGGCGAAAGTATGAAAGACATCGGTATTATGGATGGTGATCTACTGGCTGTTCATAAAACACAAGACGTACGCGACGGTCAGGTTGTTGTAGCTCGTGTTGATGATGATGTAACGGTAAAACGCCTAGAACGTAAAGGTTCAATGGTTCTGTTACATGCTGAAAATGAAGAGTTTTCTCCAATTCACGTCGATCTAGAGTCTCAACACTTGTCTATTGAAGGACTGGCTGTTGGTATTATTCGTAACACCGACTGGATGTAGTCAGTACAAAAAGCTTATTGATATTTATTCTCAATAACTTGTTATTGTAATTGATATTCATTATCATCTTCTTTGTCGAGATACAAGGAAGATGATGATGCCAAATCCAACCAAACCTCAAATGAAGCCGCTTATTCGTAAGCCGCGCTCCTCTGTTCAAAAGGCTTCTTCAGATCAAGGGTCTGCACATCAAGAATTCCAAGTTCCGACGAATCTCGTTCAACATCTTTGGTTTCGCAGTCGCGAAAGCCTTGCCGATGACGGCCTAGTCTATGACCCTATCGCAGCTCAAGCCTGCAAACGCTGCCAATTAGCACCAGAATGTCTTACTGGTGAACTCGACCAACAACAACTCCTTTACGCGACACTGACTCAACTTTGTGATTCTCAAGTTCAACAATTTTTATCTCATAACCCAGATGCTTGGATTATTAATGTGGGAGCAGGGCTCGATACCCGTTTCTACCGTTTAGATAATGGCCGCTGTCATTGGGTTGAGCTGGATGTAACCGAGAATCTGCTTTGGCGACAACGCCTGTTCCACAAAAACGAACGCTATCGTTTAGAGTGTGGCTCTGTTGACGACTTAACTTGGTTAGATGAACTTAACATTCCAGAGCAAGCTTCTGTGATGGTGGTGTGTGAACATGCTCTGCTTGATTGTAATGAACAACTGACGGCGCACTTTATTCAGTCATTGAGTCGTTACTTTACTCATGCACACGCGTGTTTAGTGTTAGCTGGAGACAAAAGCTCGAGTGCTCTTGGGCAAAAGCTCGGTTCTGGAAAGTATGCTCACGGGTTGTCTTCACCAATAGACAGTGTTCTCAATTGGTTGCCATGGGCGCAATGGGTTAAGTCATTTTCACCATTAGAGCAGCAATGTAATCGTTGGAAGTTGTGGCAGCGATTGTTGTGTAAGATTTCTCAGTTTAAAAAGCGTTTAACTCCTCAATTAGTACTCGTTAAATGGTAGCGCTAGCTTCTTCTATCAACACATAGTTTGGTAAAAGCTAACCAATACACAAAGTACACAACATAGTGAAAGCCCACCCACTAGGTTAAACTATCGCCTCTAAACTAAGAGGTGATCGTGAAGCTATTTAATCCCCAAATTATTTTTCAAACGCTATCCAATCAGGCGATGCACAAAAAAGTGCTGTTGCTCGCAATCCCGATGGTTCTCTCTAATATTACGGTTCCACTGCTGGGCTTAGTCGATGCGGCGGTTATTGGTCATCTAGAGCATTCTTGGTATTTAGGTGGTGTGGCATTAGGCGGCACTATGATCAGTGTGACCTTTTGGTTGCTTGGCTTCCTGCGTATGTCGACAACAGGGCTAGCCGCACAATCCTATGGTGCGAATGATGGCAAGCAACTTGGCTTAGTCTTTGTGCAAGGCGTGACTATGGCCTTAGGGTTTGCTGGTGTCTTTTTGCTTTTACACAGTCTAGTCGCCGATTTAGTTTTCTCATTGAGTAGCGCCAGTGATCAAGTTAAGCACTATGGTCAGCAATATTTCTCAATCCGCGCTTGGAGTGCACCTGCTGCGCTAACTAACTTTGTTATTTTAGGCTGGCTGCTCGGGACTCAAAATGCCAAAGCGCCCATGTGGATGGTGATTATAACCAACGTCACCAATATCGTTTTGGATATCGTTTTGGATATCGTTTTTGTTATCGGTTTAGGGTGGCAAGTGGAAGGTGCTGCATTAGCATCTGTAATGGCTGATTATGCTGGTCTAACATTTGGCCTGATTTGTGTTTACCGAATCTGGGCGAAGAAACAGTTACCATCGCCATGGGATCTGCTTAAGAAAACCAGCCAAGGTTTGAGTCGTTTCGTGAAACTGAATCGCGATATCTTTCTTCGTTCATTGTGTCTACAAGCGACTTTCACTTTCATGACTTTCCAAGGTGCAAGCTTTGGCGATGATGTTGTTGCGGTCAATGCCGTGTTGATGAGTTTCTTGATGATCATCTCTTATGGGATGGATGGCTTTGCCTATGCAATGGAAGCTATGGTCGGTAAGGCGATAGGCGCGAAAGACAAAGATGAACTAAACCAGTCATTGATTGGTACTTTCTTCTGGAGCTTCAATATTTGTTTAGTACTGACCATAGCGTTCGCAATCGCTGGCTCTGGCTTAATCAATATGATCACCACAATCCCAGACGTAAAGAGCCAAGCCGAGGTGTATCTGCCATGGCTGATTGCGATGCCATTGGTGTCTATGTGGTGCTTCTTGTTGGATGGTATTTTTGTTGGGGCCACTAAAGGCAAGGATATGCGCAATAGTATGTTTGTTGCGACCTGCAGTTTCTTCGCGATTTTCTATTTAGCATCAGGTTTAGAGAACCATGCACTGTGGCTAGCGATGCTGAGCTTTATGGCAATGCGCGGAATTGGTCTTGGTGTGTTGTTTGTTTCTCAGTGGAAGAAGGGTGAGTTTCTCGCTTAGCTTACTTAGATAGCTTAGATAGCTCAGTTCAGGGAGCAACAAATAGAAGCTGTACAGGAAAAGGGGTATTTAGAACATCATGATCTAATTGCTACTATTATCATATTATTCAGTATCTTAAATAAAAACAGCAAGCTCATGGCTTGCTGTTTATGTATTTGGCCTATAGGTGGTCAAATGCTCCTGTTGGTTCTTTATTTAGAACAAACGGTTAAGTCCGTTAAGTGCTGCAACACGATAAGCTTCTGCCATCGTTGGATAATTAAAGGTGGTGTTTACAAAGTACTCGATGGTATTTGCTTCACCTTTCTGTTCCATAATCGCTTGGCCGATATGGATGATTTCAGCAGCACGCTCACCAAACACGTGGATACCCAAAATCTCTTTGGTTTCACGGTGGAATAGGATCTTCAAGCTACCAATATCTTTACCGGCGATTTGAGCGCGAGCTAAGTGTTTGAATGAAGAACGTCCCACTTCGTACGGTACTTTCGCAGCCGTTAGTTCTTGCTCGGTTTTACCAACAGAACTGATCTCAGGGATGGTGTAGATACCTGTTGGGATGTCTTCAATAAGGTGGCGTTCAGCTTCACCTTTGACAATCGCCTGTGCAACGAATCGACCTTGGTCATAAGCCGCACTCGCTAGGCTAGGGTAGCCAATCACATCACCTACTGCGTAAACATGGTCAACATTGGTTTGGTAATTGGTGTTTACTGATACTTGCCCACGAGAGTCTGCTTCTAAGCCAACCGCACCAAGGTTTAACTTATCGGTATTACCGGTTCGGCCATTGGCATACAGTAGGCAGTCGGCGCGCATTTTTTTGCCTGATTCTAGGTGAATGATCACGCCATCGTCCGTGCCTTCGATTTTCTCAAAGGTTTCGTCGTTCCGAATCACCACGCCGCTGTTCCAGAAGTGGTAAGAAAGCGCATCCGAGGTTTCATTGTCTAGAAATGACAACAAACGGTCACGAGTATTGATAAGATCGGTTTTGACACCCAAACCGCGGAAAATCGACGCGTATTCACAACCAATAACGCCAGCACCATAGATGATGATGTGTTGCGGATCGTGTTTAAGAGAAAGAATTGAGTCGCTGTCGTAGATACGTTCATGCAGGAAGTCGACGTTATCTGGTTGGTAAGGGCGAGAGCCTGTCGCGATAACAAATTTGTCTGCACTGTAGTGTTCTTCAGTACCATCACTCTGTATCACCGAGATGGTGTTGGTATCGATAAAACGAGCCGTACCGAATACCAGTGTGCACTGGTTGCGGTCGTAGAACCCTTGGCGTAAGCGAGTCTGCTTGTCGATGACTGATTTAGCATGGCCCAGGATGTTGGAAAACGTTGAGTGAATGCTTTTGTTGTTCTGACAAAACAGAGGATTACTGTTGAATTCGATAATACGGCTTACGGCATGACGCAGTGCTTTGGAAGGAATGGTTCCCCAGTGAGTACAACCCCCACCAACGCTGCTCTCTTTTTCAATGATTGCAACGTTCAACCCGGCTTTGGTTAATCCCATCGCTGCCCCCTCTCCCCCGGGGCCACTACCAATTACGATTACATCAAAGTGGTTGGAGTGCGGCATAGATATCTTCCTTGTTATATTTGATTAACATTGCTTTAGCGAGATTTTAACTGATTCTGTTCTTGGGTACATGAAAAGGGCATCAGAGAGTCGGTGGGATCACGCAGTGTTATCGAAAAAATAATATTTGGTATGTCGTATGTCTCCAAATGACAGTGTGGATATTGAAATTTTTTCTTCGAACGTATTTACTTCGGTACGTGAACAAAGAGGTGTGTTTAGTGTCTTATATAACCAGAGTGCCTTATATAAAGAAGTGATTCGCGTTATATTAAACAGAGAATTAGACATGCCTGTTTAGGCTGTAAAAGAAGAAATTGATAAAGTATGAAACCAATGGGCATTCGCGCACAGCAAAAAGAAAAAACTCGTCGTAGCTTAATTGATGCAGCATTTAGCCAACTCAGCGCCGATCGTAGTTTTTCCAACCTAAGCTTGAGAGAAGTCGCTCGTGAGGCTGGAATAGCACCGACTTCCTTTTATCGTCACTTTAAAGATATGGATGAGCTTGGCTTAACCATGGTTGATGAAGGTGGTTTATTATTACGCCAACTAATGCGTCAAGCTCGTCAGCGTATAGCAAAGGAAGGCAGTGTGATTCGCACATCGGTTGAAACCTTTATGGAATTTATTGAAAGCAGCCCAAACGTATTCAGACTGTTATTACGAGAGCGCTCAGGAACTTCATTTGAGTTTCGTGCAGCGGTAGCTCGTGAGATACAACACTTTTCTGCTGAATTAACCGAATATCTGATAACGACAGGCATGACAAGAGATGAAGCTTTTACTCAAGCAGAAGCCTCGGTCATATTGGTTTTCAATTCAGGGGCAGAAGCATTAGATTTAGATCGACGTCAGCGAGATGAATTGGCTGAACGCTTGATCATGCAATTACGAATGATGGCCAAAGGGGCTTTTTGGTATCGTAAAGAACGTGAACGTAACCGATTAAAAGGCGGGATTGAATAATGTCGAATGAAAATAATACTGTAAACCGTGGTTCTGAAAGAAAGACACTCGTACTTGCTGTTGTTGCAGGTGTGTGTGGTGATGCACTGTTATCTTGGGTAACAATGAGCGAAGTGGGCTTCTCTATTTTCCCGCTAATTGCTTTAGTTTTGGCTGTACAAGCGCTTTACCAAGAATACCTAACGAATCCAGTATCTGAAGATATTCCATTAGTGGGTTTAGCTTGTTTCTTTGTCGGCGCATTTGGCCACTCGGCTTTTGTGAAAGCACAACATCCTGATGCAGGTTCAAACTTCTTTGCGATTATTGTCGCTATGTTACTGCTCGCTTGGGTAGGTAAGAAGCTAGGCTTTATCGGTAAAACTGCTTAAACCAACGTATAAATAAAAAAAACGAGCCAATGGGCTCGTTTTTTTGTATCTGTTGTACTATCTAGAGAGCGAGATTTACGCTTTACGCTCTAGGAATACACCGGCTTCCATGTGGTGCGTATAAGGGAACTGGTCAAATAGAGCAAAACGAGTGATGTCGTGCGTTTCGCTTAGAATGTCTAGGTTCTCTTTCAATGTCTCAGGGTTACAAGAGATGTACATGATGCGCTCGTACCCTTGAACCATCTTACAAGTATCAACGTCCATACCTGAACGCGGTGGGTCAACAAAGATAGTGTTGCAGTTGTAGCTCTTAAGATCGATGTTCGCTTGCTGTAGACGACGGAACTCACGCTTACCTTCCATTGCTACGGTAAAATCTTCTGCAGACATGCGGATGATCTGAACATTTTCAATGTTGTTCGCCGCGATGTTGTATTGTGCAGATTCTACTGACGGCTTCGCCAATTCTGTTGCCAGTACACGCTCGAAGTTTTGTGCCAGCGCTAATGAGAAGTTACCGTTACCACAGTAAAGCTCAAGCAAGTCGCCTTTGCTGTCTTGAGTACAGTCGACAGCCCATTCCAACATTTTCTCTGCCACTTTGCCGTTTGGTTGAGTAAAGCTGTTCTCTACTTGTTGGTAGATGTAGCTATCACCATTCACATCTAGCTTTTCAATGACGTAGTCGCGGTCCAATACGATTTTCATCTTACGCGCACGACCAATCAGGTTCAGGTTAAAACCTTCATCGTTTAATTGCTGCTTAAGTGCTTTAGCATCTTGAATCCACTGTTCACCTAATTGACGGTGGTAAAGCAGTGACACCAAAATCTCGCCACTCAACGTAGAGAGGAAATCTACTTGGAATAGCTTGTGGCGTAGAGAGTGGTTGTTCTTCATTGCATCCGTTAATAGAGGCATTAGGTCGTTAATAAGACGGCTAGCCGCAGGGAACTGGTCTACACGGTATTTTTCTTTAGTCTCTTGATTGAACATGACGTAATACATATCGTCACCTTCATGCCACACGCGGAACTCAGCACGCATGCGGTAGTGTTGTTCTGGAGATTCATACACTTCCAGCTCAGGCACATTATATTCTGAGAACATTTCAGTAAGACGCTCAGTCTTTTCTGTCAGTTGTTCTTGGTAGCGTTGCGGGTTTACATCTAAATTCGCCATTGTTATGCCTTTTGCTGTCGTGCTTTTAAATCAAGAGCGCAGATTTTATTCAATCACAGGCGCTTGTCCAGTGTTGAGAGCCATTCAGTGTAAATCGGCCATGAAAACTATAGCTTATTAACTATCTTAGACTAGACAAATGATTCATAGGCCAATACTATCTTCGGCAAGCTGGTGCCATTTGGATGTATAGATGGCTGAAGAGGGAATCTGGTGTGAATCCAGAACTGACGCGCAGCGGTAAAAGAGAACGAGTATTCATAAGACACTGCAAATAGCTTTTTGTGGGAAGTCGAATATTAGGTAACCATAAGGTTGTGCTCTTGAGTCCGAATACCTGCCAGCGGCTAAGCCACACAATGTGGTTTGGTAGGACTTTACGCGATTTAGGATCACAACATGAACAAATCCCTTTTAGCGGTTGCTGTAGCATCGCTGCTTTCACCTATCTCCAATTTACATGCCCAAGAAGCCTCTGCCGACGAAACCATGGTAGTTACGGCTAACCGTTTTGAGCAGTCTGCCACGGCGACATTAACTGATGTTGAAGTTGTTACCCGCCAAGATTTTCAAAGAACACAAGCTAAAACAATCCCAGATGTGTTGAGAAGATTAACAGGTATCCAGATTACTCAAAATGGTGGTAGGGGACAGCTCGCTTCTATATTTGTTCGCGGAACAAGTTCTGATCAAGTCCTCGTTTTAGTTGATGGTGTTCGTTTTGCTCGTGCAGCAAAAGGTGCGGTAGATTTCAACCAGATTCCATTGAGTTATGTTCAGAGGATCGAGTATGTACGAGGAGCTCGAGCTTCTTTATACGGTTCCGAAGCTATTGGTGGTGTAATCAACATTATTACGATTGCTCGTGCGACGGATGAGTCAACAACATTGAGTGCTGGTTTGGGTAGCCTAGACTATCAAGAACTTAGTCTAGCATCCGGTGTTGCGACTTCTGAAAATGGTCAGCTAAACCTTGCTATTAGCCATGAAAGCGATGAAGGCTACAATGTTAAGCCCGTACCAGGCTTAAATGATGGCGACCGCCATGGCTTCGAGACGTTGAACGGTTTGATTGGTTATACTCATAAGTTGAATGAACAATTCAGTGTATTTGGTAATGTTCGTGCCTATGAGAATATTTACCAGTACGACAATACATACAGTACACGTAGTTATATGGAATCTGAAAAAGACGATTTATCAGTGTCGATTGGTGGTACTTATCAAGGCCGTCAATTACGCTCTGAAATGCAAGCTACAGTACAAAGCCAAGATTCTTGGAACTATCAATTTGGTGAAAGCAAAACATCTGGAACTCAAGACGAGTTAGAACAAAGCAATGTTCAGTGGGTTAATAGCTATAAATTAAACAAGAATGTTGTGTTAGCTGGTGGCGTTGATTGGCGCGATGAGTCATATGTAGATAAGAATGCGAATAAAACATTCGACCGTTCTAACTTGGCAGTATTCGGTCTATCTTCGGTCACTGTTGATTCTGCAACTTTAGAAGCAAGTGCAAGAGTCGATGACAATGAAGAATTTGGTACAGAAACGACATATAACGTCGGGGCTGGTTATCAATTTATTCCAGAATTTGGTATGAAAGCTTCATACGGTACAGCTTTTAAAGCTCCAAACCTTTACCAACAGTATGATCCGTCTTACGGAACTCAAGATCTTAAGCCAGAAGAATCTGATGCGATTGAGGTGGGCTTTTATGGTCTAGTGAAAGACGTATATTGGACATTAACTGGATACGATTACAAAATCACCAATCTAATCGATTACCACCCAACAACATATAAATACATCAATGTTGATGGTGAGACGCATATTCAAGGTGTAGAGCTGACTGCCGAGTTTGATACGGGCATTGTTCAACACCAGCTGAGTGCTGATTATAAAGATGCAGAAGGTGATGATGGCAAGCAGTTGCAACGCCGAGCAAAAGAACTGTATAAGTGGAATGCATTGGTGGCATTTGACGTCGTCGATTGGTCTATAAGCTATCAATATGTAGGTAAGCGACCTGATGTTGATTACGGGACGTGGCCATATAGTGATGTAACTCTCCCATCTTATTCATTGGTTGACACTGCTGTTAGCTATTATGCTAATGACAACACTACGATCAGTGCTCGTGTTGATAACTTACTTGATGAAGATTACGAAACGGCTTTAGGGTACCCAGCCGCAGAGCGAGCTTACTACTTAAACGTAGCTTACCAGTTCTAATTTACACCTAAACCGCCTTCGGGCGGTTTTTTCTTAATGGGTATATCAATGAAAAAGAAAGTCGTCATAAGTTGGTCATCAGGTAAAGACTCAACATTAACGCTAGAGCGTCTACTTGAAAGCTCCGAATATGAAGTTGTTGCTCTCTATACGACGTATGTTGGAGATGAAGTTCCTTTTCAAGTGACTCCGATTGATGTGGTTGCCATGCAGGCGCAATTAATCGGTTTGCCATTAATCACGATTGAGCTCCCGGAAGTGTTTCCTAGTAATGAGATTTATCAAAGTACCATTGTCTCCGCACTTAAAGGTTCTGGCTTATCAATCGATGCAGTCGCGTTTGGAGACATGTTTTGTAATGGTATTGCCGACTATCGAAGAAGCTATATAGAACCAGCGGGTTGGGAGTCTGTGTTTCCTCTTATGGGAGAGAGCAGTCAGGCACTTGCTAGTGAAATAATAGACAGAGGAATCGAAACCTTTCTTGTAACGGTCGATAGCGATGCATTAGACATGAGCTATTGCGGGAAAAAATACACGCTTGAACTAATAGACAGCTTACCGAGTCATGTTGATCCATGTGGCGAAGATGGCGAGTTCCATACCTTAGTGACATCAGCGCCATGCTTTAAAGGTAAGCTCAAGATAGATCTAGAAAATGTAGAGCAAGGTGAGCGCTTTGTTCATCAACGTTATCAAGCTTGCATTATATAGAGTGAGGATTGGCGAAAACTCAGTGAAGGGGTATCATTGCTGCGGAACTTCTTACAGGTAATGGTTGTGTCGGAAAGCATACAAAAAAACATATTGGTCTTTGATTCTGGAGTGGGTGGCCTATCTGTATATAAGGAGATAAGCCAGTTACTACCAAATCATAACTATACTTATGTATTCGATAACGAGGCTTACCCATACGGTGAACTCGATCAACAAGTTCTTGTCCGCAGAGTCCAAAGTATCGTCGCTAGCTTTGTGGCTAGCCACGCTATTGATATCGTAGTTATAGCCTGCAATACCGCAAGTACGATTGTCTTACCTACACTGCGTGCTAATAATCTAATCCCAATTGTTGGCGTTGTTCCGGCAATCAAACCTGCATCCCTACTTGCCAATAAAGCGGTGGGTCTTATTGCTACTCCCGCAACGATTACTCGTGAATACACACACGAGCTCATCAAAAACTTCTCGAGTAATAAAAGAGTCGAACTTTTAGGCTCTACTCGGCTGGTGGATATGGCCGAAGATAAACTCAGAGGTGAGGTGATTGATCTTGAAGAGTTGCAACTTATCCTTCAACCGATGATCAACACAATTGATGTGGCCGTTTTAGGATGCACACATTTCCCGCTGATAAAATCAGAGATTCAACAAGTCCTAGGTAAGAGTGTTTTATTGGTTGATTCTGGTAAAGCGATTGCGAAGCGAGTTCAAGATTTATTGGATTTGGAAAGTAGTGATAAAGAAGGGGGAGTGCGTGAGGTTTTTTGTAGTGCACTTCCTAAGAAAGAAAGTGCACTAAATAGCATGTTGAAGCAGTTAGGATTTAGCTCAGTTCAGCTTCGTCCGTTTCTGGATGTTTAGGATCATTTGCAACTCGCACTTTTAAAGTTCGTTGCATGTAATCTTTATCGTTAAGTTCTGAAATAGCATGATTCACATCATTGCTAGCCATTACGACAAATCCAAAGCCTCTTCTTTTACCAGTACGTTTGTCTTTCATTAAGCGTACTGCAAATACTTCACCATACTCTGAGAATAATTCACGTACGTGTGACTCATTCGCTTTGTATGGAAGGTTACCTACATAAAGTGTTTTTGTTGATGCCTTCGGTTCTGAATCTGATTTTGAGTCGGTGCTTGAAAAGTTAACAACAAAAGCGGAAGCCAAGACACCAAGGATAAAGGTAATTGCAGGCGATATATCTACCTGAGAGAAAACAATGCCACCTAGAACAGCTAGTGCGACAATTAACAACATCGATTTTTTTGAGTTCATATCGGAATACTACATATTAATAAACGAAATAGACGCATCTACTCTTAACAAAATAGATACATGAATCTTACGTTCATGGTTTCCATTTTGCCAATGTATTGCTGTGATACGTCTCAAATGTTTAGTTTTTATTCGAAAAATGCGGATCTGGTGGCTTTTTAGGCGAACAAAACTTTTATTCAAAAAAGCCCTTGTGCTCTATGTCGATCTCTCTATAATGCCGCCTCACCGACACGGAGTGAGACGAAAGTCACACAGCGAAATCGGTAGAGGAAAAGGAGTTTAAAATAACCCTTGACTCTCTAAGTGGTACAGGTATAGTACGCACCCCTAGCGACTGAGATGTAAATCACAAAACGCTAGCGCTCTTTAACAATTTAAACCTATCAATCTGTGTGGGCACTCGTTGATGAATATCAAAACGTTTTATCGTTAGATAAAACAGATTCTTCGGAATCAAAATTGATTTCAATGAACTGAGTGACCAATACGTTTAACTACTTGTAGTTATTCGGCACAGTCAATTCATTACCATTCTGTTGGAATGGTAATAGCTTTAGAATTACATGTTTACTTCGGTAAATATTAGTTTTGAAGTCAGTATTCGTTGAGTCACAAAATCTTAAATTGAAGAGTTTGATCATGGCTCAGATTGAACGCTGGCGGCAGGCCTAACACATGCAAGTCGAGCGGAAACGACACTAACAATCCTTCGGGTGCGTTAATGGGCGTCGAGCGGCGGACGGGTGAGTAATGCCTAGGAAATTGCCTTGATGTGGGGGATAACCATTGGAAACGATGGCTAATACCGCATAATGCCTACGGGCCAAAGAGGGGGACCTTCGGGCCTCTCGCGTCAAGATATGCCTAGGTGGGATTAGCTAGTTGGTGAGGTAATGGCTCACCAAGGCGACGATCCCTAGCTGGTCTGAGAGGATGATCAGCCACACTGGAACTGAGACACGGTCCAGACTCCTACGGGAGGCAGCAGTGGGGAATATTGCACAATGGGCGAAAGCCTGATGCAGCCATGCCGCGTGTATGAAGAAGGCCTTCGGGTTGTAAAGTACTTTCAGTTGTGAGGAAGGGTGTGTAGTTAATAGCTGCGCATCTTGACGTTAGCAACAGAAGAAGCACCGGCTAACTCCGTGCCAGCAGCCGCGGTAATACGGAGGGTGCGAGCGTTAATCGGAATTACTGGGCGTAAAGCGCATGCAGGTGGTTCATTAAGTCAGATGTGAAAGCCCGGGGCTCAACCTCGGAACTGCATTTGAAACTGGTGAACTAGAGTGCTGTAGAGGGGGGTAGAATTTCAGGTGTAGCGGTGAAATGCGTAGAGATCTGAAGGAATACCAGTGGCGAAGGCGGCCCCCTGGACAGACACTGACACTCAGATGCGAAAGCGTGGGGAGCAAACAGGATTAGATACCCTGGTAGTCCACGCCGTAAACGATGTCTACTTGGAGGTTGTGGCCTTGAGCCGTGGCTTTCGGAGCTAACGCGTTAAGTAGACCGCCTGGGGAGTACGGTCGCAAGATTAAAACTCAAATGAATTGACGGGGGCCCGCACAAGCGGTGGAGCATGTGGTTTAATTCGATGCAACGCGAAGAACCTTACCTACTCTTGACATCCAGAGAAGCCAGCGGAGACGCAGGTGTGCCTTCGGGAGCTCTGAGACAGGTGCTGCATGGCTGTCGTCAGCTCGTGTTGTGAAATGTTGGGTTAAGTCCCGCAACGAGCGCAACCCTTATCCTTGTTTGCCAGCGAGTAATGTCGGGAACTCCAGGGAGACTGCCGGTGATAAACCGGAGGAAGGTGGGGACGACGTCAAGTCATCATGGCCCTTACGAGTAGGGCTACACACGTGCTACAATGGCGCATACAGAGGGCAGCAAGCTAGCGATAGTGAGCGAATCCCAAAAAGTGCGTCGTAGTCCGGATTGGAGTCTGCAACTCGACTCCATGAAGTCGGAATCGCTAGTAATCGTGAATCAGAATGTCACGGTGAATACGTTCCCGGGCCTTGTACACACCGCCCGTCACACCATGGGAGTGGGCTGCAAAAGAAGTGGGTAGTTTAACCTTTCGGGGAGGACGCTCACCACTTTGTGGTTCATGACTGGGGTGAAGTCGTAACAAGGTAGCCCTAGGGGAACCTGGGGCTGGATCACCTCCTTATACGAAGATACTTACGATGAGTGTCCACACAGATTGATGGTTTAGATTTAGTTAAAGCCAGAGCTTTAATTAATAACGTAAGTTATTGATTAAAGCTTTTTGCTTTATGCTCTTTAACAATTTGGAAAGCTGACTGATTGATTACTTACGAGTAATTCAATCAAATTTAAAAGTTCTCAATGTTTATCTTTCATTAGATAAACACAACAAACACATTCAAGTGTCTTGTATTCGAATCAATGTTTACATTGATTCACAATTGAGTCCGGCAAACAGTTATCAAGAATTAACCCTTCTTGATGACAACCAAAAACCTTGGTTAGTTGCCATACGCTAAGACCCTTTCGGGTTGTATGGTT
The DNA here is from genome assembly GCA_023206055.1 of Vibrio cyclitrophicus. Taxonomy (NCBI): domain Bacteria; kingdom Pseudomonadati; phylum Pseudomonadota; class Gammaproteobacteria; order Vibrionales; family Vibrionaceae; genus Vibrio; species Vibrio cyclitrophicus. The sequence goes on along the minus strand of CP065366.1, from coordinate 3,497,068 downwards.
AAGTGACTAAGCGTACACGGTGGATGCCTTGGCAGTCAGAGGCGATGAAAGGCGTAATAACTTGCGATAAGCCCAGATTAGGTAGTAATAACCTTTTGAGTCTGGGATTCCTGAATGGGGAAACCCACTTGCATAAGCAAGTATCCTGTTGTGAATACATAGCAACAGGAGGCAAACCGGGGGAACTGAAACATCTAAGTACCCCGAGGAAGAGAAATCAACCGAGATTCCGAAAGTAGCGGCGAGCGAAATTGGATTAGCCCTTAAGCTTTTAATGAGACAGATGAAGGCTCTGGAAAGTGCCGCAATAAAGGGTGATAGCCCCGTAATCGACATCTCATAATCAGTGAAAACGAGTAGGGCGGGACACGTGATATCCTGTCTGAATATGGGGGGACCATCCTCCAAGGCTAAATACTACTGACTGACCGATAGTGAACCAGTACCGTGAGGGAAAGGCGAAAAGAACCCCTGTGAGGGGAGTGAAATAGAACCTGAAACCGTGTACGTACAAGCAGTAGGAGCACCTTCGTGGTGTGACTGCGTACCTTTTGTATAATGGGTCAGCGACTTAATTTTAGTAGCAAGGTTAACCGTTTAGGGGAGCCGTAGGGAAACCGAGTCTTAACTGGGCGTACAGTTGCTAGGATTAGACCCGAAACCAGGTGATCTAGCCATGGGCAGGTTGAAGGTTGAGTAACATCAACTGGAGGACCGAACCGACTAATGTTGAAAAATTAGCGGATGACTTGTGGCTAGGGGTGAAAGGCCAATCAAACCTGGAGATAGCTGGTTCTCCCCGAAAGCTATTTAGGTAGCGCCTCGGACGAATACTACTGGGGGTAGAGCACTGTTAAGGCTAGGGGGTCATCCCGACTTACCAACCCTTTGCAAACTCCGAATACCAGTAAGTACTATCCGGGAGACACACGGCGGGTGCTAACGTCCGTCGTGGAGAGGGAAACAACCCAGACCGCCAGCTAAGGTCCCAAAGTATAGCTAAGTGGGAAACGATGTGGGAAGGCTCAGACAGCCAGGATGTTGGCTTAGAAGCAGCCATCATTTAAAGAAAGCGTAATAGCTCACTGGTCGAGTCGGCCTGCGCGGAAGATGTAACGGGGCTAAGCTATACACCGAAGCTGCGGCTACGTACCTTAGGGTATGTGGGGTAGGGGAGCGTTCTGTAAGCCGTTGAAGGTGGTCTGTAAGGGCTGCTGGAGGTATCAGAAGTGCGAATGCTGACATGAGTAACGATAAAGGGAGTGAAAAACTCCCTCGCCGGAAGACCAAGGGTTCCTGTCCAACGTTAATCGGGGCAGGGTAAGTCGACTCCTAAGGCGAGGCCGAAAGGCGTAGTCGATGGGAAACGGGTTAATATTCCCGTACTTCTTACAATTGCGATGGGGGGACGGAGAAGGCTAGGTGGGCCTGGCGACGGTTGTCCAGGTTCAAGTATGTAGGCGGAAAGTTTAGGTAAATCCGGACTTTCTTAACGCTGAGATACGATGTCGAGCTACTACGGTAGTGAAGTCATTGATGCCATGCTTCCAGGAAAAGCCTCTAAGCTTCAGATTGTAAGGAATCGTACCCCAAACCGACACAGGTGGTCGGGTAGAGAATACCAAGGCGCTTGAGAGAACTCGGGTGAAGGAACTAGGCAAAATGGTACCGTAACTTCGGGAGAAGGTACGCTCTTATCAGTGAAGTCCCTTGCGGATGGAGCAGACGAGAGTCGCAGATACCAGGTGGCTGCAACTGTTTATTAAAAACACAGCACTGTGCAAAATCGTAAGATGACGTATACGGTGTGACGCCTGCCCGGTGCCGGAAGGTTAATTGATGGGGTTAGACTTCGGTCGAAGCTCTTGATCGAAGCCCCGGTAAACGGCGGCCGTAACTATAACGGTCCTAAGGTAGCGAAATTCCTTGTCGGGTAAGTTCCGACCTGCACGAATGGCGTAATGATGGCCACGCTGTCTCCACCCGAGACTCAGTGAAATTGAAATCGCTGTGAAGATGCAGTGTACCCGCGGCTAGACGGAAAGACCCCGTGAACCTTTACTACAGCTTGGCACTGAACATTGAACCTACATGTGTAGGATAGGTGGGAGACTATGAAACCGCGTCGCTAGATGTGGTGGAGTCGTCCTTGAAATACCACCCTTGTAGTTTTGATGTTCTAACGTTGGTCCCTGAATCGGGATTACGGACAGTGCCTGGTGGGTAGTTTGACTGGGGCGGTCTCCTCCCAAAGAGTAACGGAGGAGCACGAAGGTGGGCTAAACACGGTTGGACATCGTGTGGTTAGTGCAATGGCATAAGCCCGCTTGACTGCGAGAATGACAATTCGAGCAGGTGCGAAAGCAGGTCATAGTGATCCGGTGGTTCTGAATGGAAGGGCCATCGCTCAACGGATAAAAGGTACTCCGGGGATAACAGGCTGATACCGCCCAAGAGTTCATATCGACGGCGGTGTTTGGCACCTCGATGTCGGCTCATCACATCCTGGGGCTGAAGTCGGTCCCAAGGGTATGGCTGTTCGCCATTTAAAGTGGTACGCGAGCTGGGTTTAGAACGTCGTGAGACAGTTCGGTCCCTATCTGCCGTGGGCGTTGGAAAATTGAAAGGGGCTGCTCCTAGTACGAGAGGACCGGAGTGGACGAACCTCTGGTGTTCGGGTTGTCATGCCAATGGCATTGCCCGGTAGCTAAGTTCGGAATCGATAACCGCTGAAAGCATCTAAGCGGGAAGCGAGCCTTGAGATGAGTTTTCCCTGGCACTATAAGTGTCCTAAAGGGTTGTCGTAGACTACGACGTTGATAGGCAGGGTGTGTAAGTGCTGCGAGGCATTGAGCTAACCTGTACTAATTGCCCGTGAGGCTTAACCATACAACACCCAAGGGGTTTTGTGGACTCAGATGTACCAGACCTTGAATGAGTTTGAAGAGAAATACTTTTAGATTATAGCTTTCCGAATTTTAAAATTTGCTTGGCGACCATAGCATTGTGGACCCACCTGATTCCATGCCGAACTCAGAAGTGAAACACAATAGCGCCGATGGTAGTGTGGGGCTTCCCCATGTGAGAGTAGGACATCGCCAGGCTTTAATTTCGACTTTGTCTATTTAATAGACAAGTCACCATAGAGTTCTAAGTTTCTTAGAGTTTTATGTTGACTTTCAAAGTGGAAAGCGTATTATACGCGTCCTGCTTACGTGCTAAGGCACTGAAAGCAAAGCTCTTTAACAATTTAAACCTATCAATCTGTGTGGGCACTCGTTGATGAATATCAAAACGTTTTATCGTTAGATAAAACAGATTCTTCGGAATCAAAATTGATTTCAATGAACTGAGTGACCAATACGTTTAACTACTTGTAGTTATTCGGCACAGTCAATTCATTACCATTCTGTTGGAATGGTAATAGCTTTAGAATTACATGTTTACTTCGGTAAATATTAGTTTTGAAGTCAGTATTCGTTGAGTCACAAAATCTTAAATTGAAGAGTTTGATCATGGCTCAGATTGAACGCTGGCGGCAGGCCTAACACATGCAAGTCGAGCGGAAACGACACTAACAATCCTTCGGGTGCGTTAATGGGCGTCGAGCGGCGGACGGGTGAGTAATGCCTAGGAAATTGCCTTGATGTGGGGGATAACCATTGGAAACGATGGCTAATACCGCATAATGCCTACGGGCCAAAGAGGGGGACCTTCGGGCCTCTCGCGTCAAGATATGCCTAGGTGGGATTAGCTAGTTGGTGAGGTAATGGCTCACCAAGGCGACGATCCCTAGCTGGTCTGAGAGGATGATCAGCCACACTGGAACTGAGACACGGTCCAGACTCCTACGGGAGGCAGCAGTGGGGAATATTGCACAATGGGCGAAAGCCTGATGCAGCCATGCCGCGTGTATGAAGAAGGCCTTCGGGTTGTAAAGTACTTTCAGTTGTGAGGAAGGGTGTGTAGTTAATAGCTGCGCATCTTGACGTTAGCAACAGAAGAAGCACCGGCTAACTCCGTGCCAGCAGCCGCGGTAATACGGAGGGTGCGAGCGTTAATCGGAATTACTGGGCGTAAAGCGCATGCAGGTGGTTCATTAAGTCAGATGTGAAAGCCCGGGGCTCAACCTCGGAACTGCATTTGAAACTGGTGAACTAGAGTGCTGTAGAGGGGGGTAGAATTTCAGGTGTAGCGGTGAAATGCGTAGAGATCTGAAGGAATACCAGTGGCGAAGGCGGCCCCCTGGACAGACACTGACACTCAGATGCGAAAGCGTGGGGAGCAAACAGGATTAGATACCCTGGTAGTCCACGCCGTAAACGATGTCTACTTGGAGGTTGTGGCCTTGAGCCGTGGCTTTCGGAGCTAACGCGTTAAGTAGACCGCCTGGGGAGTACGGTCGCAAGATTAAAACTCAAATGAATTGACGGGGGCCCGCACAAGCGGTGGAGCATGTGGTTTAATTCGATGCAACGCGAAGAACCTTACCTACTCTTGACATCCAGAGAAGCCAGCGGAGACGCAGGTGTGCCTTCGGGAGCTCTGAGACAGGTGCTGCATGGCTGTCGTCAGCTCGTGTTGTGAAATGTTGGGTTAAGTCCCGCAACGAGCGCAACCCTTATCCTTGTTTGCCAGCGAGTAATGTCGGGAACTCCAGGGAGACTGCCGGTGATAAACCGGAGGAAGGTGGGGACGACGTCAAGTCATCATGGCCCTTACGAGTAGGGCTACACACGTGCTACAATGGCGCATACAGAGGGCAGCAAGCTAGCGATAGTGAGCGAATCCCAAAAAGTGCGTCGTAGTCCGGATTGGAGTCTGCAACTCGACTCCATGAAGTCGGAATCGCTAGTAATCGTGAATCAGAATGTCACGGTGAATACGTTCCCGGGCCTTGTACACACCGCCCGTCACACCATGGGAGTGGGCTGCAAAAGAAGTGGGTAGTTTAACCTTTCGGGGAGGACGCTCACCACTTTGTGGTTCATGACTGGGGTGAAGTCGTAACAAGGTAGCCCTAGGGGAACCTGGGGCTGGATCACCTCCTTATACGAAGATACTTACGATGAGTGTCCACACAGATTGATTAGGTTTAGAAAAGTAAAGAGACGATATTGGGTCTGTAGCTCAGCTGGTTAGAGCGCTCGCCTGATAAGCGGGAGGTCGGTGGTTCAAGTCCACTCAGACCCACCAATATCGACCTAGATGGGGCTATAGCTCAGCTGGGAGAGCGCCTGCCTTGCACGCAGGAGGTCTGCGGTTCGATCCCGCATAGCTCCACCATCTTTAAGGGTTTTTCCCTAAGAATCTTTAAAAATGGTTTCGAAAGAAATCAAGCTCTTTAACAATTTGGAAAGCTGACTGATTTGATTACTTACGAGTAATTCAAATCAAATTTAAAAGTTCTCAATGTTTATCTTTCATTAGATAAACACAACAAACACATTCAAGTGTCTTGTATTCGAATTAAATTTATTTGATTCACAATTGAGTCCGGCAAACAGTTATCAAGAATTAACCCTTCTTGATGACAACCAAAAACCTTGGTTAGTTGCCATACGCTTATTTGTCTTCACTCCTGTTTGTCTTCACTTTTTAGAAGTGAAAATAAAAAGGAAAGTGAAAGTAAATAGAAACCCTTTCGGGTTGTATGGTTAAGTGACTAAGCGTACACGGTGGATGCCTTGGCAGTCAGAGGCGATGAAAGGCGTAATAACTTGCGATAAGCCCAGATTAGGTAGTAATAACCTTTTGAGTCTGGGATTCCTGAATGGGGAAACCCACTTGCATAAGCAAGTATCCTGTTGTGAATACATAGCAACAGGAGGCAAACCGGGGGAACTGAAACATCTAAGTACCCCGAGGAAGAGAAATCAACCGAGATTCCGAAAGTAGCGGCGAGCGAAATTGGATTAGCCCTTAAGCTTTTAATGAGACAGATGAAGGCTCTGGAAAGTGCCGCAATAAAGGGTGATAGCCCCGTAATCGACATCTCATAATCAGTGAAAACGAGTAGGGCGGGACACGTGATATCCTGTCTGAATATGGGGGGACCATCCTCCAAGGCTAAATACTACTGACTGACCGATAGTGAACCAGTACCGTGAGGGAAAGGCGAAAAGAACCCCTGTGAGGGGAGTGAAATAGAACCTGAAACCGTGTACGTACAAGCAGTAGGAGCACCTTCGTGGTGTGACTGCGTACCTTTTGTATAATGGGTCAGCGACTTAATTTTAGTAGCAAGGTTAACCGTTTAGGGGAGCCGTAGGGAAACCGAGTCTTAACTGGGCGTACAGTTGCTAGGATTAGACCCGAAACCAGGTGATCTAGCCATGGGCAGGTTGAAGGTTGAGTAACATCAACTGGAGGACCGAACCGACTAATGTTGAAAAATTAGCGGATGACTTGTGGCTAGGGGTGAAAGGCCAATCAAACCTGGAGATAGCTGGTTCTCCCCGAAAGCTATTTAGGTAGCGCCTCGGACGAATACTACTGGGGGTAGAGCACTGTTAAGGCTAGGGGGTCATCCCGACTTACCAACCCTTTGCAAACTCCGAATACCAGTAAGTACTATCCGGGAGACACACGGCGGGTGCTAACGTCCGTCGTGGAGAGGGAAACAACCCAGACCGCCAGCTAAGGTCCCAAAGTATAGCTAAGTGGGAAACGATGTGGGAAGGCTCAGACAGCCAGGATGTTGGCTTAGAAGCAGCCATCATTTAAAGAAAGCGTAATAGCTCACTGGTCGAGTCGGCCTGCGCGGAAGATGTAACGGGGCTAAGCTATACACCGAAGCTGCGGCTACGTACCTTAGGGTATGTGGGGTAGGGGAGCGTTCTGTAAGCCGTTGAAGGTGGTCTGTAAGGGCTGCTGGAGGTATCAGAAGTGCGAATGCTGACATGAGTAACGATAAAGGGAGTGAAAAACTCCCTCGCCGGAAGACCAAGGGTTCCTGTCCAACGTTAATCGGGGCAGGGTAAGTCGACTCCTAAGGCGAGGCCGAAAGGCGTAGTCGATGGGAAACGGGTTAATATTCCCGTACTTCTTACAATTGCGATGGGGGGACGGAGAAGGCTAGGTGGGCCTGGCGACGGTTGTCCAGGTTCAAGTATGTAGGCGGAAAGTTTAGGTAAATCCGGACTTTCTTAACGCTGAGATACGATGTCGAGCTACTACGGTAGTGAAGTCATTGATGCCATGCTTCCAGGAAAAGCCTCTAAGCTTCAGATTGTAAGGAATCGTACCCCAAACCGACACAGGTGGTCGGGTAGAGAATACCAAGGCGCTTGAGAGAACTCGGGTGAAGGAACTAGGCAAAATGGTACCGTAACTTCGGGAGAAGGTACGCTCTTATCAGTGAAGTCCCTTGCGGATGGAGCAGACGAGAGTCGCAGATACCAGGTGGCTGCAACTGTTTATTAAAAACACAGCACTGTGCAAAATCGTAAGATGACGTATACGGTGTGACGCCTGCCCGGTGCCGGAAGGTTAATTGATGGGGTTAGACTTCGGTCGAAGCTCTTGATCGAAGCCCCGGTAAACGGCGGCCGTAACTATAACGGTCCTAAGGTAGCGAAATTCCTTGTCGGGTAAGTTCCGACCTGCACGAATGGCGTAATGATGGCCACGCTGTCTCCACCCGAGACTCAGTGAAATTGAAATCGCTGTGAAGATGCAGTGTACCCGCGGCTAGACGGAAAGACCCCGTGAACCTTTACTACAGCTTGGCACTGAACATTGAACCTACATGTGTAGGATAGGTGGGAGACTATGAAACCGCGTCGCTAGATGTGGTGGAGTCGTCCTTGAAATACCACCCTTGTAGTTTTGATGTTCTAACGTTGGTCCCTGAATCGGGATTACGGACAGTGCCTGGTGGGTAGTTTGACTGGGGCGGTCTCCTCCCAAAGAGTAACGGAGGAGCACGAAGGTGGGCTAAACACGGTTGGACATCGTGTGGTTAGTGCAATGGCATAAGCCCGCTTGACTGCGAGAATGACAATTCGAGCAGGTGCGAAAGCAGGTCATAGTGATCCGGTGGTTCTGAATGGAAGGGCCATCGCTCAACGGATAAAAGGTACTCCGGGGATAACAGGCTGATACCGCCCAAGAGTTCATATCGACGGCGGTGTTTGGCACCTCGATGTCGGCTCATCACATCCTGGGGCTGAAGTCGGTCCCAAGGGTATGGCTGTTCGCCATTTAAAGTGGTACGCGAGCTGGGTTTAGAACGTCGTGAGACAGTTCGGTCCCTATCTGCCGTGGGCGTTGGAAAATTGAAAGGGGCTGCTCCTAGTACGAGAGGACCGGAGTGGACGAACCTCTGGTGTTCGGGTTGTCATGCCAATGGCATTGCCCGGTAGCTAAGTTCGGAATCGATAACCGCTGAAAGCATCTAAGCGGGAAGCGAGCCTTGAGATGAGTTTTCCCTGGCACTATAAGTGTCCTAAAGGGTTGTCGTAGACTACGACGTTGATAGGCAGGGTGTGTAAGTGCTGCGAGGCATTGAGCTAACCTGTACTAATTGCCCGTGAGGCTTAACCATACAACACCCAAGGGGTTTTGTGGACTCAGATGTACCAGACCTTGAATGAGTTTGAAGAGAAATACTTTTAAATACAGTTTTCCAGATTATTTTGCCTTCAGTTTTTAAAAAACTGAAAGTAAAAGCAAAATTTGCTTGGCGACCATAGCATTGTGGACCCACCTGATTCCATGCCGAACTCAGAAGTGAAACACAATAGCGCCGATGGTAGTGTGGGGCTTCCCCATGTGAGAGTAGGACATCGCCAGGCTTTAATTTCGACTTTGTCTATTTAATAGACAAGTCACCATAGAGTTCTAAGTTTCTTAGAGTTTTATGTTGACTTTCAAAGTGGAAAGCGTATTATACGCGTCCTGCTTACGTGCTAAGGCACTGAAAGCAAAGCTCTTTAACAATTTAAACCTATCAATCTGTGTGGGCACTCGTTGATGAATATCAAAACGTTTTATCGTTAGATAAAACAGATTCTTCGGAATCAAAATTGATTTCAATGAACTGAGTGACCAATACGTTTAACTACTTGTAGTTATTCGGCACAGTCAATTCATTACCATTCTGTTGGAATGGTAATAGCTTTAGAATTACATGTTTACTTCGGTAAATATTAGTTTTGAAGTCAGTATTCGTTGAGTCACAAAATCTTAAATTGAAGAGTTTGATCATGGCTCAGATTGAACGCTGGCGGCAGGCCTAACACATGCAAGTCGAGCGGAAACGACACTAACAATCCTTCGGGTGCGTTAATGGGCGTCGAGCGGCGGACGGGTGAGTAATGCCTAGGAAATTGCCTTGATGTGGGGGATAACCATTGGAAACGATGGCTAATACCGCATAATGCCTACGGGCCAAAGAGGGGGACCTTCGGGCCTCTCGCGTCAAGATATGCCTAGGTGGGATTAGCTAGTTGGTGAGGTAATGGCTCACCAAGGCGACGATCCCTAGCTGGTCTGAGAGGATGATCAGCCACACTGGAACTGAGACACGGTCCAGACTCCTACGGGAGGCAGCAGTGGGGAATATTGCACAATGGGCGAAAGCCTGATGCAGCCATGCCGCGTGTATGAAGAAGGCCTTCGGGTTGTAAAGTACTTTCAGTTGTGAGGAAGGGTGTGTAGTTAATAGCTGCGCATCTTGACGTTAGCAACAGAAGAAGCACCGGCTAACTCCGTGCCAGCAGCCGCGGTAATACGGAGGGTGCGAGCGTTAATCGGAATTACTGGGCGTAAAGCGCATGCAGGTGGTTCATTAAGTCAGATGTGAAAGCCCGGGGCTCAACCTCGGAACTGCATTTGAAACTGGTGAACTAGAGTGCTGTAGAGGGGGGTAGAATTTCAGGTGTAGCGGTGAAATGCGTAGAGATCTGAAGGAATACCAGTGGCGAAGGCGGCCCCCTGGACAGACACTGACACTCAGATGCGAAAGCGTGGGGAGCAAACAGGATTAGATACCCTGGTAGTCCACGCCGTAAACGATGTCTACTTGGAGGTTGTGGCCTTGAGCCGTGGCTTTCGGAGCTAACGCGTTAAGTAGACCGCCTGGGGAGTACGGTCGCAAGATTAAAACTCAAATGAATTGACGGGGGCCCGCACAAGCGGTGGAGCATGTGGTTTAATTCGATGCAACGCGAAGAACCTTACCTACTCTTGACATCCAGAGAAGCCAGCGGAGACGCAGGTGTGCCTTCGGGAGCTCTGAGACAGGTGCTGCATGGCTGTCGTCAGCTCGTGTTGTGAAATGTTGGGTTAAGTCCCGCAACGAGCGCAACCCTTATCCTTGTTTGCCAGCGAGTAATGTCGGGAACTCCAGGGAGACTGCCGGTGATAAACCGGAGGAAGGTGGGGACGACGTCAAGTCATCATGGCCCTTACGAGTAGGGCTACACACGTGCTACAATGGCGCATACAGAGGGCAGCAAGCTAGCGATAGTGAGCGAATCCCAAAAAGTGCGTCGTAGTCCGGATTGGAGTCTGCAACTCGACTCCATGAAGTCGGAATCGCTAGTAATCGTGAATCAGAATGTCACGGTGAATACGTTCCCGGGCCTTGTACACACCGCCCGTCACACCATGGGAGTGGGCTGCAAAAGAAGTGGGTAGTTTAACCTTTCGGGGAGGACGCTCACCACTTTGTGGTTCATGACTGGGGTGAAGTCGTAACAAGGTAGCCCTAGGGGAACCTGGGGCTGGATCACCTCCTTATACGAAGATACTTACGATGAGTGTCCACACAGATTGATTAGGTTTAGAAAAGCAAAGAGATGAAGAACTCCCAAGTTCTTCAAGGTTTGTTTCTACTTTTTAAAGTAGAGATGAATTAGCAGTGTCCCGTTCGTCTAGAGGCCTAGGACACCGCCCTTTCACGGCGGTAACAGGGGTTCGACTCCCCTACGGGATACCATTGGGTCGTTAGCTCAGTTGGTAGAGCAGTTGACTTTTAATCAATTGGTCGCAGGTTCGAATCCTGCACGACCCACCATTCTTTCTCCGCGAAGGAATTAAAACTATCGTGGGCGATTAGCTCAGTTGGGAGAGCACCTGCCTTACAAGCAGGGGGTCACTGGTTCGAGCCCGGTATCGCCCACCATTCTCTAAATATTCTTGGAAGTTAAATCTCCAAACCACTTCTTATGTCGTTGGTTGGATTTTTCGACTGTGAGAGTCTTTAGAAAATGTGAATTTTAGAACACTGGTTCTTAAAGTCTCATGCTCTTTAACAATTTGGAAAGCTGACTGATTTGATTACTTACGAGTAATTCAAATCAAATTTAAAAGTTCTCAATGTTTACCTTTATGGTAAACACAACAAACACATTCAAGTGTCTTGTATTCGAATCAATGTTTACATTGATTCACAATTGAGTCCGGCAAACAGTTATCAAGAATTAACCCTTCTTGATGACAACCAAAAACCTTGGTTAGTTGCCATACGCTAAGACCCTTTCGGGTTGTATGGTTAAGTGACTAAGCGTACACGGTGGATGCCTTGGCAGTCAGAGGCGATGAAAGGCGTAATAACTTGCGATAAGCCCAGATTAGGTAGTAATAACCTTTTGAGTCTGGGATTCCTGAATGGGGAAACCCACTTGCATAAGCAAGTATCCTGTTGTGAATACATAGCAACAGGAGGCAAACCGGGGGAACTGAAACATCTAAGTACCCCGAGGAAGAGAAATCAACCGAGATTCCGAAAGTAGCGGCGAGCGAAATTGGATTAGCCCTTAAGCTTTTAATGAGACAGATGAAGGCTCTGGAAAGTGCCGCAATAAAGGGTGATAGCCCCGTAATCGACATCTCATAATCAGTGAAAACGAGTAGGGCGGGACACGTGATATCCTGTCTGAATATGGGGGGACCATCCTCCAAGGCTAAATACTACTGACTGACCGATAGTGAACCAGTACCGTGAGGGAAAGGCGAAAAGAACCCCTGTGAGGGGAGTGAAATAGAACCTGAAACCGTGTACGTACAAGCAGTAGGAGCACCTTCGTGGTGTGACTGCGTACCTTTTGTATAATGGGTCAGCGACTTAATTTTAGTAGCAAGGTTAACCGTTTAGGGGAGCCGTAGGGAAACCGAGTCTTAACTGGGCGTACAGTTGCTAGGATTAGACCCGAAACCAGGTGATCTAGCCATGGGCAGGTTGAAGGTTGAGTAACATCAACTGGAGGACCGAACCGACTAATGTTGAAAAATTAGCGGATGACTTGTGGCTAGGGGTGAAAGGCCAATCAAACCTGGAGATAGCTGGTTCTCCCCGAAAGCTATTTAGGTAGCGCCTCGGACGAATACTACTGGGGGTAGAGCACTGTTAAGGCTAGGGGGTCATCCCGACTTACCAACCCTTTGCAAACTCCGAATACCAGTAAGTACTATCCGGGAGACACACGGCGGGTGCTAACGTCCGTCGTGGAGAGGGAAACAACCCAGACCGCCAGCTAAGGTCCCAAAGTATAGCTAAGTGGGAAACGATGTGGGAAGGCTCAGACAGCCAGGATGTTGGCTTAGAAGCAGCCATCATTTAAAGAAAGCGTAATAGCTCACTGGTCGAGTCGGCCTGCGCGGAAGATGTAACGGGGCTAAGCTATACACCGAAGCTGCGGCTACGTACCTTAGGGTATGTGGGGTAGGGGAGCGTTCTGTAAGCCGTTGAAGGTGGTCTGTAAGGGCTGCTGGAGGTATCAGAAGTGCGAATGCTGACATGAGTAACGATAAAGGGAGTGAAAAACTCCCTCGCCGGAAGACCAAGGGTTCCTGTCCAACGTTAATCGGGGCAGGGTAAGTCGACTCCTAAGGCGAGGCCGAAAGGCGTAGTCGATGGGAAACGGGTTAATATTCCCGTACTTCTTACAATTGCGATGGGGGGACGGAGAAGGCTAGGTGGGCCTGGCGACGGTTGTCCAGGTTCAAGTATGTAGGCGGAAAGTTTAGGTAAATCCGGACTTTCTTAACGCTGAGATACGATGTCGAGCTACTACGGTAGTGAAGTCATTGATGCCATGCTTCCAGGAAAAGCCTCTAAGCTTCAGATTGTAAGGAATCGTACCCCAAACCGACACAGGTGGTCGGGTAGAGAATACCAAGGCGCTTGAGAGAACTCGGGTGAAGGAACTAGGCAAAATGGTACCGTAACTTCGGGAGAAGGTACGCTCTTATCAGTGAAGTCCCTTGCGGATGGAGCAGACGAGAGTCGCAGATACCAGGTGGCTGCAACTGTTTATTAAAAACACAGCACTGTGCAAAATCGTAAGATGACGTATACGGTGTGACGCCTGCCCGGTGCCGGAAGGTTAATTGATGGGGTTAGACTTCGGTCGAAGCTCTTGATCGAAGCCCCGGTAAACGGCGGCCGTAACTATAACGGTCCTAAGGTAGCGAAATTCCTTGTCGGGTAAGTTCCGACCTGCACGAATGGCGTAATGATGGCCACGCTGTCTCCACCCGAGACTCAGTGAAATTGAAATCGCTGTGAAGATGCAGTGTACCCGCGGCTAGACGGAAAGACCCCGTGAACCTTTACTACAGCTTGGCACTGAACATTGAACCTACATGTGTAGGATAGGTGGGAGACTATGAAACCGCGTCGCTAGATGTGGTGGAGTCGTCCTTGAAATACCACCCTTGTAGTTTTGATGTTCTAACGTTGGTCCCTGAATCGGGATTACGGACAGTGCCTGGTGGGTAGTTTGACTGGGGCGGTCTCCTCCCAAAGAGTAACGGAGGAGCACGAAGGTGGGCTAAACACGGTTGGACATCGTGTGGTTAGTGCAATGGCATAAGCCCGCTTGACTGCGAGAATGACAATTCGAGCAGGTGCGAAAGCAGGTCATAGTGATCCGGTGGTTCTGAATGGAAGGGCCATCGCTCAACGGATAAAAGGTACTCCGGGGATAACAGGCTGATACCGCCCAAGAGTTCATATCGACGGCGGTGTTTGGCACCTCGATGTCGGCTCATCACATCCTGGGGCTGAAGTCGGTCCCAAGGGTATGGCTGTTCGCCATTTAAAGTGGTACGCGAGCTGGGTTTAGAACGTCGTGAGACAGTTCGGTCCCTATCTGCCGTGGGCGTTGGAAAATTGAAAGGGGCTGCTCCTAGTACGAGAGGACCGGAGTGGACGAACCTCTGGTGTTCGGGTTGTCATGCCAATGGCATTGCCCGGTAGCTAAGTTCGGAATCGATAACCGCTGAAAGCATCTAAGCGGGAAGCGAGCCTTGAGATGAGTTTTCCCTGGCACTATAAGTGTCCTAAAGGGTTGTCGTAGACTACGACGTTGATAGGCAGGGTGTGTAAGTGCTGCGAGGCATTGAGCTAACCTGTACTAATTGCCCGTGAGGCTTAACCATACAACACCCAAGGGGTTTTGTGGACTCAGATGTACCAGACCTTGAATGAGTTTGAAGAGAAATACTTTTAAATACAGTTTTCCAGATTATTTTGCCTTCAGTTTTTAAAAAACTGAAAGTAAAAGCAAAATTTGCTTGGCGACCATAGCATTGTGGACCCACCTGATTCCATGCCGAACTCAGAAGTGAAACACAATAGCGCCGATGGTAGTGTGGGGCTTCCCCATGTGAGAGTAGGACATCGCCAGGCTTTAAATTTGAACACTTGTCAGCGACGACAAGTATTCCACTGCGGAGTGGTAGTTCAGTTGGTTAGAATACCGGCCTGTCACGCCGGGGGTCGCGGGTTCGAGTCCCGTCCACTCCGCCACTTATTAGAAAAGCCCTGCTAGAAATAGCAGGGCTTTTTTACGTTTGGAATTTGACAAAAAGAGTCTGACCTTCAAAATATCTCGCTATCTCGCTATCTCGCTATCTCGCTATCTCGCTATCTCGCTATCTCGCTATCTCGCTATCTCGCTATCTCGCTATCTCGCTATCTCGCTATCTCGCTATCTCGCTATCTCGCTATCTCGCTATCTCGCTATCTCGCTATCTCGCTATCTCGCTATCTCGCTATCTCATGGATACAAAAACGCCTAGCGTTTGCTAGGCGTTGATAAATAGTGTTTTTAATACATCGACTACAGTATTTGCTTAAGCACTCTATCGGCTTTCACACGAGTGATCTTACGAATCAACTTCTGAACTTCCATTGGGTAGCTTTCTACTTTGTCTAATTGCTTATAAGTACAGATAAGCTGAGTGTGCTGAAGGATATTATCGACTTCTGCCTGGAACTTGTCTGTTAGGTGGTGGTAGTTATCTTGGATAAAGATGCCGTTCTCTAGATCAAGCTTCCATGCACGTGGGTTTAGGTTATTACCTGTTAGTAGCATGTAGCGCTTATCTACCCAAATGCCCTTTAGATGGAAGCTATTGGAATCGTGTTGCCAAAGTCGAATTGATAGATTACGGCTAGCAATATGAGCTTCATTAGCTTTAGCGAAACGACGTAAATTTAATTCGTAAAGATATGGCAAACCACCAATTGTTTTAAATTCTTCTTCTGGTGAGATAAAGAAATCATTCGCTGTCTTATCGCCAACAACAATACTGACCTTTACGCCACGCTTAAGCGCTTTCTTCACTTCTTTAGCTAGGCTGGGTGGGAAGTTGAAATAAGGTGTGCAGATAAAGATTTCATCTTTAGCTTGAGCAACTAGTTGATTGATTCCCTGATTCAGGCGGTTACGTCTTTTACCGATACCGACTAGTGGCGTTATGGCAACTTGTTCAGGTGAAACATCTTGTCCATCGAACTGATATTGAGATCTTGCTAATGATGAACGGAACTGGCGAATCGCTGGTTTCAGTTCTTTGGTCACCGGCTTGTTCTTATCAGCCAGGTCATAAACAGCGCTGTCCGCAACCATCTGTTCGTGTACGTAGGCAAACATTGAGTCAGCAAGAGCCGCGTTGTTTAAAACGTGGTAACGATCAAAGCGATAGCGGTCATGGTAATTCAGGTAGATATTGTTAAGGCTTGCACCGCTGTATATTACGCTGTCATCGACGATAAAGCCCTTTAAGTGCAATACGCCAAAGACTTCTTTGCCGCGAACTGGGATACCATAGACAGGTACAGAGTGCTGATATTTTTCTGAAAACTCTTTATACATTGCAGCATTGCCTTCAGAAGACTCTGCACCAATCAATCCGCGCTGCGCTCGGTGCCAATCGACACAAACGCTTACGTCTAATTCTGGATTCTTTTGCTTTGCTTCATATAAGGCAGTTAGGATCTCACGGCCAGCCTCATCATCTTCAAGATACAAAGCGACTAAACTAATACGAGTCGTAGCGCGAGATATCTCATCAAGTAGGCGAGTTCGAAACTCTTGCGCTGATAGTAGTACTTCAAACTTGTCAGGATTCTGCGCTATGGTTGGCAACTGTATGAATGGATTCCTACTGGCAATCATATTGACTGTTTTACCTTAAAAATATGCAAAATTGCGAACCTTTAATTTTACCAAAGGGATAGTATCAAATACTAGATAATCGAGGCATTCTCTAACAATTTTGCTGATAATGCATAGGAATGAGATCTTTTCCGCTATTCGAATAGCGATCGTATAAAACTCTTAAACCATTTGGCAGGTCTTTAGGGTCTACTTGTATAAATTTGTGTCGCGCGTAAAAATTGGTGAGATGAGCGTACGCAAAGCAGTAATCGTTTTCCGTAAGCGTGTGTTGCGCGCAATAATCCATAAGTTGGGAGCCTAATTGCTTACCACGATGTTGTTTTGATATCGCCATACCGGTAAGTAAGCGATTATTTTCTATTGTACGAAAGCGCACGATCCCGCACAGCTCGTTATCCAGTAATAACGAATAGATCAGTTCACTCTTATTCGCTTTTCCCGTTGGGTAATGTTCTTTATAGAAACGTTTAACTAGGGGAACCTTTACTGGGTCTAATTGAGTAATGATGACATTGTTCATTCAGTCACTGCGCCATTGATTTATCTGCTGTAGAATGACACGCAGTGTAAGTTAATTGAATATCGCCATGCAATTCCATCTCAATGCTAGTTTAAAAAATGTTCATACTTTTTCCATCGATCAGACGTGTGATGCGTTGGTTGAAGTAACCACTATCGAAGAACTGATTTCGCTTTACAAAGACCCCAAATGGTCAGCTTTACCTAAGTTAATACTGGGTAAGGGCAGTAATATGCTTTTTACCGAGCACTTCGCTGGCCTGGTCATCGTGAATAAATTAGCCGGGATCGAGTTGACCGAGACGGACAGTCATCACCTACTGCATGTAAGTGGTGGCGAGGATTGGCCAAGCTTGGTTGGCTGGAGTGTAGATAAAGGGCTTGGTGGTTTAGAAAATCTAGCAATGATACCCGGCTGTTCAGGCTCTGCTCCGATTCAGAATATTGGCGCGTATGGTGTTGAACTGCAAGACGTATGCGATTATGTCGATATTCTATGTCTGGATACTTATACAGTTAAGCGATTAAGCAAAGAAGAGTGTCTCTTTGGTTACCGAGATTCTATTTTCAAGCACGCTCTCTACGATAAAGCGATTGTTGTTGCGATTGGTTTAACGTTGCCGAAAGAGTGGGAGCCATGTAATCACTATGGTCCGTTAAAAAGCCTAGCAGCCGATACGCTTTCTCCTCGCACCATATTTGATGAAGTGTGTACTATCCGTTCAAGTAAGCTGCCAGACCCTAGAGTGCAAGGTAATGCGGGCAGCTTCTTCAAAAACCCTGTGATCACCAAAGATCATTTTGATCGCCTGTTAGCTCTCTACCCAAGCATTGTCGGTTATGAGAATCATGACATGATCAAAGTTGCTGCTGGCTGGCTGATTGATCAATGCCAGTTCAAGGGCGTGACAGAAGGTGGCGCTCAGGTTCACCCTAACCAAGCATTGGTTATCATCAATTATGATGAGGCTTCTGCTATGGATATCCTTAAGCTTGCAGAGCGAGTGCGCCAGTCCGTCTTGAATAAATTCGATATTCGACTGGAACATGAAGTGCGCTTTATGGGACGAGACGGTGAGACAAACCTAGATAAGGCTTTGGAGTCATTAGCATGAGAGAACACAGTACCAAGCTTGCGCTATTGAGATGCCTTGCTGACGGTGAGTTTCATTCAGGTGAAGATCTGGGTGAAATGATTGGTGTATCACGGGCGGCTATCAGTAAGCATATTAAAGGTATTCAAGAGTGGGGTTTAGATATCTACCGAGTACAAGGCAAGGGTTACAAGCTAGCTAGCCGTTTAGATATGCTTGACCAAGAAAAATTGTCTGCAGTTAATCGCGATGCTTCTCTTGAACTCATTCCAATCATAGGTTCTACAAACCAACACCTATTAGAGCGCACTAACACCCTTGAATCGGGTTCTGTCTGTATTGCTGAATATCAAGCTGCAGGACGTGGACGTCGTGGGCGAGAATGGGTATCGCCATTCGGTGCAAACCTCTACCTTTCAATGTATTGGAGACTCGACGCAGGTATGGCTGCCGCGATGGGCTTAAGCCTTGTGGTTGGTGTAGCTGTTGTTGAAGCTTTGGAAGAGATGGGTGTAGAAGGTGTAAAGCTCAAATGGCCGAACGACCTTTACCATAATGATAAGAAGCTTGCTGGTATCTTGGTCGAGCTGTCAGGACAGTCTGGTGGCGCTGCTCATATTGTGATTGGTTTAGGGCTAAACCTATCCATGGATCCAACAACATCAGGTATCGGGCAGCCATGGACTTCTCTTAAAGAAGTGTGTGATGGGAAGGTGCCTGACCGTAATCAGCTAGCGCAGGCTTTAATAAATGCCTGGGATAAATCTCTTGCCGACTATGAGTTGAAAGGAATGTCTAATTTTGTCGAACGGTGGAACCGCTTAGATAATTTCTTAGGTCGCAACGTAAGGTTGATTATTGGACCTAGAGAAATTGAAGGTGTTGTTCAAGGCATCGATGAACAAGGCGCTGTATTGCTCAAAACTGAGAATGGTGTTGAGAGCTATATCGGTGGTGAGATATCGCTAAGAAAAGGCGACTAGGCGTTACTATTTTCTTAGTAACACTTCTTCAACCATATGATCTGCGCCTTTACGTAGAATCAAGTGAGCCCTTTCTCGTGTCGGAAGAATATTTTGTTCGAGGTTCAAGCCATTAATTGAACTCCAGATACCTTCCGCTTTATTCAATGCAGCTTGGTTCGATAATTTAGTGTAATGACTAAAGTAAGAGCCAGGCTTAGTAAACGCGCCATCGCGGAATTTCATAAAGCGATTGACGTACCATTCTTTAATTTGTTGGCTATCAGCGTCAACATAGAGTGAGAAATCAAGGAAGTCTGAAATAAATACCCGATGTGGCTCGTGCGGGTAGTTCATTCCGG
Source organism: Vibrio cyclitrophicus (assembly GCA_023206055.1). Lineage (NCBI taxonomy): Bacteria > Pseudomonadati > Pseudomonadota > Gammaproteobacteria > Vibrionales > Vibrionaceae > Vibrio > Vibrio cyclitrophicus. Next base: position 3,477,713 of record CP065366.1, on the reverse strand, counting down.
TTTGTAAGACATTAAGTCCCTCAATAATAAGCACATCTGGTAGGTCGACGCTCTTAACGTCATCAGTAATGTTGTACGTAAGATGTGAGTAAACAGGAGCTGTGACATTTCTCTTGCATGCTTTCACATCAGAAACAAAGTTCACTAAACGCTTGATATCGTAAGACTCCGGAAAGCCCTTTTTGCTCATCAACCCTTTCTCTTCTAACACCTCATTCGGATACAAAAAGCCATCGGTTGTCACTAACTCAACTTTTGGATGGTTCTCCCAACGAGATAGTAGGGCTTTAAGCAGACGCGCAGTCGTACTTTTGCCAACGGCAACACTGCCCGCAATACCGATGATAAAAGGTGGCGCCTTCTCTTTCTTATCTAGAAATTGGTGGAGTACCGAGTTTCTATTCTGTCTGGCTGCTACATAGAGATTCAATAGACGAGATAGCGGTAAATAGATCTCTACTGCCTCTTCCATTGTGAGCTTTTCATTGATGCCTTGAAGCTCTTTTAAGTCGCTCTCAGAAAGTGTCATTGGAACTAAATTCCTTAGTTCAGACCAACGTTCGCGGTCAAATGACATAAATGGGCTCATACAAAACTCTATAGTGGATAACAAAACAAGTGCATGGAAAATACATCAAGCGATAGATAAATAAAATATCTTCCTGTACTAGATGCGGGTTAAAGACGTAAACCTTGAGCTAAATAGCTGTATGTAGGAGTTTGGTCAGAGAATTTTGCACTTTTTTTCAATTTGCTATTGCAAGGTGGAAAATCATTCAATAAAATGCGCCCCACTTGTGCCGACTTAGCTCAGTAGGTAGAGCAACTGACTTGTAATCAGTAGGTCACCAGTTCGATTCCGGTAGTCGGCACCACTTTCTCCCTTCCTATAAAGGAAAGCGAGAGAAAGCTCAAAATTTGGAGGGGTTCCCGAGTGGCCAAAGGGAGCAGACTGTAAATCTGCCGGCACTGCCTTCGATGGTTCGAATCCGTCTCCCTCCACCATATTCTAAAGGTTAAATAGCTCAAACAGAGTTACGTGTTGCGTGCATCGTATAATGGCTATTACCTCAGCCTTCCAAGCTGATGATGCGGGTTCGATTCCCGCTGCACGCTCCAACTCATTTTGTGTGCTGATATAGCTCAGTCGGTAGAGCGCACCCTTGGTAAGGGTGAGGTCCCCAGTTCGACTCTGGGTATTAGCACCAGTCTAAAGCTTCTTCTCCTTTAATAAAGAAAACCATTTTTTTGGTTGCGTGGTCTTATTTTAAGCCACCTAATCCGTACCTAGAGGGACACCCCATGTCTAAAGAAAAATTTGAACGTACGAAACCGCACGTAAACGTTGGTACTATCGGCCACGTTGACCACGGTAAAACAACTCTAACTGCTGCTATCTGTACTACACTTGCAAAAGTGTACGGCGGTGTTGCTAAAGATTTCGCATCTATCGATAACGCTCCAGAAGAGCGCGAGCGCGGTATCACAATCGCAACTTCTCACGTTGAGTACGATACTCCTGAACGTCACTACGCACACGTAGACTGTCCTGGACACGCCGATTATGTTAAAAACATGATCACTGGTGCTGCTCAAATGGACGGCGGTATCCTAGTTGTTGCTGCTACAGATGGCCCTATGCCACAAACTCGTGAGCACATCCTACTTGGTCGTCAAGTTGGTATCCCTTACATCATCGTATTCATGAACAAATGTGACATGGTTGATGACGAAGAGCTACTTGAGCTAGTAGAAATGGAAGTTCGTGAACTTCTTTCTGAGTACGAGTACCCAGGAGACGACCTTCCAGTAATTCAAGGTTCTGCACTTGGCGCTCTAAACGGCGAAAAGCAGTGGGAAGACAAGATCGTTGAGCTTGCAGAAGCACTAGATTCTTACATTCCACTTCCAGAGCGTGCTGTTGATCTACCGTTCCTACTTCCTATTGAAGATGTATTCTCAATCCAAGGTCGTGGTACAGTAGTTACTGGTCGTATCGAGCGCGGTATCCTACGCGTAGGTGACGAAGTAGAAATCGTTGGTATCAAAGAAACGACTCTTACTACTTGTACTGGTGTTGAAATGTTCCGTAAGCTGCTTGACGAAGGTCGTGCAGGTGAGAACGTTGGTGCACTTCTACGTGGTACTAAGCGTGATGACGTTGAACGTGGCCAAGTACTTTCTGCTAAAGGTTCAATCAACCCACACACTAAGTTTGAGTCTGAAGTATACGTACTTTCTAAAGACGAAGGCGGCCGTCACACTCCTTTCTTCAAGGGTTACCGTCCACAGTTCTACTTCCGTACAACTGACGTAACAGGCGACATCACTCTACCAGAAGGCGTAGAAATGGTAATGCCAGGTGACAACGTTCAAATGACTGTTGAGCTAATCGCTCCAATCGCAATGGACGAAGGTCTACGTTTCGCAATCCGCGAAGGTGGCCGTACAGTTGGTGCTGGTGTTGTAGCTAAAATCTTTGCATAAGATTTGACGAACCACTAGTAAAAAGGGCATCATTTGATGCCCTTTTTCTGCGCTGAAAAAAGAGTTGGGTGTTTTGGCATCAATTTTAGCTCTTAGCAAAGAATTAAACGGTCTTTTTGACTAAAATGACTGTTAGATGTGTTGTTTTGCAACGCAAAGGAATGTGCCCTGCAACAGCGGGGTTATTGTCGTCTATATTTAAGACTTATCACAGGTTGGTTTTATGAAAGCAAACGCTGAGACTCCTGATAGCTCAGGTGCAGCAGATACAATGAAGTGGGTAGTCGCTTTTGTACTGTTGGCAGCTGCTGTTGTGGGTAATTACCTGTATGGTGAATTGTCTGTTGTAATTCGCGCTGCAGGTGTAGTTGTGCTGATTGCTGCCGCACTAGGCGTTGCAGCAACAACAACTAAAGGTAAAGCTGCGATCGATTTTGCAAAAGAATCTCGTATGGAGATTCGTAAAGTTGTTTGGCCTACACGCCAAGAAACTATGCAAACTACATTGATCGTTTTAGCTGTATGTATTGTTATGTCTCTAGTGCTTTGGGGAATTGACGGCATTATGGTCCGTTTAGTTTCTCTAGCGACTGGGGTGTAGAGGGTTCTGATTCATGAGTGAAGCTCCAAAAAAACGTTGGTATGTAGTTCAAGCCTTTTCTGGCTATGAAGGTCGTGTATCTCAATCGTTACGCGAACATATTAAAATGCACGACATGGAAGAATTCTTTGGTGACGTTTTAGTACCTACTGAAGAAGTAGTGGAAATGCGTGCAGGTCAACGCCGTAAAAGCGAACGTAAGTTCTTCCCTGGCTACGTATTAGTGCAAATGATCATGAATGATGAATCATGGCACTTAGTACGCAGTATTCCTCGTGTTATGGGCTTCATTGGTGGTACCTCTGATCGTCCTGCACCAATCACTGACAAAGAAGCAGATGCTATCTTGAACCGTCTAGAGAAAGCGAGCGAGTCTCCACGTCCTAAGACAATGTTCGAAGCGGGTGAAGTGGTTCGTGTGAACGATGGTCCATTTGCTGACTTTAACGGTACTGTTGAAGAAGTGGATTACGAGAAGAGCCGCATTAAGGTATCTGTATCGATCTTTGGTCGTGCAACACCTGTTGAGCTTGAATTCGGTCAGGTTGAAAAACTAGACTAAGACTCGGTTAGTTTGAGTAAGCTGTTGATAACTATTTAACAAGCTGTTCAAAATGAAAGAGTATAAAAAATCACCTTTTTAGGGTTGTTAAAGGCGCGAATTATGATTATAATTTCGCGCCTTTTTACTTCTATCGAAGTAAGAAAGAGTTAATTGAAATTAAGGGGAGCTTGCCTTACGGCTAGCGCATGTACCCAAAAATTAGGAAATATCATGGCTAAGAAAGTTGAAGCTTATATCAAACTGCAAGTTGCAGCTGGTATGGCAAACCCAAGTCCACCGGTTGGTCCTGCTCTAGGTCAACACGGCGTGAACATCATGGAATTCTGTAAAGCGTTCAACGCAAAAACAGAATCTGTTGAGAAAGGTCTACCTACTCCAGTAGTAATTACTGTTTACAACGACCGTTCTTTCACGTTCGTAACTAAGACTCCACCTGCTGCTGTTCTTCTTAAGAAAGCTGCTGGCGTTAAGTCTGGTTCTGGTCGTCCAAACACTGAAAAAGTGGGCACAGTAACTGACGCTCAAATCCAAGAAATCGCAGAAACTAAAGCTGCTGATATGACTGGTGCTGACATCGAAGCAATGAAGCGTTCTATTGCTGGTACTGCTCGTTCAATGGGCCTAGTGGTAGAGGGATAAGATCATGGCAAAACTTACTAAGCGTATGCGCGTAATCCGCGACAAAGTTGACTCAACTAAAGAATACGAAATCAACGAAGCTGTTGCTCTTCTTAAAGAACTAGCGACTGCTAAATTCGTTGAGTCTGTAGACGTTGCTGTTAACCTAGGCATCGATGCTCGTAAATCTGACCAAAACGTTCGTGGCGCAACTGTGCTACCTCACGGTACTGGCCGTGACATCCGCGTTGCTGTTTTCACTCAAGGTGCAAACGCAGAAGCAGCTAAAGCTGCTGGCGCAGATATCGTTGGTATGGAAGATCTTGCTGAGCAAGTGAAAAAAGGCGAAATGAACTTCGACGTAGTTGTTGCTTCTCCAGATGCAATGCGTGTTGTTGGTCAACTAGGTACAATCCTAGGTCCACGCGGCCTTATGCCAAACCCTAAAGTTGGTACTGTAACTCCTAACGTTGCTGAAGCGGTTAAGAACGCTAAAGCTGGTCAGGTTCGTTACCGTAACGACAAGAACGGTATCATCCACACTACTATCGGCAAAGCATCTTTCGAAGCTAACCAGCTTCAAGAGAACCTAGAAGCACTTCTAGTTGCTCTTAAGAAAGCTAAGCCTTCTTCAGCGAAAGGTACTTTCCTGAAGAAAGTAAGCATCTCTACTACAATGGGTGCTGGTGTTACTGTTGATCAAGCTAGTCTTGACACTCAAGCAAACTAATTTGCTTCGGCGCAGATTTAGTGTATAATTCTGCGCCTAATATTTGTGGTTGGGTGGTTTTTGAAGCAATTCAGGTCATCCGTCCCAAGACCGTAGGCGCTGTACTCTTCGGAGATATGGCTTAATAAAACCTACGTAGGCGATGTTGTGGTTTGAAGTGAATTTATTCATTTTTAAATAACATCGTAAACGCTCATTACATTTTGTATGAGTGCTGTAATCACAACCAGAGGTTAATCCAAATGGCTTTAAATCTTCAAGACAAAAAAGCAATTGTTGCTGAAGTCAACGAAGCTGCCAGTGGTGCACTTTCTGCAGTTGTAGCTGATTCTCGTGGCGTTACTGTTGGCGCAATGACTTCTCTACGTAAACAAGCTCGCGAAGCGGGTGTTTACATGAGAGTTGTTCGTAACACACTAGCACGCCGTGCGATTCAGGGTACAGACTACGAGTGTCTAACTGACACTTTCACTGGTCCAACTCTGATCGCATTCTCTAATGAGCACCCAGGTGCTGCAGCGCGTCTTTTCAAAGACTTCGCTAAAGAGAATAAAGATTTCGAGATCAAAGCTGCTGCATTTGAAGGCGCAGTTACTGATGCTGAAGTACTAGCGACACTACCAACTTACGACGAAGCTATCGCACGCCTAATGATGTGCATGAAAGAAGCTTCTGCTGGCAAGCTGGTTCGTACTATCGCTGCTGTTCGCGACCAAAAAGAAGAAGCTGCGGCTTAAGCCTTGCTTTTCACTGGTTGCTATTTAAACTTATTGTTGACTTAAAAGAGAATTGTTATGTCTATTACTAACGAGCAAATCCTAGACGCAGTTGCAGAAATGTCTGTAATGCAAGTTGTTGAGCTTATCGAAGCTATGGAAGAAAAATTCGGTGTTACTGCTGCTGCTGCAGTTGTAGCTGGTGGTGCTTCTGCTGAAGCTGCTGCTGAGCAAACTGAATTCGACGTAATCCTAACTGCTGCTGGCGCTAACAAAGTACAAGTTATCAAAGCTGTACGTGGCGCAACTGGCCTAGGTCTTAAAGAAGCTAAAGGTCTTGTAGACTCAGCTCCTGCAGCGCTTAAAGAAGGCGTTGACAAAGCTGAAGCTGAAGCTCTTAAAGCACAGCTAGAAGAAGCTGGCGCTTCTGTTGAAATCAAGTAATTATTACTTAATTTCTTAGCCGCAAGGCTAATGGCTGGTGGTTTATTAACCACCGGCCTTTTTGCGCTGTAGGGCTATGACGAATTTTCCGCTGTTTAACCGTCATAATCCGAGCAAAAAAACAGTCATTTTTTCGAAATGATTGTTCACTACAGTAAACAGCTGTTTGTCACCGCCCCCTCTTGAAGAGTGTTTTGGGTGGTTTGGGTCACTTATCAGCGAGCTGAGGAACCCCATGGTTTACTCTTATACCGAGAAAAAGCGCATCCGTAAGGATTTTGGTACTCGTCCACAAGTTTTGGACATTCCATACCTGTTATCGATCCAGCTTGATTCTTTCGACAAATTCATCGAACAGGATCCAGAAGGTCAATACGGTCTTGAAGCTGCTTTCCGTTCTGTATTTCCAATTCAGAGCTACAACGGCAATTCTGAGCTGCAATACGTTAGCTACCGTCTTGGTGAGCCAGTTTTTGACGTTAAAGAATGTCAAATCCGCGGTGTAACTTACTCAAAGCCACTACGCGTAAAACTACGTCTAGTTATCTTTGATCGAGACGCACCAGCAGGCACTGTAAAAGACATTAAAGAACAAGAAGTCTACATGGGCGAAATTCCGCTTATGACAGACAATGGTACTTTCGTAATTAATGGTACCGAGAGGGTTATCGTATCCCAGCTGCACCGAAGCCCAGGCGTGTTCTTCGACAGTGATAAGGGTAAGACCCACTCATCAGGTAAAGTTCTTTATAACGCACGTGTAATTCCTTACCGTGGCTCATGGTTAGACTTTGAGTTCGATCCTAAGGATAACTTATTCGTACGTATCGACCGTCGTCGTAAGCTACCAGCATCGATTATTCTTCGTGCACTTGGTAAGTCGACTGAAGAGATCCTAGATCTGTTCTTCGACAAGGTGAACTTCGAAGTTAAAGACCAAACTCTACTTATGGAGTTGGTTCCTGATCGTCTACGCGGTGAAACTGCGTCATTCGACATCGAAGCAAACGGCAAAACTTACGTTGAGACTGGTCGTCGTGTTACTGCTCGTCATATCCGTCAACTTGAAAAAGATGGCGTTGAGCACATCGAAGTACCAGTAGAGTACATCGTTGGTAAAGTTGCATCTAAAGATTACATCAATGAAGCAACTGGCGAGATCATCGTTGGCGCGAACCAAGAGATTAGCCTAGAAGCACTTGCTAACCTATCTCAAGCAGGTCACAAGGCTCTACAAACTCTGTTTACGAATGACCTAGATCACGGTCCATTCATGTCAGACACTCTACGTGCAGATAGCACAGTAGATCGCATCTCTGCATTGGTAGAAATCTACCGCATGATGCGTCCTGGCGAGCCACCAACGAAAGAAGCTGCAGAGTCTCTATTCGAAAGCCTATTCTTCTCTGAAGAACGTTACGACCTATCAACTGTAGGCCGTATGAAGTTCAACAGCTCTATCGAGCGTGAAGAAGAAGAAGAGCGCGGTACTCTGGATGAATCAGACATCATCGAAGTGATGAAGAAACTGATTGGTATCCGTAACGGTATTGGCGAAGTGGACGATATCGACCACCTTGGCAACCGTCGTATCCGTTCTGTAGGTGAAATGGCAGAAAACCAATTCCGTGTTGGTCTAGTTCGTGTAGAACGTGCCGTTAAAGAACGTCTAAGCCTTGGTGACCTTGATGCAATCATGCCTCAAGATCTTATCAACGCTAAGCCGATCTCTGCTGCAGTTAAAGAATTCTTTGGCTCTTCACAGCTTTCACAGTTTATGGACCAAAACAACCCATTGTCAGAAGTTACGCACAAACGTCGTATCTCTGCTTTAGGTCCTGGTGGTCTTACTCGTGAGCGCGCAGGCTTCGAAGTACGTGACGTTCACGTAACTCACTACGGTCGTCTATGTCCGATCGAAACGCCTGAAGGTCCAAACATCGGTCTAATTAACTCGCTATCTGCGTTTGCACGTTGTAACGATTACGGTTTCCTAGAAACTCCGTACCGTCGTGTAGTAGATGGTGTAGTAACAGAAGAAGTTGATTACCTGTCTGCAATCCAGGAAGGTCAATTCGTAATCGCGCAAGCAAACACCATTCTTACTGAAGAAGGTACGTTTGCAGATGAGCTAATCACAGCTCGTCAAAAAGGTGAATCTGGTCTTCACCCACGCGATCACGTTGACTACATGGACGTTGCGACAAACCAAGTAGTATCTATCGCTGCTTCGCTTATCCCGTTCCTAGAACACGATGATGCGAACCGTGCATTGATGGGTGCGAACATGCAACGTCAAGCTGTACCAACACTTAAGGCTGATAAGCCTCTAGTAGGTACTGGTATTGAACGTAACATCGCAGTTGACTCTGGTGTTACAGCTGTTGCTAAACGTGGTGGTCAAGTTCAGTCTGTAGACGCTTCTCGTATCGTAGTTAAGGTTAACGAAGATGAATTGGTACCTGGCGAAGCTGGTATCGATATCTACAACCTAACTAAGTACACGCGTTCGAACCAAAACACATGTATTAACCAACGTCCAACTGTACTTCCTGGTGAACCAGTTGCACGCGGCGATGTTCTTGCTGATGGTCCTTCAACAGACCTTGGTGAACTAGCTCTTGGCCAAAACATGCGTATCGCATTCATGCCTTGGAATGGTTACAACTTCGAAGACTCGATCTTAGTATCTGAGCGCGTAGTTCAAGAAGACCGTTTCACGACAATCCACATCCAAGAACTATCTTGTGTGGCTCGTGATACTAAGCTGGGTTCTGAAGAGATCACGGCTGATATTCCAAACGTAGGTGAGTCTGCTCTGTCTAAACTAGACGAGTCAGGTATCGTTTACATTGGTGCTGAAGTTAAGGGTGGCGACATCCTAGTTGGTAAAGTAACCCCTAAAGGTGAAACTCAACTGACTCCTGAAGAGAAGCTACTACGTGCTATCTTCGGTGAGAAAGCATCTGATGTTAAAGATACTTCTCTACGTGTACCAAACTCTGTTTCGGGTACTATCATCGATGTACAAGTCTTCACTCGCGATGGCGTAGAGAAAGACAAACGTGCACTTGAAATCGAACAGATGCAGCTTAAAGAAGCTAAGAAAGACCTAACTGAAGAGTTCCAAATTCTTGAGGGTGGCCTTCTTAACCGTGTTAAAGCTGTACTTCTGTCTGGTGGTTACTCTGAAGCTAAGCTTGATACTATCGGTCGTAAGCAATGGCTAGAGCAAGTTCTAGAAGACGATGCGCTACAAACACAGCTTGAGCAACTTGCTGAGCAGTGGGATGAGCTAAAAGCAGACTTCGATAAGAAGTTTGAAACTAAGCGTCGTAAAATCACTCAAGGTGATGATCTAGCGCCTGGCGTTCTTAAGATTGTTAAAGTTTACCTAGCGGTTAAACGTCGTATCCAGCCTGGTGATAAGATGGCCGGTCGTCACGGTAACAAAGGTGTAATCTCTAAGATTAACCCTGTTGAAGACATGCCATACGATGAGAAAGGTCAGCCTGTAGACATCGTACTTAACCCGCTGGGTGTACCATCGCGTATGAACATCGGTCAGATCCTAGAAGTTCACTTAGGTTTGGCTGCGAAAGGTATCGGTGACAAGATCAACCAAATGGTTAAGGAACAACAAGAACTGCATAAGTTCCGTGAGTTCCTACAGAAGGTTTATGATCTTGGTGATACTCGTCAGAAAGTTGATATTGCTGAACTGTCTGATGATCAAGTGCGTACACTGATTAAGAACCTACGTGGCGGTCTACCGATTGCTACTCCTGTGTTCGACGGTGCTTCTGAGTCTCTAATCAAAGAACTACTTAAACTGGGTGATCTGCCAGAATCTGGTCAGCTTAAACTGTTTGATGGTCGTACTGGTGATTCGTTTGAGCGTCCTGTAACTGTTGGTTACATGTACATGCTGAAACTGAACCACTTGGTTGATGACAAGATGCATGCTCGTTCAACTGGTTCTTACAGCCTAGTAACTCAGCAACCACTTGGTGGTAAAGCTCAGTTCGGTGGTCAGCGTTTCGGTGAGATGGAAGTATGGGCACTAGAAGCATACGGTGCTGCATATACTCTACAAGAAATGCTAACAGTTAAGTCGGATGACGTTAACGGCCGTACTAAGATGTATAAGAACATCGTAGATGGCAACCATAGCATGGAACCTGGCATGCCAGAGTCGTTCAACGTACTGTTGAAAGAGATTCGCTCGCTAGGTATCAACATCGAGCTAGAAGACGAAGAGTAATCCCTCTTTTTTATAAAGAAGATTGGATTACTTGGTAAAGGGGGCTCACTTTAGTCGGTGAGCTCCTTTAACTCCTTACAGGAGCTGAACGTGAAAGACTTATTAAACTTTCTAAAAGCACAGCATAAGACCGAAGAATTTGATGCAATCAAAATCGGTCTATCTTCACCAGACACGATCCGTTCGTGGTCTTTTGGTGAAGTTAAAAAGCCAGAAACAATTAACTATCGTACGTTCAAACCTGAACGTGATGGTCTGTTCTGTGCACGTATTTTTGGTCCAGTTAAAGACTACGAATGTCTTTGTGGCAAATATAAGCGCCTGAAGCACCGTGGTGTTATCTGTGAGAAGTGTGGCGTTGAAGTTACACAAACTAAAGTTCGTCGTGACCGTATGGGCCACATCGAGCTTGCTTCACCAGTTGCTCACATCTGGTTCCTAAAATCACTACCGTCTCGTATCGGTCTACTAATGGATATCCCTCTACGTGATATCGAACGTGTTCTTTACTTCGAAATGTACGTAGTAACTGAACCGGGTATGACTGATCTAGAAAAATCTCAGATGCTTACTGAAGAAGAGTATCTGGATCGTCTAGAAGAGTGGGGTGACGAATTCACTGCTAAGATGGGTGCTGAAGCGATCAAAGATCTGCTTTCAACAATGGACCTTCATCAAGAAGTGGAAGAAATGCGCGAAGAGTTGGAAACAACTAACTCTGAAACTAAGCGTAAGAAAGTTACTAAGCGTTTGAAGCTAGTTGAAGCGTTCATCTCGTCAGGCAACAAGCCTGAGTGGATGATCCTAACTGTACTTCCAGTGCTACCGCCAGATCTTCGTCCTCTAGTACCTCTAGATGGCGGTCGTTTTGCGACTTCAGATCTGAACGACCTTTACCGTCGTGTGATTAACCGTAACAACCGTTTGAAGCGTCTTCTAGAGCTAGCGGCTCCAGACATCATCGTACGTAACGAAAAACGTATGCTGCAAGAGTCTGTTGATGCCCTTCTAGATAACGGTCGTCGCGGTCGTGCGATCACGGGTTCTAATAAGCGTCCTCTGAAATCTCTTGCTGATATGATCAAGGGTAAGCAAGGTCGTTTCCGTCAGAACCTTCTAGGTAAACGTGTAGACTACTCTGGCCGTTCTGTAATCACAGTAGGTCCATACCTTCGTCTACATCAGTGTGGTCTTCCTAAGAAGATGGCACTTGAGCTATTTAAGCCGTTCATCTACAGCAAGCTAGAGACTCGTGGCATGGCTACGACAATCAAAGCTGCTAAGAAAATGGTAGAGCGCGAAGAAGCGATCGTTTGGGATATCCTAGACGAAGTTATCCGTGAACACCCAGTACTGCTTAACCGTGCACCTACACTTCACCGTCTAGGTATCCAAGCGTTTGAACCAGTACTAATCGAAGGTAAAGCGATTCAGCTTCACCCACTAGTGTGTGCGGCATACAACGCCGACTTCGATGGTGACCAAATGGCTGTACACGTGCCTCTAACTCTAGAAGCACAGCTTGAAGCTCGTACCCTAATGATGTCGACGAATAACATTCTGTCGCCAGCATCAGGTGATCCGATCATCGTACCTTCTCAGGACGTTGTATTGGGTCTTTACTACATGACACGTGACAAGATCAACGTGAAAGGTGAAGGTATGTACCTTGCTGGCCCTGCTGAGGCTGAAAAGGCATACCGTACTAAGACTGCTGAGCTACACGCTCGCGTTAAAGTACGTATCACTGAAACAGTAGTAGACGAAGACGGCAATAGCACAACAAATACTGGTCTAGTAGATACGACCGTAGGTCGTGCAATGCTATGGCAGATCGTTCCTAAAGGCCTTCCGTACAGCATCGTTAACCAAAAGTTAGGTAAGAAGCAGATCTCTACTCTTCTTAACGAGTGTTACCGTAAGCTTGGTCTAAAAGATACAGTAGTATTTGCTGACCAAATCATGTACGCAGGTTTCGCATACGCGGCTCTTTCTGGTGTTTCTGTAGGTATCAACGATATGGTTGTTCCTCAAGCGAAATACGACGAGATCGAATCTGCTGAAGAAGAAGTTCGCGAAATCCAAGAGCAATTCCAATCTGGTCTTGTTACTGCGGGTGAGCGTTACAACAAAGTTATCGATATCTGGGCATCTACGAATGACCGCGTTGCGAAAGCAATGATGGATAACCTATCTTCTGAAACAGTTATTAACCGTGACGGCGAAGAAGAACAGCAAGAATCGTTCAACAGCATCTACATGATGGCCGACTCGGGCGCACGTGGTTCTGCAGCTCAGATTCGTCAGCTAGCAGGTATGCGTGGTCTGATGGCGCGTCCAGATGGTTCAATCATCGAAACGCCGATCACTGCGAACTTTAAAGAAGGTCTAAACGTCCTTCAGTACTTTATCTCAACGCACGGTGCTCGTAAGGGTCTTGCGGATACAGCACTGAAAACAGCAAACTCGGGTTACCTAACTCGTCGTCTAGTAGACGTTGCTCAAGACGTTGTAGTACACGAACATGACTGTGGCACGCATGAAGGTATCGACATGATGCCTCACATCGAAGGTGGTGACGTTAAAGTTGCACTTTCTGAGCTTGCTCTTGGTCGTGTAGTAGCTGAAGACGTTCTTAAGCCTGGTACTGAAGATGTACTGATTCCACGTAATACTCTGATTGATGAGAAGTGGTGTCAAATCATGGAAGACAACTCAGTAGATAGCATGAAAGTGCGCTCTGTTGTTACCTGTGATGCAGACTTCGGTTGTTGTGCACAGTGTTACGGTCGTGACCTAGCACGTGGCCACCTAGTAAACCAAGGTGAAGCAGTTGGTGTTATCGCTGCACAATCTATCGGTGAACCGGGTACACAGCTAACGATGCGTACGTTCCACATCGGTGGTGCGGCATCTACTGCAGCAGCAGAGAACAGCATCCAAGCTAAGACAACTGGTACTGTGAAGCTTCACAACGCTAAGTTCGTAACTAACAAAGATAAGAAACTGGTTATCACTTCTCGTGCATCTGAGATGACGATTATTGATGAATTCGGCCGTACTAAAGAGAAGCACAAACTTCCTTACGGTTCGATGCTAACCAAAGGCGACAACGCAGCAGTTACTGCTGGTGAAGTTGTAGCTAACTGGGAAGCGCATACCATGCCAATCATCACTGAAGTGGCAGGTCGTATCCAATTCGTAGATATGATCGATGGTATTACAGTTTCTCGTAACACTGACGATCTAACGGGTCTTTCTTCAAGTGAAGTTACAGACGCAGCAGCTCGCCCAGCAGCAGGTAAAGATATGCGTCCAGCTATCAAACTTGTTGATGAGCAAGGTAACGACGTAATGATCCCTGGTACTGATATGCCAGCTCACTACTTCCTACCTGGCAAAGCGATTGTAAACATCGAAGATGGCGCTGAAGTTGGCATTGGTGACACACTATCTCGTATCCCTCAAAAATCGAGCGGAAACAAAGATATCACCGGTGGTCTACCACGCGTAGCTGACCTATTCGAAGCTCGTAAGCCTAAAGAGCCTGCGATCCTTGCTGAGCACACAGGTACTGTGTCTTTCGGTAAAGAAACGAAAGGTAAGCGTCGTCTAGTAATCACTCGTGAAGGCGGTGACGCTTACGAAGAGATGATTCCTAAGCATCGTCAATTGAACGTGTTCGAAGGTGAGAAGATTGAACGTGGTGATGTAATCGCCGACGGTCCTGAAACTCCACACGATATCCTGCGTCTACGTGGTATCCACGCAGTAACTCAGTACATCGCGAACGAAGTTCAAGAAGTTTACCGCTTACAAGGCGTAAAGATTAACGATAAGCACATCGAGACTATCGTTCGTCAAATGCTACGTAAGTGTACAATCACTCATTCTGGTGACTCTCCGTTCCTACCTGGCGAACAAGTTGAGTACCACAATGTTAAGATTGCTAACCGTAAGCTAGAAGCTGAAGGTAAAGAACTAGTACGTTTCGAACGTGATCTACTAGGTATTACTAAAGCATCTCTTGCAACTGAGTCATTCATCTCAGCTGCATCGTTCCAAGAAACGACTCGCGTACTAACAGAAGCTGCGGTTTCTGGTAAGCGTGATGACCTTCGCGGTCTGAAAGAGAACGTAATTGTTGGTCGCCTGATTCCAGCTGGTACTGGTTTCGCATACCACCAAGAGCGTCAAAAGCAACGTGAAGAAGAGCAAGAAGGTCCTTCAGCTGAACAAGCTACTGACAATCTAGCAGCACTTCTAAACGCTGGTTTCTCTTCAGAAGAGTAAGCTCTACGAGTAGTCTCTAAGAGATAAGAAAAAGGCACCTTCGGGTGCCTTTTTTGTATCTGGCGTATAGGTGTTTAACGAGAGGCTTATAGATTAGAAGTTGATAGGTATGCTTGCTTGTCGATTGCTTGGCTGGTGGACTTAGTCGATAGTACTTTCTCGAAGGCAGCTTGCGTGTTTATAGGGAGGCGCTGAGGATGAAACCGGTGAGAAGTGTTACGTCGGGTTATCGCAAAACATCAGAGTAGCGACGAACCAATAGGCTCTGGTAAAAGAGTTGGATCTGTTAGGTAACGCTACAGACAAAACAAAAAGCTTGCACAGAGGCAAGCTTAGAAGATGTTAAGCCATTAAGCTCCTGGTGGAACCGCTAGGCTGTCGGCAATTTGTTGTATCAGCTGGTCTTCAACCGCAAACCTAGCCTCAAGTATCTCACCTATGAGTGATAGCTCACTATCAAAGCTTTCTAATGTATCGGTCGCTTCAATGGCAGCGTATTTATCGGTGAAGTTGAGCAGTGGATCGGTGGTAAGAACGATATGACCATAAGATTGGTTGATTTCGTCTGTTGCTTTGAAGCCAGTAGACTGCCATTTGTCCATCACCATGTCATAGATTTTGAAATGACCTTCGGAGATGTAATCAACAAGATGTTGGCTGAATTTTTGGAGTTCTTCTGGAGAAGGCAGTTCGGTGATTGCAGTTGCTTTCGACGATGAAGGCTGTAGAGCGGCAAGCTTACAATACTCAACGATTAGAGACTGTCGAGTTTCGAGCCAATGATCGATGACCTCATTAGAGCCACCCCATTGTTCTTGTATTTGTTTGAATTTATTTAGCATGACCATGTCCTCATGATCTGATCACAACCTTGTGATCAAGTAATTGCCTAAGCAGGGTCCGTTTTATTGGTAGCTACTAAAAGTAATAGCTTGAAATATTCTCTGCTACAACTCTAGTATGAAATTAGATTGCCAGTAAAATGAACGAACTGCAAGCAATGAGGTATAGGGATGTTAAAAAAAAGTGATAACAAAATGACAGAGCAAGCTTATTGGTGCGTCGTTTCTGGTAGTGATATTTGGGTTAATAATGATCAGTTTCCGTTTGGCTCTGCTGAAGAGCTAGGGCTGAGTGCGGAGCATGCAATCTGTATTGGTCAGCATCAAGGTCGCAAGGTGTATTGGCTCAATGATTGTGATGTGGAGAATGAGCTGAGCATGGTCAGCCTAAGAGAGTTACTGCACTGGCCTGAAGCGAGTTTCTTGACTGCAAGCAAAGCCATCCAATATGGGCACATGACGCAAAGTATGCGTTTTTGTCCTCAGTGTGGCGGTCGTAATCACCTCAATCACAATCAGGTAGCGATGCAATGCGGAGACTGCCGAACACTTCATTATCCTCGTATCTTCCCGTGTATCATTGTCGCTGTACGTAACGACAACAAGATATTGCTTGCACAGCACCCTAGACATAAAACTGGTATGTATACCGTGATAGCGGGCTTCCTAGAGGTTGGAGAGACCTTAGAACAGTGTGTGGCAAGAGAAGTCAAAGAAGAAACGGGTATCGATGTCGATAATATTCGTTACTTTGGCAGCCAGCCATGGGCGTTTCCGTCGAGTATGATGATGGCCTTTCTGGCTGATTATGCTGGTGGTACGCTTAAGCCTGATTACAGCGAACTATCGGATGCTCAATGGTTTGACGTAACAAGCCTGCCGGATGTCGCTCCAGTTGGAACAATTGCGAGACAATTGATTGATAAAACAGTCGATGACGTGATGAAAGATGCAGTGACGGAGCAGGCGCTCGAGCACTAATTGGCCTGTGATGGTATTTGGCCTATGGGTGGTCAAAAGCTAAAAAAAACCCTCCACAAGTGGAGGGGGTAAGTAAGATGTCGTTATGAGATGCTGAGTAGTGACTACTCAGATGTTATAATTGTAATTTTCGCTAGCGAACAAATTTTTAACATGCGCCTGCAATTGGGTGCAAATTAAGCATTGATTTAAAAGTTAATAACTTGATCTAGGTTGCAAAGCACACAGCTTTTACCCCTCAATCAGTGTTAGAATACTTGCTATCAAAACTAGACAAGATTGAATTGGAATTGAACGGAATGACCGAATTAAAAAATGATCGCTATTTACGCGCACTTTTAAAGCAGCCTGTTGATTGCACTCCAGTATGGATGATGCGCCAAGCGGGTCGCTATCTTCCTGAATACAAAGCAACGCGCGCTGAAGCGGGCGATTTCATGTCTTTGTGCAAGAATGCGGAACTAGCATCAGAAGTAACACTTCAGCCTTTACGTCGTTTCCCGCTTGATGCGGCAATCTTGTTCTCTGACATCCTAACGATCCCTGATGCAATGGGCTTAGGCTTGTACTTTGAAACTGGTGAAGGTCCTAAGTTTGAGCGTCCTATCACATGTAAAGCCGACGTAGAGAAGATTGGACTACCTGATCCAGAAGGTGAGCTTCAATACGTAATGAATGCTGTTCGTCAGATCCGTAAAGATCTGAAAGGCGAAGTGCCATTGATTGGTTTCTCTGGTAGCCCTTGGACACTGGCAACTTACATGGTTGAAGGCAGCAGCTCGAAGGCGTTTACTAAGATCAAGAAGATGATGTACGCAGAGCCACAAACACTGCATTTACTTCTAGATAAACTCGCTGACACCGTGATTGAATACCTGAACGCGCAAATTAAAGCGGGTGCTCAATCAGTAATGGTATTTGATACATGGGGTGGTGTACTGACGCCGCGTGACTACAACCTGTTTTCACTACAGTACATGCATAAAATTGTCGATGGCCTAATCCGTGAAAACGAAGGTCGCCGTGTACCGGTTACCCTGTTCACTAAAAACGGTGGCATGTGGTTAGAATCTATCGCAGCGACTGGCTGTGATGCAGTTGGCCTAGACTGGACAATCAACATCGCAGATGCAAAAGCGCGTATTGGCGATAAAGTGGCTCTACAAGGCAACATGGATCCATCAGTACTTTACGCACAACCTGAGCGTATTCGCGAAGAAGTCGGCACTATCCTTGAAGGTTTTGGTGACGGTGGTACAGGTCACGTATTTAACCTTGGCCACGGTATTCACCTAGATGTGCCACCAGAAAATGCTGGTGTATTTGTGGACGCAGTTCACGACCTATCTAAGCCATACCATAAGTAATTCAGTATGTGTTTTTAGAAAAAGCGCTGTCGAGAAATCGGCAGCGCTTTTTTATTATCTGTTTATCTACATCCAATATCGGCTTAATCATCGTGGATGTGCAGCTAATTAGGTATTTGGATCATAGTAGGCCAAATGCTCCGAGATGTGCTTTTGGATGTAAGGAATAACGTCACTCTCAAACCAAGGGTTCTTCTTGAGCCAGATATTATTGCGTGGCGAAGGGTGAGGTAGCGGTAAAAAATCAGGTGCCCAAACCTGCCAGTTACGTACTGTTTCTGTGAGCGTACTGGTGGTTTTATTTGTTAGGTAATGGTTTTGTGCGTACTGACCAATCAGCAGTGTCATTTGGATGTTGGGTAGCGATTTCAGCACTTTGTTATGCCAAAGCTCCGCACACTCCTTACGTGGTGGGAGATCGCCACTCTTTCCCTTTCCCGGGTAACAAAACCCCATAGGCACAATCGCAACTTTTTGCTCGTCGTAAAAAGTATCGCTATCTATCCCTAACCATCCTCTTAATCGTTCGCCACTGGCGTCATTCCAAGGTATCGACGACTCATGCACCTTAATCCCCGGCGCTTGACCTATTATCAGCAAGCGCGCGTTTGGGTGTGCTTGAATCACCGGGTTAGCACCGTGTGATAGGTGAGGCTCACAAGCTCGGCATTGTCGAATCTCTTTAAGTAACGAAGAGGACATCAGTAACCTTTATCAAAATCGATGACATGATTAAGTGTAAAGCCATCTCGCCACTGTTGGTAATTCTCTGCGAAGATCTCGACCACTTGTCTTGGTTCACTGAGTGCAGCGATGTGTGGAGTGATGGTGACTTGCGGTAGTGTCCAAAACGGGTGTTCTTGCGTGAGGGGTTCGCATTCAAATACATCCAAGAAAGCGTGTTCAACCCATTTATTCTTAATCGCAAGCAGTAACGCTTTATTGTCTACGCTTTCCCCGCGACCCACATTAAACAGCAATACGTTAGAGCAGTAGCTTAAGGTGGTTTGATTCAACAACTGATAGGTTTCGGTTGTTGATGGCAAGGTGTTGACCACAATATCGGCCTGCTTAAGGGCTGACCCTATCTCATTGATGTGGAACGTCTCTTTAAAGGTTTCTTGTTTGGATGGGATACCCGTACGGTTGACACCTATGGTATGAATACCAAAAGCCGTCGCGGTTTTTGCCAAATGACTGCCGATTGAACCTGTTCCTAAAATCACCATAGTTTTGTCAGTTAGGCTAGTATAAAGCTGTGGCTGCCAGTTTCGTTGTTGTTGATGCTGGTGGTAATGAGGGAAGTGTCTACAGTGACTGATTGTGTAACCTAACACGTATTCTGCGATAGCTGGGCCAAAGATGCCTTTGACGTTGGTTAGAGTATAGTCCTGACGCAAATCTGGCTGAGTGAGTTTATTGATTCCAGCATAGGTACTCTGTACCCAGTCTAGGTCTTTAAACTCGCCGAGGCGCTCTGCGATTAGAGGTGGTGACGCCAAGACAATCTGTGCTGATTCGGGGTTTTGAGTGATTTCTAGGTCGGGTAAATCTTGGTTTAGAATCAGTTGCGTATAGGTATCGTCATGCTCAGTAAGAATATAGAGCTTATTCGTAAAATTGTTCATCGGCTTACCTTTTCCCCCCAGGGTTTATCAAGTACACTTTCGCTGTCTTTTTCTGCAATTATTGAGTGACTATGCTTCAGAATCCACTGCAGGTTCGTCTTGAAAAGTTAGAACCTTGGCAACAAATTACCTTTATGGCGTGTCTATGTGAGCGTATGTACCCTAACTATGCCATGTTTTGTGAGAATACAGAATTTGCGGAAGCTCGAATCTATCGTGATGTTTTGGATAGCATTTGGGAAATCCTGACGGTTAAAACAGCAAAGGTGAACTTTGAGCGTCAACTTGAGAAGGTTGAAGAGCTATTCCCTAGCGGTGATGATTTTGATTTTTATGGTGTTTACCCAGCAATGGACGCGTGCCAAGGCCTAGCAACGCTCATTCATGGTCTGCTTGACCGTGAACATATGTTGGAAGCGGTAATTAAAGTGAGTCAACAATCTGTGAAGACGGTTGCTGAGCTTGAGTTTGCTCAAGGCGCTGAAGAAGTGACGAACGAAAACCAGAAAGAAAACGAAGCGGTATGTGAAGAGTGGGACGTTCAGTGGGCCATTTTCCGACCTCTACGTGAAACGACTGAACGTGACTTAGAGCTGATCAAAGACCTACGCCACGAACTGCGTGAAGACCCAGTCAGTAACATTGGTGTGGCGTTATAATTCGTTATCGCACCAAAGTACGTATAAAAACAAAGGCTCCCTAGGGAGCCTTTGTTGTATCTGACGATATCAAATTTAGATTAAGCGTCTTTATTGTCTTCGTTCTGCACTTTGTCTTTTGATGCCTTATCTTTTGATGATTCGTCGTCTGCAGGAGTTTCTTCCTCTAGCTCGTCCTCGTCATCGCGGTTTTCGATAACACCGTGTGTCTCTTTCCACTTTTCCCAGCGTTGGAACGCCAGTTCTTGCATGTCAGTCGTCTTATCCGCTTCGTCGACAATCTCTTCGCCCACTAGGTGTTCAAAGATATCTTCTAGGGTGATGATGCCTTGAATGGTGCCGTACTCGTCCACAACTAGAGACAGTTGCAGGCGGTTTGCCATCATCTGGTCAAAGGCCTTAGCCAAGCCCATGTTGTTCAGCAACACGTGGATAGGGCGCATTACTTCACCCAGAGCTTTCTCACCACAACCCGCTTGCTGCAATCTAAACAGCTCTAAGCGGTGAACAAAACCGATGATGTTGTCACTCTGCTCGCTGTAAACCAGCGGACGTGAGAATGGCGTGTCTTTATGTTGCTCTAGGAACGTATTCACACTCATTTCCGCATCAACACGGAATACTACTGGGCGCGGTGTCATTACCTGAGTCACGGGTACATCTTGAATACCCAACAGGTTGCTCAGGATTTTTGACTCGCCTTCTGCAAACTCGCCGCTCTCTTTTGCCAAAATCGCCATCGCAGATAGCTCATCACGCATTTTTGGTGCTTGGTGGCCACGAGCAAGGCGTTTGGTGATCTGTTCTGAGAACCAGACAAATGGTGTTAGGAAGAACACCATCCAACGAAGCACGCTTGCTGAAGCCGGAGCAAGTTGACGCCAGTAGGTTGCACCAATGGTTTTTGGAACAATCTCAGACAAAACCAAAATACCTAGAGTGAGCACGGCAGAGAAAACACCTAACCATTGGCTACCAAAAACGACAGACGCTTGTGCACCCGCTGTCGCAGCACCGATAGTATGCGCGATGGTGTTGAGCGTTAAAATTGACGCAAGCGGGCGGTCAATATCTGTTTTCAGTTTGTCTAGAGACTCTGCTGCAGGGTGCCCATTTTGCTTTAGTTGAGCAATGTAGCTCGGACTAATACTCAAAAGTACAGCTTCCAAAACAGAACAAATGAAAGAAACTCCAATAGCAATGGAGATATAAATAGTTAGCAGCAGCATGTTTGCCCTTAAATTAAATTGTACGCTTTAGCAGCGATTCAGCGTGGATTATAGTGACAAAGTAGTGGCTAGGACATCATTAATTTTGCTCTCAGCCCCTTTTAAACAAGGGCTTGCTTAATAAAATCAGTAACAAATTGTGAGTTATTACTCATATTATGGCTAAAACTACGGCATTAGAGCTAAAGATCGACGACAAACCTTTGCCAGATGGGGCATTTATGTTTTAGAGTGAATTGAATTCAAAAATACAAAGAAGGGAAACCTAAAATGAACAAGACTCAATTAATCGACTTTATTGCTGAAAAAGCGGACCTTTCTAAAGCACAAGCTAAAGCTGCTCTAGAAGCGACTCTTGGCGGTGTTACAGATGCTCTTAAAGATGGCGATCAAGTTCAGCTAATTGGTTTTGGTACTTTTAAAGTAAACCACCGTGCAGCTCGCACTGGTCGTAACCCAAAAACTGGTGATGAGATCCAAATCGCTGCTGCAAATGTTCCAGCATTTGTTGCAGGTAAAGCGCTGAAAGATTCAGTGAAATAATCTAAACTGTACCGAGGTAGTCGTATTCCACCTCGGTACAGGTTTTTATGAAAAAAGCATTTCTTCTCGTTTCACTATTATCTACATTTCTTATTGGCTGTTCTTCTACAAGCCCTAGCAAAAACCTAGAGCAATTTGAAACTCATACCGGCGGCCAAGTCATGGGCGACGCGACAAGTTTCTACTGGGTTACAAACAAGCTAACACAACCTCATACTTCAGCTGACTACGTCACTGTGGGCGATTACGGCTGGTATCAAACTGACTATGCTTGGTCAGAAGGCGTGCTTCGTGAATTCATTCGTGAAGGCGAGCAACGTAACTCTTCTAATGAACTGGTTCCTTATCGTGTCCATGTGCGTTTCAATACGTCAGGCGAAGCTGTGTATCAACAGTATCGTATCGACAGCAAAATCTTACCTATCCAAGCTAAGCAGCTCGAAAACTACCAAAAAGAAGCTAAATCGGTTCTAGATACTACTATGAAGCAGAATGACGAAGGGCTCAGACTGGTTCAAGGTTACTGGGATGGCAGCTCTTTTAAGACGTGTGTTGGTGGAGAATTTGATCGCATTGAATTTAACCAGACCTTACCAAGCTTCGTGATTGACCGATTGGCATCTGTGGAAAGCTATGCAGCGTTTCTTGGCAGTAATTCACTGGGTAAGATGAGCGTGGAAGAGTTACTGATGCTAGCTGAAGACAGCCATGATTGTGTCGTTAGGCCTTCATTACTGAAAGAGTAGTGAGTAATCAAAGGATTAAGGGTATTTGGCCTATGGTAGGCCAAGTGCTTATTTGTCTGTACAGATGCAGATTAAGCAATAAAAAGGCGCCTTAGAGGCGCCTTTTTTCATTTTGTTGCGAACAGTTTTTGCGTCACTCACTCACCGTATTCGGATTAAGCGAGTGGCGGCATTGATTACTGCTCTTGCTCGCGCGCAATCGCACGGTAACCAATGTCATTGCGGTGGAACATACCATTCCAGCTAACTTGCTTCGTTAACGCGTAAGCACGCTCCTGAGCCTCAGAAACTGTGTTACCTAGCGCTGTTGCACAAAGTACACGGCCGCCGTTTGTCACAACGTCGCCAGCTTCGTTATTTGTAGTACCTGCATGGAAAACCTTTTGGCCTTCAACTTCGCTTGTTGGTAGTGAAATAACGTCACCTTTTGCGTAGTCAGCAGGGTAACCGCCAGCCGCAAGAACAACACCGATCGAAGCGCGAGGATCCCACTTAGACTCAGCTTCGTCCAGCTTCTCGTCGATAGCCATTAGGCAAAGTTCAACAAGGTCTGACTCCATGCGCATCATGATAGGTTGTGTTTCAGGGTCGCCGAAGCGGCAGTTGTATTCGATAACCTTAGGCGTGCCATCAGCATCGATCATTAGGCCAGCGTAAAGGAAACCAGTGTAAGGCGCGCCTTCAGCATCCATACCACGTACCGTTGGGTAGATAACTTCCTCAAGGATACGGTTGTGGATTTCAGGAGTCACAACTGGAGCTGGAGAGTAAGCACCCATGCCGCCAGTATTAGGCCCCGTGTCTTTGTCGCCAACACGTTTGTGATCTTGGCTGGTGGCCATAGGAAGCACGCTAGAGCCGTCAACCATAACGATGAAGCTCGCTTCTTCGCCTTCAAGGAACTCTTCAATCACCACGCGGCTGCCTGCTTCGCCAAATGCGTTGCCAGCAAGCATGTCTTTGATTGCATCTTCAGCTTCTTCAAGTGTCATCGCAACGATAACGCCTTTGCCAGCGGCAAGACCATCTGCTTTCACTACGATTGGTGCGCCTTGCTCACGTACGTAAGCGATAGCTGGGTCAATCTCAGTGAAGTTTGCGTAGTAACCTGTTGGGATGTCATGACGAGCTAGGAAGTCTTTAGTGAATGCTTTCGAACCTTCAAGCTGCGCTGCTGCTTGAGTTGGGCCAAAGATAGGCAGACCGACTTCGCGGAATGCGTCAACCACACCAATAACCAATGGCGCTTCAGGGCCAACGATAGTCAGTTCGATTTTTTTCTCTTGAGCAAACGCGACTAAACCAGCGATGTCTTCAACACCGATGTTTACGTTCTCAAGTTTCGGCTCAAGTGCAGTACCTGCGTTACCTGGAGCAATGAATACTGTTTCAACGCTTGGGTTTTGTGCTGCTTTCCAACCCAAAGCATGTTCTCTACCGCCAGCACCAATAATTAGTACATTCATGTTTTAAAATCCTTATAGCTGCTTCAGAGCCTTTATTTCTGTGTCAAACATGCTCACTTATGGTCATAAGCTCCGCGTGTTTTCCTTGAACTAAAGTCACTGACTTGCTCTACGTATTTCAAATATTGGAATATTTAAAAAACAAAATTATAAGTCTTGCTCAAAGTAGTTGGTGATGTGGCTAGGCAGCAATTGAGCCCATCCCCGGGAGCATAGTCTGCTATGTGACCGGGGTGGGCGAAAGCAGCTAACGACGCCACAGTGCCAAATACGAAGAGGAAATTAGTGGCGGAAGTGACGCATGCCCGTAAAGATCATCGCCATGCCGTGCTCGTCTGCTGCTGCGATAACTTCGTCATCACGCATAGAGCCGCCCGGTTGGATAACACACTTGATGCCAGCTTCTGCTGCCGCGTCGATACCGTCACGGAATGGGAAGAATGCATCTGATGCCATCACACAACCTTCAACCTGTAGACCTTCGTCTGCCGCTTTGATGCCTGCGATTTTCGCAGAGTAAACGCGGCTCATTTGGCCTGCGCCTACACCAATAGTCATATCGCCTTTTGAGTAAACGATCGCGTTAGATTTAACGTACTTCGCTACTTTCCAGCAGAACAGTGCGTCTTTTAGCTCTTCAGCTGTAGGTTGGCGCTTAGAAACCACTTTTAAGTAGTCTTCAGAAACCATGCCTTGGTCGCGGTCTTGAACTAGCAAGCCACCGTTAACGCGTTTCACGTCAAAGCCTGTTGTCTTAGTCGTCCACTCGCCACACTCAAGTAGGCGAAGGTTTTTCTTAGCCGCTACGATTTCTACTGCTTCAGCAGAAACAGAAGGTGCAATGATAACTTCAACGAATTGACGCTCAGTGATAGCCGTTGCAGTTGCAGCATCTAGTTCACGGTTGAAAGCGATGATGCCGCCAAATGCAGACGTTGGGTCTGTTTTGAATGCACGGTCGTAAGCTTCTAGGATGTCTTCACCTAGTGCTACACCACATGGGTTAGCGTGCTTAACAATCACACATGCTGGCTGGTCGAACTCTTTCACACACTCAAGTGCTGCGTCAGTGTCAGCGATGTTGTTGTAAGAAAGGGCTTTGCCTTGAATTTGGCGAGCAGTAGACACTGACGCTTCTTCAGGGTTTGCTTCAACGTAGAATGCCGCTGCTTGGTGGCTGTTCTCACCGTAGCGCATGTCTTGTTTCTTCTCGAACTGTTGGTTGAACGTGCGAGGGAACTTGCTTTCTTCGTCACCTTCTTTGTTCTCACCGTAAGATGGAACCATAGTGCCGAAGTAGTTTGCGATCATGCCGTCGTAAGAAGCTGTGTGCTCGAATGCTGCGATAGCGAGGTCGAAGCGAGTTTCTAGCGTTAGAGATTTCTCGTTCGCGTCCATTTCAGCGACAACGCGCTCGTAGTCGTGTGCGTTAACAACGATAGTGACGTCTTTGTGGTTTTTCGCTGCAGAGCGAACCATTGTTGGACCGCCGATGTCGATGTTCTCAACAGCGTCAGCAAGGGTACAACCTTCTTTAGCAACGGTTTCTGCGAATGGGTATAGGTTTACAACAACCATATCGATAGGGTTGATACCGTGAGTTTCCATCACGTCATCATCTTGGCCACGACGGCCTAGAACACCACCATGAACTTTTGGGTGCAGAGTCTTAACACGGCCATCCATCATTTCTGGGAAACCAGTGTAGTCAGATACTTCTGTAACAGAGATGCCTTTTTCAGCAAGCAGGCGAGCAGTGCCACCGGTAGATAGGATATCTACACCACGGTTAGCAAGAGCTTGTGCAAATTCAACGATACCAGTTTTGTCTGATACGCTGATTAGAGCGCGGCGAATTGGACGAGCGTTATTCATGCTTCCATCTTCCTCAAATTCATGGGGTTAAAATAAAGATATTTGCCAAAAAAGAACTTGTTTCTACCTTCTTAGCGTGGATTATCTTAGATACCAGTAAGAGATAAAATATTGGCCAGTTTTGGTAAAGACCTTTTGGGTTTGTCTTATGATCTAGCTATAAGATAACCAACTCCAAATTTGATGGCGCAGATTCTAACTAATTTATTACAAAAAAGCTCGCGCAATCGTTTGGCATCTCAAAATTAATTATGAAAAGTGTCATTTCAGCCTGAAAAGTAACGATAAGGTTAATAGTGGAATGGACGAAACAGTAGGAAAAAACATGTTTCAGATCGGTGAATTAGCGAAACGGTGCGGTGTGACGGCCGATACCTTGCGATTTTATGAGAAGAATAACCTTATCGCGCCAGCCCGTCGCAGTGAGTCGGGTTATCGCCTATATGATGAAAATAACCAGAAACAGGTGACGTTTATTCTCAAATCTAAAGCGTTGGGGCTGAGTTTGGATGAGATTAAAGAATTACTCGAGATTCGCTTGGAAGCGACGCAGCACAGTTGTGCCGAAGTTAAATCGATTACAACAGCCAAGTTGGAGATGATTGATGAGAAAATTACCGAGTTAACTAAGATTCGCACCGCACTTAAAAAGATTAATGATGCGTGTTGTGGCCACGTAGACGACGATGCAAGCCATTGTTCTATTCTGGCAGCCTTGGATTCAGCAAACCTTGATAAAGAGCGCTGCTGTCGCACTGGAGAGTAATCAGCCATCTATTACAGTTCTACAAGCCAAAAAAAAGCCAAACTCAAAAATGAGCTTGGCTTTCCATTCAATAAATTACGAAAGAACGATTAGTTCATGCCGTATTTTTTAAGTTTCTTGCGAAGAGTACCGCGGTTAATACCCATCATGGTTGCTGCGCGAGTTTGATTACCGCGAGTGTATTGCATGATAGTGTCTAGTAGTGGCTGTTCAACTTCAGCTAATACTAATTCGTATAACTCGCTGACTTCTTGACCGTTTAATTGAGCAAGGTAATTTTTCAATGATGCTTTAACTGAGTCACGTAGTGGCTTCTGCGTGATTTGGTCTTGTGATGTAACTGTAGTTACTGTCAATGCTTCTGAAGTCAGATTTTGTTCGAACATATTCGGTCTAGCTCTTCTCGTAATTATGGTGCAACGTTATCAAAAAAACCTTCTAGCGCCTCAAGCTGCAGATCACCTGCTTCGAATGCGTTGAAGGTACGGCGAAACTCACTCGCTTGTTCATGTTCTTTTAGATACCAACCCACATGCTTACGAGCGATGCGAGGGCCTAAAAACTCTCCATAAAATTCATGTAGAGCGTGCACGTGACCAAGCATGATGTCTTTCACTTCCGAAATCGGGAGTGGGTCCATCGTGGTGCCGTTTTCCAAATAGTGTAGGATTTCGTTAAAAATCCAAGGACGTCCTTGGGCAGGTCGACCTATCATTAAAGCATCAGCGCCGGTGTACTCCAGCACAAACTTCGCTTTTTCCGGACTATCGATATCACCGTTAGCGATAACCGGAATAGATACTGCTTGTTTCGCTGCTTTAATGTGTTTGTATTCTGCCTCACCTTTGTACATACAAGCGCGTGTTCTTCCATGGAGGGCAAGAGCTTGTATGCCGCAGTCTTCGGCTATTTTCGCGATTTGGACACAGTTTCTATTGTCTGTATCCCAGCCTGTGCGCGTTTTCAACGTTACTGGAACGTCGACAGCATTTACCACAGCTTTCAGAATGTCTTCAATGAGTTCTGGATGCTGCAGTAAGGCTGAGCCCGCAAGCTTTTTATTCACTTTTTTGGCTGGACACCCCATGTTGATATCGATGATTTGCGCACCGTTATCGACATTAAATTGAGCAGCCTCGGCCATAAGCTGTGGATCTGCACCAGCGATTTGTACTGAACGAATGCCCGATTCGCCTTCATGTACCATACGCTGCTGAGACTTTGACGTTTTCCAAACTTTCGGATTGGAGGACATCATTTCACTGACTGCCATCCCCGCACCGTAGCGAAGACACAACTCACGGAATGGTCTATCCGTTACGCCAGCCATAGGAGCGACGATTAGATTGTTCTTAAGTTGATAATTTCCGATTTTCAAAAATGTCATCACAGTTCTGTACCAGCAAGGGCGCGCATTTTACGCATTTTTTCGCTGCGTGAAAAGACTAATATTTGAGCATTTACAATTTGTTTTTGTAATTTGTTTAAATTTCAGTCAATTAGCACCCAAAGTCTTGTCTAGCCTTGCTTGCGACCTGAGATTCGACACCATTCTTGTTGTTCGATGATCGGATCAATGTGAAGCTCATCACGATAATAAGTCGCAACATCTTCTGCTTGTGTATCTAAAACACCCGACATCGCAAGTACACCATTTGGCTTAACTAGGCCCTTGATGATGCCAGAAAGGTCGCGTAATGGACCTGCAAGAATGTTGGCAACAACAACGTCTGCTAGCAAACCTTCCGGTTGATCTTGTGGCAAGAACACCTCTAGTTGCTCAGCAACGCCATTGCGTTGTGCGTTGTCTTTTGATGCAAGCAGAGCTTGAGGATCAATGTCGATCCCGATAACTTTTGCCGCGCCTAGTTTGATCGCAGCGATCGCAAGGATGCCAGAGCCACAACCGAAGTCGATCACGGTTTTGCCTGTAAGGTCTAGGCCTTCAAGCCACTCAAGACACAATGCCGTTGTCGGGTGAGTACCTGTACCAAATGCAAGGCCTGGATCTAGCATTACGTTTACAGCGTCAGGTTCAGGGATATCGCGCCAGCTAGGGCAAATCCATAAACGCTCACCAAACTTCATTGGGTGGAAGTTGTCCATCCATTCACGTTCCCAATCTTTGTCTTCAATTTGCTCTACTTTATGAGCAAAGTCTGCAGGGAACATGTTGCTTGCTTTAATCTGCGCTAGAACGACACCAGTATCAGTCTCAGCGTCGTAAAGCGCCAGAATGTCAGTATCACCCCAAAGGCGAGTTTCGCCCGGCAGAGGCTCAAATACAGGGGTATCTTGTGCATCCAGGAAAGTTACAGAAAGAGCACCAGTCTCTTCCATTAACATGTCGCCGATTTGTTCGGCATTTTCATTGGTAGCATTAAGCTTGATTTGAATCCAAGGCATGGCTGCATCTTCTATATGAGAAAAATTGGATGGCGAGTCTAGCAGAAAATATGAGCAAATTCACCAAAACCCCACGGAATATAATGGGGATTAAAGATTGATTTTTTCGGCGGTTCAAAAACAAAAATGCTCACCGAAGTGAGCATTTTGACTGTTCTTAAACGAACGGATTATGACAAACCAAGTTTCTTCTCAAGGTAGTGGATGTTTGCACCACCGTGTTGGAAGTTTTCGTCGTTCATAATAGACAGTTGAAGCTCGGTATTAACGTTAATACCTTCAATAATCATTTCACCCAATGCGTTCTTCATACGAGCGATAGCAACATCACGGTTCTCACCGTAAGTGATCAGCTTACCAATCATTGAATCGTAGTGTGGTGGCACTGTGTAACCCGTGTAGATGTGAGATTCCCAACGTACGCCCATGCCACCTGGTGCGTGGAAACGTTCAATCTTACCTGGTGAAGGTAGGAAACGAACTGGATCTTCAGCATTGATACGACATTCGATTGAGTGGCCGCGCAGCTTAATATCATCCTGAGTGAATGATAGAGGCTGACCAGCTGCAATACGTAGCTGTTCTTTCACTAGGTCGATACCCGTTACCATTTCAGTAATCGTGTGTTCAACCTGGATACGAGTGTTCATTTCGATGAAGTAGAACTCACCGTTCTCGTATAGGAATTCAAATGTACCTGCACCGCGGTAACCGATCTCAATACATGCACGAGTACAGCGTTCGCCGATGTACTTACGCATCTCTTCAGTGATACCTGGAGCTGGCGCTTCTTCCACAACTTTCTGGTGACGACGCTGCATTGAACAGTCACGCTCACCTAGGTGGATAGCATTACCTTGGCCATCTGCAAGCACTTGTACTTCAATGTGACGTGGGTTTTCTAGGAATTTCTCCATGTAAACCATGTCGTTGTTGAAACATGCTTTTGCTTCAGCACGAGTCATCGCGATAGCTTCTGTTAGTTCTGCTTCAGAACGAACAACACGCATACCACGACCGCCGCCGCCGCCAGATGCCTTGATGATAACTGGGAAGCCAATGCGCTTAGCGTGCGCTTTGTTTTTTGCTTCGTCGTCGTCAAGAGGGCCGTCAGAACCTGGTACACAAGGTACACCAGCTTTCTTCATTGACGTGATAGCTGACACTTTGTCACCCATCATGCGAATGGTTTCAGCTTTAGGGCCAACAAAGATAAAGCCACTGCGCTCTACCTGTTCTGCGAAGTCTGCATTTTCAGATAGGAAGCCGTAGCCAGGGTGAACAGCTACTGCACCTGTAACTTCAGCTGCGCTGATGATACGAGGGATGTTTAGGTAGCTATCGATACCACGAGCTGGACCGATACAAATGGTTTCGTCTGCAAGCAGTACGTGCTTAAGGTCACGGTCAGCAGTTGAGTGAACCGCTACCGTTTTAATGCCAAGCTCTTTACATGCACGCAGAATACGTAGTGCAATCTCACCACGGTTCGCGATTACTAATTTATCTAACATAATGAGTGCTCTCTATTATTCGATAATTACTAGAGCTTGGTCGAATTCTACTGGTTGACCGTCTTCAACTAGGATAGCTGTTACAACACCAGATTTATCAGCTTCGATTTGGTTCATCATTTTCATTGCTTCAACGATACATAGCGTTTCGCCAGCCGTTACAGATTGACCAACTTTAACGAATGGTTTTGCGTCTGGGCTTGGAGCGCCGTAGAAAGTACCAACCATTGGAGAAAGAACTTGGTGACCAGCTGGAACTGCAGGAGCTGCTGCTTCTGCTGCTACAGGTGCCGCCGCAGGAGTTGCTGCTACAGGTGCTGGAGCCGCTGCATATTGAACAGGTGCTACAGGTGCAGTGCTGTTACGACTGATTCGTACTGACTCTTCACCTTCAGAGATTTCTAGCTCAGAAATACCAGACTCTTCAACCAATTCGATTAGCTTTTTGATTTTGCGAATATCCATTGTTTCTTTCTCTTTATCTGTTAATTGAACTTACTCTATGACTGAGTAGGTTAGTAATAGTTCGTTGTTTATGTTTACTTTGAATTGAGCTTGCTGAGCGCAGCGGTCAAAGCAAATTGATAACCTTGGGCACCTAAGCCACAAATCACACCTTCTGCTTTATCAGATAGGTAAGAGTGGTGGCGGAATGGTTCACGTGCGTGAACATTCGATAGATGAACCTCAATAAATGGGATTGCAACGCCAAGTAGTGCATCACGCAGTGCCACACTGGTATGTGTAAAGGCTGCTGGGTTGATAATGATAAAATCAACATTTTGATAAGCACTATGGATAGCTTCAATCAGTTCATACTCACGATTTGACTGTAAGTGAGATAGCTCAACATCGTGTGTTTTCGCTTGCTCGGTCAGTGAGCTAATAATCTGGTCAAGTGTTTGAGAACCGTAGTGTGCAGGCTCTCTAAGGCCTAACAGGTTAAGGTTTGGGCCATTTAAAACTAGAATGCGAAACTTTGTAGACATCGTGGGGCTATCTTCCTTTATCGTGTTTACGAACGTGAATGTTGCCATTTTATTGAAAATTTGCGGTTAATTTCCAGTGAGAAAAACCCAAATTTAAAAATTAGAACCAGATTATAGCTAATTCAGCGCAAATCGCAGCAATTTACTGGTCTAATCTCCTATTGATACAGCTTGGAATTGTTACCAACTTAACAAAAAAGCGTCTTAGCCTTAATTTGGGGCGGGATATTTGAGATCAAGATCAGCCATAAAAAAACCGCCACATAGATGTAATGCCGATCGTTTAAGAAGACTTGAACGATCTTGCAGTTAGCAGATAATCCCCATCAACAACGTTGATGGGGATTTTTTTTATGCTTGAACAAGAATTAGCAATGGCACACGAGACCATTGAAGATGCCGACAATTATGAATCTGTCGTCGACGCCATTCAGATTGAGTGGATAGAACAAGCTCTTCTTGAAACCAATAAAGCGAGCATAAGACGACGCCGACTTCCCGCTCAGCAAGCTGTCTGGTTAGTTATTTGGATGGGACTGCAACGCAACATGTCTATCAAAGAGGTATGCAGTTCATTAGACATCGCACTTCAGCCTAAACCTGAAGATAGTTGGTCTCGTGTTGCACCCAGTGTCCTAACTGATTCACGCCGACGTCTAGATGAGAGTCCGTTAGCGGCTCTGTTTCACACAACGGTAAAGGCTTGGCGCGAAGATATCCTTCAACAAGACAAAGACTTAGGGCTTAATGTTCTTGCTGTCGATGGGACAACATTTAGGTGTCAAGATTCCACAGAGAACGCTGAAGAATTTGGGTTCATCTCTAAAAAATTGAAACCTTACCCTCAACTTCGTTTAGTCGCTTTGATGTCAACAGAAACACGAATGATTATGGGGGCAGCTTTTGATGGTTGTCATGTCGGTGAAACGACCCTAGCCAAGCGCCTATTCAATGATATCCCCGCACACTCATTGACCTTATTTGATCGTTGTTATTTCTCGGCAGACCTTTTGTTGTCGTGGCAAGAGAGTGCGGAAAATGCTCACTGGTTAATGCCTGCAAAACGTAAGCTACGCTATGAAGTGTTGGAGAAATATGCTGAGAACGACATGCTCATCTCAATGCCTATCTCTCCTCAAGCTCAACGGCAGAATCCGAATTTACCCGCACGTTGGGAAGCCAGATTAGTCCTATATCAAGAGCCAAAAGGTGAGATAAAAGGTTTTATTACTTCACTTACAGACCCTAGTAGATACTCGCTAGAAAGCCTGCTGCGTATTTATTGGCAACGCTGGGAGATAGAAGAAGGTTATGGTGAAATTAAACAGACTCAACTGCAAAGTCACGTCACTTTACGAAGTCGTTTTTCTGCCGGAGTGAAGCAAGAGCTTTGGGGCGTATTACTTGCCTATAACTTAGTGCGATTAGAGATGGTTAAGATAGCTTCAGAAGCCGGGGTTCGAGCAACTAGGGTAAGTTTTACCGCCGCAATTAACCTTATTGATGCGCAATTACGTTGGCTAGCTTTAAGCCCAGACGGAACCCTACCAGTCAAACTTAAAAGGATGAGAGAAAGTCTGAGTCACTTCATTCTTCCGGATAAAAGAAAGGACCGAACGTTTCCACGTTCAGTCCTCTTTGTTCCAGCCAAATATCCGTTTAGGTTCAAGCAGTAATGCTTATCCGAACGGCATTAGCCACATAGATGACGGTTTAGAAAGGGCTGTTTTAAACAGTGATTAGCTGCTGTGACTGGTTGCTTATGCCAGTTCTGCTTTCTCGGCAATAAGCTTATCAACCACGCTTGGGTCGGCCAGTGTCGAGGTATCACCTAGGTTACCTGTATCGCCAGTCGCGATTTTACGCAGGATACGACGCATGATTTTACCAGAACGAGTTTTTGGTAGAGAGTCAGTCCAGTGCAGTACATCTGGCGTTGCAATTGGACCAATCTCTTTACGTACCCAATCTTTCACTTCTTTATGAAGCTCTGCAGTTGGGAACTCACCATCATTCAGCGTGATGTAAGCGTAAATCGCTTGGCCTTTAATATCATGAGGGATACCCACAATCGCGGCCTCAGCGATCTTATCGAACGCTACTAGAGCCGATTCAATCTCAGCGGTACCCATACGGTGACCTGATACGTTAAGCACGTCATCGACACGACCAGTAATCCAGTAGTAACCGTCTTCATCGCGACGAGCGCCGTCACTGGTGAAGTACATACCTTTAAAAGTAGAGAAGTAAGTCTGTTCAAAACGGTCATGATCGCCATGAACTGTACGCATTTGTCCAGGCCAAGAATCTAGAATGACTAGGTTGCCGTCAGTTGCGCCTTCAATGATGTTGCCCATGTTGTCGACAAGCGCGGGTTGCACACCGAAGAATGGACGAGTCGCTGAACCCGGTTTTAGGTCGGTTGCGCCCGGTAGTGGTGCGATTAAGATGCCGCCTGTTTCTGTTTGCCACCATGTATCGACAATCGGAGATTGCTCATTACCAATCGTTTTGTAGTACCACTCCCACGCTTCTGGGTTGATAGGTTCACCTACCGAGCCCATGACTCTTAGGCTGTCACGAGAAGTTCCTTCAACCGCTTCATTACCTTTTGCCATTAGGGCACGAATCGCCGTTGGTGCAGTATAAAGAATATTAACTTGATGCTTATCGACCACTTCACTCATGCGGCTTGTGTTCGGGTAATTCGGCACGCCTTCAAACAGAATCGTTTTTGCGCCATTAGCAAGCGGTCCGTAAACAAGGTATGTGTGACCGGTAATCCAACCCACATCGGCTGTACACCAGAAAGTTTCGCCTTCTTGGTAATCGAACACGTATTTGAAGGTCATGGCTGCATAAACAAGGTAACCACCTGTGGTGTGCATTACACCTTTAGGCTTACCTGTGGAACCAGACGTATAAAGAATGAAGAGAGGATCTTCCGCATTCATCTCTTCTGGTGGGCAATCCTCAGATACGTTTGCGATAGCATCATGCCACCACACATCACGGTGTTCATGCCAAGCAACATCGCCGCCAGTGCGTTTGAATACGACAACCTTCTCGATGTTCTTCACTTCAGGGTTAGTCAGTGCTTCATCGACGTTTTTCTTCAGTGGAACCGCACGGCCGCCACGCACGCCTTCATCGGCAGTGATCACGACTTTAGAATTTGAATCGATAATACGACCAGACAGTGCTTCAGGTGAGAAACCACCGAATACCACTGTGTGAACCGCACCGATACGGGTACATGCCAGCATCGCAACTGCAGCTTCTGGAACCATTGGCATGTATAAACAAACCACATCACCTTTACGTACGCCTTGCTCTTTTAGAGCATTTGAAAACAGGCACACTTCTTTGTGCAGTTCGTTAAAGGTTAGGGTTTTATCATCAGCAGGGTCATCGCCTTCCCAGATGATAGCGACTTCATCACCGCGCTCAGCAAGGTGGCGGTCGATACAGTTAGCCGAAACATTAAGAGTGCCATCTTCAAACCAGCGAATATCAATGTGGCCTGGGTCGAAAGAGGTATTTTTTACTTGTGTGAAAGGCTTAATCCAATCAACGATTTTTCCGTGTTCACCCCAAAAGCCTTCAGGGTCAGAAACAGATTGTTGGTACATGGCTAGGTAAGTGTCATTATCCGCGTGTGTGGTTGATTTAATACTTTCTTTTACCGGATAAACGTGGGCTTCACTCATTGCATCTCTCCTTGTGCCTACATTCTTAATGAACTGGCAACTTCCTTTGTGTTCAGTTTCTAAGTCTATTACAGGACTGTCGTTGTGCTATCACTCTCGGCTAGGACGGCGATTTCCACAATTAGACTTTAGGATGAGACGGCGCTTTTCACTTACAAAATAGCGAGTTAAGTTCATTTTTTCGATATTGCTCTCTATGTTGAGAGGCAATGATTGAATTAAGAATAAGAAGAGTTGAAACGAGGTAAATCACCGTGTTTAAGGCGAACAAAGATCAGCGCAGCGGAGATAGCATCTTGTAATGCATCATGTTTATTGACTGGGATAGGCAAATCCAGCTGGCGGCAGATGGCGTCCATACTGAGATCG
Organism: Vibrio cyclitrophicus; assembly: GCA_023206055.1. Taxonomy (NCBI): domain Bacteria; kingdom Pseudomonadati; phylum Pseudomonadota; class Gammaproteobacteria; order Vibrionales; family Vibrionaceae; genus Vibrio; species Vibrio cyclitrophicus. The sequence continues at coordinate 3,441,905 of CP065366.1, read as the reverse complement.
AAGTAAGCATTGGGCAGCTGTCTTTCGAGTTTGTCTTGGTAGAGTTGGCTTACTTCGACTAATCGATTAGGCAGTGGAAATCCAAGCTGTTTTAAACAGGCGCGGTCGAGAATTTTTTTATCATAGCGTATGTGATAACCGACTAAAGGACGATTTCCAATGAAGTTCAGTAGCTCGATTAAAGCCTGTTTTTCTTCGATGCCGTGTTTTAGATCTTGATGACGAATGCGGTGGATTTTTATTGAATTGCAATCGAGCGATTGCGGAGCGCGCAATCGGACTTCAAAAGGTTGGCTAGTAATGATTCTATTACCGATGATCTTGGTCGCGGCAATGGTGACCAATTCGGCTTGATTGGGGTCGAGGCTGGTGGTTTCACAATCGAGCGATACGTATTCATGATCAATAGGCGCAGTAAACAGAGGCTGATAGAGAGAGCCTTTGAGCTTGTGATGCCAGTAATAGCGAACCAACCTATTCATCGTTCAATCGCCTAATCTCGTATCTGATAGTGGTAGCCGAGCCATTGCTTGAATTTCTTCACCACGTGTAGGCTATGACGAAGTAAGTCTCGGTCTGCTCGCTCCATCAGTTTGACGTTAATCTTGTTGCTGCTGTGTTGCTGAGAAAGTCTTTGGGCTAAGCGCCACTTAAAGAATTGTTTGAGTGCTTCATTGAGGTTGTCGGCGGTGCTTTGCTCAAGCACTTTCTTGCTGACCAGTTGCTCAATGCGTTCGAAGGTGTTGTTTACGGTGACACCATGCTCAAGACAAAGTGCTCTCACACCATGCACGATAGGGAAAATACCACCTTGTTTGATATCGAGCCCTGACTTGGATTGCTTCACATTACCAAACAGGGTGAGGGGAACCGAAAAGTTAAGAGCAGGGCGGCAGAATTCAGTCAGAATCAATTCCTGTCCTAGCATCAAATCACTCAGGTGCTGCTTGACCGGTTTTAAAAGTTCTCTGTTTCCTGCCACCGCGTGCGCATCCGCCATGATGGCGATATCCATCACGGTGTCTGGCGTTGCTTTTCTTACCCAACTGGTCAGGGTTTGTTTCCACTCTTGCTCTGAATGCACCCATTTCGGATTGTTTACCATCACGTTGCCCGGGCATAACGGATAACCCAATTGTTGAAGGGTATGAGTGAGGTCGTTCATGGCACTTTGGCATTGATGCCATTCCAAACCATCTTGAATAATCAGCGCATTATCTTGGTCGGTTTTAAGGATTTGTTCTCCGCGACCTTCAGACCCCAATACGATCAGGCAGCAATGATTGTGCAGTGCCGGTGGGATCATCAACTCAAAAGCCTTCTCTATGATCTGTTCGTTGACTGCAGAAATCAGCTCCATGATAAAGCGTGTGCGAATCCCATTACTGAGCAAGCTATCGACCAGTTGACGCTGTTTGTTAGAGGCCATTGCCAATTCTTCAACGCTGGTGGCACGAGCAATACGCAAAGTGAGAACGTGAGAATGAGTAGAGAATGCACTGAGGATCTGTGTCATATCCACCATGCCGACCGCATTTTGACCATCACAAACCATCAACCTTTTTACTCGATTTCTAGTCATGGTGATCATGGCGTTAAACAAGAAGTCGCCTTGATTTACGTGCATCACCGGAAACGTCGCGATCTTGCCGACGGGCGCATCCAGTGGGAAATTATCGAGCATCACAGCATGCAATAAATTGGTTCGAGTGACGATTCCATACGGTAAGGAACATGATGATCCAAAAGCTTTTGGATCATCATGTTCTAAATGAACTAGAGCCGAGTCCAACCCTCGTTCTTTAAGGGTTTGAGTGACTTGGTTGATAGGTTGGTTCGGTTCAAGTATCAGTGGTGGGTGGTAGATAGACTCATCCACTTTGGTCAATATAAATTCGGCAAGGTTCTGTTGCTGCTGGGCGGCTTCAATTAGAGCTTTTCGTGTCGAGAGGTTACTATCAAAGTAGGCAGCGAATTGGCCATTGGCGTGGTAAAGGTCAAGAAAAATATCGGTGGGCAGCAAGTAACTTAATGTATCTTCGAGTGCGATATATTGGTGTTTTGTGTGAGGTTCAAACTGGCTGCGGACATCAAAAATGTCGTCATTGGCATAGTGTGCGTAAATCTCGCCATCACTGCTCGCGCGCTCTTCAACTGCCCCTTTGATCAAAATGTGCAGGTGTCGACTCGGCCTATCAGCTTCCAGTATCACTTCTTGAGAGCGGTAATATACCACGTCTAATGAAGAGCGAAGCTTCAACTGTTCAGAGTCGGACAGGCTATCGAAGGGTGGGTGCTGCATATTAAATTTGTCAGGCATAAGCATCACAAGAAAGAAATGGGAGTCTTTAATCAGTCTGGCAAAATACCAGTGAAGCTCCAGACGACTTTAGTCTAAATGCGAGTATGGGTATTAATGAGCGTGAAATCTCTTGTTGAAATGCGATATCCAGACCCATTGAATATGGGAATACTATCCCAGTAATAATTCCCTTTTTCATCGTATGCGAGATAGGCATAATTGGTGCTGCCTTTTTCTGCACACTTTATAGGTCATTTATGTTTAGCCCTTCACCCTACGGCTGGATCTCTCAGTATTTTCTTGGTTTCTTTTTTGCGTATGGCGTGTATTTGCCATTTTGGGCGTTATGGTTTGAAGACCAAGGCGTGTCTGCTGGTGATATTGGCGTATTGATCGGTATCGGCTTTGCGACGCGTTGTGTGGCAAACCTTGTGATTACGCCGCGTATCCATAAAGTTGAACACTTGATGCCAACGCTACGCTGTTTGAGTTTCGCTGCGTTGCTGTTTGTTGGCTTCCATTTCTTCACCGGTGGCAGTTTTATACTGATGTTGTTGGCAACGGTATTGTTTAACCTCTGTTGTGGGCCGATCATTCCTCTTTCTGATGCCATGGCGAACCATTACAGTCGTTTGAAAATGCTCGACTACGGCCGAACTCGTCTTTGGGGTTCAATTGCCTTTATCGCGGGTTCAACGGTTGTTGGCTATTTGGTGGCACAATTTGGCACCGACATGATTTTGTATACTGCACTTGCGGGCGTGTTGTTGTCATTGATTTTGGCGATGAGAAATCCCAACGTGATGCCAGTAACGCAATCTGAGCAGCAAGCGGCGCGACCAAAACTAGGTGAACTGCTGCGTGAGTCGTCAGTGGTAAAATTTTTAGCCTTGATGGCGCTGCTGCAAGGTAGTCATGCGGCTTACTACAGTTTTAGTGCGATTTATTGGAAAGAAGCGGGGCACTCTGAAGCGATTATTGGTTACCTATGGAGTTTAGGTGTGGGTGCCGAGGTCGCAGTGTTTGCTCTGAGCAAGCGATTATTCTCAGGCTGGTCACTTCGTACTTTGTTTGTCGTCGCGGCTATTGGGGTGATGGCTCGTTGGGGGATTACCGCATCAACGACAGCGATTTTCGCACTGGTTATGGTGCAGTTGTTGCACGGTGTGACCTTTGCGATGGCACACATCGCCGCGATTCAATACATCCAATCTGAAGAACAAAACAAGATGGTTGCGCTACAAGCTCTGTATAACGCGATTCCATTGGGTGCCTTTATTGCACTGATGACCACCTTAAGTGGTTGGGGTTATGAGCTTTGGGGGGCTAATATCTTCTGGGGTATGGCTGCGATGGGCGGATTGGCCTTGTTCATTAAACTGGATGAAAGAAGTTCAGTGGTTGAGATCAATCAATCGGATTCGGAACAGTCAGAGTCTCACAGCAAATGCTGATAATTAGAGTCTAAAGCACAGAATTTAAGCGATGCGATTGAGTTAATCACTCATCCTTAGTTAAATGAAACCTCTCCCTTATGGAGAGGTTTTTTTATGGATGAAAAAAGGGTTTTAAATGCAAGGATGGATAGTAATTCCAGTCTCTTTAGCCTACTTGGGCGTGTTATTTTTGATCGCTTGGTATGGAGACAGGCAGGTTCGTTGGTTATCGCGTTGGCGCCCGTGGATCTATAGCCTTTCGATTGCAGTGTATTGTACCTCTTGGACCTTCTATGGAACGGTCGGGCAGGCGAGCAATAACCCTTGGTCTTTTTTACCCATTTATCTCGCTCCGATTCTGGTCTTTACACTAGGCTGGCGGATCTTGGCGCGGCTGATCCTGATTGCGAAGCGGGAGCACATCACCTCGATTGCCGACTTTATCGCGGCTCGTTACGGAAAATCTCAGGGCTTAGCGGTGGCCGTTACCGTGATTGCTGTGGTCGGTATTCTTCCTTATATCGCACTGCAATTACGTGGTATCACCATGGGGCTGGATATTGTTGCGCCCAACCTAGCGGCTGACTTCGGTTATCAGGATTATCACGTCTCTTGGTTTGTAGTTGGTGCACTGGCTATCTTCACCATGCTGTTTGGTACGAGACATATCGACAACACGGAGCACCACCGTGGCATGATGATGGCGGTAGCATTTGAGTCCATCGTTAAGCTAGCGGCATTCTTGATTGTTGGCTTGTTCATCATGTATCTGGCGATGAGCAGCGACAAAATCGACCTGCTTGATGTGGCGGCTTCCACCTACGAATCACCCAATATTCCGACCTTAATAATTCATACCGTTTTAACCATGCTGGCGATTGTCTGTCTGCCGCGCCAGTTCCATACCATGGTGGTAGAGAACGAACGTCCTCAAGATTTGCATACCGCTCGCTGGTTGTTTCCGCTTTACCTGATTTTGATGGGACTGTTCGTGCTGCCAATTGCTTGGGCAGGACAAGGGCTACTTACTGGCATGCCAGCGGATACCTACGTGATCAGTGTGCCAATGGCAGAAGGCGCTAATCACATTGCGTTGCTGGCTTTCCTTGGTGGTACTTCGGCGGCGAGTGGCATGGTGATTGTTTCGACCATCGCTTTGGCGATCATGGTGTCGAACGATTTAGTGATGCCATTGTTACTACGCCGTATGCGTCTAACCCAAAGAACCCATCGGCACTTTTCTGGCCTGTTATTAGTGATTCGCCGCGGACTAATTTTACTGCTGTTACTGGGTGCTTGGCTGTTTTATCAGGCGCTCGATACCATTCATTCACTGTCAGCGATTGGCTTTCTTTCCTTTGCTGCGATTGCTCAATTCGCTCCAGCACTTATCGGTGGTTTGTACTGGCGCCCGGGTAACCGCAAGGGCGTTTATGTCGGCTTAATGGTGGGCTCGTTGATTTGGCTGATTACCTTGATGAGCCAAACCAGTATGTTGGCAGGCGATAGTGAAAGTAATCTTTTATTGTGGATTATCACGCCGCCAGAACTGCTCAGTAGTTGGGATGTCAGCAGTTCAAACTGGGGTATTGTGATGAGTATCTTGCTCAATACCCTGTGTTATGTAGTGGTCTCGATGACGACACGACCAAGCCTAAGTGAGCGCTTACAATCAGCGGCATTTGTTGGCACTCCACTGCCTGAAAATGAAAACATCAGTCTTTATCAAAACCGAGTTACGGTGGCTGAATTAGAGATGCTCGCCTCGCGTTTTGTAGGTCGCAAGCGAGCGAAAAGCGCATTGCATAGCTATTGGCAGCAACATGGTCAGCCACTGCTTCCCAATCAACAAGCGCCCGCGAGTTTGATTCGACACGCAGAGCGCGTACTCGCAGGGGTATTCGGTGCTTCTTCCGCTAAGTTAGTACTCACTTCGGCTTTGCAGGGTAGAAACATGCAGCTTGAGGAAGTGGCGACCATCGTTGATGAAGCCTCTGAACTGTACGACTTCAGCCGTGGTTTACTGCAAGGTGCGATTGAACACATAGGACAAGGCATTGCAGTAATAGACAAACAAATGAGGCTGGTGGCGTGGAATCAACGCTACTTAGAGCTGTTTGAATTCCCTGTTGGCTTGATTCAAGTCGGCCGACCTATTTCAGATGTGATTCGTCACAATGCCGAGCAAGGTTTGTGTGGCCCGGGTGACCCAGAAGATCACGTTCGACGTCGTGTTTATCACCTGGAACAAGGCACGCGACACACCTCATCTCGTATTCGTCCTGATGGCCGAGTGATTGAGGTGCAAGGTAACCCAATGCCGAGTGGTGGATTTGTTATGAGCTTTACCGACATCACGGTATTCAGACAAGCAGAGCAAGCGCTAAAAGATGCCAACGAAAGTTTGGAATCGAGAGTGCATGAGCGAACTCAAGAGCTCGAAAAATTGAACCATCGCTTGGTCAAGGCGACCCAAATTTCTGACCAAGAGTCCCAATCTAAGAGTCGTTTTCTTGCTGCCGTGAGTCACGATTTGATGCAGCCACTCAATGCTGCACGCTTGTTTGCTTCATCACTTTCCGAAGTAGCAAAAGAGCAAGAGGTGAAGCAGCTTTCGTCTCATATCGAGAGTGCACTTGGCGCCGCAGAAGATTTGATTGGCGACTTGCTGGATATTTCTCGATTGGAGTCCGGAAAGTTAGAAACCAACATTCACGCGATTGCCGTGCATGATGTTCTGACCAACTTGAACGCGGAATTTAGCGCCTTAGCGAGACAGCAGAAAATTGAGTTTAAGATGATTCCATCGTCATTGTTCATTCACTCAGACCCAAAGCTGTTAAGGCGTGTGATTCAGAATTTTTTGACCAATGCGTTCCGCTATAACCCTGAAGGGAAAGTGGTACTGGGTGCGAGAAGAGTGAATGGACAGGTGCGAATCGATGTGTGGGATAACGGAACCGGTATCGATGAAGATAAGCAACAAGAGATCTTCGAAGAGTTTACTCGTGGCAGCCAAGTACGAGCCGATCAAGGATTGGGGTTAGGGCTGGCTATCTCGAAAGGTATTGCTCATGTGCTTGGTCATCAAATATCGATGCGTTCATGGCCGGGGCAAGGCAGTGTTTTCTCTATCACCTTAGCAAGAGCCGAACAGGTGGCTCCAATTGTGCAAGCTTCAGCGCCAATGGCAACCAGCGACATCGAGCACCTGAAAATCTTGTGTGTCGATAATGAGCGCGAGATTTTGGTCGGGATGGAAAACCTGATTGGTCGTTGGGGCTGTGAGGTTAAGACAGCGGTTGATCTGGTTGAAAGCTTGAAGTGTCTCGATGACGATTGGCAGCCGGATGTGATCTTCTCGGATTACCGTCTCGATAATGGCCGAACGGGACTTGAGGTGTTGCAACAATGTCGCTTGCGCCTTGGAGATTCCTTTGAAGGGGTCATTATTAGTGCAGATAGAACTGATGATATGTTGGCAGCGATAAAGGCCAACAGCTTTAGCTTTATTGCCAAGCCAGTGAAGCCGTTAAAACTCAGAGCGGTATTGAATCGAGTGAGCTAGCTTGAATTAACAGGTTCGGATTAGCACGTTCGGGCTTGCTAACGGATATTGAAAAGGCCTCGTATGAGGCCTTTTTTGTCTCTGCTATTTCAGCGAGTTTTAGCAAATGCCTGTCAGTTTTCTAACTAACCTGCAATGCCACCTTGTGTCAGTGTGGTTGGATCAAGCAGCTTGCTGAGCTCTTCTCGACTAAGATCGGTTTCTCTTTCTGCTACATCAAGAATCGGTAAGCCTTCTTTATAAGCTTTCTTGGCAATATCCGCCGCTTTTAGGTAACCAATCACAGGGTTAAGTGCGGTCACCAGAATTGGATTCTTTGAAAGCGCTAAATCGAGATTGTCTTGGCGCACCGTGAAGGTGGCAATCGCTTTATCAGCCAGTGCGACTGAGCTGTTGGCTAACAGTTCTATGCTTTCTAATACGTTATGAGCAATCACAGGCAGCATCACATTCAGTTGGAAGTTGCCAGACTGCCCAGCCACCGTAATGGTGGTGTCATTACCAATAACTTGCGCTGCCGCCATTGCAGCTGCTTCTGGAATTACAGGGTTTACCTTGCCAGGCATGATAGACGAGCCCGGTTGGAGAGCCTGCAATTCAATTTCCCCTAAGCCAGCCAACGGCCCAGAGTTCATCCAGCGAAGATCGTTTGAGATCTTCATGATCGCAACTGCTGCAGTTTTGAGCTGACCAGAGAGCGCAACGATCGCGTCTTGACTGCTGAGGTTAAAAAAGAAGTTTTCACTGGAGCTAAAACTGATCTTTGTCGATTGAGACAGGTTACTCGAAAACTTATCGGCAAAGCGTGGGTCTGCATTGATCCCTGTTCCAACCGCCGTACCACCTTGTGCTAAAGCCTTGATAGCAGGCAGGGTGTTCTCTATTGCTTGCTTAGCGTGTTCAATCTGAAACTTCCAACCACCTAGTTCTTGAGCAAAGGTCATTGGCATCGCATCCATTAGGTGAGTGCGGCCTGTCTTCACTACCTCAGCAAGCTCCTGTTGCTTGATAGTGAGAGCTTCAGCAAGGTGAGTTAGTGCTGGCAACAACTTGTTTTCTGCCATCAAAGCAACGCTCACTTGAATTGCGGTTGGCACCACATCGTTACTGCTTTGGCCCATGTTGACGTGATCATTGGGGTTTACGTCGCCTTGCAAGCTTCTTGAAGCGAGTGTTGCAATCACTTCATTAGCATTCATGTTGGAGCTAGTACCAGAGCCAGTTTGGTAAACATCGATCGGAAATTGATCGAGATGTTTGCCCTCAATGATCTCTTGGCTTGCTTCGGCGATCGCGTTGGCAATATCACCTTCCAACAAACCCAACTGAGCGTTGGTGTCTGCGGCGGCCTGTTTAATGAATGCCAGTGCTTGGATGAAACTGGTTGGCATCTTGTGTGAACTAAAAGCAAAGTTATCTGCAGCACGTTGAGTTTGTGCTTGGTATAGCGCATCAGCAGGGACTTTCACTTCCCCCATGCTGTCTTTCTCAATTCGATATTGTAGGGCCATCTTCTATCCTTGTTAGCCAAGTGGGGCTTGGACTTGTTGTAGTGTTTGGCTGAGATTCAAAAAACGCGCTTGGCCTTGAGGTTGTTGGCAGTAGTGGCGTTTCAGATAAAATAGTGGTGAGTGAATAGAGTCTAGGCAGATATGACGAAAGGCGAAGCTGCGTTCAGGGGACTCAATCGCTTCAATCAAATGAAAGAAAACTTGGCGTAGATACAGCTCGCACAACAAGATGTTTTCTTGAGCGGCATGCTTTTCATAGTAAGCCGAAAGCGTGAGTGCACACTCGATATACTCTCGAATTACAAACGGCTCATGGCCTTGAACTTGCTCTAATGAAGCAAAGCGATCCTGTGCTTTGTAAAACCTCGAATAGAGACCCTGCTGCTCTTTCATCATCATCTGCATCTCTTTATTGGATGTTAATGATAATTATTATCAAATGAAATTTTAAAAACAACCCTTTGTTTGTCTTTTTATAAAATGAGCAGAAAAAGAAAAAGCCGATACATGAAGTATCGGCTTTCTGAGATTCAGTACCTAATCCCTACAATGTAAGTACTGCTTCATTTTTTTTAAACATCTCTGCTTAGTGGTCGTGAGCTTCACCAGCACCTTTCGGGTAACGGATGTTCTCAACCATATCTTGTACATCTTGTGGTACTTCAGCAGTTACTTTGTTTACAGCAATCGATACTACGAAGTTTAGACACATACCTAGCGTACCGATGCCTTCTGGGCTGATACCAAACCACCAGTTTTCCGGTGTGCTTGCTGCTGGGTTAATGAACTTGAAGTAGATGATGTAGCTTGCTGTGAAGGCAATACCTGACAACATACCTGCAATTGCGCCTTCCTTGTTCATCTTCTTATAGAAGATACCTAGGATAATCGCCGGGAAGAAGGATGCAGCGGCTAGGCCGAAGGCAAACGCTACTACCTGAGCTACGAAGCCTGGTGGGTTAATACCCAAGTAACCTGCGCCAACAATCGCGACCATAGCGGCCAAACGAGCGGCTAATAGCTCCTGCTTGTCGGTCATGTTTGGTCTGAAGCCTTTCTTCAATAAGTCATGTGAAATCGACGTCGAGATTACCAGTAGTAGACCTGCGGCAGTTGATAGTGCGGCTGCTAGGCCACCGGCTGCCAGTAGTGCTACAACCCAGTTTGGTAGTTTCGCTAGCTCTGGAGAAGCCAGTACGATGATGTCACGGTTAATCTTCATCTCGTTGCGCTCATCGCCCGAGTAGAACATTTTGCCATCGCCGTTCTTATCTTCCCAACCTACTAGGCCAGTGCTTTCCCAGTTTTTGTACCAGCTTGGTGCGTCTGCTGCTGCGACACCTTGCATGTCTGGGCCGTTGATTGTTTCGATCATGTTTACACGAGCGAATGCTGCAACGCCTGGTGCTGTTGTGTATAGCAATGAGATGAACAGTAGAGCCCAACCCGCTGAGATACGAGCATCACGTACTTTTGGTACCGTGAAGAAACGAATGATTACGTGTGGAAGACCCGCAGTACCGACCATTAGAGCCGCACAGATGAAGAATACATCTACCATGCTCTTGTTACCTTCGGTATAGGCGGTAAATCCGAGTTCTTCGGTGAGTCCATCCAGTTTATCAAGTAGGTATACATCCGTGCCTGATAGCGTAGAGCCCATACCAACTTGTGGAAGTGGGTTACCTGTCATCATGATTGATGTAAAGATTGCTGGAACAAGAAAGGCGAAAATGAGGACACAGAATTGAGCTACCTGCGTATAAGTGATGCCTTTCATGCCACCAAGTACTGCGTAGAAGAACACAATACCCATACCAATGATGATACCTAGGTTAATGTCGACTTCTAGGAAACGAGAGAATACAACGCCCACACCACGCATCTGGCCTGCAACGTACGTAAACGATACGAAGATTGCACAGAATACCGCTACCATACGGGCTGTTTTCGAGTAGTAGCGCTCACCGATGAAATCCGGAACCGTAAACTGACCGAACTTACGTAGGTAAGGTGCTAAACATAGCGCAAGTAGTACATAACCACCTGTCCAACCCATTAAGTAAACCGCACCGTCGTAACCAACGAATGAGATGATACCTGCCATTGAGATGAATGATGCTGCCGACATCCAGTCAGCGGCAGTCGCCATGCCGTTTGCTACTGGGTGCACACCACCGCCGGCAACGTAGAACTCACTCGTAGACCCTGCACGAGCCCAGATTGCGATGCCGATATATACCGCGAAAGTAATACCGACGAGAATAAACGTCCAAGTTTGAATATCCATGTTCTAGCCTCTAGTCTTCCTGTACGTTGTATTTTTTGTCCAGCTTATTCATGCGAACAACGTAAATAAATATCAACGCCACGAAGGTATAAATTGAACCTTGTTGAGCGAACCAAAATCCTAGCTTGAACCCGCCAAACTGAACGGTATTGAGGGCATCCACAAATAAGATGCCAGCGCCGTAAGACACTGCAAACCAAACCGCGAGCAGTGTTCCCATAATTCCCAAGTTTTCCTTCCAGTAGGCTTGAGCATGTTCCGTAGATTCGAACGCCATTGCCTTCTCCTTTATTCCGTTTCGTAGAAACCGTTTTTGTTAAACCGTTTATGTAAAATATCCGTGTTAACGTAATGTTACGATTTAGAATGTAGCAAGGATGGGTCAAGGGATCTGTGCAACTTTAGTCGGGATGAGATTGGCGATAATGTACTGAAATATGGGAGTTAGGAGGCAGAACTATAGTAAAATGTGATGTTACAAGGTTGTTAAATTAGCCAAAGGTCTAACAAAAGTGGATGAATTAGAGTGCGAGTCATAAAATTTAACAACTAAATGACTGAGAAACGGTATTTAGTCCTGCGTATGACACGAAGGGAAACATAAGTTTGTTATAGTAACTAAAGCACTTTCATCGACCGTGCCATGCTTAGCGCTAGAAGATCAACATGCTTATATCTTGAGTTTTATTCTTTGGGGGAACGAATTGGACGCAATAACTATTAACCACTTATTTTTAACTGGTGCGGTACTCATCGCCATCAGTGTGCTTTTCTCACAAGTGTCCTCACGATTGGGCGTTCCGATTCTTTTGATCTTTTTGTTCGTTGGTATGTTGGCGGGTGAAGATGGTCCTGGTGGCATCAATTTCGATGATTATTCACTCACTTACTTGGTGAGTAACCTTGCACTTGCTGTGATCCTGCTTGATGGCGGTATGCGAACCAAGGTCGCGAGTTTTAAGGTTGCTTTTTGGCCGTCGCTCTCGCTAGCGACGATAGGTGTCGCATGTACCGCAACCTTAACAGGCTTAATGGCGTCTTGGCTGTTCGACCTGTCATTGATGCAGGGTATCTTAGTCGGTGCGATTGTCGGTTCGACTGATGCTGCTGCGGTATTTTCTTTGTTGAAAGGACAGAGCCTCAATGAACGTGTTGGCTCAACTCTGGAGATCGAATCGGGTACCAACGACCCAATGGCGGTGTTCCTGACAGTGACTTTAATTGCGCTGCTGGGCACCCCAGATGCCGAGATGGGAATGAACTTCCTACTGAAAAGCTTCGCGATGCAGTTTGGTGTAGGCACGCTTATCGGCCTTGGTGGCGGTTGGGTTCTGTGGAGCTTAATCAATCGAGTGCAGCTGGCTGATGGCTTGTATTCGATTCTGGTGCTCAGTGGCGGTGTAGCTCTGTTTGCCTTCTCTAACATGCTTGGCGGCAGCGGTATCTTATCGATTTACTTAGTGGGCTTGTTCATTGGTAATCGTCCGACACGTTCTCGACACTCTATTCTTAATGTCCTTGATGGCATGACGTGGTTAAGCCAAATCGTGATGTTCTTGGTATTGGGTTTACTGGTGACGCCATCGACGCTGATGGACATTGCTCTGCCTGCGCTAGCATTGGCTTTCGGTATGATCTTGTTTGCACGTCCACTGTCTGTTTGGTTGGGCTTGCTACCGTTTAGAAGCTTTACCACCAAGGAGCGCTGGTTTGTTTCTTGGGTTGGGTTACGTGGCGCGGTGCCGATCATTTTAGCTGTATTCCCGATGATGGCAGGCTTGCCCAATGCTCAGCTGTATTTCAACATCGCCTTCTTCGTGGTTATGGTTTCGCTGATTGTTCAAGGCGGTAGCTTAATGAAAGTCGCGAGACTGGCTCAAGTGACCTTACCACCGACGCCAACACCGATTTCTCGTACCGGTATGGAGATTTATCCGACCAGTGAGTGGGAGATGTTTGTTTACAAGCTGAAAGAAGAGAAGTGGTGTGTGGGCGAACCACTGAAGCGCTTGTCTATGCCTGAAGGAACGCGAATTACCGCACTGTTTAGAAAAGATGCTTTGCTCCACCCATCGGGCAGTACTGTATTAGAGGCGAACGATATTTTATGTGTGCTTGGTCAAGACAAAGATTTGGACAGCTTAAGTTCGTTGTTCAGTGAGGCGCCTCTAGCAGAAGAAGCTGCGCGTTTCTTTGGTGACTTCTTCCTCGATGTTGAGCTATCAGTTGCCGCGGTGAGTGATTGTTATGGTATTGAACTTGGCTCGGAAGAAGAGCGAGAAATGACGCTAAAACAATTGGTTGCTCAGGAGCTTGGCGCACACCCTGTATTGGGCGATAGCTTCGAGTGGCATGACATCACTTGGGTAGTTGCAGAGATAGATGATCATAAAGTCGTCAGGTTGGGTTTATGCTTACCTAAGACGACTTTAGAAGAGGATATCAGTGAAGCTTAATTGTGGACTTCTTGTAGCAAGATAACCGCTTGAGTACGATTTTTCACATCCAGTTTACGGAAGATGGCCGTCATATGTGCTTTGATGGTCGCTTCCGAAACATTCAATTCATACGCGATTTGCTTGTTAAGCAAGCCGTCAGAAAGCATCCCTAATACCTTATACTGCTGAGGCGTCAGAGTAGAAAGCTTTTCTGCAAGGTCGCTACAGGCTGCATTATTGGTGATAAGTCCTTCAGGGAAGAACGGGTCGCCATTTAGTACTTGATTCAGAGCACTCACCAACTCACGCATATCACTCGACTTAGGAATAAAGCCAAACGCACCGTGGCTCTTCACTTGAGTGACCACGCTGGCATCTTCACTGGCAGAGACCACTACAATAGGGAGATCTGGGTATTCCGCGCGCAGTTGAATCAAGCCTGACATGCCATTGGCGCCCGGCATTTTAAGATCGAGCAACAATAGATCCGGTTCGTCTTCTTTCTTTAACAGAGTCAGTAAGGCATCGAGAGAATCGGCCTCAAGCAGGTTCGCACCGCTGATCGCCATATGAACTGACTGAAACAGGGCGTTGCGAAAGAGAGGGTGGTCATCAGCAATGATGATGGTATAGGTCGAGTCCATGACGTTCATACTTTTAACAATTTAGTTAATATTTATTATCATCCTGATTGAGTATGTGGACAATATCTATGCATGAAAAGTCTGAACCATATCGACTTTTATCCCTGTTCTTGGAAAGCGTTTCCTATAATCACAAAAAAGCCGCACTGCCATCTCGTTATGAGGAGCGGTGCGGCTTTTGTGAGTGCTTGTATTTAGACGAATGTCGTCGTTATAGCTGGTGGTCTTGCATGTGTTTTAAGAATACATCGGCAGGCATAAAACCAGTGACACGAGCATTTGGAACATGGTTACCCTCGCCATCCCAGAACTCAATCGTTGGCAAACCGAGCACTTGTAATTGTTTAAGCAGTTCAATGTCTTGAGGCATGTTTCTTGTCACGTCAGCCTGAAGCAGGACGAAATCAGAAAGCTTGTCCTCAACATCAGCTTGGTGGAAGGTGTACTTCTCAAACTCTTTACATGCTACACACCAATCAGCGTAGAAATCGAGCATCACTGGCTTGCCGAGTTTCTTGGCTTCGATGAGCTGGATTTCGAGCTCTTCAACGGTGTTGATGCGTGCAAATTGGATATACTGTTGTTCTACCGTTACGCCCTTTTCCGCAAACCAATAGTTCAATGCGGGCTGTGCGGAAGCGAATAAGCCAAGCATCGCGATGATGCCTACCGCACTCTGCTTCCAGCCGCCGAATGGCAGTGCATTCTTGCTGTGGTATAGCCAACCGAAGGCGATGAAGCCAAGGCCAGACCAAAGTACCGTTGCCCATAACTCAGGGATAATGCGCTCTAGCAGGAAGATTGGCGCTGCCAGCAAGATAAAGCCAAATACGATCTTCACCTTGTCCATCCAGCTGCCTGCTTTCGGCAGCAGCTTATTACCAAATACTGCCACCAAAATCAGTGGGATACCCATACCCATCGCCAATGCATACAAAGCGATTGCGCCGGTAAACAGGTCACCACTCTGAGCGACGTACAGCAGCGCACCGGATAGTGGTGCTGTGGTACAAGGTGAACACACCAAGCCTGAGATAGCGCCCATCGCGAACACGCCCAAGGTATTGCCACCTTGCTGCTTGTTGCTTTGGTTGTTGAGCCACGTTTGGATGCTGCTCGGGAGTTGCAGGTTATAAACGCCAAACATCGACATAGCTAACGCCACAAACAGAACGCTCAATGCAATTAACACGTAAGGATGCTGCATCGCCGCTTGGAACTGCATACCCGCAGAGGCAACCACTAAACCTAATAGGGTGTAGGTTAGTGCCATACCTTGCACGTAGATAAATGACAACATCAGCGCACGACCTTGGCTGAGCTTGCCGCCACCTAATACGATACCCGTTAGAATTGGGTACATCGGCAGAACACACGGTGTAAAGGCTAAGCCAACACCAAGTGCTAAGAATAATAATGGCGTCCACCAACTGTCACCGAGCTTATCGGCTAGGCTCGCTTCTTTTGAAACGGGTGCAGTTGATTGTGGAGTAGTGTTAGTTGCAACGTCTGCTTTTGGAGAGGCTTGCTGTGCTGAAGCATCGGCCTCATTGTTTGCAGCCGGTGACTCTGGCGACACTGCATTAGCTTGAGAGCCGCCTGAACCTGAATCTGTAGCTGTAAATGGTTCAATATCGATGATTCGAGTTTCGGGTGGATAGCAGAAACCTGCATCTGCACAGCCTTGATATTTAACGATCAGCTGTGAACCATCTTGGTAACTCTGTAGCGGAACTTGCACGAATAATGGCTGGGTATAAATGCTCACCTCACCAAAGAATTCATCTTGGTGTGGCTTGCCATCTTCCATTTCAACATTGCCGATCGCAAGATTTTGGCCAGTGAAAGAGAGGCTATGTTGATAGAGGTAGTAGCCTTCTTTTACTTGCCAGTCGAGAAGCATCTTGCCGTCTTGCTGGTAGTAATTGAAAGGGAAAGCTTGGTCTACAGGGACAAAACCGTTGTTATTGCCTCCGAAGCTTGGCTCGGCGTTGTCATTTCCAAAAAGCGCCCACGCAGGCTGGGTGAATAGGGAAATACAAACAAAAAGTAATGTGGCAAGTCGTCGCATACAATTTAGTCATCAAAATGGAGTTGAAGGTATCTTAACTCAATCAGACCGTAATAGTTTGTGATTAGTTTCATCGACCAGCAAATATCCGCTAGGGCGGGTGAGCCACCTTCATAGGTAGTCGAGAGAGAGTTAGCAGCGCAACTGCAGTTAACAGACCTTGCCAATAAGACATTTAGGCAACGCCCAAGCGTGCTTTGACCACTTGTTCGCAAGCATCAATGTTGGTCGTGTCTTTCGGGATGATTAACACGGTGTCGTTGCCGCCAACTGTGCCGATAATCTCGGTATGTGGGTCGATGTCGACCAATCGTGCGACTAACTGTGCACAACCTGGGTGGGTTTTTACTATCACCATCGCTTGGTTATGAGTAATCAACTCAATTTGCGATGAGATGGATGCATCGACACGAACCGGTGCGCTTTCAACAGTGATGCAGTACACCTTTTTGCCACAGGCGTTCTGGATTTTCACCACGCCAAGTTGTGACAAAATACGAGATACAGTCGATTGGCTAATACCGGTATAACCGATCTCAACCAGTTTCTCGCGCAGTTGATTTTGGGTCGAGAAGCTTTGCTGTTGTAGTAAGCGTTTGCACGCTGCAGTCAGTGTTTTATCTTCAGCTGAATACAAGCAACCGTGCTCAGTGATTTCGTTCATGAACAACTCCTTAAGGTCAAACTGTGGATATCGCTTGTCCATAGCGCCGAACGCACTCCCAAAGCCGTAGAGTACGATTATTAATAGGGCTTACCGATGAATCCCGAAGTAAAGAAGGGAGGGTATGCGAGATGTATGATCATCTATGCATTGAGTCTACCACTAAAGGATAGTTATCTTTTTGAAGGTGATCACCAAATAATATTCTGGTTTATTGCTTTTATTTTGGGGTTTTATTCTATGGTGAATGGATATTTATTCCGACTTGGGAATAAATATCCATATTATTTAAATGGTTTTTATTGCGAAGGTAATTCCGCTAAGGGTTAGCGAATTTCATTCATGATCTCGCGAGAGAATACTTTTTCACAATAGTGACATTTTAGCTGCACTTTTTCCTGTTTTAGCTGCACTTTAAAGCTACTTTCGACAGGTTCACCGTGTGAAATACAGTTGCTATTTGGGCAAGAGAACACACTGTGGATTTGCTCTGGCAGCACAAGGGTTAGCTTGTTAACCACTTTGTATTCTTCAATCTGATTGACCGTGGCTTGGGGAGCATAAAGAGCCAATTGGTTGGCTTGTTCCTTGGTCAGGAAGATGTTCTCAATCTTGATTAGGTCTTTATGGCCAAGTGCCGATGATGGCAGGTTTAACCCCATGGTGATGCGCTGTTCTGTCTTGTGTAGCTTAAACAGTTTAAGGATTTTGATACCAAGGTGCGCAGGGATGTGGTCAATCACGCTGCCGTTACGGATCGCTTCTACTTGTAGCTGAGTTTGTTTAACCATGACTGTTTCTCCTGCTTATAAAGTGTCGTTAAGAACTAGGGCCAATAGGGCTTCGCGAGCGTATACACCGTTTTCAGCTTGTTCGAAGTAGTAAGCGTGTGGCGTTTTATCAACGTCGGTAGTGATTTCGTCGACGCGTGGCAGCGGGTGAAGGACCTTCATGTTTTGACGAGCGTCTTTCAATGTATCGGCGGTTAGGATGTAAGCCGATTTCATGTGTGCGTATTCCGATGCATCAAAGCGCTCTTTCTGTACGCGAGTCATGTACAAAACATCTAATTCCGGCACCACTTCTTCAATGCTGCTGTGAGTGCTGTATTGGATGCCCATCTCTTCTAATTCTTCACAGATGTAATCTGGCATCTCCAATACTTCTGGCGCGATAAAGAAGAAACGCACGTTATTGAATTTCGACAGCGCTTGCGTCAGTGAGTGGACAGTACGGCCATATTTTAAGTCGCCAACGAATGCCACATTTAGGTTATCAAGCGTGCCTTGCGTTTCGTAAATCGAGAATAGATCCAGCAAGGTTTGCGTCGGGTGTTGGTTGGCACCATCGCCGCCATTCACTACCGGAACCCCGTTAGAAAATTCAGAGGCCAAACGTGCTGCGCCTTCTTGTGGGTGACGCATGACAAAGGCATCGACGTAAGATGAAATAACTTGTACTGAATCGGCAAGCGTTTCGCCTTTCTTCGCTAGTGATGTGTTACCGCCATTATCAAAACCGATGACTGTGCCACCAAGACGCTGAACAGCGGTTTCAAATGAAAGACGAGTTCGAGTTGAAGGCTCAAAGAAGCAGCTCGCAACGACTTTATTTTTCAGCAACTCTGGGTTTGGCTCGGCCTTGAGTCTTGCTGCTGTGTCGACGATAAGCTCCAGTTCATTACGAGTGAGCTCAGGTATGGAGATGATGTGCTTGTTAAATAACGAATGCGCCATAACGGGTCTTCCTTCTATGCATACAGTCAAATTGCGGACAAAAAAAAGCCCCCTAAAAATAGGAGGCTTCGAAACGATCAATAGAGCAAAATAAAAATGACACCACCGCCACTCTTTGGCGTGTAGTTTGACAATCATGTGTGACAGAATTGCAGTTCATTTTTTGCTCTCTTAAGACAAATTGCGGAGGATTATACTCAGATAAAAACGCCATGCAATACTTTCTGTAAAGTATTCATTTAATGGATTTTTATGCGAAATAACGTCTGCATTTAGCTTTGATTTAAGCCCTTGTTGAAACAGAAATTTTCAGGCTTTTTGGGGTGATAATCCCTTCCAGTTCATGAAAAAAAATGCGGGCTTTATCCAAGGGTTAAACCCAAGTATGCCACCCGCATTTCCCTGCTACTGCACTTTACTTGTCATTGTCTTGCGAACAAGTGAGTGCTTAACTATTTAGATTATTAGTTATCTAGATTCTTAGTTGTTCAGCTTACTAACTGCCTAATGTCGCAACCATTACTGCTTTGATGGTGTGCATGCGGTTTTCTGCTTCATCGAACACGATAGAGTATTCAGACTCAACCACTTCATCCGTCACTTCTACGCCATCTTTAAGCTGCGGATATTCAGCAGCAAGCTGTTTGCCGACTGTGGTGTCTTCACCGTGGAAAGCCGGTAGGCAGTGCATGAATTTCACATGTGGGTTGCCCGTCGCTTTGACCATGTCCATGTTGACTTGGTAAGGCATCATTAGGTTGATGCGCTCAGCCCATGCTTCTTTTGCTTCGCCCATTGATACCCAAACGTCGGTGTATAGGAAGTCACAACCTTGCACGCCTTCTTGAACATCTTCTGTTAGCGTGATTTTGCCGCCCGTGTGTTCTGCAATTTCACGACATTGAGCTAATAGCTCTTCTTGTGGCCAGAATTGTTTTGGAGCAACAAGGCGAATGTCCATGCCCATTTTCGCAGCGCCAACCATCAGAGAGTTACCCATGTTGTTGCGAGCATCACCTAGGTAAGCAAAGCTGATCTCATGTAGTTGTTTACCACGGCCGTATTCCGTCATAGTTAGGAAGTCAGCCAGGATTTGTGTTGGGTGGAATTCGTCAGTCAGACCATTCCATACTGGTACGCCAGCGTAAGCGCCTAGCTCTTCAACGATTTCTTGACCGAAGCCGCGGTATTCAATGCCATCGTACATACGGCCAAGAACGCGAGCTGTATCTTTCATTGATTCTTTGTGGCCAATTTGAGAGCCAGATGGGCCTAAGTAAGAAACGCGAGCACCTTGGTCGAATGCCGCTACTTCAAATGCGCAGCGAGTACGAGTGGAGGTTTTCTCAAAGATAAGCGCAATGTTTTTGCCAGTCAGTGTTGGCTGTTCGTAACCGTTGTACTTCGCTTTTTTTAGCTCCATAGAAAGATCTAACAAGTGTTGAATTTCGCGTGGAGTGAAATCTAGTAGTTTTAGGAAGTTACGATTGCGTAGGTTAAAAGCCATGATGTATTCCTTTTTAGATTTAGGCGCTTCCTTGTTACAGGGAAAGAAAATTCAAGAAAGCGCGATTCAATTTTTAGTTAAATTTGTTCGGTTCTGTTTGTTTCGTTTAATTCTGTGTTTTATCAGATTATAGAGGCTCGTTAGCGCGCTAACCTCTGGTGATATTGGTGCCCGCTTGGCCTTGCAGAATTTGCAAACCATCTTCGAGTGCGCCGATACCTACTACCTTGCCGCCTTGTTGAATGAATTCGCACGATGCTTCAATTTTTGGCCCCATTGAGCCTGCATCGAATTCGAACATTGCTAACTCGCTTGGCGTGGTACTGCGCAATGCGTGTTGAGTCGGTTTGCCCCAATCAAGGTATACAGCGTCCGCATCGGTCAGAATTAGCAGTGCATCCGCATCCAATTGTTTCGCTAAGAAAGCCGCTGACATGTCTTTGTCGATAACCGCTTCAACACCGACTAATTTGCCATTTTCTTTTTTCACTGGGATACCGCCACCGCCAGTACAAATCACAAGGTGACCCGCATCGATAAGCTGAGTGATCGCTTCGTGTTCTACAATGCCGGTAGGGCGCGGGCTTGGTACTACGCGACGGAAATGTTGGCCGTCAGGTTTTACGATCCAGTGGAATTTCTCTGCTAACTCACGCGCTTCTGCTTCTTCGTAGATCGGGCCAATCGGCTTAGTTGGATCCGCAAACGCAGGATCGTTTGGATCGACTGTCATTTGGGTCAACATGCACGAGATGTTGCGGTTCGGTAGGTAGTTCTTGAACTCTTGCATCAGCATGTAGCCGATCATGCCTTGAGTCTCACTGCCCAATACATCTAGCGGGTATGGATTTACTTTTTTGTATTCCAAACCTTGAAGAGCAAGTAAGCCAACTTGTGGGCCATTACCGTGTACTAACACCACGTTGTACACTTTTGCGATTTCAGATATGGTTTTCACCGCCGTTTCAATATTGCGGCGTTGAACATCGGCTTCTAACGGCTCACCGCGACGAAGTAGGGCGTTACCACCGAGTGCGACAACAACAGTTTGCTTAGTCATAATTGTGTTCTCTCATTTTGGCCAAGCTGAGATGACTTAAGATTGCTCAACTTGGCCGTTTCGTCTTAGTGATTAGATACCATCACGCTCAATTGGGCAGCTCATGCAGCGTGCGCCACCGCGACCGCGGCCAAGTTCATCGCCTGGAATCGGAAGAACCGTGATGCCTGCTTTGTCGTATTTTTCGTTGGTGTAGGTGTTGCCTTCGTAGCCAATCACGACACCAGGTTTAACGGTTAGAACGTTGTTTGCATCGTTCCACTGTTCACGTTCTGCATGGAAGTTGTCACCACCAGTCGTGATGAGGTTTAGCTTGTCTACGCCCAGTGCTTTTTCGATAGCCGTTACGAAGTAGCCTTCTTCTTTCACTTTTACTGCGCCAGACTCATCGCCAGTAAGGTTCCAGCACTGCACGTCTTTACTCACCACTTCTGGGTAAACAGAGAAGGTATCTTCGTTCATGTGCGTCATAACTGTGTCTAAGTGCATGCAAGAGCGGTGTTTTGGTAGCTGCATTGCGATAACTTGTTTCGCTTGACCGTGTTTGAATAGGCTCGATGCTAAGTGCTCAACACCTTGTGCTGTTGTACGCTCAGACATACCGATAAGCACCGTGCCGCAACCGATAACAAGAACGTCACCACCTTCAATGGTTGAGTTGTCGTAGCTGATGCTTTCTTCATCGCCGAAGTATTTAATGAAGTCTTGGCCTGCGAATGTTGGGTGCCAGCGGTAAATAGCGCGAACGTGGTTAGTTTCACGTTGACGAGCAGGTTTCGCCATTGGGTTGATTGATACACCACCGTACACCCAGCAAGATGTGTCGCGAGTAAATAGGTGGTTTGGTAGAGGCTCGATAATGAAGTCAGTTGGTGCGTGCATTCCTTGCATCATTGAAGATGATTTCATTGGCATTTCAGCGTAAGACAGACCACCCGTTAGGATTTTTGCTAGCTCTAGGTTTGGTAAGTCGCCCAAGTAGCAGCGCACATCGTTAGCAAAGGTTTTGCCTAAGCGGTAATCAGAAACTTGATGACTCAAAAGCCAATCTTTTGCTTCTGGCACGGCTAGCGTGTCTGCTAGTAGGTCAGTAAGAAGAAGAACCTCAACACCTTGATCACGTAGCGTTTGAGTAAATGCGTCATGCTCTTTACCTGCACGCTCAACAGCCAGTACGTCATCAAACAGCAAATCGTGACAGTTAGAGGGTGTTAGGTGAGTCAGTGCGCGTCTTGGGCGGTGAACTAGAACGCGGCGTAATTGACCTATTTCAGAACCTACATAGAACTTACTCATGATCGTCTCTCTCTTATATATTTGAATTACTTTTATCGCTAAGAGTAATTATTTATTTTCAGTTGAGAAGAATGAATTATTTATTCATATCTCTTGTCTGGAATTAATATTACGCCTGCTAGTCAGGTATTCTTAGAGATCTATCACAAATCGTTTTTTATCCCGCAGCCCTTTAAAATTAATGGTTTTAACAAACTTTATGCACTTTTAACTATTGGCTACCCCTTCTAAATAGTTAGCTCTTTGGGAATATTATGCATGCTTTTTTCACCCGTATTACTAGAATGGGAATTCTAGGGGTTTATATGCAAATTAAATTTATTGATAAGAATGAGCTTAAGGTGGAAGTATGCAATGTTAGTATTTATATATTTAATTTTGAATGTGAAATTAATTATTCCTTAACAATTTAAATGCGAATTAAGCTATTGCGGTCACACTTTATAATCGAGTGTTTTAATCCGGTTTTCTATGAAAATAGCTAATGTTTTTCCTTTGGTTATTACAGCGTGAATTACTTTAAATATAATTAACGATAATACGTGACTAAGTATTTTTCTAAATATAGTAGCGATGAATATTTGCTTTTTAATTAACCTTAGCGTCGATGTTTAAAGGTTAGTTTTGCTTTCTAGCAAGTGTCTCAGCTCGTTTAGGTTTTGCTGCTTTGATAGGGCGATAGGGCTTATAGGTTGATAGAGAGGCTTTAAATGATGCGTGTGCAGCTTGTGAGGGTGTTTCGATGGAAGGGTCTTGTTGGTGAACGATAGTGACAAAAAAGCCGCTAGAAAGCGGCTTTGAGTGAGAAAGTGAGGTGTGTTGGTTTTAGATAAGTGCACCAATACTCAGAACAATGATGCAGAACACCATCAAGATACCGATTAATGGCATTACCCATTTAACCCAGCGTACGTAAGGGACACGAGCTATCGCCAAACCACCCATTACGACCGCAGAGGTTGGTGTGATTAAGTTCACCAAGCCAGAAGCTGATTGGTAAGCGGTGATAACAAGGTCACGACCTACGCCTGCAAAGTCAGCCAATGGCGCCATGATTGGCATGGTGAGTACCGCTAAACCAGAGGTTGAAGGCACTAAGAATGACAAGAGAATCTCTAAGAAGAACATCACGTTAATAAAGATAACCGAAGACAAGCCGGTGACCATTTGCTCTGCAGAGAAGAGGATAGTGTCGGTGATCATACCGCGGTCCATCACCACCACAATACCACGTGCGATACCTATGATAAGCGCTACGCCCAGTAGGTCTCGAGCACCGTCAATGAAGCTAGTGGTAAACTCTTCTTCGCTCATGCGAGACACAATACCAACGATGATAGTTGCTGCTAAAAACATCGCGGAGATTTCAGCCATCCACCATCCAGCAACGGATACGCCGTAAATCATCACAGCGAACGAGCCACCAAAAATGGTCAGAATCAGTTTGCGAGTCATGGTGAATTCAAGTTTTTCGCCGCTCGCATTACCTAAGAAGTGCGCTTTGTTCTCTTCGTACTTGTCGTACACAATCGATTTGCTTGGATCGGCTTGAACCATTCTTGCGTAACGCATAACGTAAGCGACACAAATACCCCAACCAACAATCAGCATACCGACACGCAGTACGATACCATCGGTAAATGGAATACCAGAGGCGTTGGCAGCGATCACGGTCGCGAATGGGTTAATGGTGGAACCTAACACCCCAATCCCTGCGCCAAGCAGTACCGTGGCAGCAGCAACTAAAGGGTCAAAGCGAGCGGCCATCATTACTGGTACTAGCAGCGTATAGAATGGCAGTGATTCTTCCGCCATGCCGTAGACGGTACCGCCAGCAGCAAACAGCGCCATCAGTATCGGTATCATCAACTCTTCTCGCCCTTCTAAGCGGGCGGTGACACGTTCGATACCGGCATCAATCGCACCAGTTTTAGTTACTAACCCTAAGAAGCCACCAATGATTAAGATGAACAGCGAAACGTCGATTGCCGCAGCTTCGTAGCTATTGTGGTCGTAGAAGCCGTCAATAGGCGCTAGCAGTACATCAATTACGCCTTGAGGGTTACCCTCTACCGCTTGATAAGTGCCTGTTACGGGTACTTCTCGGCCGAGTTCTTCATTCATTGCTCGGTCGTATTGTCCCGCAGGAACAATCCAGGTAAGTAGAGCAACGAACGCAATTAGAATAAATAAAATGGTATAAGCAGAAGGGAATTTAAAATTGGCAAAGAAGCCGCCCTTTTTTGTCTCGCTTGGTATCGTTTGAGTTGTCATGGCTATCTCCTTACATCATCTTAAATAGAAGTGATGTGAATTAGCGACTAATGATTTATAGATTGTAAATACATTGACTATTATAAAGTGCCCAACGATAAAAAGTTGCTGACTTTAAATTAAGGTTATTTTTATATTTACCAATCCAAATGAATTTAGATTTATTTTAGCTGCGGTTATTTTATTCCTTACTTAACTATTTAATTTTGGTGTTGTTCACAAAAATAATCGCTAATGAATGGACTGGGAAATGGTGAAAAAAATGGCAAGGTTTTTTGGTTGGTTAGCTTGGATTAATATTCGCTATAGATTAAAGGAAAGTGAGGGGAGATTGATTTGATAGGTGTTGCTTCTGGTTGAGTTGAATAATCTTGGAATTTTATTCAAACTTTATTTTTTGGGTCGGTTTTTGAAGTTTATAATGGTTATTTGATGTGTATCAAATATCACATGAGTAGAAAACAAAAAAGGAAGCCGAAGCTTCCTTTTAAATTTTAATCATCAGCGAATGTTAGATGAACAGACCACCGAACGCGAAGCCTAGTGCTACCGCTGTACTGATTGTTGCCACACCAGGAATGAAGAATGGGTGGTTAAATACGTAGTTACCGATACGCGTTGAGCCTGTGTCATCCATCTCAACCGCTGCCAGTAGCGTTGGGTAAGTTGGAAGTACGAACAACGCACTTACTGCAGCAAAAGAAGCTACGGCTGTTAGTGGTGCTACGCCAATCGCTAGAGCTGCAGGCATAAGTGCAACGGTTGTTGCGCCTTGAGAGTAAAGCAGCATAGAAGCGAAGAACAGAACAAGAGCCAGCATCCATGGGTAGTCAGCCAGTAGAGCGCCTGCTACGTCTTTGATCTCAGCAACGTGTGCGTTTACAAACGTTGAACCTAACCAAGCTACACCAAGTACACATACACATGCCGTCATACCAGAGCGGAATGTTGGTGCTGAAGAGATCTTCGCAGCATCAATCTTAGTGAACATAACAATTGCAGCAGCAGCTGCCAGCATCACAGACATGATTGCTTCGTTACGGCCCAGAGCTGGGTTTTCAATTAGGCCAACAGAGCTAGAGATAGCCGCTGCATAACAAACCACAAAACCAATCGCTGCTAGGAAGATGTAAGTTGCTTTCTTCGCTGTTGGAAGGATCTCGCGCTTCTCTTCTGTTGCCAGTTTGATTAGACCTTTCTCTAGACGCTCTTGGTAAACAGGATCGTCTTTCAGTTCGCTACCCATGTAGTTAGCAACAACTGCACCAACCATACAAGCGATGAAGGTGGTTGGGATACAAACCATCAATAGCGTTAGGTAATCAACACCAAATGGTGCCAGCATTGCTGCGAAAGCCACAACCGCTGCCGAGATTGGCGAAGCTGTGATAGCAATTTGAGAAGCAACAACTGCGATAGACAGTGGGCGAGAAGGACGCACGCCTTGGCCTTTTGCTACTTCTGCAATAACAGGAAGCGTAGAGAATGCTGTGTGACCAGTACCCGCCATCAATGTCATTACAAAGGTCACGATTGGCGCATAAAAGGTGATGCGTTCAGGGTGTTTACGCAAAAAGTTTTCTGCAATTTGTACCAGCCAGTCCATACCGCCAGCAACTTGCATTGCAGCAATTGCGGTGATAACAGACATGATGATCAAGATTACGTCGATCGGGATGAAAGATTGGCTTGTTGGAACGCCAAGAATAAGTGAAAGGGCAATAACACCAGCACCACCGGCAAAACCAATACCGATACCGCCAATTCTGGCCCCCAAAAAGATAAAGAGCAGGACGACAAACAGTTCTACTGCAATCATAAGTAACACCTCAGTTAGATTTTATTATGTGAACATTCGCCACTGGAATGTTCACATAATAGTTCTATGGTTTAGATTTAATTTGGCAAAAGCGCAACCAACGGAAATCCACAAAATAATCATGGTTAACCGTATTGGAGCCTAAAAAAGGGCTCCCTTTGGAGCCCTTTCTCGCTAACTTTATTCGTAGCGCTTTGCTTTATACTGAGGATGCATCAAATTTTCAACAGAGAAAATGTCATCAAGTTCTTCTTCGGTTAATAAACCGCGCTCTAGAACCACATCACGCACGCTCTTACCTGTCTCAGCACAGATCTTACCAACGATGTCACCCTCGTGGTGGCCAATGTATGGGTTTAGGTAAGTGACGATACCGATAGAGTTAAATACGTGAGATTCACACACTTCTTTGTTCACCGTAATGCCGTCTACACACTTGTCGCGTAGGTTCACACAAGCGTTTGTTAGGATGTCTAGAGACTCAAACATGCTTTGTGCAATAACAGGTTCCATTACGTTCAGTTGCAGTTGACCACCTTCAGCTGCGAAAGAAACCGTGTTGTCGTTACCTAGAACTTTAAAGCAAACTTGGTTTACTACTTCAGGTACAACTGGGTTTACTTTAGCAGGCATGATTGAAGAACCTGCTTGCAGTTCAGGTAGGTTTAGCTCGTTCAAGCCAGTACGTGGACCTGAAGAAAGCAGACGCAAATCGTTACAAATTTTAGACAGTTTCACGGCTAGACGCTTAAGAGCGCCGTGCGTCATTACGTATGCGCCACAGTCAGACGTTGCTTCGATTAAATCTTCAGCCGCAACACACTCTAGGCCCGTTACTTCTGCTAGGTGTTTAACTGCTAGGCCTTGGTAACCCGGTGCTGCGTTCAGACCTGTACCGATAGCTGTTGCGCCTAGGTTTACCTCAAGCAGTAGCTTTGAAGTGTATTCTAGGTTTTTGATTTCTTCATTGATGGTTACAGCCCAAGCGTGGAACTCTTGGCCAACCGTCATTGGAACTGCGTCTTGAAGCTGAGTACGACCCATCTTCAAAATCGTGTTGAATTCTTGGCTCTTAAGCTCGAATGCACCTTTTAGGTATTCAATCGCATCAATCAGTTTACGAACGCTGTTGTAAACAGAGATACGGAAGCCAGTTGGGTAGGCACAGTTTGTAGATTGGCTGCGGTTTACATGGTCGTTCGGGTTGATGAACTCGTATTGGCCTTTTTCTTTGCCCATAAGTTCAAGTGCCACGTTCGCAATAACTTCATTCGCGTTCATGTTTACAGAAGTACCAGCACCACCTTGGAAAACGTCCGATGGGAACTGATCCATGCACTTACCCGTGTCTAGAATTAGGTCACAAGCTTGGATGATATATTTAGCCACTTCGCTTGGGATTACGCCTAACTCTTTGTTTGCTAAAGCCGCTGCTTTCTTAGTCATCACCATACCGCGAACGAATTCAGGTACATCTGAGATCGTTACATTTGAGATGTTGAAGTTTTCAACTGCGCGTAGAGTGTGGATGCCGTAGTAAGCATCAGCCGGAACATGACGTTGACCTAATAGATCTTCTTCGAGACGAGTAGCTTGAGGAGCTTCAACTTGAGCTTCTGATTGAGTAGCCATAACAGGATCCTTAGAGAATTATTCTGATTATATAGTTAGTTATTAGCCTATTCTGTGTGCAAATACTCCGTTCGCTAGAATATTGGGCTGATAAATCCGTCCTGACTTATGTGGCACATGATACTGTACTTAGCGCATAAAAATATTAAGTGGATCACCTTTTTCGGTTTTGTTTAGTCAATATTTTGCAAAGTTATTCTTGGTCAATAAACACGCTTATTTACAGGATAAATTTGAGATTGTTAGGGCTTTCAGCGTAAACTGCAAGTAACAAAGGAGGGCGTGTGTTTCCTATCTTATTATTACTATTTATCTTCGTACCCATCATTGAGATTGGGTTATTTATTCAAGTTGGTGGCTTCTTAGGATTGTGGCCAACAATTGCGTTGGTTCTTATCACTGCATTTGTGGGTGCATCACTGGTTCGTAGCCAAGGCATTCAGACGCTTATGTCTGTGCAAGGTCGTTTGCAACAAGGCGAAATGCCAGCACAGCAGATTCTTGAAGGCGTGATGCTTGCGGTTGCAGGTGTATTGCTGCTGACTCCGGGCTTTATGACGGACGCACTCGGTATGTTGGTATTACTGCCAGCACCAAGAGCGATGATTGCCAAGAAAATGATGGAAAAAATGGTGGTGACCAATATGTCTGGTGGTTTCCATGCGGGTGGACAAGCTGGTTTTGGCCAGAGTCCATTTGGACAAGACCCATTCAATCGCGATCCATCTGACCAATCAAAAGACGGCAACACCTTTGAAGGTGAGTTTGAGAAGAAAGACGACGACAACGATCGTAACCGCTTAAACTAATCCGTTTTTTCTCTTCTTTGTTTTTCTCTCTTCTTTATATAGATAGAAAAACAGAAAAGGCTCTTACCTTTATCCTTCGCAAGAAAGTGATAATGGTAAGAGCCTTTTTTATTGTCTGTCGCCTGATGTTACTTACTGTTTACGATTGATAACAGATAACAGATAACAGATTAGTTTGAGCGTTTGGTTATACCGCGCCTTCAAAACCCATTTGTCGCCATGCTTCAAAAGCAATGATTGCCACTGCGTTAGACAGGTTCAGGCTACGTGCGTCTGGCATCATTGGGATACGAATGCGTTGTTCCATTGGCATGCTTTCGATGAATTCAGCAGGCAGGCCGCGAGTCTCTGGGCCAAACATCAGCACATCACCTTGTTGGAATTTCGCATCAACGTGGTGGCCTGTCGTTTTAGTGGTGCAAGCAAAGATGCGGAAGTCACCCTCGCGTTCATTCTCTAGATACTCAAGAAAAGCTTCTAGGTTCTTGTGACGCTTTACTCGCGCAAGGTCGTGGTAATCCAAGCCAGCACGACGAACTTTCTTCTCTTCAAAATCAAAGCCAAGCGGTTCGATAAGATGCAGGTTTGCGCCGCAGTTAGCACATAGGCGGATGATGTGGAAACTTATGGCAATCTGAAAATTTTATTTTTTTTAGGTTAAGATGAAAAAGCCCAATTAAGATAGGTACCTACATATAGATCGTTACCTAAAGAAAGCGACCTAAGAAAAAAAGTGTATAATTGAACGAATAATTGGCGCAGAGAAAGCGCTTACCATTAATTTAAGAGCATCGAAAGACTATGTTTCATATTGCTTTGTACTCTCCTAAAATAGCCGCTAACACTGGTAATATTATTCGATTGGCTAGTAATAACGGTTGCCACTTGCACTTGATTGAGCCTCTTGGTTTTGATCTAGAGGAAAAAAAATTGCGACGTGCCGCTCTTGATTATAGAGATCTTGCAAGAGTGACTGTGCACCCTGACTACTTTGCTTTTGAGAAAGCGATGGAGGGAAGGCGCATATTTGCTCTTACGACGAAAGGCTCTCGTCCGCATGACGAACCTAATTATGTTGAGGGTGATGTTTTATTGTTTGGGGCAGAAACATCTGGTTTGCCAGATGAGATCCGTAACGGTATACCCGAAGAACAACGTATTCGTATAGCGATGTTGCCTGATGCTAGGAGTATGAATTTGTCGAATGCGGTAGCGGTTGTAAGTTACGAAGCGTGGCGTCAGATTGGTTTTCCTGGAGGGGAGTGAGCTAACTGATTTTGTAGGATAGAGCCTCCCTTCTCTGAAGCGTATGTGCAACTTGTACTGCATAGGGCTCAAACCTTCACTTTAATTATCTTTGCGATACGCTCTTAAAGCTTTAATGCTTCCTCAATGGTCACTCAGTAACTGGTAAACTGCGGTTCGTTGTAAGAAGGCGCACTAATTTCATTCGAAATCATCATTTGCTTCTTTCTTAAATAAAGTCTTCCAAGCCGATACTCGACGAACCATTACTAATGGATGACGACCCTAAAGGCGATAGATTCTAGACCGCTAGGCAAAGCGATAAAATACACGTTTAAGTAATAATTGAGGATTTTGCTAATTCAAATATATCAACAAGAGTAGATTATTTCTAATCTGAGATGATTTTTTAGGGCATTAACTTTAAGGTGGGGTATCCAGAACCTTATTAGCCAGACGACATAACTCAGAAATATTTAATAAGGTGACGAAAAGCGTACAACCTAGGGTGAAGGACGTGAACTAAGACATTTAGCCGAGCTGGACTAGGGCTCGGCTTTTTATTGGTACCTATAGGGGAAGGTACCATATTACGTAGTTATGGGGGAGATGCTACCACTCGTAACGTAGGCTGGTGGTAAACACTGCGCCTTTCTGACCAGATACGCTTGCGCCAGAAGACGTAATTTCTGAGTTGCCACCTTTGTTGTCGGTGTAGTTCAAGAATATAGACGATTGACGCGTTAGGCGATATTGAACCTCAGTTTGAATTGCATCTTCAATCACATCTTCGCCATTGGTGGATTCATCCAGTGCTAAGTAACGGTAACCCGCACGGACAACCCATTTACCAAAATCGTATGCTGCACGGAAGTCGTAGCCTGTAGTATCGGCATTGTCGCTGCTGTTTCTAAGCCCCATTGATTCTTGAGTGTAAGCTGCACCTAGGTATAGGCCGCCCAGGAAGTATTGCGAGCCCAAGCCCCAAGTCTGGTAATCTTGTACGTCAGCGTTCACATCGTCAGATTGGTTGTACTGGAACATTGCGGCTGGCTTTAGGACACCCGCATCACCCATATTGATGGTGTAACGCGCTGCTGCGTTGTAACCGTAATCAACGTTGCTGTTGGTGATAAGTGCTGTACCGAATGCCAAGTTGCCGATTTCGTTACGGTATTGGAACGTACCGTTTTGACGGAAGATAAGCGCGGCACTGGAGTCAACTTCACCTACGTGGTAACCCGCAACTGGGTCGCCACCAGTAGAGAATATATCACCAATGTCAGAGAACAGCGTCACAACCGACAGCACACGGCCTGTTTCGATACGGCCATTCTCGTTCATGTCGATACCTGCCCACACGTAACGAGCTTGCCAATCAATGCTAGCGTCTTCATCGTTTGAAACCAATTGGTACTGCATCTGACCAATGAGTGAATAATCGTCGTTGATCACTTGGTGACCGTTGAAGCCAACACGAGCACTGACTGAACCGTTCAGTTTCTCGTCGCCGTCTGCGGCTGGGTTGCTGTGCTCATCGTGATATTTGAAATCACCTTGAACACGGCCATACATGTTCAACATTGAGCCATCTTCTGCTTTATAAATTTGTGCTGCTTGAGAGGTAATAGGCAGTAGAGCAACCGGAGCCAGCGCTAGAGCAAGTAAAGTTTTTTTCATTCTAAGTACCACTTTTGTAGAGATATATCCCTAATGTTTCACTCGCAAATATCCGTATTTGCTTGTTTTTGGCACGACAAAGCCCCTGCCATTAGAAATGGCATAATAAGAGGACGATGACGTGTATTCGTAAAAGTTGTTAGTTAGCGAGCAAACGCTTGTGGAGTTTCACTACCACTTTCTTGATCTTTTCAGGCTGAACTATTTCGCAGCCTGGCTTGTGAGGTTCTCCAGGGAAGAACACCGCAAACATGCCTGGTTGTAGAGCCACCTCGCTGGCGTCGGTCATGTTACTGACTAAGTAGAAGTCATTCTCGGAATCGTAGTCGCTCGCCGGAAGGTTCTTTGGTGACTCGTTGCAAAATTGAATGCGCTCTTCACCATAGATAAGGCATTGAATATCAAGATAGTCTTGGTGGACTTCAGCTTGTTTGCTTTCGGCAGGAACTGTATTGAATTCCATGACGTTCGCGAAGATATCGTCGCCATCAATGGTGTGTTGCCCCACTTCTAATTCCATCAAGTCGATGGTTTGTAGGTAGTCCAAGCAACGTAAGATTGGCTTTGGCAAATATTGATTAATGTTATGATGTTGAATATGACCGTAAATCACAGTGGTTATCTCCAAATTCTAGGGTAGGTTGCAAGGGCTCGTTGCGAGCCCTTGCACGGTTGGTTACGCCTTAGCAAGCTTTCCCACAGTCAGTTGCTCTTTGTCTGCGTCGCTTAACGTGTTTTTAAACAGTGGCGCAGTTAGGTAACCCACAATGACTACCATTAACGTACCAATCACACCGTAGAAGAAGAAGTTCAGGTCGGTGAAATAGCGTACACACACAACCGTCGCGATACTTGAAACCACACCAGCTAGTGCACTAGAAGCATTCGCTTTGCGTACGAAGATACCCAGCATGAATAGACCTGTCATTGGGCCACCCATTAGGCCAAGTAGGCTGTTGAACGCATCCCATATTTCGCTTTCGTTTGATAGGATAAGGTACGTTGATGCGACAACCCCTAAGATACCAGTAGCGACGGTCACTATACGTCCTACTTTTAGTTTTTGCTCTGGAGATGGTGTGTTGCTGATTTTTTCGTAGATATCAGTAGTAAAGCAAGCGGCGATGCTATTAAGGCTACTTGAAATACTTGATTGCGATGCTGCAAAAATAGCGGCGATTATCAGGCCTGCGATACCAGCAGGCATGTGCGAAATGACGTAAAATGGTAAGATACCACCTGTGTTGAAGTCTTCTGGTAGAAGCCCTGGGTTTTGCGAGTAGTAAGCATATAAGCCAGATCCAACAGCGAAGAAAAAGATCGGCACACACGCTACCAGTTTAGCGTTAGTGATCAGTGCCTTTTTTGTTTCTTCGACGTTTTCGGTAACAATATAGCGCTGCACTACATCTTGGCTCGCTGTGAATTGTTGTAAAGAGGCGAAAAAGAAACCAATCATCAATACAGGAATGGTACTTTCACTCCAGCTCCAGCGGAATTGGTCCACAGGGAAGTATTTGTCTTCACGCGCTGACATACTGAATATTTCGTTGATACCTCCATCAACGTTGAAGCAGATGACTACGAAGATCAGGATAGCGGCACCAGAAAGCATTACACCTTGAATAACGTCTGTCCAAATTACACCTTCAATACCACCTAAGAAGGTATACACGATGCAAAGCACGCCAATCAGGAACACTATCATTAGTGGGCTCATGTCGATAAACGGCATGAGTGCAAGAGCTGTCAAATAGGTAACGATTGCTATTCGGCCAACGTGGAATAGCATGAACGAGATACTACCAAATAGACGCATTTTTACATCAAAGCGGCGTTCTAGGTATTCGTAAACAGAGGTTAGGTTCAGTTTTCTAAAAAAAGGAATATAGAACCAAAATACGATAGGTAAAATAGCGATCGCAATATATTGACCGATTAAGAACGTCCAGTCGTCGGTGTAAGCCTTAGCTGGAATTGACATAAATGTAATGGAACTCAGTGTAGTTGCAAAAACACTGAAGCCAGCAGCCCAGCCCGGAATTCTCCCACCTGCTTTAAAATAATCATCCGCTGACTTTTGGCGCCTCGCGAAATATACGCCGACTCCCATAATTGCACTTAAATAAACTATTAAAGCTAAATAGTTTAGGGTACCAAATGAACTTGCTTCCATAAGTGTAGACCTTTTTTGTAGGATTTAAATAGACACTCTTGTGCCTAATAAAAGAGATATTGATGTGTAGGTATAAGATCGTTGGCTTTGCATCTTATTAAATGGCAATGCCATTTCTATCTTGGTAAAGCTTTATTGTTGTAAATATGCTGAGCCCATGATGCGACACCTAATAGACCAGCATTAGCACCACTGTGAGCATGCATCACTTTAACTTGATGAGCTGAAGGTAATAAGCTGAGGTGATGATGCACACGTGGTAAGAAACCGGGTGCTAATCCAATGCTACCGCCAAGACATACAACTTGAAGATCTAGAGTGATCTTGAGATCAGCGATAAGATTAGCAATGGTTTTAGCTGCGTTGTCTACGATAGCTATCGCCTCTGGGTGGCCTTTCTGGTATTGAGCAAAAACTATTTTACCTGTGCAGTCACTACCGAAAAATGCCTGGCCTGCTTTTCCAATGGCGGTGCCTGATGCAATGCTTTCAACACATCCTTGACGACCACAGCCGCACGTAGGGCCATTAGGATCCGCTAGGATGTGCCCTGCGTGGCCTGCGATTCCGTATTGACCGATAAGAAGAGAGTCGTTGATGACAAACCCAGCGCCTACGCCTGTTGAAACGGTGATAAATCCCATTGTATTAAATTTGGATTCCAGGGTTTTGTACTCGGCCCATGCTGCTGCTTGAGCGTCATTAATCACCATTACTGGTTTTTGGCAGATCTGCTCAAGAGTGTCTGCTAAGCGGTATTGATTTAGACCGCCGAGATTGTCAGGGTTAAGCGCGGTTAGCACGCCTTGGTTTATGATCCCTGTAGAAGCGACGGCAATAAAGTCCGCTTGCTCTTTGAAAGGCGCAAGTAACTCCTTTAATGCGAGCGTCATGTCCTCAGAGTAATTGGACGACGGCGTTTCACGCTGATCGATCTTTAGAATTTGACCCGATTCAATTAGTGCTACAGCGATCTTGGTTCCACCAATGTCGATAGCTAGGCAGGTATTCATGCGATGGCCTCCATGTTATCGCTTTTTGCGTTGCGAACCGCGTGGTCAAACCATTGGCAAATGTGTTCAATTCGTGTGATAGCAGAGCCTACGGTGACACAAGATGCGCCGGCTTTAATTGCCTGATTGGCCAGTTCCGGTGAATTGAAACGGCCTTCTGCCATAACAAAACAGCCCTGCTCAGATAAACGAGTAATGAATGGGAAGTCAGGCTCACTAGGCACAGGTCCCGACACGTAACCAGACATGGTGGTTCCAATAATTTCGACGCCTAATTTATACGCAGCCATACCTTCATCATAGTCAGAGCAGTCAGCCATGACCAAACAACCGAGTTGATGAATCTTTTCAATAAGAACTGCGATTTCGGTTGGTCTAGATCGGTTGGTGGCATCAATAGCTATGATATCTGCGCCTGCATTTTTTAGCGCAATAACATCTTCTATGTAAGGGGTGATACGAATATCTGAATCAGAAAGGTCACGCTTAACAATCCCAATGATTGGAACTGTCACAAGCGATCGAACTGCTTTAAGATTTTCAATACCTTCAATTCTTAAACCTACCGCACCACCAGCTACGCTTGCAGCGGCCATAGCTGCGACAATTGATGGTTTATCCATTGGGCCGTCATCAACAGGTTGACATGAAGACACAAATCCGTGTGCTAGCTTATCAAGAATAGGGGAATCGTTGCTAATCATGCGAGTTAAACTCCAAAAAATAAACTCAGTATTAAGTATTGCTCCATTATTTTTGTTTTGGAGTATTACTTCAAATTGTTTGTTTTGAAATGGTGATTGTTCTCTCGTTTTGTGGCTAAAAATTCGAGTGATTTGTGACTAAAGGATGAAAAATATCAAACTGATTGTTAAGTGTATCTTGTTCGTGGGGGAGGATTGTGAGAGGTTGTGGAGTATAACTTCACATCATAAGGTAGTGCATCAATATGGATATAGAGTCCAAAAATACAAATTCGACGAAGTCATCTCCTATATATGTCATTAAAAATGCAAGTTTTTATCGTAATGGTGAGCGATTAGAAAATCAGGTAATTGTTATCGAAGGGGACACGATTACTGAGGTCGCTGATATGGATACAATAGACTCACTTCCTTTCAATGTTATTGACGCAAAGAACCAGTTGGTTAACCCTGGGTTTATCGATCTACAACTTAATGGGTGTGGCGGCGTGTTATTCAATACAGACATATCGAGCGATACCTTGAAAACCATGAACGAGACAAACGTTCAATACGGCGTAACGCAATTTCTCCCTACTTTGATTACCAGCGAGGAGCAATCTCTCAAACAGGCCCTTGATCTAATGGCGAGTATAAAAAGTGCAGAAAAAGTGGGTGTATTAGGTTTGCACTTAGAAGGGCCGTTTATCAATGCTGAAAGAAAAGGTGCTCATCAATCGCAATTTATTCGTGAGTTAGATATTGCTACTGCCAACTACCTTATTGAAAACCAGAAGCACATTTCGGTGTTAACGGTCGCGCCAGAAAACGTTAGTCAAAAGGTTTTAGATCTACTCAATGAATCATCGATTACTGTATCTATGGGTCATACCGATGCGACGTACAATCAACTCATTGCGAAAGAAGGCATAAAAATGGCAACGCATTTATATAATGCCATGTCACCACTCACCAATCGTGAGCCAGGGGCGGTAGGTTATGTGTTCAACAAAAAACCACACGCGGGCATTATTGCTGATGGTATTCATGTTGATTACTCCTCACTAAAGATTGCTCGCGAGCTCTTGGGTGAAAAGCTATTTCTAGTAACTGATGCAGTCACACCTGCGGGTACAGACTTAACTGAATTTGATATGGCGGGAATGCAAGCTTTTGTCACTAATGGGAAGTGTCATTATGAAGATGGAACAATTGCCGGCGCAGCGATCACCATGAATCAGAGTATTCTAAACTTGATTGAATACGCGGATGTGCCATTGCCTGAAGCGTTGAATATGGCATCGCTCTACCCTGCAGAGTCCATTGGTGTGGATGATCGCTATGGAAAAATAGAGAAAGGATACAAAGCCAATCTAGTTTTTTTAGATGATGAGCTAAAAGTCAACCGTACCATTCAAATGGGCGAATTAGTATATCAGCGGGCAAACTAGAAATAAAATAGACGTTCTTACCATAATGTTTGAACGCCTAATGCCAAGATAAAAAGTCAATATTATCGATATTGGCTTTCTTCTGTGAATATAGAAAGCTACAGGTTTCCCTGTAGATGAATGTCAATACGCGTTAGCGTTGTCTCGGTAAGTATCTCGGGTATGCCCTCTGAGGAATATTTGTAAAAAAGGGAATGAAGGGGATTAACTTAATGCTTTTGTGGTTTTTAGTTTGATATCGTGAGTGCCAGATATGTCTTTTTGAACCAATAGAGCGTACATAAGGTCGAGAACAAACAGTTGCGATATCTTAGTGCCTATCGAATCACCTTGTAGTTGCCCTTGACGGTTACCATTAACGAGCACGTTATCGGCGTATTTGGTAATAGCTGAGCGGGGGTTGTGCGTGATAGCAATGGTTGCCGCCCCGTTCTCTTTTGCTAGCTTCAGTACCTTGGTCGTTTCCTCTGAATCACCAGAGTGACTGATACCAATAGCAACGTCGCCCGGCTGTAACAAGGAGGCTTTGATATACATAAAGTGGTTGTTGGTATAAGCATCAACATTAAGTCCGATACGTATAAACTTATATTTGGCACTTTCCGCTGAGATGCCAGAAGAGCCAACACCGAAGAAATAGATGGCCTTTCCTTCCTTTACAATTTCTGAGGCTTTTTCTAACTGCGTGAAGTTGAGTAGATTTAATGTCTCTGACAGTACCTGATCGATCGATGATTGTAGCTTTTTACCAATGATCTCGGAACTGTCGTCTTCCGTTACATCTGTATCGAGTATCGTTGGTTCCGTTGCTTGAGTCGTTGAAACTTCTATCGCCAGCTGTAATTTAAAGTCTTGATAGCCGCTAAAACCGAGAGTGCGACAGAAGCGAATAACGGTCGCGTCTCCAGTATTGACCTCAACGGAGAGGTCCGCAATCGAGAGCTTACTGATTTTAGCGGGGTTAGATGATACATAATCTGCAATACGCTTTGCTGAGGGGGTAAGGCTATTATAAAGGCTACCCATGGTATCTATGATGTTGCCAGCTCGAATTTGTGCCATATAGAGTGTACTCGACGTTAAGCATTGATTGTATGTATTCTCACACAATAAGTATTTTATTTGAAGTTAAACTCCGAATTTATTGTAATCAGTAAGCCTTAGTTGAAGAGGCGTTATAAGGGGGACTCAAACATTAATCTAAACCGACATCACATTTATAGTCTTTTCTATTACGGTTTTTATTGAATAGTGGAACTTCACTCCATAGTATGAGTTCAGCTCCACTTTTTGCTTTAATTATGAAGTTTGACTTCAATGAGACTAAATGTACGTTGGTACAGACTGAGGAAACCATGAAAAAATTATCGGGTCTAATAGCAGCACCGCACACACCGTTTAACACAGACAACCAAGTCAACTTTGAAGAGATTGACAATATTGCTGTTCATTTGATTAAGGATGGCGTTAAAGGTATCTACATTTGTGGAACGACGGGGGAAGGGATCCACTGTAGCGTTGAAGAAAGAAAACTGATTGCTGAACGTTGGGTTTCTGCAACCAATGGAAAAATGGATATCATTGTACATACTGGCGCATTAAGCATTGTTGATACGCTAGAGTTAACCAAGCACGCAGATACGCTTGATATTTTAGCGACATCAGCTATTGGCCCTTGTTTTTTTAAACCTGGTAGCGTGAATGAGCTTGTTGAGTATTGTGCTTCCGTTGCAGCAGCTGCGCCTTCAAAAGGTTTTTACTATTACCACTCAGGTATGTCAGGCGTAAATGTTGATATGGAAGAGTTTTTAATAGCAGCGGATAAACGTATTCCTAACCTATCGGGTTTGAAATTCAATAGCGGTGACTTATATGAATACCAACGCTGTTTACGTGCATGCGATGGTAAATTTGATATTCCATGGGGTGTTGACGAGTTCTTACCTGGAGCTCTTGCTGTT
The DNA here is from genome assembly GCA_023206055.1 of Vibrio cyclitrophicus. Classification (NCBI taxonomy): domain Bacteria; kingdom Pseudomonadati; phylum Pseudomonadota; class Gammaproteobacteria; order Vibrionales; family Vibrionaceae; genus Vibrio; species Vibrio cyclitrophicus. The sequence goes on along the minus strand of CP065366.1, from coordinate 3,402,639 downwards.
GGTGCTAAAAGTGCGGTTGGCAGTACTTATAATTATGCAGCAAAGCATTTTAATTCAATTATTGAAGCATTTGAAGCTGGTCAACATGATGTCGTGATTAGCAAAATGGATAATGTTATTGCATTGATCCGGGTACTTGTTGAATTTGGCGGTGTATCTGCAGGAAAAGCTGCTATGGCACTTCATAATATTGATGCGGGCGATGCTCGTTTGCCATTATTGCCACTTACACCAGAACAGAAAGAAATTGTTGTAAATAATATGAATGAAGCCGGTTTCAAATAAATAAATCATTTACCGGAGAGCTAACCTCCGGCTTTGTTGTTTTGAAAGTACACGGCACATGAACCTATGAAGCGATACAAAAGGTAGTAGTGAATCGATATCTTGCTCTGCTTTCGTTAGTTCTTTTATTCACTTGACTTATAATTGTTAAGAATAAAACAGTTAGCTTTCTCGATCTCGACGATGCTATAAAACATTGCTCACATCAGCACTGTTTGGTGTTTTAGATAATAGCTAATTTTTTCTGCCAATGCCTTGCACTATTGTTTTTCATGCTCGTTTAAATCGAGTTAGCTAACCTCACGAGGCAAGGTCTTAGCAAAAAAGGAGAGGGGGCGTTTGCCGCGATTTTTCTTTGTGGTAGTCGTCACCTCAACTTCTTCTTCCATCACGACTTTAATCAGCTTCGTTGAAGAAGTTACCTTGTGATTCATCATAAGGCTTTAACTCCTCTAGCGTATAGCGAACTGGAGAACGAAGGCGAATTTGAGTTGCTGAAGTAAGGATTGACGGTCTTGTTTCCGCAGTAATTCCTTTTGTGTTTGCTCGGCCATCAGTACTTTTAGCATCACTTGTAGCTCGGCAGCGTCTTGACTTTCTGGACTTGGGAATTTGTGGTCTTTCGGCTATTTCAGCTCAAAAAAATCCGACAGACTCAGGTTGGCTGTTATTTGGAATGAAGCCGTTTTGCCATTTATTCTCCGGTCAGTGTCGGTGCAGACCGACATCATTACGTCTGTCGTGACAAAACCGTCATCGAACCTTTTAAGATCTCTAAACCACATCAGTGCTCATCAAAAATGACAAGTCAAATTACCGTTAGTGAATGGTTACTAGGTAATGATTTAATGTCATTAAATAACAATTTCTTAAGATTTTGATTTTCAATATTTGTAAGGTTTTTTTACATAATACTTGAGGCCAGATCTCATTCCTTTCTATTTTACGAATAAAGTCGTGAAGCAAAGCTCCATTGTGGTGTTTTTGTATTGAAATAATTCTTCATCGTTACATTATAGGGGGGATTCGCATGTTTGGGTTTTATTTGGAGTTTAATTTCAAACTGAACTGTGTCTAATTTGAATATTTCGTTATCTGGTTAAATCTTTGGAGAAAAAATGAAGTTACATAAGTTTATTGTGTTGTCTCTACTTATTCCACAGGCTGTATTGGCGAGTACTGAAAATATCCAACCTCCAGAAATAGTTGGGGTTCCCCCTGCCGATGCAGGCAGAGGGTTAGTTCGCGCTAGTGAGAATGAAATTCGCCACTATAATGGTGGGGAAGGTTATGATGGCCGAAAAGTGCTGGTCAGTAATGATAATGGTCTTACATGGCAAGAAAGCTTGGCGTCAGCATCTTACCCACCTAACTTTGGCGGAATTCCGATTGAATCCCCTGCTATTGTTCCTAACCCAAATACTGGAGAATATATTCGAGTCCAGCCAATCAATGGCTACGTTTTTATTTCCAGTGGAGGGCTTGATGGCGAGTGGGGCGCTGTGACTAAAGGTGGCCAACTTGACTATAACTGGAAGCAAAGTGACAAAGAGAACTACCTGACCCTTGGTGGCATAATGCGTAGTCCAACTTTCGTTAATAATGGTCAACGTATTTTAATTCCATCACATGATATGCGCGTAGGCACAACATTACATATTTCAGATGATGGCGGTCTAACTTGGCGCGCTTCTCAAGATATAATATCAGCACCACCGCATGAAAAAGACGAGATCCACCAAGGTGTGCGATGGCGTAATAGTGGCGTTGAAGGTTCTATTGTAGAGCTTAGGGACGGACGCCTTTGGATTCTTATTCGTACTTCTCAAGACCAGTACTACGAAGCGTTCTCGTCAGACTATGGTGATACATGGACAGAATCACAGCCTTCACGTTTTTTCGGTACTCTGACGATGCCAACCATTGGCCGCTTGAAGGATGGGCGTCTACTAGCGCTATGGACAAATACGATGCCCTTGCCTGAACACAAAGGAACCCAAGATGATATGTGGGAAGATGTATTTACCAATCGTGACTCGCACCATGCTGCAATCTCTAACAACGATGGTAAAACATGGACTGGATTTCGAGAAGTTATCCTAGATGAACACCGCAATAGAGACGATTATGCACTCTTTGAAGGTCAGGGTGATCGGGGTAAGCAGCAAAGTGAATTTGTCGAATTGGATGAGCATCGCGTTCTTATTTCAGTTGGGCAACATAAAGAACATCGCCGTTTGATGATTATGGACACGCGTTGGCTTTATGAAAAAGAACGCAGTGACCATTTTGAAAATGGTCTAGGAAATTGGACCGTTCATAGCTATATCCCGGAGGTTAGAGGCCACGTCAGTTACGATCGTAAACAATCGTCTCACCTTGTCGATCTTATCGATAAGCCTGAACATAAAGCGCTGCAAATTAAGAGAGTGAGTGATTCGGAACTAATTCATATAGACAATGACCTGAATTATGAAAAAGGCGGTGCGACTTGGAATTTCCCGAACGGAAAGAACGGTCGAGTTGATATCCGCTTCATGTTAAAGGAGCATAGTGGCGGTACTCAAATCAGTCTCGCTGATCGCTTGTTCAATGCTGTCGATGAAACAGCGCTTCACTATTCAATGTATACATTAAATGTTGCACCAGGGGAGAAGATTGGTGATCACGAACTTGAAGCAAACCGTTGGTATACTCTTAGCTTAGATTGGAATGGTGTAAAGAAAAACTCGACAAGTCGAGTCTTATTAGATGGTAAAGTCTTAAAAAGACTAACAATTAATAACACCAGCCCAAATGGCATTAGCTACCTCCACTTTATATCGACAAGCCAAGATGATGATGAGGGAATGTTAATTAAATCGGTACAGGCTTCGGTTAAATAATAAATATTTTAAGAATTATCTATGAGAAGATTCCCCGGGCATGCCCGGGGTACTTACCGTGACAACGCTAAAGCGTTGACCAAAATTACAAACAGCTTACGCTGTAATTTGGGAATTGGCATTCATCCACGGGTAACCCCGTGGTTTTCTGTATTCACAGAATAAAAAATGAGCCACTGATAGTGAGTGAGCTGGCTTATTTGAGCTAGTTGTCCCGTCCTGAAATGTGTTTATACATTGAGTGGACCACTTCAATCCCTACTTACATTAAACGCACTCAGCGCTGAGGGAACCCCTCATAACTCCCCCCAACACATTTTACCTTTACGGGTGATGCTCTCTTGCCACAGAAAGCAAGATTCCAGGTGGTTTTAACTTCACATCGCAACCTGCGCATCGCAACTTGCGATGTGAGTGGCCACTTAAGAAATATCAGCGTAAAGATTAAGTTATTTTCTTTTAAATTAATGATTTAAATTCAATGTGTTATGACGTTACTGATAAATTATCCTTCGACTGAAAGAGGGGCGTATAAAAAAGTTCTCCGGAATAGAGAGCTTTGATGGGTTATCGGTAGTATTGTTTTTGACGCTTCGAGTTATGCTTCCAACTTTTTGCTGGGCCATACACATACGACGGGTAGTCGTCCCATGGGTTAGCTAACGCTTTTCCTCGCGCGGCACGCAGTTTAATCGGGTAACCTCTACACTCAACCTTGTGAAGAAAGTAGTAGCTCTTTTCCTGCTTGGTAGAAAAGTGCTTATGAGTTCCACTGCGAACGCTTGGATAAAGATCCCAAAGATATTGGCGCTGGTATTTTATACGGTTCCGGTACTGCTGTTTTAGCTTTTTCATTTACCCTCCAGGTTTGCATTACCTAGAAGGGGTCCTTTGCAAAGTAATTCATTCCGGCCTCCCCAATGTGCCTTTAGTGAAATTGTAGCCTATGGTTTCTTCAACTACATGGAAGAGAAAGCCGAGATCACTCTCTGTTTAAATGCCCCAAGTCGAAGCTCATCAAACGTCCCTACTGTTCCATAGAGACTATTTGAACTGTCTGTACTGCTTTCCCAAGATACTGTTGTTCTCCCACTGTTTTGGGACTCAAGCGGAAGCGCGACACTTAAGCTATTTCCTCGACCAGAGAACTCTGTTTCGATAGGTTTCCCCATACTTACATAGAGACAAGGCTCAGGAATATCTTGTTCAATCCTTTCAGAAAACTCAATCAGACTTTGTTCAGCAAAAGTGAATAACCACGCTTGTTGGTTTATTGTATTATTCACACGAAGTATTCTTCCGAGCACCTGCCTGAAATACAATTCCGTTTTGACTGAACTCATATGGCAACATACTTGAAGGCGCGGAATATCAGTACCCTCACTGATCATACCTACACTAACAATCCATTGTGCGTCGCTTTGTCGATAACGCTCTATTTCTGCTAGCGGTTCTTCATGTCGATAAGTGACGATAGAAACGGTTTGCCCAAGTTTTTGAGATAGTATCTCTTTGATTGTTTGCGCATGTTGAACCGACGCTGCAACAATCAGCCCACCGGCATTGGGGGATCTGATACGTACTTTTTCTAACCGCTCACATCCTAAACCGAGTAGATATTCCATCGCCTCTTGGTTGTGAATAACACTCTGGTAGGATGCTTTTGTCTGTTTAAGCATCTCTAATATTGATGAAAAGGATTCGACTTTTTCGCAACTACTAACAGACAAGTGTTCATTATCAACCAAGACGATTTTAGGCGTTCTACAAACTCCATCAGCAATAGCTTGTTCAAGAGTGTATTGGTAATCGACAAGAAGCAGTCCGTCTGGGTCGCTGTACTCACCCATGACAATGGGTAAAGAATCTGAACGCCACGGTGTACCTGAAAGTGCGAGGGTAAAAGTAGCAAGCCCTTGAATCTTTGTGAGAACTTGCTGCCCCCAAATGTTCGCATTTTCAACCTCAGAGCCAGAGCAATGGTGTATTTCATCAAAAACAACAAAGACCCTGTGATTCCGCAATGTTTGCCAAAACTCATCATTGAGGAACTGGATAGATTGGTATGTTAAAGATTGCCCTATAGCTCCCATACCACCATTAAATGTGCAATTAAGTATCGATGAAAAGGTTCTTTTTATACCATCAGAAACTGTCAATGATGGCGAGAAGCACAATACAAGATCTACCATGTCACTTTGTAGCAGTCTTGACGCAATAGTAGCGGCAAGCACTGTCTTACCAGCCCCTGGTGTAGCTTGGCAAAAGAAATGGGAGCCGTTGGATTGATATTTTTTCAACGCTCTGTCAGAGCATTCACCTTGCCATTCCCTTAACACGGTTCATCTTCTTCATAGAGAGTATTAAGAACCCTTGTTAAAACATTCACTTTACCGAGCAATAAAGCGGCGCGATCTTTAGCTTCCTGATGCAAAGGGGCCAGTTTATTTTTTAGCTCAGGAAATCGGGATGTAATCGACTGATACTCGTCAATCTCCCCAAGTACGATCTCAAGTTCACCCTTATATTCATTGAGTTCACAGTTCAAAATGGAATAGTTTTGAATAGGTATTTGAGGTTTTATATCCGCTTGATTATTCGTGGTTACATTGTCATACAACGCTTTGAATTGATCCGCTTGAAAGTAACGTTTTTCCCGGCCATAGCCCTCACTTCGCAGCCAACTTTTCTTTTCAAAATTAAAAATTGCTCGGTACACCTTTTTGCGAGCTTCGGCAGAGTCGGAGTCCACATTATCAAGTGATAGCCACAAATCTCTCGCTTCTAGCACGGTGAACCCATCTAACCCATTCTCTATCAATAACTTGTGCATGACCGCACTAATTCTTCGAGCCCGTTTCATTTCCAAAATTACACCAACCAAAAAACTAAGGATTGCTTAGTATACAGAAATCCATAAAACTAAGAAAATCTTAGTTAACTTGAGCTCAGAGAAATGAAATCTAAGTGTCATTTAAAAACCCAATCCCAGAGCGACTCAAACAAGCTCGAAAAAAAGCAAAACTCTCTCAAAAAGCCTTGGGAGAAAGCATAGGTATGGATGCCAGTTCAGCAAGCCCTCGAATGAATCAATACGAGAAAGGCAAGCATGCCCCAGATGTTCAAACCTTAAAACTTATCGCTGATGAGCTTGGTGTGCCGCTCAATTATTTCTTCTGTGAAGATGAAAGTTCTGCTGAGTTAGCATGTATTGTGTCTCAAATGACGGAGAGTGAAAGAAGGAAACTCATTACATTACTTAGCGAAAATAAAGGCTAAAGAAAAGAGGGGATGACCTAAACTTCATGATTCAATTTGTTGTGGGTTTTGAGGTGAATAAGTGTTTAAAAATATCGAGACATCTTCTATAACGATGCAGGTTGTTATCAGCTACCCTGTATCGTTATAGATCCAGTTTTGACTGATACAATTGTTAAAGTTTGACAGTATTAGGTACATCTAATTTCTCGCAACTTTCTACGCAATAATTCCGCTACCCCTTTAGGCCGAGTATTTGTTTCACTGGTAATGATAGTTCAGAGATTCTGTTGAGCCATATTGACTCGGTGTTTCGTCGTCTTTCTTTTTCTAGCTCTTTTTCTAACTGTTGGCATTTCTTTAGTAGCTCATCATGGGTTTTCCCCGAGTTACCTTTAGCTTTATTATTAAGATAGGTATTTACCTGTTGTTCTTTTGCTTTCAAAAGTTTCTTGTTGCTATTGTTTAGCGCATCACGGAAACCTACGGCCCACTTTGATCCTTTCGTTGGATCGAGCGTTGCGGGTTTTACCTCAATGGAATTGGCCACATCGCTGACCCTGATTTGCCAAAGGCTTGATTTGGTAAAGTCGGAGGGTTTTCTGTGTTTTATGATGTGGTTTTTTCGTTGAGCTTCAAGCGCTAGTAGGGTGCGCCAAGCCTCGATAGATTTATTTTTTGGAGATACCCAATTAGGTAGCTCTTCAGGTTGTTGTTTACATTCGTGTTGAGCTTGCTGTAGAAGTAGGCTGAGACTCATAATGCGTCCTCTTTTGTATTTAGGGCACTTTGTAGCGTGTCCATGATCGTTGGAGCCACCTTTAGACGTTGAAGTTGCTTGAGTGCATTTCTAACTGTCATCATGGCAGGCTCACGCCATGCCGTTGGGACCCCTGGGGTTTCTAGGACTTTTACATCATTGGCGATACCAAGTAAGATTCCTTGTATATTTCCTTCTTGGATTAGATTATTACTACACCCAAGGCATAACCCCGGGCAAGCGTTCTGCCTTTGAGGGATACCGTCAACAGCGCATTTGGCGCGGTGCTGGTTACGCTTGAGTAAAATGCAGAACCCCCAAGGATTAGCTTTGATGTCTTGAATCTCTTCTTGAGCAAATTGAACTATTGATCTGTCGAGGTGGTTGGGAGAGGTCACATGAGTCTTTGCAAATACTCTGCGTAATATTGTGTCAAGCTTACCGGCAAAACCTTTGCCTGATCTCCTTAGATGATTCTGCAGTAAAGAACTTATAACACGCCTTTTTACTGTGTCATGCTGCCGCCTATTATCCTTATCGCGAATATAAGCAAGCCACATATTTTGGCTTATATGCTTAAACTGGGAGCGTATCATCCAGCCAGCATCTCCATCGAAGCGGCGATACACAGCTTCAGCCCACATATGACGAAATGTATGTGCGGTAGGGTATAGGCACCCTCCAACCAATTCGTTAACCACCTCCCTACTGTAGTCTGCTGAAAATTTATTCTTATTAGCGTGGGTCCTTATGTCCTGTTTAGTGCTTGTTGAAAGGTATTTTTCTAACAAATTATGTACGTGTTTTGGTAGTTTGCCATCGCAATAATTTTTTAAGAGACCTCTTCGGTTATTATTATCTATGAAAAAAATCACGCGAGATTTTTCTTTACGAGCCCTTCGTCGTACTTCTACAAGTAGGTTATCTTGCTGCAAGCTAGGCCAATCTTCATTGAGGCTTTCTGCTGCTAACATTTTAAGTTGCAGCTGTTCACTCTGTTTTAAAACTTGATGACAAGCCAGTTTACGCAGCGCAACTAAGGCTTCAGCTTTGTCTAGTTGGATAAACGGAGCATAATAATCCACGAAGTGTCCCCACATAGACTTCACGCGGTTTTTAATAAAGGTTGCTGATAGGTTGGGATCTTTAATTTGTTTATGTTGACTCGGATAAAGGCAAGGTCTCAGAGTGTCAGCATTTACAAGTTGTGCTAATTGTTGAGATATGAGGAAGGTACTATGAGTAATCTCTCGAGAAAGCTTAGTTTTATTGTTGGTTTTAGGTACTTCCCACTTGACTGTATACCGCCATGGGCAGGTGAATTGATCCAATAAATCGCGATTACGGGCTATATGAATGTCTTGTATTGACCAGCCATACTCTGACTCACGCCAACCTGTTAGAGCGACAACGTAGGTTAAACCTGAATCAATAACCTTTCTAATTAATTCATGCAAATAAGTAGAACGACGGGAGCTCGAGATCTCCAGTCCAAGGTTACTAAACCAAGCAACAGAGGGGAATTCTACATCAATATCTTCACTCAAAAGCCCCCATCTTCGCTTTAGCCAAGCTTTAATATAATCCGAATCAACACTTACTTTTAACCTTGGCTCGACCACTTCATTTATCCACTTGTCATGTAGCTCTCTCGTTTCTGTTGTACATGGGTAATGTTCATCGTCCAGTTCTGGTAGGTATATGGTGACGATATGGCGCAACCAGTCCTGTTCATCATCATTCGCACAATCGAAGTTAAGCTCTTTTGCTAGTTCAAGGATTTCGAGGGTGCTGAGTAATGCCTCTCTTACTTTCAGTGAACGAAGGTGCTTAGAAAAAATGTCTTTCGTTGCCGATTGTATTTGTAATAGTGTCCTGTCATTTATCTTACGGTATCCTGTTGTTGAGTTGTGTATGAGGCTTTTGGGCAATTGCTCAATCTCTCGCCCTATTAGAAAGTGTGAAATGACAGTTTGAGCTCTATAAGTGCTGACACCAGCCATGCCAGCAATAGATTTAGTATCTTGTAGGGTTAGACTGAGTGCAGTAGCTAAAGCGATATGTTGAGAAAAAAAAGTATGGCAGTGTTCAATATAGTGTCGTCCGTAATCAAGTGGCAAACGGTTGAGGGTGCCACCTTTCTTCCAATCGGCATAAGTTAACTCGCCGGAAGATACTGTATTTATAGTTTCTTTCCATGCTTTTTTCAGGACATTAGAAGAGAAGAAACTAGTAAACCCAAGCTCCTTTAAACCTAGTTGCTGTAATGTTAGTTGCCACTCTCTTAGGTTGATAGCTTCGAAAGAACGAGGTGTTAAGCGGCGTACTGGCGTACCTATTTCAGAGATATTGTGCATTATTAGGTACTCAAATAACCCGATCAGGTCACTTTTTTTATAGGTTGAAGTACCTGTGTGTTTACTGCCTCCTTCTGCTCGGGTTTTATAGATAAGGCTAAATTTTTTTGATGTTGGTCACGTTCAGCCAGCCAAAACATCCATTTGACTATTAAGTTAAAGTTATTACGAAGTGAATTTTTATGGTGTTGTGCTTTGATAATGTCGAGAAATAAGAGCCGAGCTAACCAATGTGGTTTAATCCCAAGTTTCTGAGACCACTCTGATTTATGGTTCTCTAGTCCATAGATACCTGAAAAGTTGAGGACCAAACCATCGAATACCCATTGCTTGGCGTCTAAATCACTAGTGCAGCCCATGTTTATCAAGCGTTGTTGTAATTCACTTGTTGAGTAAGCATGATGATTTGCATTTATTGGTAAAGCTATTGGAGTCATCATATGCTCCCACTTCCTTGTATTTGGTTCTCAAATAGGGGGGGCAGTACTTCATGTAGTTTTTTATAGCTCTTTTTCCCCAAGCGAATGGTTTTCGGGCTAAGACCATTGTTAAGTAATGATGACATCCATTCAGCATCAGGTAGAACGGTCCGCTCGAAATATTGTAACGCATGCTCAATGAGCCGATTGGCCTGACGTTCGGCTTCTGACAAATAGTGTAAGAAGTAAACTACAGTTTCAGGTGTATCCCATACGATGTGGAGGCTCTGCTTATCACTTGTCGTCATCTCCTCGGTCGAGGTCGTGATAACTTGTCCGAGAGGGTTTATACGCACTTCTTGGTTGGCTGTCTCTTGCATTATTTGGGTCTGCAGCCGACGCTCTCGGGCTAAGTTAAGTGCAGTATTGATGTTTGGTTTATAAGCATGGTGCTCAATATCATCAAGTACAATTCGAGTAATCCGGCCATTCTGGTTTACCCATTCTTTGTTTTGATCTGTCATATAACCAGTTTTCTCTGTGCCTATTGAATGCGAGTTGATATTAATAAGGTCACCATCACGGTACCGGTCACTGCGTGCTTGGACTGAACTTGTCTTAATTGCAGAAAGCCCAAACATTGATTGCGGTAATGGGCGAGCTACTTTATTTCGATAGGTTTCGATGTCGTAACTTTGCTGATTTTTAAGTGCTGCTTTACTCCAAATGGGGTATGAAGAGCTGCTATGGTGTGCAATAGTTAAATAGAGATGACGGAAGTCATCACTAATCGATCGGGCCTAGAGTTGTGTTTGGATAAATTCGGATAGAACAGGAAGCTCCAATAATTGGGTCAACGATCCATTCATAGTCTTACTTGATAAGGGGCTGAAATTTTTATGCGTCTGCTTATTAGGGAATAATAACTGTTTGCTATTAGGAGAATTTTTCAGGTAGGTGATTAGAGCTTTGGCCTCAATGAGCGTCGCCTCCAGAAATTGAGGTTCTTGGATACCGCTTCTGCCTTTGTAGTAAACACACTGAACTCCTGTAGGGCGGTTCTGTTTGTTATAATGAATGCAAAAGTTATTAGGTGTTAGCTTAGAAATATCATTAGGTTGAATAGTCTGCCACGCACATAACCAAGCTGCTAATAATTGCTCCAATGGACTGTTCGTTTCTAGATATTCAGGAGAAAATAGACTTGGCTTTCTGATGAATTCAGTGCGTTTCCCATCAACTTTACCTAAAAAACAGACTTCTTGGTCGTTATTAAGTCGCAATTTTACTTCTTCAAATGCTATAGGGTTTACAAAATCAGTAAGTAATAACTCGAGGGATCCTACGGGTAGATCTTTAGAATTTTTGTGCACTATGGTGAGTAACTCACGGCAGTAATGTTTATCACGCTGTCTTGATGCTAGCCCTTTGTCGAACTTATTTAGGCAAGGGGAATCACTTATCAGTTTTCTTATTGCAGATTTGACTCGGCTCACCCAAAGCAATGTACTAGAAATTGTAACACTAAAGCTTGCCATCAATCGTTTCGGACTTTCCATTGCTAACCAGGTACTTTGACCTACGATAGGTTGCAACCAATCTATTTGAGCGAACCAAGCTGTTAAAGTGTCAGGTACACGTGGTTCAATATTTGATATGTGGGTTTTTTGGGTAAGTAACTTAATATAGTTTTGCTGTTGTGTTGTTAAGGTATTATCAGTCAAGCTTTCTCTTAACATTATTTGCAGCGAATGTAACCCTGAGGACTGGGGTTTAACCTTAACTTCATTGACACGGTACGCTTGATATTCGTTGAGTAAATCTAAACGGTTAGTATTGTTCACTTCATGCTTGTTTAGCCATGTTAAGAAGGCACTAATGTTATTTCTGTAGTTGCGCTGAGAGTGAGCCCCTAATGTCTGCCACCACTCTGAAATGAGTATCCTACAGGTTGCTTGATAAAGTGTTTTAGCATCGATACTTCGATTGTCAAAAAGGATTGCTTTATTATTGATAAATAGGTGGGTGTGGTTAGTAATCAACCGTTCTGTTGGTTGTGACAGGGTCTGGTCGAACTCATTAGGAAGAACCTTACTCATACTTATTCCTTGTGTTCGCGATTTAGCATCACAATACGAAGGCGTATATATCTTTTTACCGTGGTAGACCCTTCACTGTGGCGGAGTCGTTGGCGCACAACTTCAAGCGCTGCACTTTCGGAACGGGTTTCTTGGCCTTCAGGGTTTAGTAGCTCATCATGATATAGTTTGGTCGCAAACGAGTGACGAAGATCGTGGTAGCTAAGTGATTGATTAATTTGTGGTAATTGCGTTCTTGCTTTTCTAAAAGTTGTAGTGGCTTGTCTCCTACCAATAGGAAGGCCCTTCCCTTGTGGGTCGTCACGAACGAATAATGTCGGGCTATCGTACCCAGATTCGGATACTATGGCTGCTCTATCTAAGTCATGGTACTCCTTAATCTTCTGGAGTAATTCTCGGTCAATGTAGATTTTACCAGTTCTCCCACCCTTGGTATATTTCCCTCGAAGGGTGTATTCCCACTCCATCTTCTCTGGCCGGGATTCAAGCTCTTTAAACATTGAGCGTAAGCCTTGATGTGTTTCGTAGTCATTAAGCTCAAGTCCAGTATTTTCTTCTGCCCGTAACCCCACTTCATATCCTAGCTGAAGTAATAGCTTGTCACGTTTACATGGGCACACACGTAACAGGTCGTTGTATTCATAGCTAGAGACATAGTTAATCTTGAGTGGTCGTGTATCTTTTTCAGCCATGTACTGTTTGGTTTTTCGATAAATAGTTGTTGGTCGATTATTATCTTTTTCCCAAACACCTAAAGCACATAGAAAATTGCAATATGCGGCAATTCCTGATTGATGTGCTTTGAGAGACTCAGGTGACTTTAATTGTTCTGGCAGTACCTCATTGAGGTAATGATTGAGATAGCGGGTAGTCAGATTTTCAGTGCGGTGAATGCTTAGATCTGGGTTTTTGTTGATATGTTTGAGTAATTTAAACACATGGCCAACATAATTTTCCAGTGTATTTTCTGTTATTGGCTCGGCCTTAAAAGCAGTCTCTACGTTCAGCACCTTTTTACGTGAGAGTGAGGAGCCACAATTGCTGCGTTGGCCTGATGTGTGCCACCCCCAAACTTCCAAGGTTACTGCAATTTGTACCAACCACAAGCTAGGTAAAATAACAGGCTCGTAATCGTCATCATAATAAACATGTAGTCTTTGTATGTTGATACCATCGATTTCTACATCATGGTAAAGGTTTTTATACATGAGCATTTACACAGTAGTTATGTAATCTTAATAGCCTAGTATGGAGGGGGAGGTTGTGCCAATAAAACCTAAAAAAATTGCCATTAAGGCTGGGGGGCTATTATACCCGTATTGGGTGCAATTTCAGGTTCGTATAGAGCGATATCAAACATGTTGGTTCACAAGAATAATCAAAGATAGCCAGAGTATACGGTGGCAAGCTGAGTGAGTACAGTTCACCACCGTCACCATTCACTTAAGCTGGTTTGCTAATGCTTGCGCGTAGTTTTCAGATACGGCATTCCAATTCACCACGTTCCACCATGCATTGATGTAATCAGGACGACGGTTTTGGTAGCTGATGTAGTAGGCGTGTTCCCAAACATCCAGTGCAAGAATCGGTTCGCCATCACTCGCCACGGTATCCATCCACGGGTTGTCTTGGTTCGAGGTTGAGATGATCTTCAGTTGTCCTTGCTCTACCACTAGCCAAGCGAAGCCAGAGCCAAATGTATTGATCGCTGCTTGAGCGAACTGATCTTGGAAAGTCTCGAAATCTCCGAATGTGCTCTTGATAGCATTACCAAGCTCACCAGTTGGTTCACCTCCGCCGTCTTGAGACATGCAATTCCAATATAAGATGTGGTTGTAGTAGCCGCCACCATTGTTGCGCACGGCAGGGCTGTGCTGCGAGATGTTAGCGAAGATCTCGGTCAGAGATTGCTGTTCTAGTTCGCTGCCAGAAACTGCCGCAACAAACTTATCGTAGTAGGTTCTGTGGTGCTTGCTGTAATGCACTTCCATTGTTTTAGCATCAATGTAAGGTTCTAGGGCATCGTAAGCGTAGGGTAAAGCAGGGAAAGTGTGCGACATGGTAAATCCTCCATAATTAGAGGATTTACCATAATGATAATAGCAATCATTATCAACTGTGATCTTTGTGGGGGTATTACACCGGTAAGATAGGCAGGGTGATTTCGAGCTGTAATCCACCTAGCTGGCTACGGCTTGCCGTGATGGTTCCGCTGTGCTGACGAATCGCACTTTCAGTAATGGTTAACCCGAGCCCTGTGCCGCCAGAGTTTCTATCACGTGCTGTTGAGACTCGGTAGAAAGGTCTGAAGATAGAATCCAGTTCATCCTCTGGAACACCATCACCATTATCATTGACGCAAATTGTTAGCTGATCTTGAACCACATGGAATTGCACATCCACTTGGTCTTTACCGTAGTAGATGGCATTGCGTGTAATGTTGTCTAGCGCACTCATCAGCAGTTTAGGGTTACCCGAAATAGAGCGTTCTGGGATCTCCGAAAACGTTAGCAATTTGCCCATCTGTTCAGCTTCAAACTCTGCGTCTTTTAAGATCTCTTCCCACAAGCTCGAGATAGGTTGAACCTCACGAGTAATATGGCTATCGACCTGCATACGAGATAACGTCAGTAGCTCACTGATCATCTGTTCCAAACGCTGTGCTTCGGTATCAATACGTTCTAATTCTTGGCTTTCACCTTGTTTACGAATCGCTAATGCATTGGCCATGCGAAGGCGTGTTAGTGGAGAACGGAGCTCATGTGAGATATCAGAAAGCAGGCGTTGCTGTCCTGAAATCATCTGGTTTACCGCTTCGACCATCTGGTTAAAGCTTTCACCCGCTTGTCTAAACTCTGAGGTACCTTTTTCGAGTGTTGGATCGACCTCAAATTGGCCTTTCGCCACGCGCTGCGCTGCGCGTTCTAGCCTGCGAGCAGGTTGACTTAGTGCCCAAGCGAGCCAAAGCAATAGCGGGGTACTCGCCAGCATAACTGCGAGCAGTAACTGCAAAGGTTTATCAAACAGACGTAACAAGAATGGCGGTGTTTGGTTCCACTTCACTCCGACATACATTAACAATTCTTCGTTGGCGAGAGTAACCGGTACTGGCCCTGCGACCATGTAATGCCCGTAGAGCTTTTGTTTAGGTACTTCTTGGTTATCTATTGAGGTAACAAAGTTACGAATCGCTTTAAGCTTGTAGTCCGAATGTCTTTTGGAGGTGAGGACTGCTCCCTCAATATCCGTTAAGTATATACTTGGACGAGAATCCTTACGGCTGCGTGGTGCCTCAAGTTGGAAGACAATCTTGCCTAAATTAGGTTCTTTGGCGTAGCGCTTTTCTGTGATTTTGGCGATACGCTCGAGTTTAGCTAGGTGATCTGCGGGCACATCGCGCGCGACTCGCGGGTCTAAATGGGGAAGTGACAGTACCGACAAAAGCACCAGTAACATGGTGAACCAAAAGATAGCAAAGATACGTCCATATAAGCTGGTGATTTTAGGGATACGCATTAATCCTCCTCTACCAACAAGTAGCCACGACCTCGTAAGGTTTTGATACGTGATTTACCGTCACTGCGCTCGGGAATCTTCTTACGCAGGTTGGAGATGTGCATGTCTATCGCACGGTCAAAGGCTGCGAGTCTTTTACCTAGCACATCTAAGCTCAATGCTTCTTTAGTGATTACTTGTCCCGGATTTTGGATCAGGTGGCTCAACAGAGCGAATTCTGTGGTGGTGAGGTCGATGAGTTCGCCATTACAGTATGCTTCTTGTTTGCCTGGGAATACTTCAATGTCTTGATATTGAATTCTATCACTGGCCGCTTTAGGTGCTGCGGTAGTCTGCGTTCGGCGCAAGATGGCTCGAATACGCGCTAGCAACTCTCGGTCACTGAAAGGCTTAGGTAGGTAATCGTCTGCGCCAAGCTCAAGGCCTATCACACGGTCGATTTCTTCGCCTTTAGCGGTCAGCATTAGCACTGGTGTTTCCCAATTTTCTCTCAGTTTCTTTAGTGTCTCCATGCCATTAAGACGCGGCATCATCACATCTAAAAGAATCAGGTCAATCTCATCATTGATAGCTTCAAGTCCTGCATAGCCATCATTGGCTTCGGAAACAGTGAAGCCCTCAAAGCTCAGAATGTCTTTGAGTAAGCTGGTTAACTCGGTGTCGTCATCAATAAGAAGAATGTTCGCCATTGGGAAGCCTTAATCGGTTATCTACTATTTACGGGTTAATAATACTGCTAATTATTCGTCAACTTTCACTCTTTACGATTCTTTACGCTTTCTAAACGTCACTTTACGAGGGAAAGACTAATCTATATTCAAGCGCTGAAAAACAGACGCAACACATGACTTATTATACCGAATTGAGGCAACAATTATGAAAATGACTAAGAAACTTGTATTAGCAGCTGCGGCACTTCCACTTATTTTTGGTACAGCAAGCGCATATGCTTACGGTGGTGGTGATAAAGGCGACCACAAAGGCATGCACGGTAAATGTGGCGGCTTCGATAAAAAAGTGATGCGTCAGCTAGACCTAACTGATGCTCAAAAAACAGAACTAAAAGAGATGCGTGAAGCGAACCGCGCTGAGATGAAGGAAAAACACTCAGGCAATAAAGCGGACAAGATGGCGAAAATGAAAGCGCATCACGAGAAAGTTCAAGCATTAGTACTTGCAGACAACTTTGACGAAGCGGCAGCAAACGACCTAGCAAGCCAAATGGTTGAGAAGCAAACTGAGCGTCGCGTAGCAATGCTTAAGAAGCAACATGAAATGATGAGCGTACTAACGGCTGAGCAAAAGACTCAACTAAAAGAAATCCAACAAGAGCGCATGACTAAGTGTGCTGACAAAATGGAAAAACGCATGAACAAAGACAAGTAATTCGAGCTTGATAAAGCGGCTTTGAATGAAAGTGTTTAGAAAGAAGCGGCCGTGTGCCGCTTTTTTTGATCCCTAAAAATGAATGTCTTACACCCTAGCTGTCATATTCAATTGGTTGTTTGCAGGTTATACTTTGTGCTATCAGTCACTTTATAGCCAAGTTATGAAACAAGAATACGCACGTTTAGTTACGCTCGCTGCTTGGGCAGCCACCACCATCGCCACTATTTTATTGATAGTGAAAGTCGCAGCATGGTGGGTGACAGGTTCTGTGAGTCTGTTGGCTTCCGTGGTGGATTCAATGTTGGATATCGCGGCCTCTGTCGTTAACCTCATCGTCGTTCGTTACTCTCTACAGCCTGCCGACAAAGAACACACCTTTGGTCATGGTAAGGCCGAATCTCTTGCCGCATTAGCACAGGCGATGTTTATCTCAGGCTCGGCTTGTTTCCTCATTCTTAATGGTATTGAGCGCTTCTTCAGGCCTCATGAACTCAACTCCCCTGAAATCGGTATCTACGTCAGCTTATTCGCTATGATGATGACCTTCGGTTTAGTGCGCTTCCAAAAACACGTGGTGAAGAAAACGGGTAGCCAAGCGATTGCCGCTGACTCACTGCATTATCAATCTGACCTTTATATGAATGCCGCGATTATGCTGGCCTTAGCATTGAGTTGGTTTGGGGTTGGTCAGGCGGACTCAGTATTTGCGGTCGGTATCGGCATCTATATTCTTTACAGCGCTTATCAAATGGCGATGGAAGCGGTTCAGTCTCTGCTTGATCATCAACTGCCGGATGATGAGTTGAAGCAGATAAAAGCGACATCATTGAGCGTGGAAGGCGTGCTGGGTGTACATCAATTACGAACGCGTCGTTCGGGGCCAATTCGCTTCATTCAACTGCATCTAGAATTGGAAGATAATATCCCACTTATTGAAGCGCATCGCATTTCTGACGAAGTAGAGGCTAAGCTTATCTCTGTGTACCCTGATGCTGATGTATTAATTCACCAAGACCCGTATTCGGTGGTATTTGGACCTGAGAAGCAGCAGAAATTCCACTCGTGGTAATGCGTGCTAAAAATTAGCGGGCAAATGGTAAGTGGGTGGCTTTTGAACTAGAGTGAGTAAAAATTACTAACTCTAAGGTGATTCAAAAACCACCTTAGTAACAATTAATGTTGATTCTGATGTGAATCAACAAAGTTATTGAGTAAAACTGTAATACTCTTACAGAAGTAGAAATGTTACATAATTTTACGCGATTTGAGTGCTATTCCTGTTGAGGAAATGTAACATAACGCACAAATATAGATTTAAAATCTTGTTGATATACAATCAGCAAGAACAAGAATTGAATAATAGATTCCCAAAAATCGAGGGTGAGCATGATTAAGAAGATCGGTGTTTTGACCAGTGGTGGTGACGCTCCAGGTATGAACGCAGCAGTTCGCGGCGTTGTTCGTACTGCGTTATCAGTTGGCATTGAAGTTTACGGCATTTACGATGGTTACCAAGGCCTTGTTGAAGACCGTATCGAAAAGCTTGACCGTTCAAGCGTATCTGACGTGATCAACCGTGGTGGTACTTTCTTAGGTTCTGCACGTTTCCCTGAATTTAAAGACGTTGCTGTTCGTGAGAAAGGCATTGAGAACCTTAAGAAGCACGGTATCGAAGCACTTGTTGTTATCGGTGGTGACGGTTCTTACATGGGTGCTAAGAAGCTGACTGAAATGGGTTACCCATGTATCGGTCTTCCAGGCACAATCGATAACGATATCGCGGGTACTGACTACACAATCGGTTACCTAACTGCGCTTAACACTGTTATTGATTCAATTGACCGTCTACGTGACACGTCTTCTTCTCACCAACGTATTTCTATTGTTGAAATCATGGGCCGTCACTGTGGTGACCTTACGCTTATGTCAGCAATCGCGGGTGGTTGTGAGTACATCATTACTCCAGAGACTGGCCTAGATAAAGAACAGCTTATCAGCAATATCCAAGATGGCATTGCTAAAGGTAAGAAGCACGCAATCATCGCTCTAACTGAGCTAATGATGGATGCTAACGAACTGGCTAAAGAGATCGAATCTTCAACAGGTCGTGAAACTCGTGCAACGGTTCTTGGTCACATCCAACGTGGTGGTCGTCCTACTGCATTTGACCGTGTACTGGCTTCTCGCATGGGTAACTACGCTGTTCACCTTCTTCAAGAAGGTCATGGTGGTCGTTGTGTGGGTATCGAGAAAGAAGAACTTGTTCACCACGACATCATCGATTGTATCGAGAACATGCAGAACCCTGACCGTTCTGAGCTGTTCCGTGTTGCAGAAGAGTTGTTCTAAGCCACGCTTAGCGTTCGCTTAAAGAATTTAAAAACCGCTGATTTATCAGCGGTTTTTTTGTGCCTGTCGTTTGAAGTTTCAGGAATGACAGGTACTAAAAAGGCCAACCTAAGTTGACCTTTCATTTAATCTAAACAGTGAAGTTTAAATTAAGCTTTTGCTTCAGCTGCTGCTTTAGCGATAGCTGCGAAGCTTTTCGCGTCTAGAGCTGCGCCGCCAACTAGAGCACCGTCGATGTCTGGTTGTGCGAAGTAAGCTGCTGCGTTTTCTGGCTTAACAGAACCGCCGTATTGGATAACAACTTTCTTAGCAACTTCTTCAGATTTCTCTGCGATGTGTGCACGGATTTGAGCGTGGATGCGTTGTGCATCTTCAGCTGTCGCTGCTTTACCAGTACCGATAGCCCAGATTGGTTCGTAAGCGATGATAGCGCCTTCAAGAGCTTCAACACCTTGAGTGTTGATAACAGCGTCAAGTTGACGAGCACATACTGCAACAGTTTCGCCTGCTTCGTTTTGTGCTTCAGATTCGCCGATACAAAGAACTGGAGTTAGACCGTTCTCTTTTAGGAATGCGAATTTCTTAGCTACGAACTCATCTGATTCGTTGTGGTATTCACGACGCTCAGAGTGACCGATGATGATGTGAGATGCGCCGAACTCTTTAAGCATTGCTGGAGACATGTCGCCAGTGAATGCACCGCTGTTGTTTAGGTCAGAGTTTTGAGCACCTAGGATGATCGCGCTGCCCGCTTCAGTAAGCGTACGTTCTGCAAGATCAATGAAAAGTGCTGGTGGAGCAACTGCTACGTCTACGCCTGTTACGCCTTCAAGTTCAGCGTTAAGACCGTTTAGTAGATCAACAACCATTTCTTTGCTGCCGTTTAGTTTCCAGTTACCCATAACTACAGGATGACGCATAGGAATATCTCCAAAGTATTTAAAAAAATCGAATGTAAAAAAGTAAACTTTATTACGAAATAATATAACAGATTAATATCAACAGATCATGACTGTGGTCATGACTTTCTTGGATCTTACTCAATGGTCAGAGTAGATTCTGAGCAAATATCAGTGATCCGGCAGACAGAATAATAGCTAACTTCTCGGATTTTTCATCGTTAGTTGTTATTAAGGGACAAACGATTGCGTTAACAACAGGAAGTAACAATGCCGAATCTAGTTCTAGAGTACTCAAATTCAGTGGATGAGCGAGTGAATATCCAAGGCTTACTGGAAGATCTCCATCAAGTCGCTCTCACATGTGGCTTGTTTGATGTGCCGTCAGTGAAGTCTCGTTCACTGCGTTGCCATAATTGGTTGGTCGGTGAGGAGGAAGATAGTGTAGACTTTATTCATATCAGCTTTGAGTTACTTTCGGGACGAACGGAAGAGCAAAAGCGTGAATTGTCACGATCGTTAATGCAGATCCTGCAAGAACAAGCGAGTCATGTAAGAAGCTTAACGGTGAATATTCGTGATATGGATAAAAGTTGCTTTCAAAAAGTAATAAACTAACCATTGCTGCTGACTTTTAGCGGTGTATAAATTTGAGTATTTAAGATGTCGATGAAAGAATTACTGCTCTCTTTCAAGGGGAGGATTGGTCGTAAGACTTACTGGATTTGGAATGTTTTCTACTATGTAGCGATTACTGGTTTTGCTTCCGGTATTTCTGTTCTGTTCCCTGCATATTCCTATATCCTGCTACCAATCTTTCTACTGTTGCTGGTTATCCCGGATCTTGCAATTACCGCTAAACGCTGGCACGACCGCAATAAGTCGAACTACTGGCTGTTGTTGAACGTGCCACTGGTGCTTGGGCGTTTGGCTTCGCCAATGGTAGCAACGACAACAGAGTCGGTGTCGCCAGTTCACATGGCAGCAACGGTTGCAGCATTAGTATGTGGTTTGTGGATTCTGATTGAGTGTGGCTTGTTGAAAGGCACTGAAGGCCGTAATGACTACGGCGAAGACCCATGTAAATATTGATCAATGAATAGATAGAAGGGAGCATTACGCTCCCTTTTTCTTTTTAATACTTTGCTACTTTTAGTACATTTTAGGTTCGGTATTCGGCTTAAAAGGCACGACATTTTCAGGTAGAGATTCTTCAAAGCCGCAGCGCCCTTCGAGCGCCTCTTGGAACTTACAAACCTGACAGCGTAGCTCTTGCATAAGCACGACATTGGCATGATGTGGATTTTTACAACGGCTAACCACTAAGTCGATGTGACTTTGTTGTGCGCGAAGTCGGTCTTGCATCACGTCTGAAGCCGAACAAATCATCTGTTCGCACATCTCGTGTTTGAATTGATTGAATGCTTTCGGATCGCTTTTCGCGAGTTGGACAAGTTCATCAAAGGGTGGCAGTTTTTGAGTGGGTTGTGGATGTGCCATCATTCCTTCCTTAGCATTAAGCATGTTTCATATGCTATAAGCTTAAGAAAGAATTCTGTGCAAATTTTGTTCTATTGGCATTTTCTCAATATTGAGACGAGATCAGTGGCTTGGCGCTAGGCTTTAGTGTTTGGGATTACGATAAAGGTGTGGGTGTTAAAGTGTAAGTACAACGTCGCTCACCAGCAATAATGTGCTCAGTGCGACTCACGTGGCACTCATCTTTTAGTAACTCAGTAAACACATTGAGTTCAGATTGGCACAGGCTAGGGCAGCGAGTTGCAGCCTTGCAGATAGGGCAGTGGTTCTCAATCAAGATGTAGTGGTCATCATGCTCTTGAAGCTCAGCCATGTAGCCTTCGTCTTCACGAAGTTGGGTGAGTTTTTTAAGCTTGCTGATAAGTGAATCACAGTCAGACAGCGCAGTTTGATACTGCTTGAGTGTGTGTTGTTCACGCTCGGCAGCAACCTTAGCCAGTCCTTCTTTACCAAATAGATTTTCTACAGCATCAATCACTTGAATGGTGAGTTCACCATGTCGGTCTGCAAATTGGCTATGGCCTTGTTGAGTCAGGGACCAGTGGCGAGTCGGGCGACCCACTTTCACTTTCACATCATGAAACGCAAGAATACCGTCATCTTCCAGGCTTTGCAGATGTTGTCTTGCACCCATTGTCGTCATGCCAAATTCTTCTGACAGTTGTTTCGCGGTTACCGCGCCTTGACGCTTAATGGTCTGTAAGATTTTGTCGCTTGTTTTCATACTATCCCTACCTCATGAACCTTACTATTATGAGGCAAGGTGTTTATAAAGCAAACCATTTACTATATTGATGATGATTTACTCTATAGATAGCGTTTTACTCGATCGGCAGCCATGGTGAGATTCTGGTGCACCAATAAAAAAAAAGGCTGATACTTGGTATCAGCCTTCGAATATTTTGTTTAACCGAGTTTTAGCTTACAGGATATGACCGACTACTTCTGGATCTTTACGCTCTAGGTAGTGGATAGATTTGATGCGACGAATCGTGCGACAGCGACCACGGATAAGCAAAGTTTCTGTGGTTGCGATATTGCCTTGTCGAGAAATGCCTTCTAATAAGTCACCCTTAGTAATACCCGTAGCTGAGAATACAACGTTGTCGCTGCGTGCCATGTCTTCCATCTTTAACACGATACCCGCCGTTACGCCCATTTCTGCGCAGCGCTCAAGTTCAAGTTCACCGTGCTTGCGGTTTTCTTCTGTGTCGCCTTTAACTTCGTGACGAGGTAGAAGACGACCGTGCATGTCGCCGTCGAGTGCACGAATAACAGCAGCCGAAACCACACCTTCAGGTGCGCCACCGATGCAATACATGACGTCTACTTCGCAGTCTGGCATACATGTTAGGATAGAAGCTGCAACATCACCGTCTGGCACAGCAAATACACGAACGCCCATTGCTTGCATGTCGGCGATGATTTGATCATGACGAGGCTTAGCAAGCGTGGTTACGACTAGAGTATCGAGTGTTTTACCTAATGCTTTAGCGATGTTTTCTAGGTTTTCTGTTAGTGGTAGTTCTAGGTCAATCACACCTTTAGCGCCAGGGCCAACAACCAACTTTTCCATGTACATATCAGGCGCTTTAAGGAAGCTGCCTTTTTCGCCTGCCGCCAATACAGCCAATGCATTTGATTGGCCCATTGCTGTCATGCGTGTCCCTTCAATTGGGTCAACTGCGATGTCGACAGCGTCGCCGCCCACACCTACGTTTTCGCCGATGTATAGCATAGGTGCGTCATCGATTTCACCTTCACCGATAACAATTTCACCGCTAATTTCGGTTTTGTTTAATAGGCTACGCATTACTTCTACAGCAGCGCCATCTGCAGCGTTTTTATCGCCACGGCCAAGCCACTTGTAACCAGCTAGTGCTGCACCTTCTGTGACACGAGAGAATGACATTGCTAAATCGCGTTTCATGCGGACTCCAAAACTTTCAAAGGGGGAATAGAAATTTCGCGGCGAATTTTACCATATCCAAAAGAAAACGTTTGCCTTTTTGTTTTTTGGAGATTGCTCTCGATCAATTCGCAGTGGAAAACAGTTATTATTCATCAAAATAATCGGTTTGCCGTTGTGGCGGTAATCGTTCACGTCAATATTCGGTAAAAAGCGCTGTTTTTTTCATCGAATGGCGCAAAATATCGAATATATTGAGTGTTTATCCTTGCTCTGCTGAGTAGAATGGGGAAATAAGTGGAGTGAACCTTCACCATCAAACGGATAACTTAAAGGTAGGCCAGAATGTCTTTTGAAGTACTAGAGCAGCTAGAAGCAAAAATTCAAACAGCAGTAGATACAATTGCACTTCTTCAAATGGAAGTAGAAGAGCTTAAAGAAGAGAAACAAGCACTAGCAACAGAAGCTGGTGAGCTTAAAGCAAGTCGTCACGAGCTAGAGCAAAAAACTCAGCAAATGCAGGAAGAGCATTCTGCATGGCAAGATCGCATCCGTAACCTTCTTGGTAAAATGGATGACGTAGAGTAATCGACTCTTCAGATTTAAAAAACGCCCGCTACTCAGTAGCGGGCGTTTTTGTTTGCGTTCTAATGCTTCGTACTCTTATGCTTTGTTTTATTATTCAAAGCTGAGTGGGCTACTCGCCCTCTTCTTCTTCGACATCCAGATCTAGTTCTACATCTAAAGGTTCGGCAGAAAGAATGATGCCGGTGTTGTCGGCGTAGAGGTAATCTTCGGGTAAGAAGGTCACGCTACCAAAGTTCACGGGAACATCTACCTCACCGACACCTTCTTGGCTCGCGCCAACAGGGATAGAAGCCAAGGCTTGAATACCTAGATTCATGTCTTCAAGTTCATCGACTTCGCGAACGCAACCGTAAACCACAATACCTTCCCACTCATTGTCTTCGGCCAGTAGGGCAATCTCAGCATCGATCAGCGCCTTGCGCAGTGAGCCGCCACCATCGATTAACAACACACGCCCCAGACCGTCTTGCTCTAGTACAGAGCGAATCAAAGCGTTGTCTTCAAAACACTTTAATGTCGTGATCTGTCCTGCGAAGGATGCACGTCCACCGAAGTTGCTGAACATTGGCTCCACGACATCAACTTGATCCAAATATATGTCGCACAGTGCTGAAGTGTTGTATTCCATTAGTATACCTTTTGAACAATGAGCTTACTTTGAGTATATCGGTGCTTGATCCCTTTGCAATGATTAGTCTCATTTAACTCAATAGAGTTTGAGCTACGACAACCCCTGCAAACAATAGGTTAGTGACCAGTGAGCATTTCACAATCACGGGCATCATCGGTGCAATCTGCGCTGGCTTTTCGGTTTCCCAAACGGCCTTGCCATGCTTGTACACAATAATAATGCTCAGTAAAAACGGCAGGCTAATCCAGACCGGTTTTTCTTGAATCAGTAGGTAGATGGCGAAAGACGCAAGCGCCAAACTAAGCAGGGCGAAATGGTATTGCTTGGCTTTGCGCTGCCCCAGACGAACCGCCATGGTGCGCTTACCACATTCGCTGTCGTTTTCGATATCACGCATGTTGTTGATATTGAGTACCGCAACCGCCATCAGTCCACAGCCTAATGCTGGCAGAAACAGGCTTGGTTCAACATGGCCAGTGTGTAAGAAGTAAGTCCCTGAAACACCTAATAAACCGAAGAAGATAAACACCGATAAGTCGCCAAGGCCAATATAGCCATAAGGTTTATTACCGACGGTATAAGCGATGGCTGCAACAATGGCTAATACGCCTAACGCAATGAAAGATAAGATACTTTCAATCGAGGTTAAGGCATGAAAAATAAGAATCAGCCCAGCGACCATGGTAAACACGATGTTGAGGATGATCGCTTGCTTCATGGTTTTGGCGGTTACCGCGCCAGATTGCATGGCACGTGTTGGCCCCAAACGATTTTCGTTGTCTGTGCCTTTTACGGCGTCGCCATAGTCATTGGCTAGGTTCGATAAAATCTGTAATAGGGTGGCGGTTAAAAATGCCAGTAGGGCTATCGATAAAGAAAACTGACCACCGGCGAACGCTAAACTACTTCCTGTAAGAATAGAGACAAGTGCGAGAGGCAGAGTTTTTGGTCGTGCGGCATCAAGCCAAATCAGTAGAGATTGTTTCATCGTAGGTCTAATTCTTTGTAAGTCTTCGTTTCATACTGTGATTTGAGTATACGCCCATTTTTCGGGTAATAAAAAGCCCACTCGAAAGTGGGCCTTGAATTCGCTTATTAGCTGCTATTTCTTTGAGATAGAGCAATAAGTTGGAGTTTCCTGTGCTACAGGATGAAGCGACTTAGGTCTTCGTCTTCTACGAGTTCGCCAAGCTTAGATATTACGTAAGCTTCATCAATCACCAATTTGCTGCCGGCTCTGTCTGTTGCGTCGAATGAAATCTCATCCATTAGGCGCTCCATGACGGTATGTAGACGACGCGCACCGATGTTTTCAGTAGTTTCGTTCACACGCCATGCTGCGTCTGCGATTTGGTTGATACCATCTTCAGTGAACTCAATGCCGACATCTTCTGTTTTCATCAGGGCAATGTACTGCTCTGTCAGTGATGCCTTTGGCTCAGTCAGGATGCGTTTGAAGTCATGTGCTGATAGTGCTTCAAGTTCTACGCGAATTGGTAGACGACCTTGCAGTTCAGGGATCAGGTCTGATGGCTTAGCCACTTGGAATGCACCTGATGTGATAAACAAGATGTGGTCAGTTTTAACCATGCCGTGTTTAGTTGATACTGTGCTGCCTTCGATAAGAGGAAGCAGGTCACGTTGAACACCTTCACGAGATACGTCTGGGCCTGAGCTGTCGCCACGCTTACAGATTTTGTCGATCTCATCGATGAATACGATACCGTTGTTTTCAGCGTTGAAGATCGCGCTCTCTTTTAGCTCTTCCTGGTTCACAAGCTTCGCAGCTTCTTCTTCCGTCAGTGCTTTGAATGCATCTTTGATTTTCATTTTACGCTTTTTCTTGGTGTCGCCAGCGAGGTTTTGGAACATGCCTTGTAGCTGGTTCGTCATCTCTTCCATGCCCGGAGGTGACATGATTTCAACGCCCATTTGCGGCGCGGCCACATCAACTTCGATCTCTTTGTCGTCTAGCTTACCTTCACGCAGTTTCTTACGGAAAATCTGACGAGTGTTTGAAGAGGTTGTGTCTTCCGTTGATTGCTCGTTCTGACCCCAAGCATCACGAGCTGGTGGTAGAAGGGCATCAAGAATGCGTTCTTCAGCTTGTTCTTCAGCGCGGTACTGTACTTTTTCCATCGCTTGTTGGTGCGTCATCTTGATCGCAACGTCCGTTAGATCACGGATGATGGTTTCAACTTCTTTACCAACGTAGCCCACTTCGGTGAACTTAGTCGCTTCTACTTTGATGAAAGGCGCGTTTGCTAATTTCGCTAGACGGCGAGCAATTTCAGTTTTACCTACACCCGTTGGGCCGATCATTAGGATGTTCTTTGGTGATACTTCAACACGCAGGCTTTCTTCAAGCTGCATACGACGCCAGCGGTTACGCAGTGCAATGGCAACTGAACGCTTAGCGTTGTCTTGGCCGATAATGTGGCGATTGAGTTCGTGAACAATTTCGCGAGGAGTCATCTCAGACATGGTTTTTCCTTAATTCTTTAATCACTGTTGAATACAACGTTATTGATGGAAGCGGTCGTTACTCTGGCTTTGGCAGCTCAACGGTGCTTTCTAGTTCTTCAATAGTGTGGTGATGATTGGTGAAGACACAGATATCGCCGGCAATGTTCAGCGACTTTTCTGCGATTTCACGCGCATCTAAATCAGTATTTTCTAATAGTGCGGTAGCTGCTGCTTGAGCGAAGTTACCGCCCGAACCGATCGCAATCAGGTCGTTCTCTGGTTGAACTACGTCACCGTTACCTGTGATGATCAGTGAAGCGGTCTCATCCGCTACTGCTAACAGTGCTTCTAACTTACGCAGAGCACGGTCGCTGCGCCAATCCTTCGCCAGCTCAACGGCAGCTTTGGTTAGGTGGCCTTGGTGCATTTGCAGCTTGCTTTCAAATTTTTCGAATAGCGTGAAAGCATCTGCTGTACCGCCAGCAAAACCTGCCAGTACTTTGTTGTTGTATAGGCGACGTACTTTACGGGCATTGCCCTTCATTACAGTATTGCCTAGAGATACTTGTCCATCACCCGCGATGACGACTTTATTATTACGACGTACAGATACAATGGTAGTCACGAGTAGGGCCTCTTAATATTTCTTATCTTTGGGTATAAAAAGTATATGAGGATGGCACTCGGATAATTCAAGGAACCGCGAGTGATGTCGTGCAACTTATCGGAGGAAGTTGTAAGGAAATTTGGCTAAAGGGGAGGGGGATAAAAGAAAACCTCCACAATGGGAGGCTTTCGGTGTTTGGTTATCTTTCTTTCTTTATTAAGAAAGAGACTGCCGTTGAATCTAAAACTACTCGGTGTCTTTCCAAATAGCACAAGGTTCGATTTTTGCGCGCTGTAGCTTATGGCGATCGCGTTCTGCGTCACGCTTCAACTTGTAAGGTCCTAGAACCACGCGGTACCAGCTGCTGCCATCTTTCTTGCGGATCTCACTTGAGATACCTTGGAAGGCAATATCCAACTTACGTGCTTCTGCCTGCGACGAGGTTTTGTAAGCGCCACACTGCATGATGTAAGGGATCTTGGAGATCTGTTGCTCTTTGGCTTTTACTTCAATCTCGCGGCTTGGCAGCGTTTCAACGTAGTCCCACTTCTCTTCTGGAGGTGGCGGAATCACTTTCGCTGGTTTTGGCTTAGGCTTTGGTTTGCTCACTACTGGAGCCGGCGCTAGTGGCTCAGGATCATTACTCAATAAGTAAAGTCCGTAACCAAATCCGCCAACAAGGAGGATCGCCAAAAGACCACTACGCCAAGGTTTACGGCGAGGGGCTTGTTTTTTGGTCGGTTTTTTAGTGCCACGACCACGTTTTACATAATCTCTATTAGCCACAAGACAATTCAATAGTTGCTGATTCTGCCCTCATGGTAATCCAGATTGCGCGAGGATAATAGTGCAGAAATGGAAGCGGCACATCAAAATGTGCCGCAGATTTATATCGGTATTTCTAAGGTTTACATTCGAGGTGGCGCAGTACTGCCTCGAACCACTAATTTGGCTTCAAGCAGACGCGAACCTGCTTGCACATCGTTGCCTTTCAGTAGATCAAGCATCATCAACATCGCTTGGCGTCCAATCTCGTAACGAGGTTGAGAAATGGTGGTTAGCGGTGGATCGCAGTATTGAGCGAACTGAATGTCATCGAAGCCAACAATCGATAGGTCTTGAGGAACACGTAAACCTAACTTCTTCGCTTCTTGAATCGCACCAATGGCCATCGCATCGTTGTGACAGAAGATAGCGGTTGGTTGTTCAGGCAGTGCTAGTAATTGACGAACTGCTTGAGCACCGGCTTCAAAAGTGAAGTCGCCGACCGTGCTGTAGGCTGGGTTCATTGCCACACCTGCACGACGCAGAGCTTGTTGGTAACCTTGTTGGCGGAACTTACACAGCGTTGCTGATACAGGACCTGATATTTGAGCGATACGTTTATGGCCTAACTGAGCTAGGTAGTTAACCG
Organism: Vibrio cyclitrophicus; assembly: GCA_023206055.1. NCBI lineage: Bacteria > Pseudomonadati > Pseudomonadota > Gammaproteobacteria > Vibrionales > Vibrionaceae > Vibrio > Vibrio cyclitrophicus. The sequence goes on along the minus strand of CP065366.1, from coordinate 3,373,269 downwards.
CTTCAAATGCAGAGGTCAGGTTATCGATGTGTACGGTAGGAAGTTCAAGCTCAGGGGCAAACTCACACGCCATCACCATTGGTGGTAAATTCTTTTGTTCAGACTTACTGACATCAAATGGATGGTCAGTGCCAAGCAACAACATGCCGTCAGCTTGTTTGGTGAAAACTAAGTTAACAAACGAAGACTCACGCTTCTTTTGTTGGCCGCTATCACCCAGTAAGACAAGGTAGTCATTTTCTACTGCGGCATCTTCGATACCTCGAATGATTTCGGCGAAATAAGGGTCACAGATATCAGGAACGATAGTGATGATGGTTTTTGATTCGTTGCGACGTAAGTTTCTAGCTAATGTATTGGGTGAGTATCCAGCTTCAAGTACTGCTGTTTCCACTCGTTTACGAGTCGAAACTGAGACTTTCTCAGGGTTCATCAATGCACGTGATACTGTGGCTGTTGAGACGCCTGCTAGCTGGGCAACATCCTTCATTGTCGCCATAAATTAAACCCTCTTTAAGTTCCTTTGTCGCCTAAGTATCTAAGGCGTGAATAATAAATGTAATCGAATAGATATTATGAAAGTGTTGCTAACACTTTTTTTATTGCAATATTTTATTCGTTTAATCCGTGTAAAGTTACGGCTAGATTAACAAAAATCACATGACTCGTGTGAAGTTGCTCACGAGAAATATGAAATATTTGTGAACAAACTTATCATTAGTTTTAACCCGGAGGGGTTTAGCTTAGATCTTGTGGCTCTATGTCGAGTGACCAGCGAACTTTTTTCGCGGCGGGTAACATATTAATTGCCGGTTTAGCGCTCATTAATAGCTTCTGCATTAACGAGCGAGTTTGAGTCTGTAAGATTAACTGCCAGCGCGATTTGCCTGCTCGTTTTGCTAATGGGGCCGGGGTTGGCCCTAGTACCATGCAATATTGGTCAAACAGCGGATGAGATTCTAATGTGTGGCGAACCTGACGCAAGAACTCTTCCACCAAACGTGTGTCATTGGCTTCTGCTCTAAACAGCGTCATAAAGGTATAAGGCGGTAACATTGCCTGTTTACGCTCTGCCAGCGCCGTCTGAGCAAAGTGGTTATAGTCTTTGTGTAGCAAGGCTTGCAGCAACCCATGTTCTGGGTGGTGAGTCTGTAAGATCACCTCACCGGGTTTGCTTGCTCGTCCTGCGCGTCCCGCTACTTGGATGAATAGCTGGGCAAGACGTTCAGACGCTCGGAAGTCACTGCTATATAAAGAGCCATCCACATCCAGTAACGCCACAAGTGTCACGTCAGGGAAGTGGTGACCTTTAGCCAGCATCTGTGTACCGATAAGAATCTGGTATTCACCCTTACGAATCGATTCAAGCGCACTTTCTAAGCTGCCTTTACGGCGGGTGCTGTCGCGGTCAATTCGTATGGTTTTGTATTCAGGGAATAGCTGACCAAGCTGCGCTTCAAGTTGTTCGGTACCGACACCCACTGTCACCAAGTTCGCAGACCCACAACCTTGGCAATTGTGCACGATATGCTGCTGAGAGCCACAGTGGTGGCAGCGCATCTCATTACTGTATTGGTGATAGGTGTAGTAAGCATCGCAGCGTTTACACTCGGCTGTCCAACCACAATCGTGACACATCAATGCGGGAGAAAACCCTCGGCGATTGAGGAACAGCATCACTTGGTTGCCCGCTTTGAGGTGTCTTTGCATCTCAGCAATCAAAGAAGCAGACAAGCCACTTTCTAGATATTCACCCTTCACATCCAACACTTTATTGGTGGTCGGCAGCGCGACACCCGCACGTGAGGTCAGGGTGAGGTAACTGTATTTACCGATCTGAGCGTTGTGCAGCGTTTCAAAGGCCGGAGTCGCCGAGCCTAACACAACCGGAATCTGCGCTTTATGAGCACGCATGATGGCTACATCACGAGCGTGGTAGCGTAGGCTATCTTGCTGCTTATAAGAGGCATCGTGCTCTTCATCGACAATGATAATTCCCAGATCAGCGAAGGGTGTGAACAGAGCCGAGCGCGTACCAATCACAATGCCCGCTATTTTGTCTCGCGCTGATAACCAAGCATTCAGTCGCTCAGAATCGTTTAAACCTGAGTGGATAACCTCAACAGGCACATTAAAGCGTCGTTTAAAGCGGTTAATCGTTTGTGGTGTCAGGCCTATTTCAGGAACCAATACTAACGCTTGTTTACCTTGGTCTAGAATCGGTTTGATCATATTCAGGTAGACTTCAGTTTTACCTGAGCCCGTGACACCCTCTAGCAGGAAACAACCGAAGTCGGTTTGGCTATTTACGGTCGCAATCGCGATGGCTTGTTCGGCATTGAGCTTAGGTTTGTCTTGGTTGTTTTCAAGGTCAACTGGCCACGGCTGACGTTTTGGCTTTTTCTCTACCGATTCAATCCAGCCTTTCTCTTCTAGCGTTTTGAGTACTGCACTGCCAACTTCTTCATCAATGAACTCTTGATGAGGAACCGGACCGTGTTCAAGCATGTGCATCACTTTGGCTTGCTTGACCGCGCGACCAAAACCTTGCATCAGTTGGTCTTTACCTGATGGCGTTAACTGCCACTCAACCAGCGTCGCGAAGTCGGCGGCTTTGCCTTTTCTTAGGGCGCTTGGAAGGGCGTTAGCAAAGGTTTCGCCAAGAGGGTACTGATAAAACTGACTGCACCACATTAACAGTGAATAGACAGATTCCGGCCAAACAGGCTGATTGTCTAATAAGGCTTTAATTGGCTTGAGCTTGTCTAGCTCGAATTCAGATTCGTTAACCAGAGCCGTTACAATGCCGGTTAAGGTTTGTCGTCCAAAAGGCACAGAGACTCGTCCACCAATAATCGGAAATAGGTGGTTTGGAATCTTGTAATCGAACTGCTTGTCGAGTGGAACAGGCAGTGCCACGCGGGCAATCATTGGACGCATAAAGGGACGGCTTTATCTGAGTTGACGAGAGCGAACAGTCTAAAGGATAAGGAGCTTAAATTCGAGAAGCAGTTTGGATGAAGGCGGCGAGTTAGTGCATACAGACAACGAGCGGCCGAAATCTCAGGTCGATAAAGGAAATAAAGAGACAATTGGTGAAAAATGTATCAAATCAGTTGATCCTGCCTTATAGATTCATTACTATACTGCGCCTTAAAGGTATGGCTTCATCACTCTTTTGTGTCGATGCGGTGTCTTTATTTCTTTTTTAAACTACGTGTGGTGTGCGGCTTAGAATCGTATAGCGACACGGCCTACTTGAGGTTATCCCATGAAAGCTGGAATCCACCCAGAATACAAAGCAGTTACTGCAACTTGTTCTTGCGGCAACACATTTGAGTTCAACTCAACGCTAGCAAAAGAATCAATCCACCTAGACGTATGTGACAAATGTCACCCGTTCTACACTGGTAAGCAACGTATCGTAGATACTGGCGGCCGTGTTGATCGCTTCAACAAGCGTTTCGGTGCTCTTTCTAGCAAGAAGTAATTCTCGCTATTTAGACATGAAAAAGGACACTTCGGTGTCCTTTTTTGTTGCCTGCAATTTGTAAAATCACTGACGTCCATTCAAGCATCCATCTCACCCAGTCATCTCACCTAACGATAAGTTGCCTCTTTATTCTATTGCACGGCAATTCCTTGCTTATCATTCGTCACCAAAATTCCGCATGAAAGTTCAACAAGCGATAGTAATTTCAACTGCTCACTGGTCTTATTAGTAGTGAAATCTCGTTTTTTAATGAGACAGGGGCTTTAACTACCTAGGAACTTTGAAGTACATCCATTAACATGAACAAGATCCCCCAAATAATAATATCCTAGGAACCTACACCTATGTCTGAAGACAGCAGCCAAGCTCAATCCTCTCAAGAATTATCGCCTCAAGAACAATTCCGTCAGCAAGCTCTTGATTATCATGAGTTCCCGATTCCAGGCAAAATTGCCGTAGAACTGACGAAGCCTGCAAACTCTGCAGAAGACCTAGCACTTGCATACAGCCCAGGCGTGGCTGAGCCTGTTCGCGAGATCGCACAGAACGTTGATAACGTTTATAAGTACACAGGTAAGGGCAACATGGTTGCTGTTATCTCTAACGGTACAGCGATTCTTGGCCTAGGTAACCTTGGTCCTATTGCTTCTAAACCAGTTATGGAAGGTAAAGCGCTACTGTTTAAGCGTTTTGCTGGTTTAGATTCTATCGATATTGAAGTAAAACACCGCACAATCGATGAGTTCGTTGATACGGTTGCGAATATCGCAGATACATTCGGCGGTATTAACCTGGAAGACATCAAAGCACCAGACTGTTTTGAGATTGAACGTCGCCTGATTGAACGTTGTGATGTTCCGGTATTCCACGATGACCAACACGGTACTGCGATTGTGACAGCAGCGGGTATGCTGAACGCGATCGAACTTCAAGGTAAAAAACTTGAAGAGTGTAAGATCGTTTGTTTAGGTGCTGGCGCAGCAGCGGTTGCTTGTATGGAACTACTGATTAAGTGTGGCGCTCAGCGTGAAAAGATCTACATGCTTGATCGTAAAGGTGTGATCCACACTCGTCGTGATGACCTAAACGAATACAAAGAGCTGTTCGCAAATAACACTGACAAGCGCACGCTTGAAGATGTTATCGAAGGCGCTGACTTGTTCTTGGGTGTATCGGGTCCTAACTTATTGCCTGCTGAAGCATTAACGCTGATGGCAGATAAGCCTGTTGTGTTTGCATGTTCAAACCCAGATCCAGAGATCAAGCCTGAGCTTGCACACGAAGTTCGTTCTGACCTAATCATGGGTACAGGCCGTAGTGATTACCCTAACCAAGTAAACAACGTACTTTGTTTCCCATTCATTTTCCGTGGTGCGTTAGACGTGCGTGCGAGCGAAATCAATGACGAAATGAAGCTAGCGGCGGTTAAAGCGATTCGTGAACTAGCGAAAGAAGAAGTTCCAGCTGAAGTACTAGCAGCTGCGGGCGAGACTGCACTGGAGTTTGGTAAGGGTTACATCATTCCTAAGCCAATGGACCCACGCCTACTTCCTCGCGTAGCACGAGCGGTTGCGGAAGCGGCTGTTGAATCTGGCGTAGCTCGTATCGAGATGCCTGCTAACTATATGGCATAGAGACATAGATACTGGATGACATAATCGTCTGGTATCGTCGTTTCGTTATCGAGACGAAAAAGAATAATAAAAAACCGACTCATAGGAGTCGGTTTTTTTATGTCTATCATTCACAGCGCAGTCATAAAAACGCAATGCGTGATGTGATAAATAGGGTCAGCTATAGCGAATCAATAATGAAGGCAGTGACTGAGTTGTTTTTATTCTTCGTCAAACGCTTCGAACTCGATACCCATTTCTGTCATCAGTTTTTTCACTTCAGCAGGGATATCGTCAGGACGATCTTTACGAAGGTCTTCATCCGTTGGTAGTGGTTGGCCCGTGTACGCATGTAGAAAGGCTTCGCACAGTAGCTCACTGTTTGTTGCATGGCGTAGGTTATTAATCTGGCGGCGAGTGCGCTCGTCAGTAAGAACCTTTAACACTTTTAGAGGGATAGAAACTGTAATTTTCTTTACTTGTTCGCTTTTCTTTCCATGCTCAGCATATGGGCTTATGTATTCACCATTCCAGTCGGCCATTGCGTACCTTCATCACTTTAGTTGTTAGAATAAATTAATAGTGGTGATTTTAGCGGGATTTACTGCCATAAGCAAAGACATATAGACGTCTAGAAGTGTTGACGTCTCACGTTTATGAAAGTAAAGTGAATAACATATATCTAACACAGCCGCAAAAACCCCACAAGTGGCTGTGATACCCAGACGCCAAACTTGTAAGGAAGCACCTATGAGCAGCCGGAAGCCAGCAACAATCGCAGTACGTACTGGTATCGAGTCAGACACGCAACACCATGCCGTTGTCCCACCCATTTATCTTTCGACTAACTATGGATTTCCCGCTTTTGGTGAAGTGCCAAAGTACGATTACACCCGTTCTGGTAACCCAAACCGCGGTTTACTAGAAACGGCACTGTTTGAGCTTGAGTCGGGCAAAGGCGCGGTGGTCACTAACTGTGGTACCTCGGCGCTTAACTTATGGGTTTCTGCTTTCCTAGGCGGCGATGATCTTATTATCGCACCCCACGACTGCTATGGTGGTACTTACCGTCTGTTTAACACTCGCTCGCTGAAAGGTGACTTTAAAGTTCTGTTCGTTGATCAATCGGATCAAGCCGCACTGGATGCGGCGATCGCGCTTAAGCCAAAGTTGATCTTAATCGAAACACCATCGAATCCATTAGTTCGTGTGGTTGATATTGCAGAGACTTGCCGTAAAGCGAAAGAGGTAGGTGCTCTGGTTGCTGTCGACAACACGTTTTTGACGCCGGTGTTCCAAAAGCCTTTAGAGCTGGGTGCGGATTTTGTTATTCACTCAACCACTAAGTACATCAACGGACACTCGGACGTTATTGGTGGTGTTGTCGTTACGAAAACTGAAGAGCACGCTGAAGAGCTTGCATGGTGGGGCAACTGTATTGGTGCGACCGGCACACCATTTGATAGCTACATGACTTTACGTGGTATTCGTACGCTAGGTGCACGTATGCGAGTTCACGAAGAAAGCTCACGTGAAATTCTGGCGTCTCTGCAGCAACAAGATCTCGTCGGCACTATTTACCACCCAAGCCTTCCTGAGCATCCGGGTCATGATATCGCGAAGAAACAGCAGTCTGGCTTTGGCTCAATGCTGAGCTTCGAGTTTGCAGGTTCATTTGAGGCGCTTAAGTACTTTGTTGATAAATTAGAGCTGTTCTCTTTGGCAGAATCACTGGGCGGTGTGGAAAGCTTAATTTGCCACCCTGCGTCGATGACTCACCGTGCGATGGGCGAAGAAGCACTGGCAGAAGCGGGCGTTTCTCAACAGTTACTGCGTCTTTCTGTTGGCCTTGAAGATGCAGAAGACTTAATCGATGACCTCAAGCAAGCGTTTGAAAAAACACAAGGCTTTATCGCTGAAGGGGAGGGTTAGTAATGGCAACCTTTCGCCAGCTACATAAATTTGGTGGTAGCAGCTTAGCGAATCCTGAGTGTTACCAACGCGTGGTCAACATTCTTAGAGAATACTCATCAGCCACTGACTTGGTCGTGGTATCGGCAGCGGGTAAAACAACGAACCGCTTGATTGAGTTTGTTGAAGCGCTCGACAAAGATGGCCGTATCGCCCACGAATGTTTGCAAGCACTTCGTCAGTTCCAACTTGAGCTGATTGAAGCGCTGCTTGAAGGTGAGTCTGCGGCTCAGCTAACGACCACTATTCAGCAAGAATTTACCGCTTTGGGTGAGTTAACGGCTCCTCTAAGCGAAGCGCAAAAAGCACAAGTGCTAGGACATGGTGAGGTTTGGTCTTCACGTCTGTTAGCTGCTTTGTTGTGCCAACATGATTTACAAGCGGTTGCTCAAGATGCACGTGCCTTTTTACGTGCAGAAGTGGGTGCTCAACCTGAAGTGGACCGTGCACGTTCTTACCCTCTGATTAAAGAAGCCTTAGCGCAGCATGCACATTGTCGTGTCGTGATTACTGGCTTTATGGCTCAAAATACTGACGGTGAAACGGTTCTACTCGGCCGTAACGGCTCGGATTACTCAGCAACTGTGATTGGTGCTTTGGCTGAGGTTGAACGCGTAACAATTTGGAGTGATGTCGCTGGTGTATACAGCGCTGACCCTCGTTTGGTTTCGGATGCGTGCTTACTACCTCTGCTTCGCCTTGATGAAGCGAGTGAGTTAGCTCGTCTAGCGGCTCCAGTGCTTCATAGCCGAACGCTACAGCCTGTGGCTCAAAGTGCTATGGACTTAAGCTTACGCTGCAGTTATCAGCCAGAGGCGGGCTCTACACAGATAGAGCGTGTACTGGCATCGGGTCGTGGTGCGAAAATCATTACTTCTCTGGATGAAGTTCTTATTGTGCAACTGACCTTTGGTCATGGCCATGATTTCGACCGTCTAGAGAGTGAAGTGCTTGAAGGGCTTAAGCGCGCTCAACTTGAGCCGCTTGCTTATGAGCTTGAACCGGATCAGCACTGTTTGCGTCTTGCTTACACAGAAGAGATCGCTGGTGGTGCGTTAGAATATCTACAAGATCACGCGATTGAAGCTGAGATCAAGCTTAAAGAAGGATTCTCTCTCATTGCTGCCGTGGGTGCTGGCGTGACTAAGAACCCGAATCATTGTTACGGTTTCTACCAGCAGCTTAAGAGCTCGCCGGTTGAGTTCATCTCAGAAGCGAACTCAGGATTGAGTTTAGTGGCTGTGATTCGTAAGAGTGAAACTTCAAGCCTAGTGAAAGGTATTCACTCTCAGCTATTCCAAGCGCAGAAGCGTGTTGCGATTGCTTTATGTGGCAAGGGCAACATTGGTTCAAGCTGGTTAAGCCTGTTTGCAGAGCAAAAGGCGGAACTTGAAAAGCGTCGTGGAATGAACTTTGAATTAGTTGCGGTGGTTGATAGCCAAACCTATTGGTTCGATGACCAAGGCATAGATGCGACTTCGGTAGGTAAGCGCTTTGATGACGAAGCGATTGCCAACAACGGTAACGACTGGTTAGAGCGTTTGGGCTCTATTCAAGGTTACGATGAAGCAGTGGTTCTCGATGTTACTGCGAGCCCAGTGCTTGCATCAAAATATCTGCAAATCGCACAACAAGGTATTCACCTGATCTCGGCGAATAAGGTGGCAGGCTCTGCATCGAGCGAGTATTACCATCAGGTACAAGATGCTTTCGCGAAGATCAGCCGTCACTGGTTGTACAACGCGACCGTTGGTGCAGGTTTGCCGATTAACCACACGGTACGTGATTTGCGTGAAAGTGGCGATGACATCATTGCCTTGTCTGGCATTTTCTCGGGCACCTTGTCTTGGTTGTTCCAACAGTTTGATGGCACTGTGCCGTTCAGTGAGTTGGTAGACTTAGCGTGGCAACAAGGCCTGACTGAGCCAGACCCACGTGCTGACCTAGATGGTTCAGACGTGATGCGTAAGCTGGTGATTCTGGCTCGTGAATCGGGTTTAGACATCGAGCCTGAAAACGTAAAAGTGGAATCATTGGTACCTGAAGAGTTACAAGACCTGTCGGTTGATGACTTCTTTGATAAGGCTTCTGTGTTGAGCGAAGAGTTGGCTGAGCGTTTAGAGAAAGCGCACTCTCAACAGAAGGTTCTGCGTTACGTAGCGCGTTTAGAGAAGAATGGTAAGGCAACCGTAGGCGTTGAAGCTCTGTCTAAAGAACACGCTCTAGCGAACTTGCTGCCTTGCGATAACATCTTTGCGATTGAGAGCAAATGGTACAAAGATAATCCATTGGTTATTCGTGGTCCAGGAGCGGGGCGTGAAGTAACGGCGGGTGCAATTCAATCTGACCTAAACAGAATGTCTAGTCTGTTCTGATACTCAGATCGGTTGGTTTAATACTCAGATAAATTGTTTTAGTGTCTAAATAGCATACTATTCACTAAGATAAATAAGGCTGAAAGCACGATGTGTTTTTCAGCCTTTTCTCTACATTATTTCTGCTTTGTGAGTCATCTAACTACTTGAGTTTTACTCACGATCTACTTGAGAAAAATTCATAATGGATCTGTTGACATTAAATCGTATTCAATACATTCTACAGACATATAGACGTCTAAACGTCGTTTAAGGATTTGAGATTTTAGTGGTTGTTTTTGCCACAGGGAGAGTAAGATGGGATACACACACGCAGGCCATATCGACGCTTTAAATCAGAATATTGCTGAGCTTTCTGATAACATCAATGTGTCATTTGAATTCTTTCCACCAAGCAGTGAGAAGATGGAAGAAACACTGTGGAATTCTGTTCACCGTCTTAAAACACTTCAACCAAAATTTGTATCAGTAACCTATGGTGCAAACTCAGGTGAACGTGATCGTACCCACTCAATCATTAAAGAAATCAAGAACCAAACAGGCCTAATTGCTGCGCCACACTTAACGTGTATTGATGCTAGCCGCGAAGAGCTGATTCAAATTGCCGACGATTACTGGGCAAATGGTATTGAAAGTATTGTGGCGCTGCGTGGTGATATTCCTGCTGGCGGTGGAGCTCCAGAGATGTATGCCTCTGACCTAGTTGAACTGCTTAAATCGCGCCATGATTTTGATATCTCGGTTGCTGCATTCCCTGAGGTTCACCCTGAAGCGAAGAGCGCTCAATCTGACCTTATCAACCTAAAACGCAAAGTGGATGCGGGCGCAAACCGTGCTATTACGCAATTCTTCTTCGATGTTGAAAGCTACCTACGTTTCCGTGACCGTTGCGTAGCGGCTGGCGTTGATGTTGAGATTGTACCGGGTATCTTGCCAGTTTCTAACTTCAAGCAAGCGTCTCGCTTTGCAGCAATGAACAACGTAAAAGTACCAGGCTGGATGGCGAAGCAGTTTGAAGGTTTGGATGATGATCCAACAACTCGTCAATTAGTAGGTGCTAGCCAAGCCATTGATATGGTTCGTACGCTGAGCCGTGAAGGTGTGAAAGATTTCCACTTCTACACGCTAAACCGTGCAGAAATGACTTATGCACTTTGTCATACGCTAGGTGTTCGTCCACAAGTCGCTGCGCTTTAAGCAAAGTCTAAGAAGTAAAGCCTAAGCGCTTGTGAAAAGCCTTTGGCTGTAAATTTCAAATCCTATAGATACAAAAAAGGCTTGGACTCTAAGAGTTCAAGCCTTTTGCTTTTCTAGCTTCTAGCTTCTAGCTTCTAGCTTCTAGCTTCTAGCTTCTAGCTTCTAGCTTAACTTAAGCAAGAGCACCAAGTTCAAGCAGTACTTCTTCAGCCCATACAATCCATGCTTCACGGATAAGTAGGTTACGACGAAGAGTAAGACGCTCAAGGCGTGCTTGCTTGTCTAGTGTTGATGGCGTTGCGTAGTAAGCCGCTTCGATTTCACGGTAGTGAGAAACCAGTTTGCGAGACTCTTCTACTAGCTCAGCAAGTTGTACACGGTAAGCGTCAGAAGGTTGTACAGCACAAGCCATTAGCTTAGCTGAGAACTCATCACGAACGGTTGGGTGTGCAGTCGGTTGTTCAAACCATTCACCTAGCGCGCCACGGCCAGCATCAGTGATAGAGTAAACTTTACGATCAGGTTTGCCTTCTTGAGGCTCAAGCACGCAAGTTACCTGGTCGTTCTGAGCCATTTTATTTAGCTCGCGGTAAACTTGTTGATGGCTAGCTTTCCAGAAGTAACCAATGCTTGCGGAGAATTCTTTTGTGATATCGTAACCAGTAGCATCGCGTGTACTTAAAACGGTTAGAATTACGTGTGGTAATGACATGTCTGAAATCCAAATGGTAAACAGTAAACAAATACTTAAACAACAAGTGTGCTTCTAATGGCACGTTATATTGGTTATGTCTAAGTAGCACCAACTCATCGGTTGGTTATGTCACCTTACAAAGCCGTTTATCACCTAGGTTGACCAGTTTATTGGTCAAATTGCTGCAGATTATTTTTTTGGAGTGTTTCCGCAGCGGAGCAGTAGTATATCTAAATAATAAGCATAAAGTAGAATACATGGACAAAATAACCCAAAAAACTGACAAAATACTCACTAGTGGTTATTATGCAAAACAAAAAGGTCGCATGTGGCGACCTTTTGTTCTTTTTGTAGTAGGAATCACTAATTAACCAGTGTTTCGCATACCTGCTGCAATGCCTGCAATCGTCACCATTAGCGCTTCTTCTAGCTCTGCTGGTGGTGTTTCACACTTACGAGTACGGTAAAGCAGCTCTGCTTGAAGCATGTTTAGTGGCTCAACGTAGATGTTACGTAGGCGAATTGACTCAAGCCCCCAAGGGTCGCTCTGCATCAAGTTCTCGTTATTTTCTACATTCAGTACTGCTTTGATGTCTTTTTGTAGCTGTTCACGCAGTAACTCACCCAGAGGTAATAGCTCTTCATCAACAAGACGTTGGTCGTAGTACTTGGCAATTTCCATGTTGCACTTTGAGTACACCATTTCCAACATACCCAGACGAGTTGAGAAGAATGGCCACTCACGACACATTTCTTCAAGTAGCGCTTGATGGCCTTGGTCTACTGAGTATTGAATGGCTTCACCTGCGCCTAACCATGCTGGAAGTACCAAACGGTTTTGGCTCCATGAGAAGATCCATGGAATCGCACGCAAGCTTTCTACGCCACCGTTCGGGTTACGTTTCGCAGGGCGAGAACCGAGGGGCAATTTGCCTAACTCTAGCTCTGGCGTAGCTTGACGGAAGTAAGGTACGAATTTCTCTTCACCGCGAACCACGTTACGGTAAGCCTCACAAGAGACTTGAGACAGCACTTCCATTAGGTCGCGCCATTCTTGTTTTGGTTCAGGTGGCGGCAGAAGGTTCGCTTCTAGAATCGCACTTGCGTATAGGTTGAAGCTGTTTACGGCAACATCTGGCAAGCCAAGCTTAAAGCGGATCATTTCGCCTTGCTCAGTTACACGTAAGCCGCCTTTCAAGCTCTTAGGTGGTTGAGAAAGAAGGGCTGCGTGCGCTGGAGCACCACCACGACCAACTGTACCGCCACGGCCGTGGAATAGAGTCAGTTCGATGCCTTCTTCGTCACAAACCTTAACCAGTTTGTCCATCGCGTCGTACTGAGCCCAACCTGCAGACATTACGCCGGCATCTTTCGCTGAGTCAGAATATCCAATCATCACCATTTGGTGGTTCTGGATAAAGCCACGGTACAAGTCGATGCTCATTAACTGTTTCATTACCGCTTCTGAGTTGTTCAAGTCGTCTAGCGTTTCGAACAGAGGACATACGTCCATGCGGTACGGGCAACCACATTCTTGTAGCAGCAAGTGAACAGCCAGTACATCTGATGCAGTACGAGCCATAGAAATCACGTAAGCACCGAAGGCTTCACGAGGTTGAGCAGCAACCACTTTACAGGTGTCTAAAACCTCTTTGACCTGTTCAGATGGCTCCCAGTCGCGTGGTAGCAGCGGGCGTTTTGAGCTTAATTCATTAGTTAAGAAAGCAACCTTGTCTTGCTCACTCCACTGGTCGTAATCGCCAATGCCTAGGTAGCGAGTCAGTTCAGACAGCACATCTGAGTGACGTGTACTTTCTTGACGAACATCGAGACGAACCAAGTGCACACCGAATGCTTTCAGGCGACGCAGGGTATCAAGTAGAGAACCGTCTGCGATTACGCCCATGCCACATTCGTGCAGCGATTGGTAACACGCGTAAAGCGGAGTCCAAAGTTGGTCGATGTTCTGTAGTGTTTCTTTCTTCGGTACTTCAGCGTCGTGCAGTTTCGCATCAAGCACTTCTAGCGTGTTGTTCAGCAGAGTACGTAGGCTCTTTAGGATTGCACGGTAAGCTTCGTGCTCGTCACCCGCTAGCTCACGAACGGCATCATTACACTTAGTCATCGACAGTTCGGTAATCAGCTCGTTTACGTCACCTAGGTACAGGTCAGCGGCTTTCCAGCGAGATAGGCGCAGCACTTCTTTGGTGATGGTGTGCGTTACAAATGGATTACCATCGCGGTCACCGCCCATCCAAGATGAGAAGTGTACCGGGCGTGCATCAATTGGCAGGCCTTCACCAAGGTAGCCTTTTAGTCGGCCGTCCATTTCACGTAGGAAATCTGGCACAGCTTCCCAAAGCGAGTTCTCAACAACTGCAAAGCCCCATTTAGCTTCATCAAGTGGCGTAGGGCGTTGCTGACGAATCACATCTGAGTGCCAACCTTGAGCGATAAGTTGCTCCAGGCGACGTTCGGTTTTCACACGCTCTTTGTGTGATAGGTCGCTTAATTCTAATTTAGACAGACACTCGTTGATCTTAACCAGCTTGTTGATCATGGTACGACGAGTGATTTCTGTTGGGTGTGCAGTCAGAACGAGTTCAATGTTCAGGTCGCGAACGGCTTGAGCCGCGTCTAGCTTGCTGATGTCATTCTGGTTTAATTTGGAAAATAGAGATTGCAGCACGTCTGGTTCGCAAACATGCTCCTCACAGTGGCGAGAGATGGTGTGGTACTGCTCTGCCATATTGGTGAGGTTGAGAAATTGGTTAAATGCACGAGCAACAGGAGTGAGTTGTTCGTTCGGCAGGTTTTTGATTTCTTCAACTAGGCTGTCACGGTCAGCTTTGTTGCCTGCGCGGGCGGATTTGGAAAGTTTACGGATAGTCTCCACTTTCTCTAAGATAACGTCACCATGTGCATCTTGGATTGTGTTACCTAGCAAGCGTCCCAGCATGCTTACGTTACTCTTGAGAGCGGCGTATTTCTCGTTCATTGTCATCCTGCCTCGTAAAAAAATTACATCCATTGTTCCTTGTTAAGTACACAATCTAGCGAAAACTGCTGTATCTAGTCAAATAAAGCATTCTAAGTTTGCAATTATTAGGTTTAAAAATGCGGGAGAAGTAAATTTTTCAAAACTTAGAGAAAAAGTGAAATTTAATTACAAGATTGAGGCTATATCAGGGATAGCAGAATAAAAGCCACTTTTTAGGGTGGCTTTTATGTGAATGTTCGGATTTAGAAACAATATTTACGGATAGATTTACTCAGAACATCAATTGTTGGGTCAATAAAATCGAAGCTTAAGAACTCATCCGGTTGGTGAGCTTGGTCGATTGAGCCCGGACCCAGAACTAAGGTTGGGCAAAGTTCTTGAAGGAAAGGAGCTTCCGTACAATAGTTCACGGTTTGTGATTCAGTTTCGCAAACGGATTCCATGCCTCCGATAAATGGATGGTCGTGTTGGCACTCGTAACCCGGGATAGGTTCGTGTAGTGGTGTAATCTCAATTCTGCCCGGCCATTTTGCTTCTACTTCTTTCAGTGCGCTACGCAGCATGTTATCCAAGCCATCTAAGCTGATGCCTGGTAAAGGACGAACATCATAGTGCAGTTCACAACAACCACAGATACGGTTAGCGCTGTCGCCACCGTGGATATGACCAAGGTTTAGGGTCGGGCTTGGAATCGCAAAACCTGGGTGATGATACTCTTTGACTAACTTGTCACGCAGCTGCATTAAAGCAAATAACACTTCATGCATGATCTCGATAGCGTTGACACCTAAAGCGGGATCTGAAGAGTGACCTGATTTACCCGTTACTCGCACGGCATTGGCGACATGGCCTTTATGACCACGAATAGGTACAAGGCTGGTTGGCTCACCAATAATGCAGTAGTCCGGTTTAAACGGTGCATTTTCAGTGAAATGACGAGCACCCAGCATAGTGGTTTCTTCGTCACAGGTTGCTAATACATAAAGCGGCTTGGTTTGCTTGCTCCAATCCATCTTCTTCGCAGCTTCATAAACGAAAGCGAAAAAGCCTTTCATGTCGGCGGTGCCCAATCCGTAGAAGCGGTTGTTGTGCTCTGTCAGTGCGTGAGGGGCGAAGTTCCAACGTCCTTCATCGAATGGCACGGTATCACTGTGTCCTGCAAGCAATAAGCCCCCTTCACCAGAACCCATCTTTGCGACCATATTATGCTTGCCGGGTTCGACCTCTACCACCTCAACGCTAAAGCCTACGTCTTTAAACCATTGAGCCATTTTTTCGATCACTTTCTCGTTGCCATGATCCCAGCTTGGATCGGTCGAGCTAATGGAGTCGGTGGAAATCAGGCCTTTATAGACCTCAAGAAAACTCGGTAATTGCATAATAACTTCACTTCTACTATTGACAGGAAAACCATAAGTCGGTAAAACACATATTAAATCATATTTAATGCATAAGAAATCAAATAAAGCTAAAAATTAAGTATGAATAGTCAAATTTGAAATATAACTTACCTCAAGAATGGATGTGTTGAGATGTTGAAAACCACGATCATTGGCGCAAGCGGCTACACAGGAGCAGAACTGGCTCTAATGATAAAAAGACACCCTGAGCTCACGCTATCAGGTTTATATGTCTCAGCCAATAGTGTAGACGCAGGTAAACCTATTGCGGCATTGCACGGTAAGTTAGCTGGCTTGATTGATATGCCAGTACAACCATTAACGAATCCAGAAGAAGTGGCAAAGCAGTCTGATGTGATTTTCTTAGCCACTGCACACGAAGTAAGTCACGACCTAGCGCCAATCTTTCTAGAGAACGATTGCCAAGTGTTCGACCTATCGGGTGCATTCAGAGTTAAAGGTGAAAATTTCTATCAAGAGTTTTACGGTTTTGAACATCAACACGAACAATGGCTAGACAAAGCGGCTTACGGTTTAGCTGAATGGAACGAACAAGAAATCAAAGAAGCTCAGCTTGTCGCTGTCGCGGGTTGTTACCCAACTGCATCACAACTGGCGATTAAGCCTTTGGTTGAAGCAAAGTTACTGGATGAAAACCAATGGCCAGTGATTAACGCAACCAGTGGCGTTACTGGTGCAGGTCGCAAGGCGACTATGGTCAACAGCTTCTGTGAAGTAAGCCTGCAAGCTTATGGCGTATTTAATCACCGTCATCAACCTGAAATGGCCGCACATTTAGGATGTGATGTGATTTTCACTCCACACCTCGGCAACTTTAAGCGTGGCATTTTGGCGACCATCACCATGAAACTAGCTGAAGGTGTGACAGAACAACAGATACAAGATGCCTTTGAGCAAGCTTATCAAGGTAAGCCAGCAGTGAGATTACTCGAAGAGACATTGCCAAGAATTCAAGATGTAGAACAGACGCCTTTTTGTGACTTAGGTTGGAAGGTTCAAGGTCAGCACATCATCGTTGTTTCAGCGATTGATAACTTATTAAAGGGTGCATCTAGCCAAGCGATGCAGTGTTTAAATTTACGTTATGGTTTTGCACCATTAACTGCGTTAGTGTAAAGGAATCTAGATATGAGCCTGAATAATCAACCATTAATCATAAAGTTAGGTGGCGCTGCGCTATCTTGTGGTGAAACACTTAGCAAGTTATTTGGTGCTATTTCTGCTTACCAACAACAGGCACAACGACCAATCGTGATTGTGCACGGTGGCGGCTACCTTGTTGATGACTTGATGAAGAATTTAAACCTCGAAACCGTTAAGAAAGAAGGGCTACGTGTTACTCCTTATGATCAGATCCCTGTGATCGCTGGTGCACTAGCGGGTACGGCGAATAAATTACTTCAAGGTCAGGCGATTAAAGACGGTATCAATGCCGTTGGTTTGAGCCTAGCAGATGGTGGTTTATGCAAAGTCAGCGAGCTGAATCCTGAGTTGGGTGCAGTAGGTAAAGCTGAGCCGGGCGACTCAACCGTCCTGCAAGCGATTCTTGATGCTGGCGCACTGCCAATCATTAGTTCTATTGGTCTGACTGATCAAGGCCAACTGATGAACGTTAATGCCGATCAAGCCGCGGTTGCCGTTGCAGGCGCACTTGATGCTGAACTGGTACTGCTTTCTGATGTAAGTGGTGTGTTGGATGGTAAAGGTCATCTGATTCCAAGCCTCAATCAACAACAAGCCGATGACCTCATCACAGGAAAAGTCATTACTGACGGCATGATCGTTAAGGTTAAAGCCGCACTAGAAGCTGCTAACGACCTCGGACGACCAATCGAAGTCGCCACTTGGCGATACCCAGACAAACTGACACAACTTTTTTCAGGTAAGAGCATCGGAACACAGTTTTTACCTCAGTAGGTCTCACAGCGGGTCACTACTTAAAGAATTTAGACAAACTAAATAAACATATAATTATGAAGTCATTTCCAACGCTGACCGCCATGTGCAGTATGGAAATTAGGAGAAAGAAAATGAGCAAAGTTAACGTAAAGAAAGTTGTAGTAGCCTACTCTGGCGGTCTAGACACATCAGTAATCATTCCATGGTTGAAAGAGAACTATGACTGCGAAGTTATCGCATTTGTTGCTGATGTAGGCCAAGGCGATGAAGAGCTGATTGGTATTGAAGAGAAAGCAAAAGCGTCTGGTGCTTCTGAGTGTTACATCGCTGACCTGAAAGAAGAGATGGTGGCAGATTACATCTACCCGACTCTAAAAACAGGCGCTTACTACGAAGGTAAATACCTACTAGGTACTTCAATGGCTCGTCCAATCATTGCGAAAGCTCAGGTTGAAGTTGCACGTAAAGTCGGTGCGGACGCGTTATGCCACGGCTGTACAGGTAAGGGTAATGACCAAGTTCGTTTTGAAGGCGCATTTGCTGCACTAGCACCGGATCTACACGTAATTGCACCTTGGCGTGAGTGGGATCTAGTGAGCCGTGAAGAGTGTCTAGACTACCTAGCAGAGCGTAACATCCCTTGTACCGCTTCTCTTACTAAGATTTACTCGCGTGATGCAAACGCATGGCACATCTCTACAGAAGGTGGCGTTCTAGAAAATACATGGAACGCACCAGATGAAGATTGCTGGGCTTGGACTGTAGACCCAGAGCAAGCGCCAAACGAATCTGAAACTGTTACGCTTAAAGTTGAAAAAGGCGAAGTGGTTGCGGTTGATGGCGAAACAATGACGCCATACAACGCACTGGTTTACCTAAACGAGAAGGGTGCTAAGCACGGTGTTGGTCGTATCGATATCGTAGAAAACCGTCTTGTTGGCATGAAGTCTCGTGGTTGTTACGAAACTCCGGGTGGCACGATCATGATGGAAGCACTGCGTGCAGTAGAGCAACTGGTTCTTGATAAAGCGGCATTCGAATTCCGTGAAGAACTAGGTGTTAAGGCTTCTCACCTTGTATACGATGGTCGTTGGTTCACTCCGCTATGTAAGTCAATCCTTGCCGCGACAGAAGAGCTAGCACAAGACGTGAATGGTGAAGTGGTTATCAAACTTTACAAAGGCCATGCAACGGTGACTCAGAAGCGTTCTGACAACAGCCTATACTCAGAAGAGTTTGCTACTTTTGGTGAAGATGAAGTTTACGACCAAAGCCACGCTGAAGGCTTCATCCGTCTTTACTCGCTATCAAGCCGTATCCGTGCTTTGAATAGCCAAAAGTAATCCTAACAATGAGTTAGCGGGCTAGCCTTTAGCGAAAGGTTAAAGGCCAGTAAACCGACATTATTATGCAAAGCCCATTTACTACTAAACAGTGAATGGGCTTTTTGTTTTCTATTCGCTTAATAAATCAGCTTCAGCTTTTACCATTGAATGGCATATAATTCGCGCTCCACGCTGAAAATAATCAATGGAATGATCTTTTGGTGAATAAATATGTGAAAATAATGAATTAATACTTTATTTTCATTTTGAATTGCCGTAAGTTTAAACCATCAGAAAAATACTGAATCTTAATCAGAATTATCATTTGCAAAAACAGTGAGCACTGTGCAATTAGGAGATACACAATGGCATTATGGGGCGGTAGATTTACCCAAGCAGCAGACACGCGGTTCAAAGATTTTAACGATTCTCTTCGTTTTGATTACCGATTGGCTGAGCAAGACATTGTGGGCTCTATTGCCTGGTCAAAAGCTCTACAGTCGGTCAATGTTCTAACAGAAGAAGAGCAGCAAAGACTAGAGCTTGCACTGAACGAGCTAAAACTCGAAGTGATGGAAGATCCTGAACAGATCTTACGTTCTGATGCAGAAGATATTCACAGCTGGGTTGAGCAACAACTTATCGGCAAAGTCGGTGATTTGGGCAAAAAACTTCATACTGGCCGTTCTCGTAATGACCAAGTAGCGACTGACCTTAAGCTTTGGTGTCGTCAGCAAGGTAATCAACTGCTGTTAGCGCTTGATCGTCTGCAAAGCCAAATGGTGAATGTTGCTTCTCAGCATCAAGAAACCGTGCTTCCTGGCTACACTCACTTACAACGTGCTCAGCCGGTAACTTTTGCTCACTGGTGCTTGGCTTACGTTGAAATGCTTGAGCGTGATTATTCTCGTTTGAATGATGCGATTAAGCGTCTAGATACATGTCCGCTGGGTTCTGGTGCCCTGGCAGGAACAGCTTACCCGATGGACCGTGAAGAGTTAGCTCACAACTTAGGTTTCCGTCGTGCAACGCGCAACTCTCTAGATTCAGTCTCTGACCGTGACCATGTGATGGAGCTGATGTCGATCGCTTCTATTTCTATGCTTCACCTTTCGCGTCTTGCAGAAGATATGATTTTCTACAACTCAGGTGAATCAAACTTCATCGAGTTAGCGGATACCGTGACGTCAGGTTCATCTCTGATGCCACAAAAGAAAAACCCTGATGCGCTAGAACTTATCCGTGGCAAAACGGGCCGTGTATACGGTTCGTTAGCTGCGATGATGATGACAGTAAAAGCTCTGCCTTTGGCGTACAACAAAGACATGCAAGAAGATAAAGAAGGTCTATTCGACGCTTTAGATACTTGGAATGATTGTATGGAAATGGCAGCGCTCTGTTTTGACGGCATTAAAGTGAACGGCGAACGTACACTTGAAGCAGCGAAACAAGGCTACGCGAACTCAACAGAGCTGGCTGATTACTTAGTAGCGAAAGGTATTCCTTTCCGTGAAGCTCACCACATTGTTGGTGTGACGGTAGTGGCGGCGATTGCTAAAGGCTGTGCATTAGAAGAATTAACCATCGCAGAGATGAAAGAGTTCTCTGAGGTGATTGAAGAGGATGTGTATGACATCCTGACCATTGAATCGTGTCTTGAAAAACGTAGCGCGCTAGGCGGTGTATCTCCACAGCAAGTGGCTTACGCGGTTGACCAAGCTGAGAAACGTTTATCACAGCGTGACACTTCCATCGTCAAGGTTCGTCCTGCTCGTCTGACTGATATTGAAGCGTTGGAAGGCATGGTCGCTTACTGGGCGAACATGGGTGAAAACCTACCTCGTTCTCGTAATGAACTGGTGCGTGATATAGGGTCGTTTGCGGTCGCAGAGCATCATGGTGAGGTGACAGGTTGTGCATCGCTCTATGTGTATGACTCTGGCTTAGCGGAAATACGTTCACTGGGCGTTGAAGCAGGTTGGCAAGGTCAAGGGCAGGGGACGGCGATTGTTCAGCACTTGGTTGAGAAAGCGCGCCAAATGGCTATCAAGAAGGTATTTGTACTGACTCGTACACCTGAGTTCTTTATGAAGCATGACTTCTTACCAACATCGAAATCCCTGCTACCTGAGAAGGTACTGAAAGATTGCGACCAGTGCCCTCGTCAACATGCGTGTGATGAAGTGGCCTTGGAAGTGAACTTGGTCGAGCAGATTATCGCTAAGGTGAATGTTGCATAAGGCATTGATTTTATAGTCCCTAAAAAAAAGATCAAAAATCTGATCTTTTTTTGGGAACAAATTAAGAAAAGCCCGGTCTATTAAAGTACCACTGCTTTTTCTTAGAATTTTCTAAGAAAGCCCTAGAATCGATTGGTTCTGGGGCTTTTTTCTATCTGTTGTTTGAGAAGTGATGATAACTCGAATTGAGATTAATTCTTTGTGTATTGAATCAAGCACCTAACCGTTATCGCCTATCCAACCAATCTCGTTATTAATGCTTTTTGTTCCTTAAAGGCAGAACCAAAAACTTCATGAACCAATGCAGCGACAACAAACCACTGAACGCGAAAGCGGCCATCATCAAAGCGATGGCATTGATGGTTTTTGGATCTTCTCTGAAAAATAGCCACCATACTCCCCAACTCAAAATCGACAACACCATCAGCTGATTCATGCAACGCTGGCAGCGACCGAGTTTGTTACGGATTTTTTCACTTTTATTGCAATGAATGCATGTCATCTTGGGTTTGATTCGCGTTATGCTTGTTGCCCTGATAATAACACGTCACAAGATATTGGATCACGGTGACACAGAGAGAGAAAGTCGATGATTGAGCGCCAAGACACCAAACAACGCATGAGCCGTATTGTGAAACACAACGGCACTATCTACCTATGTGGCCAAGTTTGTGCTGATGCAACCAAAGACATCACTGAGCAAACACAGACGATGCTAGATAAAGTAGAAGCGCTACTTGAGCAAGCAGGCAGCGACAAAGAGCACATGCTGTCAGCAACGATTTACTTGAAAGACATGAAAGACTTCCAAGAAATGAACGCAGTATGGGATGCATGGGTTCCAGAAGGTCATGCTCCAGCTCGCGCATGTGTAACTGGCGACATGGCTCGTGAAGCGCTACTGGTTGAGATCTCTGTTATTGCTGCTGAGAAGTAATTGCTAAGTATTTAGCGACAGGTAATGGCTTCAAGAGATTCCAGATACTTCGTTCCTCAGTTCTGGAATGACGTAGAGGATTTCGGTCTTATCATATTTTGATAATTATCGTCATTCCCGAAAGCGACGAAGGAGCGTAATCGGGAATCTATAGTTTGCTCGTTGCCAAAACAAAAAGGAAAGCCAATGGCTTTCCTTTTTAGTATCTAGTCTCTGTTAAGGAGCAAACGGCTACCTGTCTCTATGGCCTGAGATTAACAGCCAGGGCCGCAATCTAGACAGTGTTTCACCATCTCTGGACCTAGGTGCAGTTTCGCATTCAAGTCACGTAGCGCTGTTCGTACACCCTCTTCGATTACTGGGTGATAGAACGGCATATCTAGCATTTCAGAAACTGTCATCTTTTTCTGGTGTGCCCATGCGAGTAAGTGAGCCAAGTGTTCTGCGTTTGGTCCCATCATTTCAGCACCAAGGAAACGACCTGTACCTTGCTCGCCGTAAACGTGCAGAATACCTTTGTTGCGTAGCATCACTCGTGAACGACCTTGGTTCTCGAAAGACACTTCACCTGTTGCGAAACAACCACATGTTCCTAAGCGAGTGGTGATCTCTTTGTACGTTTCACCAACCATCGCGATTTGCGGGTCAGAGAATACCGCAGAGATTTTAGAGCGGCGCAGGCCAGCTCGAATCTCAGGGAAGCGACCTGCGTTGTCACCCGCAATACGCGCTTGGTCTGCTGCTTCATGTAGCAGAGGCAGTTGGTTGCTGGCATCACCCGCAATGAATACTGATGGCAATGATGTTTGTAGCGTGTAGTGGTCTGCGATTGGAACACCACGCTCATCAAGCTCAAGAGAGGTATTCTCTAGGCCAAGTTTGTCTGTGTTTGGACGACGGCCTGTCGCTGCCAGTACGTACTCAACGATGTTGGTTTCTAGTTCACCTTGCTTATTGATGAACTGGATTTCGACGCGAGCCTCACCTGATTCCGTTGTAATACGCTTCATGCTTTCGATTTTTACGTCAGCATCTAGGTAGAACTCTTCATTGAAGGCTTTATCTGCGTACGCCATGATCTCTGGGTCGGTTACTGGGCCGACTTGACCACCTAAACCGAACAGTTTTGTTTTCACACCCAAGCGGTGTAGTGATTGACCAAGCTCTAGGCCAATAACACCTGGGCCAAATACCGCAACCGACTCTGGTAAATCATCCCAGCTGAACACGTCATCGTTAATGATCAGGCGGTCGCCGAGTTCATTCCAAACTGCAGGGTATGCAGGACGCGAACCTGTCGCGATAACAATACGCTTAGCGGCCACAACCGTGTGGTCATCGATTTGTAGCGTGTTGTCGTCTAAGAATTTTGCGTAGCCAGAGATCTTGTCTTGCTCTGGAATTTCATCAACACCTTCTAAAACAAAACCAACAAAACGGTCACGCTCAAACTTCACTCGGTCCATCACTTCACGGCCATTAATCACGATGTCGCCTTGTGGGTGAACGCCAAAAGCCGGAGCTTTCTTGATGTGATGTACACTTTCTGCCGCTGCAATAAGCAGTTTAGATGGCATACAACCAACACGAGCACAGGTTGTACCGTAAGGGCCGCCTTCAATCATCACGACACTGTCAGTGTGTGCTTTTGCAGCGCGGTAAGAACCTAGACCTGCCGTACCGCCCCCGATAACTGCTACATCTACATTGACTTGTTTCATAATAATTTTCTCGCAATGGCTAAATTTAGTGTGAACGAACCCCTCCAACTCTGGTGATTTTTTGAGAGTTAGGATTGCGGGTCAGTTTTGTGATTCTGTTTTATTAGGTTTAGCTTGTGATTCAGCTTTTTGTTACTAACTGCTTCTTGTTACTAACTATAGGTTAGTTAAAAGTTAGCGAGTCAGAAGCTACATCTTTTTCCAAAGCTCAGATAAGAGTGGTTTGGAATAGCTAACCCACAAGAGGGTGGGTTAGCTGGTATTACTAAGCGTTTATTAGCGACTAAGTGATTAACCTAGGAAAGTTTCTAGTTCTTCGCTACCACCGATGTGTTTGCCACCGATGAATACTTGAGGAACTGTTGTGCGACCAGAGATTGCACGTAGGCTTACTGTTGTTGCGTCTTTACCTAGAACCACTTCTTCGTAGTTTAGACCTTTGTCGATTAGGTTCTGTTTCGCTTTCATACAGAAAGGACAGCCTGGCTTAGTGAATACTGTGATTGACTCTTGCTCTTTGTGCTCAGGAGCAAGGTAGTTAAGCATAGTATCAGCATCAGAAACCTTGAACGGGTCGCCTGGTACGTCTTCTTCGATGAACATTTTTTCTACCACGCCGTTTTTAACCAGCATGCTGTAGCGCCATGAACGTTTGCCGAAGCCGATGTCGTTTTTCTCAACTAGCATACCCATGCCGTCTGTGAAGTCACCGTTGCCATCTGGGATGAATGTAATTTTTTCAGCTTCTTGGTCAGCTTTCCATGCGTTCATTACGAACGTGTCGTTTACAGAAACACAAAGGATGTCATCAACACCGTTTTCTTTGAACACTGAATGTAGTTCGTTGTAACGAGGAAGGTGGCTTGAAGAACATGTTGGTGTAAACGCACCTGGTAGGCTGAATACGATAACTGTCTTGTCTTTAAATAGCTCTTCTGTCGTTACGTTAACCCATGCATCGCCTTGGCGAGTTGGGAATGTTACTTGAGGGATTGATTGACCTTCTTTAGATGCAAACATATTGATTTCCTTAAATAGTATTTTTAATTTTGTTCTATTAGAGCTTAACGTTTTTCGTTGCTCAGTTTCGTTTTGTTGAGCCCATTATTAGATAAATCCTTTGATAGCTCTAATCGTTTGATGTTATGGTTTTGATAGGTAAATTCTATCAAAAGCATTTTTCTTTTAAATGTTTCGATTAGAACCCTTGTTCTTATTAAAACCTGAGGTAAGAGACTGATCATGAACATTCGTGACTTTGAATACTTGGTGGCGCTCGCAGAGCATAAACACTTCCGAAAAGCGGCAGAAGCGTGCTTTGTCAGTCAGCCGACACTAAGCGGTCAAATACGCAAACTAGAAGATGAAATTGGACTTCAGTTAACCGAGCGTAGTCCAAGGAAGGTCATATTTACAGAATCAGGGTTACAACTTGTTGAACAAGCCAAGCGCATTCTCAACGAAGTGAAAACTTTTAAAGATATGGCGAGTGGACATGGTGAAGCGATGACGGGGCCGATGCACATTGGTTTTATTCCGACTGTTGGTCCTTACATCTTGCCTAAAATCATTCCTCACCTGAAAGAGAGCTTCCCAGATCTTGAGCTTTACTTGCATGAAGCCCAGACCCATCAATTAGTGAGCCAACTTGAAGATGGCAAGCTTGATTGCTTGGTACTGGCTGCGGTTGATGAAACGGCGGTGTTTAAAGAAATTGATGTGTATGACGAGCCGTTAAGTGTTGCCGTTCCATGTGACCACGAGTGGGCTCAGCAAGACACTGTCGATATGCTGCAGTTAAATGGACAAACCGTACTGGCGTTAGGTGACGGTCACTGTTTAAGAGACCAAGCCTTGGGCTTCTGTTTTGCTGCGGGCGCAAAAGACGATGAACGTTTTAAGGCAACCAGCTTAGAAACGCTGCGTAACATGGTCGCGGCGGGGGCGGGCATTACCTTGCTACCTCAGCTATCGGTGCCAAAGGAAAAGCAGAAAGATGGTGTGTGTTACGTACCTGCGGTGAATCCAACACCTTCACGTCGAATTGTTGTGGCTTACCGTCCGGGCTCTCCATTGAAAGGTCGCTTTGAGCAACTGGCGGAAACGATTCGCACTCAATTGGAGAAGACGGCTTAGCGCTTGAGTTCAGAGCCTAGTCTGGTCGGATATAGATATAAAAAAAGGGTTGATATGAATTCATATCAACCCTTTTTGTTTGTTCATCTTATTAGGTTCAACAAACCCTAGCTAGAACAGTTCTTCTACTGCTTCACCTGATGAGGTTGAGTAGATGTCGTCATTGAAACGTTCAGTGATGTATTCGGTTGGCTCTGTGCCTTTTTCGAAGTACTCGAACATCGATGAGCTATCGAATTTGTTCGTCAATAAGCCAGTTTCACGGTCGATACGAACACGAACGATGTTCTCCGGAATCTCTTTACGTTCAGCAGGCACGCCCGCTAACGCTGTACCCATGAAATCAACCCATGCAGGTTCTGCTGTTTTCGCGCCAGCTTCTGCACCCGTAATCTGATTCTTACCAAGGTTCGAGTTTGCTTTGGTTCTGCCTAGGTTACGGTTGTGGTTATCAAAACCAACCCATACCGTTGCAACCATGCCAGGGCCGTAACCGCTGTACCAAGTATCTTTCGAATCGTTGGTGGTACCCGTTTTGCCGCCAATGTCACGACGCTTCAACGGCTGTGCACGCCAACCAGTACCGTTCCAACCAGTACCTGCGCTCCAATCACCGCCACCCCAGATGTTGCTGTACATCATTTCACGAACAAGGAATGCGTTCTGTTCAGAGATAACTTGAGGTGCGTATTGTACTTTGGCATCCACATCTTGCTCTGCAAACTCGTCCGCCATTGGGTCTGCGGTCATTTGCTGCTGGCAATCGTCTTTACAAACCACTTTCGGTGTCGCTTCAAATTCAGTCTCACCAAATGGTGTCTCAATGCGGCTGATGTAGAAAGGTTCAACATAGTAGCCGCCATTAGCGAATACTGAGTAACCTTGAGCTACTTTCATTGGCGTTAAGCTACCAGCACCCAGAGCAATGGTTTCAGAGCGCGGGACTTCATCAATATCAAAGCCAAATCGAGTTAGATAGTTACGAGTATCATCTAGGCCTACTTCGCGCAGTACACGTACCGCCATTACGTTTTTAGACTGAGCTAAGCCAATACGTAGACGAGTTGGACCCACGTAAGTCGGTGGCGAGTTCTTTGGTCGCCATGCTGTACCTTGGCTCTTATCCCATTGGTTAATCGGCGCATCATTGATCAGTGAGGCTAGCGTTAAGCCTTTCTCAATCGCTGCTGAGTAGATAAATGGTTTGATACCAGAACCCACCTGACGAATAGATTGCGTCGCACGGTTGAACTTGTTGTGCACAAAGTTAAAGCCACCGACCATCGACAATACCGCGCCGTTGTTCGGGTTCATTGCAACAAATGCGGTGTTCGCATTTGGTACTTGGCTTAGTCGCCATAAAATTGGTGTTTCTGATTCTGTCGTTGCTGACTCTTCTGTCGGCTCCTCAGAGACTTCATCGCCGGTAACAGCTTCATGGCGAACCCAGATTTGCTCACCAACAGCCAGAATCTCTTTCGCTTGAGAAGGTGCTGGTCCTTGGCGGTTATCTGTTAGGAATTTACGTGCCCAGTTCATACCTTGCCATTCGATAGTGCCTTCACCTTGGTTCTTAACCCAAATTTGAGCACTTTTCGAATCAACCGCGGTAACAACAGCAGGGACTAGGTCACCATAGGTTGGTTGAGACTTAAGGTGTTTAACGATTTGTTCTTGATCCCACGCTGACTGTGCAGTTTGCCACAATACTTTTTCCGCACCACGGTAGCCGTGACGTTCATCGTAGCCAAGTAGGTTCTTAATCGCGGCTTGGTTCGCTGCTTTTTGCAGTTTCGAATCAACGGTCGTGTAGACTTTCATGCCTGATGTATAAGCTTCTTCACCGTAGCGTTCCACCATCCAAGCGCGTGCAACTTCAGCAACATATGGTGCGCTCAGTTCGATCTCTGCACCGTGGTATTTCGAGATAAGCTCTTCATTGCGAGCCTCATCGAACTCTGCTTGAGTGATGTATTTCTCGTCTAACATGCGACGTAATACCACGTTACGACGGTGAGTCGCGCGCTCAATAGAGTAGATAGGGTTCATTGTGGATGGTGCTTTTGGCATACCAGCAAGTGTAGCGATTTCACTCAGAGTCAGTTCAGGGAGGTCTTTACCAAAGTAAACACGAGCAGCTGCGCCAAAGCCATATGAACGGTGACCAAGGAAGATCTTGTTTACGTAAAGCTCCATGATCTCTTCTTTACTAAGAAGTTGTTCAATGTGGATCGCAATGAAGATCTCTTTGATTTTACGCATGATCTTTTTCTCATTAGATAAGAAGAAGTTACGCGCAAGCTGCTGAGTAATGGTACTCGCACCTTGTTTTGCAGATCCTGACATCGCAACAACGATCGCGGCACGAGTAATACCAATTGGGTCAATACCCGGGTGCTCGTAGAAACGACTATCTTCAGTAGCAATTAGGGCTTCAACCAGGTGGCGAGGTATCTCGTCATAAGTGACTGGGTTACGACGCTTTTCACCAAATTGAGAGATCAATTTTCCGTCTTGACTGAAGACTTGCATCGGGGTTTGGAGTTCTACGTCACGCAAAGTGGCAACATCAGGCAACTCTGGTTTTACGTAATAATAAAACCCAAAAATTGTACTGACTCCAAGAATCATGCAAATCAATGTAAATATGAATAATCGCTTTATGAACTTCACCGGATAATCCCTGATTAGTTAAGGCTGATAAGCAGCAAACCCTTGTACTCTAGGCTAAAAACTTAGCTTTCGTTTATTAACGCTTATTTAACTAATAATCACAACCCCTAGATAATCAACGAAATGCTTGGCACTTCAGGAGCTAGGTCACATGGGTTCATCATTAATTACAGGTATAGATATAAATCATCACAGCATCAAAGCCGTGGTACTAAAACCCGTGGGGGAGTTGTATGCCCTAGTGGGATACAAAGAGCTGCCGATTTCGGACGACATTTTTACAGCTAACCATACTTTGGAGTATCAGAAAACTGTTAAGAAACTCAAAGAACTTAGGAAAGGACTGCCTTTTGGCTGTCGTAACGTCGCCATTTCAGTACCTGATAACACGGTGATCAGCAAAGTACTGCAAATAGAGAGTGAGTTAGAAGACAGAGAAAAAGAGTTTTCGATCTATCAAACCTTTGCTCACCAGTCTCCCTTTCCTATTGAGGAGCTGAGTTTAGATTTTGTAAAGCTGGAAGACAAACGATTTGGTAAAGGATCGACAAGCAGTTATCAGGTGTATGCCACTCGTAAGGAAGTGGTCGATAGCCGCGCTGATGCATTAACTAAGGCTGGTTTTAAACCTGTGGTGGTGGATACGCAGGGGCACGGGCTGCTTAATGTCTGGCAATTGGCTTCGCGTTTGTATCCCGATAAGAAGAACTGGTTGCTGGTGGATGTTGGAATCGACCAAACCTCGCTAGGGATTATTCCGCAGAGTTCAGCGCCTTTCTATAAAGACATTGCCTTTGGCACTCAAGACCTTCGCAGCTCAGATAACCCGAGTGATATAGAAGGTGTGTTCGGTACGGCTGAAGATACCCATCGATTTATTGTCAATTTAATCGAAAAGCTTAAGCGTCAGTTGCAGCTCTATTCGTCAGTCAATGCACTTCTGCCTATTTCAGGGATCTGGCTAATGGGTGAGGGAGCGAGCATCCCGATGGTCACTGAAGAGCTAGAGCGCCATTTTCAGTTGAGCTGTGAGTCGCTCAACCCTTTATCTCTGTTTGAGAACAAAGTAGCGAAGCGACGTCGACTGCCAATGGACTGGCAACACTTTGGCATTGCCGCGGGTATGGCGATGAGTGGACTCAAGTGGCAGGGAGAAAAGCATGTTGCATCAAATTAACCTGCTGCCTTGGCGCGACGAAATTCGTTCTCAGCATAAAAAGCGTTTTGTTCATTTGGTTATTCTTGGCGTCATCATCGCGCTTGGCGGGCAATGGGCGGTCGGTAACTACTTTCATGACCAACAAGCCAAGCAGCAAGCGCGCCTCAACTATCTCAATCAATACATCGCTGAGCTCGACCGACAAATTCAGTCATTAAAAGTCGCAGAGCAAGAACACAAAGCCATTCTGACTCGACTGGATGTGGTTGAGTCGCTGCAGCTTGGCCGCAATAAGACCACCGACTTCATGAACTTGATGCCGGAGCTGATTCCAGAGGGTGTGTATGTCGACAAGATAAAGATGAATGGTCAGGAGATTGAAATGTCGGGCATCAGTGACAGTACCGCTCGCCTCGCGACTATGTTGGATCATTTAGAGCGTTCTGAGTCACTTGAAAGTGTCGAAATGCACTCAATTGTTCATAACCGCAAGCGCTTCAATAAGGAGTTCCAGACCTTCAAGGTCTCTTTTGTGTTCAGCTCTGTGTCTTTAGAAAACACCACCGCAGAGAGCACAGCCGCGAGCAAAAAAGAGAAGGGGGTGCATCATGGCTAACCTTCAAAATAGGATTAGTTGGCAAAACAGGATGAGTTTTCAGGATCTTGATGTTGATGAGATCACCGAATGGCCATTGCTGCCTCAGTTTCTCGTGATCCTTGTGTTGATAGTGTTAATCCAAGGTGTCGGCACTTGGCTTTATGTGCTGCCTCTCGACGATGAACTGCAACAGATGAAGCAACAAGAACAAACCTTAAAGACGACCTTGCGAATAAAGGCTAATAAGGTGGCAGCCTTACCTAAGTTGCAGAGCCAGTTGGATGAGCTAACCAGTCGCTACGATTATCTGTTAGAGCAACTGCCCGTTCAAAAAGAGCTCGCCAGTATGTTGGCGTCTGTGAATGAACTCGGCTTGGATAATTCGCTGACCTTCACTCGAATCGATTGGGGTCAAAAGCAGAATAAGGAGTTTCTCTATCGTTTACCGCTCAATATCGAGCTGACGGGTGACTATCACGAGATCGGCGACTTCTCGGCTGCCATCGCCAAACTGCCGCGCATCATTAGTTTTGATGATGTGAATTGGCAGCGAGTCAGCCAAGAAAGCAGCACGCTGCACTTTAGGGTTCGAGCTTATACCTACCAGTTTAAATCGGAGGTCAATGATGAAACCCAATAGCGCGTTTTACTCAATCGTGTTGCTGCTTGCGCTATCTGGCTGCAAAGCGAATCAAGACTCACTACAAGACTTTGTGACGCAGGTTGAAGCCAAGGCGAGAAAAGAGGTTGAGCAGCTTGTCCCAGCAACTGAATTCACGGCGGCGACTTATCAGCGCCGCACTTTTCGTCCTCCCTTTGAACTGCCTAAAGAAGCCATCGTGCAAAACCAACCCTTGGTTAAGAAAGACTGCTGGCAACCCAGCGCCCGTTCTCGTAATGGCAAGTTAGAGAAGTACCCGCTGAGTAAGCTTCGTTTAAGAGGCGTGATGGGCAGTGGATCAAGTGTGTTCGGCTTAGTGCAAACACCCAAAGGCAACGTGGTAAACGTCAAGAAAGGCCAGTTTATCGGCCTAAACAATGGCCGAGTTACTAAGGTGACGAGCCAGTACGTTCAGATTAATGAAACTCTTCCAGATGGCTTAGGTTGTTGGCATAAGCGCAACGTTAGGCTGGCTCTGAAGTAAACCAATGTCACATGATGTGGATATGAGATGTAAATATGATTAAAGGAATAAGTAGATTAGTGAGCAAGGCTCTACAAGGTTTTGCTGTGTCTGTGATGTTGGTTTTTAGCGTATTCAGTTATGCAGAAAGCCTACCAAATAAATTAGAGAATATTGATTTTAGGGTTAATAAGGATAAAGACGCCGTCATTATTATTGAGCTAGCCACCACCACTGCGGTGGTCGATGTGCAGCGTGCTCAGGAAGGGTTAAGTATCGAACTCATAAATACTGAGGTTGACGATGACAAACTCTACCTACTGGATGTGAAAGACTTCGCTACCTTGGTTGAAGGCATTGAAGTATATAAAGAGACACCAAGCACTCGGCTTCTCGCGACGATTAGCAATGACTATCAGTATGAATACAATCTAAAGGGGCGCTTTATTGAGGTGGTGATCAGTAAACCAGTTATCGATGAAGCGACCAAAGAAAAAAGCGTTCTAGAGAAAGAGGGTAAGCTGATATCGATTAACTTCCAAGACATCCCAGTACGAAATGTCCTGCAGTTGATTGCCGACTACAACGACTTCAATCTCGTGGTGTCTGATTCGGTAGCCGGAAACCTGACGTTACGCTTAGATGGCGTACCTTGGCAGCAAGTTCTCGACATTATCTTGCAAGTTAAAGGATTGGATAAGCGCGTGGATGGCAATGTTATCTTGGTCGCGCCGAAAGCGGAACTCGATCTTCGAGAGCAGCAAGCGTTAGAAAAGTCGCGTTTAGAAGAGGAGCTAGGGGAGCTTAAGTCGGAAATCATCAAGATTAACTTTGCAAAAGCCACCGACATCGCCGATATGATTGGCGGCGAAGGTGCGGTTAGCATGTTGTCCGATCGCGGCTCAATTACCATTGATGAACGCACCAACTCACTGCTCATTCGTGAATTGGAAGAAAACATTGCAGTGATCCGAGGCATCATTGAATCGCTAGATATTCCCGTTAAGCAAGTACAGATAGAGGCGCGTATTGTAACCGTCACTGAGGGTAATCTTGATGAACTTGGCGTTCGCTGGGGCGTTTCCTCAACCAACGGAAGCTTCACTGTTGGCGGTTCAATTGAAGGGAACCACCCATCAGCGATTACGCCATATGACGACGATAGCGGCAGCAGCGTGATTGATGATTATCTCAACGTCAATTTAGGGGCAACATCGCCGAACGCCTCGAGTATTGCGTTTCAGGTGGCCAAACTGGGCTCAGATACATTGCTCGATCTTGAGCTCTCAGCACTGCAACAAGAGTCGAAAGCTGAGATCATTTCGAGCCCACGCTTAATTACCACCAATAAAAAGCCGGCTTATATTGAGCAAGGTACTGAAATCCCTTACTTAGAGTCCTCTTCAAGTGGTGCAACGTCGGTCGCATTTAAGAAAGCGGTATTGAGTCTCAAGGTGACGCCGCAGATAACGCCCGACAATCGCTTGGTGTTGGATTTGAGTGTGACTCAAGATAGACCAGGGCAAGTGGTAAAAACCGGAACTGGAGAAGCTGTGGCGATTGATACTCAACGTATTGGCACGCAAGTGCTTGTTAATAATGGTGAAACTGTCGTGCTTGGTGGGATATTCCAGCACAGCGTGAGCAGTACGGTGGATAAAGTGCCTCTGTTGGGAGACCTGCCAGTTTTGGGTGCATTGTTCCGTCGCAGCTATGAAAATGTGGGTAAAAGTGAACTACTTATTTTTGTCACACCCAAAGTTGTGATTCAGTAATGAACAATTAGATTAAAAATAAAGTTGCATTAGTGGCACCTAACCTTGATAATTTCGGGTCTTATCACGAATTATCTGTGAGGAATCGGTGCCACGGGCCTTTTAATTTCAGTACTTGTACTGACCTACCTTGTGGCGATGTCATTGAATTAACGTTGTAAATTACTGCTAAAAACATGGCTGAGAAACGCAATATTTTTCTTGTTGGCCCAATGGGCGCCGGCAAAAGTACAATTGGTAGACACCTAGCTTCCCAACTTCATATGGAGTTTCTAGACTCTGACACTGTGATCGAAGAGCGCACTGGCGCAGACATCGCATGGGTTTTTGATGTTGAGGGCGAAGATGGTTTCCGTAAGCGCGAAGAATCTGTAATCAACGACCTGACAGAAGAACAAGGTATTGTTCTTGCGACAGGCGGTGGTTCAGTGCTGAGCAAAGAAAACCGTAACCGTCTATCTGCACGAGGCATTGTTGTATACCTAGAGACAACAATTGAAAAGCAACTTGCTCGCACTAATCGCGACAAGAAACGCCCTCTACTTCAAACAGACAACCCGCGTGATGTGCTAGAAGATCTAGCTGTATCTCGCAACGCACTATACGAAGAAGTGGCGGACTACACAGTTCGTACTGACGACCAAAGTGCAAAAGTGGTAGCCAACCAGATCGTAAAAATGCTAGAAGAACGTTAAGTTCATTTTTCGGAGAGCAAACCCATGGAACGGATTACGGTCAATCTAGCTGAGCGTAGCTACCCTATCTCTATTGGCGCCGGGTTATTTGAAGACCCGGCGTACCTTTCTTTTTTGTCAGGTAAACAGAAAGTTGTTGTTATCAGTAATGTGACAGTAGCGCCTCTTTATGCTGATAAAATTTTATCGCTATTGGATCAAGTAGGCTGTCAAACTTCTCTTTTAGAGTTGCCAGACGGTGAGCAATACAAAACACTTGAAACGTTCAACTCAGTGATGAGCTACATGCTTGAAGGAAATTACAGCCGCGATGTGGTGGTAATTGCTTTGGGTGGTGGTGTTATCGGTGATTTGGTCGGTTTTGCTGCTTCTTGTTACCAGCGCGGTATTGATTTCATTCAAATCCCGACGACCCTTCTTTCTCAAGTGGACTCTTCTGTTGGTGGTAAAACTGCAGTAAACCATCCTCTTGGTAAGAATATGATCGGCGCTTTTTACCAACCGAAATCTGTGATCATCGATACCAACTGTTTATCGACGCTTCCAGAGCGTGAGTTTGCAGCAGGCATTGCTGAGGTGATCAAATACGGCATCATTTACGATGAAGCCTTCTTTGATTGGTTGGAACAGAATCTAGATAAACTTTATCAACTTGATGAAGAGGCACTGATTACCGCAATTGCTCGTTGTTGTGCAATTAAGGCTGAAGTGGTTGCTATCGATGAAAAAGAGTCAGGAATCAGAGCGTTATTGAACCTAGGTCATACATTTGGTCATGCGATCGAAGCAGAACTAGGCTATGGTAATTGGCTACATGGTGAAGCTGTGTCGTCAGGCACTGTAATGGCAGCGAAAACTGCGCAATTACAGGGACTGATCTCTCAGCAGCAACTTGAGCGAATTATTTCTATACTCAAGAATGCGAAACTGCCAATCCATACGCCAGAAAGCATGTCTTTTGAAGACTTTATGAAGCACATGATGCGCGATAAAAAAGTGCTGTCTGGTCAGTTGCGTTTGGTATTGCCAACAAGTATTGGTACTGCTGAAGTGGTTGCTGATGTGCCTCAAGACATCATTAAACAAGCGATCGATTTCTGCCGTACTCTTTAAATTTGGTTGTGAGGTTGCCTAGCTAAACTCTAGGCAACTGAAGCGTTTTACTGATCGATCTTATCAGTAGGGATCCCCAATGAGTTTGGCTCATGAATTAAGAGTATTAGAGTTAGAATCTCAAGTTGAGCTGCTAGAGCGCTTACAGCTTTTGACTAACTTTGGCTCAAACCTAGTCACGGTTGCTGGTAAAGCTGGCTCTGGCCGATCTTGGTTGGCTCAGCGTTATCTTGAAGCATGGTCGACAGAAAAAAATCAGTGTTTACTGCTTTGTCATCCAAGCCAAGACGATCAACAACGCCGCGCGCTTATTCTTAGCCAAATTGTTTCTGATCCCCTGTTTAATCAACACGATTCTTTATCAGATAGCCTGACAAGGTTACTGGATGGAGAGGCGTGTAATGTGGTTATCGTTGTTGATGATGCCCACCGACTTTCTGAGCTATTGGTATCCGAATTATGGATGTTGGTACTGGAAGCTCAATCAAACCCTCAATGGACGATCAATATCGTTCTCTTCTCGGATACTGGTCACTTAGACACGCTATTAACACGTCTTAGTTACGGCCAACAACACAAGCCTATCGATCTCGAGATCGATGACCTTTCGCAACCAGAAGCTGAACATTTCTTCGAATCACTGGTGATTCGATATGTTGATGATGAGTCTGAAACTCGCGTGCGACGTGCGTTTAATAAAGCGCAACCTCTGCCTGGTGAGTTAATGGCTTTAGGAGAATTGAAAGTGGAAAAAAGGATTATTATTCGCTCAATTATTGGCTCACCTATCAATATCACGATTGTGGTGGCCTTGTTGCTGTTGTTAATTGGTGGTGGTTATTGGTGGATGTTCAGTCAACCAACACCAAACGATAAAGCGCAGTCGCTTATCGCACCGATTGAACAGACGGCTATTCCAACCTTTGAAGTGGAAAGTGGCACTGAAAAAGCTGGCGTTGATGGATCTGTTGATTCTGAAGCTGCAACCGACATGAGTTACCAAGGTGCGGATGATGACAGTTCGTCTCTGCCACCGACTGTCGTTGAAGATACTGCGAGTGTTGGAGAAGTCGAACAAGATCAGCAGCGTGTTGTGATCACCTCTGACGTGGTTGATGCTCTGCTTGATGATAAACCTGAAAGTGCCGATACCAGCGCGATTGACGCGGCTGTTGAAGAAAACACAGGTGCCGCGGTGAGTTCGCAGTCAGATGCAGGCAAAGTGGAGTCACAGCCTTCAGCCGATGAAGCAGCAGACCTAACACAGTCCTCGCCACCGACTAAGAAAATTACATTCTCATTTTCTCGTGAAGAGTTACAAGCTATCTCGCCGCGAGCTTATACTTTGCAGTTGAGTGCGATGACCTCATTGGAAGACGTCCAATCTTTCATTGAAGAGTATGACCTTGAGAACAAGGTTCGTATCTACCCAACACTTCGCAACGACACCAAGTGGTTTATTATCACTTATCAAGATTACCCAACGATTCAAGTGGCGAGAGATGCGGTAAGTGCGTTATCAAAACCACTTCAACAGTTGGAACCTTGGGCAAAATCGATGAATCAAGTACATCGAGAGATAGAACGTGCGAAATAACCCTGAGCTTAGCCTCAAAATATGTTACATTCCGCAGCCTTATTTTTGAGTTGATAGATAGAGCAGTAAATGAAAAAGCAGCGTGCCTTTCTAAAATGGGCTGGTGGTAAATATGGCCTAGTTGAAGACATCCAACGTCACCTGCCACCTGCTCGTAAATTGGTAGAACCGTTTGTCGGTGCCGGCTCAGTATTTCTGAATACTGACTTTGAACAGTACCTGCTTGCAGATATCAATCCCGATCTTATCAACCTGTACAACCTACTTAAAACCGATCCTGAAACTTATATCACGGAAGCGAAGCGCTGGTTCTGTCCCGAGAACAATCGCAAAGAAGTTTTCTTAGATATTCGCGCTGAGTTCAATGGTACAGATAACGTCATGTATCGTTCGTTGGCTTTCTTGTATATGAACCGATTTGGCTTCAATGGCCTATGTCGTTACAACAAGAAGGGCGGTTTTAACGTTCCATTTGGTTCTTATAAAAAACCTTATTTCCCAGAAGCTGAGCTGGAGTTTTTTGCCGAGAAAGCGAAAAAAGCCACCTTTGTTTGTGAGGGGTACCATGAAACCTTTAGCCGCGCCCGTAAAGGCTGTGTGGTTTACTGTGATCCTCCATACGCACCACTGTCGAACACGGCTAACTTTACCTCTTATGCGGGTAATGGCTTCAGCTTAGATGACCAAGCGGCCTTGGCTGATGTTGCAGAAAGAGCGGCAATGGAACGAGGCATCCCTGTCTTGATTTCAAACCATGACACCACCTTAACGCGCCGTTTATACCATGGTGCAGAACTAAACGTGGTCAAGGTTAAGCGCACCATCAGCCGTAACGGCGCTGGCCGTAATAAAGTTGATGAGCTATTGGCGCTTTTCCATAAAGAGAAAAACCAGCAGCACGCTTCAGAAGAATTATAGCGGCCAACATAACCCTCGAACTCATTAAATTGAGTGACCAACGGGTACTTTCATAAACTAATCTTTCGAACTGCTAGGATCTGCTTAGGTGCTTAGGTAGAATTGCACACCAAATAGCCTTGGAATTGAGTCTTGTATTTGTATATGAGATGTCACAAGGCGGTGATATTCTCAATTTACTCACTCTTAAGAGGTTTGGTATGAAAGATTTTCTAATCGCTCCATCGATTTTGTCTGCAGATTTTGCTCGTCTTGGTGAAGACGTAGAAAAAGTACTCGCAGCCGGTGCTGATGTTGTGCACTTCGATGTGATGGACAACCACTACGTACCGAACCTGACTTTTGGCGCACCTATCTGTAAAGCGCTGCGTGACTACGGCATCACTGCTCCTATCGATGTTCACCTAATGGTTAAGCCTGTGGACAGCATTGTGCCTGAGTTTGCGAAAGCCGGCGCATCAATGATTACCTTCCACGTTGAAGCATCAGAGCACATCGATCGCACTCTACAGCTAATCAAAGAACACGGTTGTAAAGCGGGTGTGGTTCTTAACCCAGCAACACCGCTGTCTTGCCTAGATTACATCATGGACAAAGTAGACATGATTCTACTAATGTCTGTGAACCCTGGCTTCGGTGGCCAATCTTTCATTCCTCACACGCTAGATAAGCTACGCGCTGTTCGTAAACTTATTGACGAATCTGGCCGTGATATCCGCCTTGAGATTGATGGCGGCGT
The DNA here is from genome assembly GCA_023206055.1 of Vibrio cyclitrophicus. Classification (NCBI taxonomy): domain Bacteria; kingdom Pseudomonadati; phylum Pseudomonadota; class Gammaproteobacteria; order Vibrionales; family Vibrionaceae; genus Vibrio; species Vibrio cyclitrophicus. Next base: position 3,334,855 of record CP065366.1, on the reverse strand, counting down.
GAAGGTTGATAACATCCGTGAAATCGCAGAAGCGGGCGCAGATATGTTCGTTGCCGGTTCAGCTATCTTCAATCAACCGGACTACAAAGAAGTGATTGATGAGATGCGTGCAGAGCTTGCAAAAGTTAACGCATAAAAGTAGAACTAAGGTCTGTTGACCTAAAATCAAAAAATTTAGATTAAGGGGCTCATTGGCCCCTTTTTTACGTCTTATAGCTCAACTCATAAGACGACAATTATAAATAGGAAAGTAAGATGTCATTAAGCTCAATAAAACTGATCGCCTTTGATTTGGATGGAACCTTGTTAGATAGCGTGCCTGATTTGGCTGTCGCCGCTGACCAAGCTTGTCAGGAACTGGGTTTTTCTTCAGTAAGCGAAGAACAAGTTCGCGACTATGTAGGCAATGGTGCTGACGTGCTTATCGGGCGTTCACTCAGCCGCAACCTTACGGTTGACCCAAGCCTAGAGCCTGAGCTGTTAAAGAAAGCGCGCATCCTGTTTGATGATTTCTACGAGCAGGGTGGCCACAAGCTAAGCCACCTTTATCCATCAGTAAAAGAAACGCTCGCTGAGTTGGACAAAGCGGGCTTCACCATGGCGCTTGTAACCAACAAGCCATCGAAATTTGTACCAGACGTTCTGGCGCAGCATGGTATCGATAAGTACTTTGTTGATGTGTTGGGCGGCGACTCTTTCCCAGAGAAAAAGCCGAACCCAGTCGCGCTGAACTGGTTGCTAGAAAAGCACAATGTGAAAGCGGAAGAGATGTTGATGGTTGGTGATTCAAGCAATGACATCAAAGCAGCTAAGAACGCGGGTTGTCACTCGTTTGGCCTGACTTACGGCTACAATCATGGCGAGCCAATTTCAGCATCAAACCCTGACTATGTGGCGGATAACGTTGCTCAATTACTAGATGTCGTTCTAGTTTCAGCATAAAGCGTACAAAAGTTAGCTAACCCACTAGCAAAATACTTATCAATGAGTACACTGGATGAGCCGCGCAGAAAGAGCTGTGCGGCTTTTCTATATTTAAGTTAAGAAGCTAAGCGTTCAATAAACTTAGCGAATAAGCAAAGGAATTAAAACCATGAGCAAGCCCATCGTATTGAGTGGTGTTCAACCATCTGGTGAACTAAGTATCGGTAACTACTTGGGTGCTCTACGTCAATGGCAACAGATGCAAGATGATTACGATTGCCAATACTGTGTTGTAGACCTTCACGCAATTACGGTTCGCCAAGACCCGAAAGCACTGCATGAAGCGACTCTAGACGCACTAGCAATCTGTCTTGCTGTCGGTGTTGATCCAAAGAAGAGCACGCTATTTGTTCAGTCACACGTACCAGAGCATGCTCAACTTGGTTGGCTTCTTAACTGTTACACGCAAATGGGTGAACTGAGCCGTATGACTCAGTTTAAAGATAAGTCTGCACGTCACTCAAACGACGTAAACGTAGGCCTATACGACTACCCAGTGTTGATGGCTGCAGACATCCTGCTTTACGGCGCTCACCAAGTGCCAGTCGGTAGCGACCAGAAACAGCACCTAGAGCTAGCGCGTGATATCGCCACTCGTTTCAACAACATCTACGGTCCTGAAACGCCAATCTTCCAAGTGCCAGAACCTTACATTCCAACAGTGAATGCACGTGTAATGAGCCTGCAAGACGCGACTAAGAAGATGTCTAAGTCGGATGATAACCGTAAGAACGTGATTACTCTGCTAGAAGAGCCTAAGTCGATCATCAAGAAGATCAACAAAGCGCAAACCGATGCAGAAACGCCACCACGCATTGCTCACGATTGGGAAAACAAAGCGGGTATCTCTAACCTGATGGGTCTTTACTCAGCAGCGACGGGTAAAACGTTTGAAGAGATCGAAGCGCAGTACCAAGGCGTTGAGATGTACGGTCCATTCAAGAAAGACGTAGGCGCAGCATTGGTTGAGATGCTTGAGCCTATTCAATCTGAATACCACCGTATCCGTGCTGACCGTGCTTACATGGACGCAGTAATGAAAGCGGGTTCTGAAAAAGCGTCTGAGCGTGCTGCAGTCACACTGAAAAAAGCATACGAAGCAGTCGGTTTTGTTACTCGCCCATAACTTAAATGCTCAAGTTGACCACCAAAGCCCTTGCCTAGTGCAGGGGCTTTTTGTTTCTACTGGTTTTATTTTACAAAGAGGTGTATTCATTAGTTCGATGTATAACAGTGGTAATTAATATATATGTAAGTGTGCGTAATCAAACACACCTTAATTGTTATATTGTACCAATTTTAAACTCTAAAATTAGGTCTTATTAATAATTCTATTAACACTTAGGTAATTAATTTTCTGAGATCTATAGCAATATTTTTATCATTTAGATGCAATGCTCTATTGTACATTACTCATTTTGTTGAATTTATAACCACCCTCGTAATATTCACGACATAAATGTGAAATAAATCTCATTTATTGTGCTTATCACTTTATCTAGTTACATAAAAGTAAGAGATTACACAGGTTTAATATAACTAAGTAAGCTTGGCTACATTCAGAATCACTTTGGTGAATCTGTGCTTTTTTACGCGTAAATTTCAGCTGAAATCATATTTATAAAATTAACGGATGAGATTTTTGCACGCTAACTGGCTTTGGAACGATATTCCATTACGAGTGTTGAATTTAAGGAAATAAGTGATGTTAAAAAGAAATGCAGTGGCGCTAGCAATTTCTTCTTTATTCATGGCATCGGCAGTAAATGCTGTAACCATCTATGAAGATGAAAATGGTGACTTCGTAAAACTCTATGGTGAGGTCGGTGTTGGTGGTCATATTGGTGCTAACTATAAATACGGCGAGTTTTACGCAGACCAAACTTTCATTGATGACTCATTCGCAACTATGGGTGTGAAAGGCAAAAACGACAAGATGCACTATCGCTTAGAGCTGGACTACGAGCGTGAGAACTGGGAATACGGTTCTGGTGATATGGTTCTGGCGATCGATAAAGTCTTTATTGGATATGATCTGTACAAGAGCAAGAATCAAGAGCACTACGTAGAGGTAGGTCTAACCGATACTGCATTTGATGATTACGACAAGTGGGGTGACTTCACTTTCGATACTACGGTCGAAACAGGTGAATCTGGCGACCAAGACATGACAGCAAAGTATGAAGGTAAATATTTTGGTGCAATCAAAGTAGGCGCTTCGTATACCAACCGTGCTGAGTCCTCTTCTGGCTCTGAGCTTGGCGAAGTCGTTAGTGGTTACATTGGTTACTTTGGCGATCGCTTCTCTGTGGTTGCAGGTGCGGAAGGTCGCGGCGGTTCTGATGGTAAATCGAAATACGGTGAGCAGCGTCTACTAGGTGCTGGTGCGCGCCTTGCGGTGACAGAAACATTTCACCTTGGTGTAAATGCATTCTACGAAGAAGAAGATATTGGCGAATGTACTTTATGGCAAGAGGACGATTTTTCTGGAGAAAGACAGTGTATTGGTGTGTTTAATGAGTACGAAACTCAAGAGAATAAAGGTTACCTTGCGTCTGCGAAATATCAGTTTACCGACAACTGGGAATTCACAGCATCTTACAACTTTGAAGAATATGAAAAGTGGGCGATTGATAACCGTAACGAACAAGCTGCAAGTGGCAACGATGCGCACAGTTGGGGTGATGAGCGAGTATGGGGCACATTCGGTGTTAACTACCGTCCCACGCCTTCTAGCGTGATCGCACTTGAGTGGAATACCGGTGAAGCAGCACAAGATGCGTACGCTTACGCACGCGTTTACTTCTAATTAAATCAGAGAGATATAGAAAATGAATAAGAAAATGACTCTACTTGCTGGTGCGATTAGTAGTGTACTTAGCGGTGCGGCACTGGCTGACATCAATAATATTCTGATTACAGAATATGTAGAATCGAGTGTTGATAGTTACGCAATCAACAGCGCGATTGAGATTACCAATACAGGTACCACGTCGTTCACCTTTACCGAGCATGCTCTGTATTACAGCGGTTACAAAAATAAAGTTTTAAAGCCGGATGATGCAACTCCAGTATTAAAAGGTGTCACTATTGCAGCGGGTGAAAGTATTGTTGTTGTGGGCGATAACGCGACTTCTGATTTGAAAGATGCAGTTGCAGCAAATAGTGCGACGATCGTTTATTCAGGCAGTTACGGCGGCATTGGGCATGACGCACTCAATTTTAACGGGGATGATCCAGTATGGATTGGTGCTGATGACAACCCAGATACCATTCACGACATTATTGGTGTTAGCGGCTCAACTTGGGGTAAAGAGGTTACTTTACGTCGTACTAAAGATGCAACAGCGCCAGATAGTTCGTATGTAGAACTGCATTGGGCTAACGTAGGTACGGATGTTTACGAAGACCTTGGTAAGCTGACGCTTGAAGAGCCACCAACGCCGCCGCCGCCGCCAGTAGAAGTCACAATCGCTGAAGTGCAGGGCACAGGTAAGTTCTCTCCTCTGGTTGAAGCTGAGTTTGGAACGCAATTAAAAGAAGACAAATTCTATGAGACTGAAGCGTCATACAAACTAACAGCGTATGTTGGTTACGTATTGCCAAGTGCTGGTAGTGGTCTTTCTAAAGGTTTCTTCCTTTACGATCACGATGGCAACCCGTTGACTTCAGATGGCCTGTTTGTATTCTCAAGCACTCAACCCGCCGTCGGTACAGAAGTGACCGTGATTGGTACTGTTCGTGAATATTTTGGTCAAACACAGTTTAATATGTCAGGAAACTGGGCAGAAACTGGCAATAGCGTTACTCCTCCGAGTCCTGTTGAGTTAAAACGTCTTCCAGAAGACGGTGCTTCTTTTGCAAATACGTTAGAGCGTCATGAGGGTATGTTCGTCAAACTTGTTGAAGACATGGATGACAACAAAGACGGCAACCAAGATATGCGCGTAACTCGTGCATTTGCTTTCGACTTCGAGCTTTACCATAAAGGCCAGTTCCGTAATAACTTGGCTCTAGCGTATGAAACACCGAACTTCCACCCAAACCAAGAGTATGTAGCAGGCAGTTTTGAATCGATCGCTAAGATTGAACAAAACCGCGATGCCACTCTGTTCCTAGACAGTGAAAAAGCCCCAAGTAACGGCAAGATCCCTTACTACGCAAACTTCAGCTACGATAATCCAATTCGTATTAATGATGGCATTAAAAACGTAGAGGGTGTGATTGCCTATACCTACGATGAATATCGCTTAGTAGTCAAGGATCCCGATGCCGGCGGTTATCAGATGACAAGTGCTGATATTACGCCGAATACGCCACGTCCAGTTTCAAGCTCTGGTGAGTACGATATCGTTAATGAAGAGTTCGATGCTGGCTTTACCGTTAAAGTTGCCACGCAAAACGTATTAAACCTGTTTAACTCTCCATACGGCGGTAGCTCAAATCAATTTGGTGATAACCGTGGTGCTGAATCGGAAGAAGAATACGAACTACAGAAAGCAAAAATTGTAGAGGCTATCTACGGTCTAGATGCAGATATTCTTGGTTTGATGGAAATCGAGAACAATGGTTTTGGTGACTTTGGTGCAATCAAGACGCTTCTAGCTTCTGTTAACGCAAAATACAATGAAGAAGATTATTCGAAGCGCGGTGATCAAGACTCGATCCATAATCGTTATGTGTTCGTTGGTTTCGATAAGAATGGCGATACCATTTTGGATCAAAACGACACCATTGGTACAGATGCTATTACGTCGGGTGTGATTTACCGTCCGTCTAAAGTTTCGATTGTGTCAGGTAAAATTATTCAAATGCCTGAGCAGCATGCTCCGCTAGTGGAATACCCTGATGGTGGCGCGATTATTGATGGTGACGGTGCCGTTCGTGAAAGTGGTGACAACTATCAACGTAATACAGTTGCGGCGACCTTCCATGTTCTCAACACTGGTAAACGTCTAACTGTTGCGATTAACCACTTGAAATCAAAAGGCTCTACTTGTCATGAAGATTGGGTTGGTTGGGAAACTTGGGCTGATTTTGATCCAGTAAATGATGACGTTCGCAACGATGACTACCAAGGCTCGTGTGAGAACTTCCGAGTATCGGCTGCATACCAGCTAGGTTCAGAAATGGCAAAGATTGGTGGCGACCAAGTGGTATTGGGTGACATGAACTCATACACCTACGAAGATCCAATGCTTGTTCTTACTGAGAACTCAACTGGCAAAGACATTTACGCATCAAGCTACACCTTTGTTGGTGATGAAGTGTTTGAAAAGAATGGTCAAAAGATCACGACAACATTTGGCTACCTAAATGCGGTTGACTTGAAAACACCGGCTGGCAAAACAACGTGGAGTTACTCATACAACAACGAGATCGGCTCTCTGGATCACCTTCTAATCACTCCTTCATTGAAAGATCGTTTAGTTGATGCCGCTGACTGGCACATCAATGCGGCTGAATCTTCATTGAATGACTACAGCAACTACAAGAAAGCATCAGACGAAGTTTCTAACCCATTTGCTAGAGAAACACCAATTCGTTCTTCAGACCACGACCCAGCAATGGTATCGCTAGGTTACAAGTATGGTGAAGCGGGTGAGTCGAATGTGAACATTGCAGTGAAGAGTGGCCGTGCTGATATCGCATTCCCGGTTTCGGCTGATGCGAAATCTGGTGATGTAGCTGAAATCTCTATCTCTCCACGTCCACAAAATGTCTCTCTACCGAAAGTGACATTGAGTCAAGATGGCGCACAAACAGTAATGTTTGACGTGGTTGGGCTTGATACAGGTGAATACACGATTTCCATGAAGCTAATGGGGGACCGCGTTGCTGCACAAAGTGCTGGTGCATCTTCTGCTCAAGTTATTGAGTCAATGACAATGACTACCAACATTAGTAAGCAAGACTCAAGCAATGTGTCACCAGTGACTCCTGAATACGATGGTTCAGGTGGTAGCTTTGGCTTCGGTGCTCTGTTGTCACTGATGGGTCTTGGTTTCTTACGCCGTCGCCGTCAGTAATTGATGAAAGGGTTAGTAGTTATCTGCTAGCCCTTTCTTTTGAGTAAAGCTGAGGAAACACAGCGTTAACTTGGCTGATATGGATATAAATCTGTTTACCTTTGAGGTTCAAACATGAAAAAAAGTTTAATAGCGATTGCTGTTGGTGCGGTTATTGCGCCTATGGCAAATGCCAATATCATCATCTCTGAGATCACTGAAGGTTCAGGGAGTAATAAAGCAATTGAAATTGCCAATGTCGGCTCTTCTTCTGCTACTTTGGATGGATATACCGTCGATCTTGCACCAAATGGTGGTGATTGGAACAGCAGTCAATCTTTAGATGGTGTGACATTGGCGTCGGGCCAAACTTACGTCATCGTCAACGCAAGCGCTGATGCTGAACTAAAAGGCAAAGGTGACGTTGAATCTACAGTAACTTACTTCAATGGTAATGATGCAGTGGCAGTGCGAAACAATGGCAGTGTTGTTGATATCGTTGGTGCTGGCGATGGCAGTAAGTTCAATGAAAACGTTACTTTACGCCGAACGGATATGTCTCCAAGTACAACTTATGATGCAGATAAGTTTGAAGTTGTAGATATGAATGATTGGAGTGATTTTGGCAAAGTTGAGCTAGGTGGCGGTGGTGCCGGTGAAGTTGTCATTACTGAATACGTAGAAGGTAGCTCAAACAATAAGGCGGTTGAACTCTATAACAATGGTTCTGAAGATATTGATCTAACAGGCTACAAACTTGTTCGTTATAAAGATGGTGATGTAAGCCCATTAGATATGGTGAGTTTTGATGGACAAACATTACCTGCGAATTCGGTATTGGTTGTTCTGCATGATTCTGCAGATATCACGTTAGATGATGGCGTTAGCTCGATTACCGGTGGTTTATACCACAATGGTGGCGACGCAGTCGGTCTGTTCAATGGCGATAGCCTAGTTGATGTAGTCGGTGCGGTTCCTACAGAGAGTGGCTGGGGTAAAGATGTCACTTTGCAAAGAAATGGTACCTCACCTTCAGCGACTTACAATGAATCAGACTGGACAGAGCTAGCGAAAGACACATTTGATGGCCTAGGCAAAGTTAATGGTTCGGTTGACCCAGACCCTGATCCAGATCCGGACCCATCACCAGATACACTGATCAGTCAGCTTCAGGGGGATTCTTGGGCTTCTCCATACACAGACCCAGCCAACGGTAAGTTCATCTCGGATGAAACCTTCACAGTAGAGGGTGTTATCACTGCGATTCAAAGTGAAGCGCTTGATGGTGATGTTGCGGTCGGTTTCTACATGCAAGATGAAACGCCAGACAGCGATCCAAAAACTTCTGACGGTATCTTTGTGGTCGGTGATGTAACTGGCTTAAGTGTGGGGGATAAGGTTCAGGTAACTGGCCCCGTTGAAGAAAACTTTGGTTGGACTCAAATTCCTGCGACAGAGATTAAAGCAGTAGGCACAGGTTCTGTATCGGCTGTGAACCTTGAGCAAATTGCCTCAGACTCGGAATTCGATTTCACGTTAGAGCGTCATGAAGGCATGCTGGTTAACCTAACTTCTGCGGTTGATATGCGTGTTTCACGTAGCTACAGCTTGGATGAAGGACCTCAGCGTTACAATCTAGTCCTTAGCCAAGGCAAAGCTAGCGTACACCCGAACCAAGTGAACTTCCCTGGTACTGACGAAGCAGCAAAAGTGGCGGACTGTAATGATGATGCACGCCTTGTGGTTGAATCATTTAAGAAAGATACGGTTGGCGCTCCGGCATGGTACCCAGACTTTGCTAAAACCGACATTGACCAAAATGGTTCGACAGAAGACTTTATTCGTGTTGGCGACCGAGCAAGTAACCTTCAGGGGGTGCTTGGGTACTCTTATTCAGACTACCGCTTCTACGTAACAGAAGAGGCGAACAATGATACTTTCATTGCACGTGGTAATAACCGTGACTTAGCACCTAAAGTTGATGCGGGTGATGTTCGTATCGCAACGTTTAACGCCCAAGAGTACTTCAATAGCTTGCAAGGTGGTGGTGAGAGCAATGACTTCTTAGCATTTGATGCAACACCTGGTGCGCAAGATTCTACTCAGTTTGATCATCAAACCGCGAAGCTTGTTGCGGCGTTAACTGCGCTTGATGCTGATATTGTTGGTTTGATGGAAGTTGAAAACAACGGCTTTGAAGAAAGCTCAGCGATTTCTTACCTAGTGACTCAACTTAATGCTGATCTTCCAGAGGCTAAGCAGTACAACATTGCTGGCAGTGAAGGACTAACAACGGTAGGTGAGCTAGCGACAGCGAACTTTGTTATTTTCCGTCCGAGCACAGTTGGCTTAGATTCGCTACAAGTGATCCCGATGCCGAAACAAGAAGCTGAAAATGGTGAGTTCACGACTCAACATGCAGCGGTTGTCCCAGTGTTCTCGTTCAAAGATCGTGAAGATAAGCTTGTGGTTGCGGTTAACCACTTTGCGGATAAAGACCAAGTTTGTCTAGAAGATACATCGGATGACGACCGCCAAGGCGGTTGTGAGAATTTACGTGTGTCTGCTGCGGATTACCTAGGCAAGAAGTTGGCTGAAATGGAAGGTGAAAAAGTCATTCTTGGTAGCCTGAATACATTCAACAATGAAGATGCAATCACGGTACTGACTGAACGTTCAGGCGCACCTGAAAACTATGAGATCAAGACGGCTGAGAAAACCTTTATCGGTGACGAGTCTCTACACGAAGAAGGTGTGGTTGTTGCCGATAGCTACGGTTTTGAGAACGTAATGGAGATTGTAGATCCAAATAGCTATAACGTAGTCCAAGGAGATGAGAATGGTAGTCTCGACTACATTCTGACTTCTGCAGGACTTAAGTCGAAAGTTATCGGTGCAACTCATTGGAATATCAATGCGGGTGAATCTCAAACATTGGATGCTAAACACGAACTTGGTCAAGCATACTCTGACTCGTTCCGCGCAGCAGGTCATGATCCAGTTGTACTATCGATTGCTTTTGCCGGTAAACCAATTGACCCAGTTGACCCTGTGTTCCCAGACCCTGATCAGCCAGTACAACCCGGTACGCCAGTAGAGCTTCCTGATGAGCCAATTAACGAACCTCGTCCACAGGCGCCTATTGGAGGTGGTACCTTTAATCACTTTGTTGACCTTACTCAGTATTCAGATTCTGCTTACTTAAAAGTGGGAGACGAAGTGTCGGTGAGCTTCAATAACGCTACTCAGGCATTTGTTGCGACCTCTTCAAATGTTCAGAAAGACGTGCTTGACCAGTTTGAAATTGCGCTGGGTTGGACGGAAGTGCCTATCTCAGGTCTAGAGGTTGGTGACTACACAGTAACAACTGCTGTTGAAGGTAAAGTGATTGAAACGCAGCAAGTGTCTATTACTCAAATGAGTGATTCTGGCAGCGATGGTGGTTCATTTGGCCCAGGCGGTCTATTGAGCTTACTAGGACTTGGCTTCCTACGTCGTCGTTTTAACAAGTAACCTCATTGCATTAAGGAGTAGGGGCTTTCTGCCCCTAATTAAAAGTATGAAAAAGACACTACTGACTTTACTTATCCCGTGTGCATTCAGTGTTAATGCGGCATATGAACAAGCACATGATCCACACGTTGTCGGCACGCTACCTAAGGTAACTTGTCAAACAACGATTGTTGAGCCACCAGTTCCACCGGGTGAAGTACACAACCCTGATGGCTACTACGACAGCGCATTGAACAAAACAGGCGATGAGCTGAAAGAAGCATTGAACAACATCATCTCCACTGGCGTGACGAAGTTACCATACTCATCAAGCAGCTTTGATGTTTGGGATGCTTTGGATGTAACTGATGAAGATCCAAATAACAGCAGCAACGTTATTTTGATGTATACAGGTCGCTCACAAGAGAAAGGCCAGAAAACGGGTCAGGGCAACCTTGGGCAAGACAACTGGAACCGTGAGCATACCTATCCGAAATCCAATGGCGGATTTAATAACTCTAGTGCATCAGCCTACACTGATATTCATCACTTACGTCCGACAGATGAGTCGGTAAACAGTAAGCGTGGTAACTTGGAGTTTGATCAGGGGGGGAATGAAATTACCGAAGCTCCGGGGAACTACAGTGATGGCGATTCGTTTGAGCCGCGCGATGAAGTGAAGGGTGACGTTGCTCGTATGATGTTCTATATGGCAACGCGCTATGAGGGTAAAGATACCAGCGATGTATCTAACCCAGACCTTGAACTTGTGTCGAGCGTAACTAATAACGGCACTGCTTTAGGTAATGTTTGTGTACTTCTAGAATGGAATGAGCAAGACCCAGTTGATCACTTTGAATTTAATCGCAATAGCAAAATTCAAAAGATTCAGGGCAACCGTAACCCATTCGTAGATAACCCTCATTGGGGTGATACTATCTTCGAGAAAGATTGTAAGTAATCATAGTAAAGCGATATGAGGCGCCTAGTGCGCCTCTTCTTTATTGGTCTCGTTTAAATAGTAAATAAGTAGAAAGACTTGCCTTTCTAATCTCTTACTGCACAATACACCCTGTCATTTTTTCAGCACTACTACGATTTCGACCCATGTTACTTATCATCGATAACTACGACTCTTTTACCTATAACTTGTATCAGTATTTCTGTGAGTTAGGGGTCACTGTGAAAGTTGTTCGCAACGATGAGATTGATATTGCGGGCATCGAAGCGCTGAATCCTAGCCATCTTGTTATCTCGCCGGGTCCTTGTACACCGGATGATGCGGGAATCTCTCTGCAAGTCATTGAACACTTCGTGGGTAAGTTGCCTATCTTAGGCGTGTGTCTTGGTCATCAAGCCATTGCTCAAGTCTTTGGTGGTGAAGTGGTTCGAGCCAGACAAGTGATGCACGGTAAAACCTCTCCCATCCGTCACAATGGCAAGAGCGTTTTTCAAGGGCTTAATAACCCTCTAACCGTGACACGTTACCATTCTCTAGTGGTGAAAAATGGCACGCTGCCTGACTGCTTTGAACTGACGTCTTGGACGGAATTTGAAGATGGCAGCATGGATGAGATCATGGGGTATCAACACAAAACCTTGCCGATTGATGCGGTGCAATTTCACCCTGAGTCGATTAAAACAGAGCAAGGACACCAGCTTCTCGCTAACTTCTTAGCGCGTTGAGTGTTTAAATTTGACTCTTTCTGCGTCTAAATAAGCCAGTTGAACCTGTTAGTCCATTCGTTAAGCGTTTAAATTCGGGCGCTACGCGTCTCTTACTCCTCTGACGCCGATCACTTTTTATAACATTTCTCTCTCTTCAGGCTAAGTTTTTAGCCTATGCAAAATTATTCGCCTTATTTCGTCTCGAACCCTATATACCGCAATGCCAGTAAGGCTTTGCTATTGCTGGTTATGCGTTTAGGTAAAAAAAGCTTCATAAAACAGATTAATTGATGCATAAATAGTCATAGGTAGTGACGTTTAGCTGGTTGTTAGGGATGGCTAAAGAATAATCTACTATTGAAAAGGTTAATTAAATGTAAATATAATGCTGCAGCGGGATTATGGCGAGAGAAAATATCTTTGTCTCACTTATGAACCAGTACGCTTATTTGCGAAGCTTGCGGTATCGAGAAGGAATGTACGATGACAGTGGAAAAAAAAGTAGAACGTAGTCTGTTTAATGAGGTGATGGTGCCTTGTTATAACCCAATGGAAATGATCCCAGTAAAAGGGGAAGGCGCACGCGTTTGGGACCAACAAGGCCGAGAGTATATCGACTTTGCTGGTGGTATCGCTGTGAGCTGTCTGGGTCACTGTCACCCAGCAATGGTTAACGCAGTTACTGAGCAAGCAAACAAGATTTGGCATTTAAGTAATGTAATGACCAATGAACCTGCATTGCGTCTAGCGAAGAAGCTAACAGACGTATGTTTTGCAGAGAAAGTATTCTTTGCCAACTCTGGTGCAGAAGCAAACGAAGCAGCATTGAAGCTAGCTCGTCGTTGGGCAGCAGATGTTCACGGTCCTGAGAAATCTGAAATCATTGCATTCAAACAAGGTTTCCACGGTCGTACTTTCTTTACCGTAACGGTCGGTGGTCAAGAGGCTTACTCTGATGGCTTCGGTCCTAAACCGGGCGATGTAACTCACCTGCCTTATAACGATATTGCAGCGCTAGAAGCGCACATCTCAGATCGCACATGTGCAATCATGATGGAACCTCTGCAAGGCGAGGGCGGTATCATCTCTCCAACATCTGAGTTTGTGAACACGGTTCGTGAACTGTGTGACAAACACAATGCGCTGCTTATCTTTGATGAAGTGCAAACGGGTAATGGCCGTACCGGTAACTTTTACGCTTACCAAGGTCTAGGTGTGACACCTGATATCCTAAGCACAGCGAAATCACTAGGTGGCGGTTTCCCAATCGGCGCAATGCTAACAACATCTGAACTTGCGACACACCTAAAAGTGGGTACGCACGGTTCTACTTACGGTGGCAACCCACTGGCGTGTGCCGTTGCTGAAGCCGTTGTTGACGTAGTAAGCCAACCTGAAACGTTGGCTGGCGTGAAAGAACGCGAAGCTATGTTCCGTGATGGTTTGGCTAAGATTAACGACAAATACCAAATATTCAGTGAAGTTCGCGGTAAAGGCCTATTGCTAGGCGCTGCGCTTAATGAAGCATGGCAAGGTCGTGCTCGTGATGTATTAGTAGCAGCAGGCGAACAAGGCTTGATGGTACTGGTTGCGGGTGCAAACGTGGTTCGTTTCACACCATCACTGGTTATCACTACACAAGAAATTGAAGAAGGTTTATCAAAACTAGACAAAGCAATCGCTACGCTAGTTTAGCCTGAGCGGCGTCATAGGAATGATCGCCATTAGAGCGATCCCATGACGTACTGCTAAGGGCCCAAGCTTCTGGTTTTGGGCCTGTTTTGCATCTGGAGGGAATATTGATGCTAGTTGTTCGCCCAATAAAATTATCTGATTACGATGCGCTGCATACCTGCGCGGTTGAATCTGGTCACGGATTCACATCTCTTCCGGTTAACGAAGAACTGTTAACCAACCGAATTACTCATTCTGAATACAGCTTTGCTAAACAAGACGTAACCGAACCCGGTGATGAAGGCTACCTAATGGTTGGCTTCGACACTGAAACGGGAGAAGTCGCAGGTACCACAGGTATCGAAGCCTCAATTGGCTGGGATGTTCCGTTTTACTCTTACCACATCAGCAAAGTGGTTCATTCATCGCAAAAGCTTGGCGTGAATAACGTCGTGAAGCTACTGACTTTCGGCAATAACTACACTGGATGCAGTGAGATCTGCACACTGTTCTTGCGCCCAGCTTTCCGTGGTGGATTGAATGGTCGTTTGATGTCTAAGTGTCGCTTCTTGATCATGTCAGAACACCCAGAGCGTTTCTCGAAAACGATTTTTGCTGAGATGCGTGGTGTATCCGATGCGGAAGGTAACTCACCTTTCTGGCAATGGCTGCAAGAGCACTTCTTCTCAATTGATTTCACGCTTGCCGATTACCTAACTGGTATTGGCAAGAAAGGCTTCATTGCTGACCTAATGCCAAAGCTGCCTATCTACGTGAACCTGCTGAGCAAAGAGGCTCAGGCGGTGATTGGAGAGGTGCATGATAATACACGTCCAGCACTTAAGTTGCTGGAACGTGAAGGTTTCACTAACCGTGGTTATGTCGACATCTTTGATGCAGGCCCAACGGTTGAGTGTGATTTAAGAAACATTGAATCCGTGCGTCATGCGATTCGAGCACAGGTTCAAATTGCAGAGCACTCCAGCTCTAAAGACTTCCTCATTGGTAATACCTCGTTTGAGAACTTCCGCGCAGTAGCCGCGAAAGGCGCGTATGACCAAGCAAGTGACACAGTGATTTTATCATCTGAAGTAGCAAGCGCTCTTGAAGTAAAAGAAGGCGAATTCGTTCGCATGTTGGCTCAATAAGAGCGGCGATTATCTGTCGAAGATTTTAAGGATAGAAGTATGACTCAGTGGATAGCAGGACAGTGGGTGGCAGGTCAAGGCGACGCCATGACATCAGTAAGCCCATACAACAATGAAGTCGTGTGGCAAGGCGATAGTGCAACACCAGCGCAGGTTGAATCTGCAGTAGCAGCGGCTCGCGACGCGTTCTTAGTTTGGAAAAAACTGAGCTTTGCAGAGCGTGAAGCGATCGTGTTGAACTTTGCTGAGAAGGTAAAAGAGAACAGCGAAGAGATTGCACAGATTATTGCAAAAGAGACGGGTAAACCGATTTGGGAAACTCGCACTGAAGCGGGCGCGATGGCGGGTAAGATCGCTATCTCTATTCGTGCTTACCACGAGCGTACTGGTGAGGCTTCACGTGAAGCGGCAGGCAACCAAATCGTACTGCGTCATCGTCCATTAGGCGTAATGGCGGTATTTGGTCCTTACAACTTCCCAGGTCACCTACCTAACGGTCATATTGTTCCAGCATTGCTATCGGGTAATACCGTGGTATTTAAGCCGTCAGAGCAAACACCTTGGACAGGTGAATTTGCGATGAAACTATGGCAAGAAGCTGGCCTTCCTGCTGGCGTGATTAACCTAGTGCAAGGCGCCAAAGAGACAGGCATTGCACTAGCCGATGCTAAAGGCCTTGATGGCGTGCTATTCACAGGTAGTGCCAATACTGGTCATATCCTTCACCGTCAATTCGCGGGTCAACCGGGTAAGATGCTGGCACTAGAGATGGGCGGTAACAACCCAATGGTGATCAGTGACCAATTTGGTGATGCTGACGCGACGGTTTATACCATCATTCAATCGGCTTTCATCAGTGCGGGTCAACGTTGTACATGTGCACGTCGCTTGTATGTTCCTGTTGGCGAGAGGGGCGATCAACTGCTTGATAAGCTCGTTGCAGCGACCTTGAAGATTCGTGTTGATCAGCCATTCGCTGAGCCAGCACCTTTCATGGGCCCACAGATCTCTGAAGCTGCGGCTAAGTTCATTCTGGACGCGCAAGCGAATCTTCAATCGTTAGGCGGTGTCAGCCTAGTCGAAGCAAAAGCGGGTGAAGCGGCGTTTGTTTCTCCGGGTATTATCGATGCAACCAACATTGCTGAGTTGCCAGATGAAGAGTACTTCGGCCCATTGCTGCAAGTGGTTCGTTACCAATCGTTAGAGCAAGCGGTTGAATTAGCCAATGACACACGCTTTGGTTTGTCTGCAGGTTTAGTTTCAACCGACGATTCAGAGTGGGAATACTTCGTTGACCATATCCGCGCGGGTATTGTTAACCGTAACCGCCAGCTAACAGGCGCAAGTGGTGATGCACCATTTGGCGGCCCGGGTGCTTCAGGCAACCTACGCCCAAGTGCTTACTATGCGGCGGACTACTGTGCTTACCCAATGGCGTCAATGGAAGGCGGTGAAACTCAACTTCCAGCAACGTTTAGCCCGGGTATTGAGCTTTAAATCTAGACTAATGAGTTTTAGGCTCATGCGTTAAGTTTGAAATAGGAAGTGGTGTTATCGCTTCCTTTTTCCATCACGTCCGACACCTAGATTGGGCGGTAGATAATAATAGAAAAAGTATGTCACAGGCTGATGGCTGCTGACTCTGTGTCTCAGCCTCTCCCTTTCTAATCCAAATTACTAGCTTGCTAGAACCTCTGACAAGGAGTCACCATGACGCCCGATCTACTCTTTAAATCACTATGGGATGATTACATTCATAGGCTTTGTCCATCGGCTGAGAAAGTACACCACTTGCTGAAAGAAGACGAAGCGCTGATTAACGATCACATTGCACTGCGTACTTTCAATGTAACTCCGCTGGGTATTGAAACACTGGCTAAGCCTTTCCTTGAGCTAGGCTATAAAGCATGTGGTGACTACCTGTTTGAGAGCAAGAAGCTAGTCGCGAAGCATTACGAGCACCCAGATCCAAAGCAACCTAAAGTGTTCATCAGTGAGTTAAAGGTAGAAGAGTGCTCAGGTGAGTTACAACAGATCGTTGCTAAGTTGGTTGAGCAAGTCGATGCAAGCAAGCTTCAAGGTCATGAATTCCTGTTTGGCGGACGCCTTTGGGATTTAAGCTTCGCGGATTTCCAAGTGCTTGCAAAAGAGAGTGAGTACGCGTCTTGGTTAGCGGCTCATGGTTACGGTGCCAACCACTTTACGGTGAGCGTAAACCAACTCAATGCCTTTGATGAAGTTCAGGCCGTGAATGACTATTTGAGCGAATCTGGTTTCACTATCAATGCATCTGGTGGTGAGGTTAAAGGCTCTCCAGAGGTCTTATTAGAGCAATCATCAACAATGGCAGACAAAGTCCCAGTTTCATTTGTTGAAGGCAATGAGATGATTCCTGGCGGCTTCTATGAGTTCGCTAAGCGTTATGCGATGGCCAACGGTGAGCTTTATACAGGATTTGTTGCAGCATCGGCTGACAAGATCTTTGAGAGCACCAACGGTTAAAGAAAGATACGAGCACGGGCTTTACCTTAAAGATGCGGGTACGCTTCGCTTCGAGAGTGTTTGCGCTTGGACGCGGGAGGTGTTCCATTCGCATCTAGCATCTGCTCTCTAGATCTTTAGAAAACAAAAAAGCCACCAAATTCGCATTTGGTGGCTTTCAAATTTTTGGCTCAGTTAATCGAGATTAACGAGTGCCGTATACCACGATAGTTTTACCGTGTGCAGAAATTAGGTTCTGCTCTTCTAGCATCTTCAAGATACGACCTACTGTCTCACGAGAACAACCAACGATTTGGCCAATCTCTTGACGAGTGATCTTGATTTGCATGCCGTCAGGGTGAGTCATTGCATCTGGCTGTTTCGCTAGGTTTAGTAGCGTTTGAGCGATACGACCTGTTACGTCAAGGAATGCTAAGTCACCAACCTTTTGGCTAGTTACTTGTAGACGGTTTGCCATTTGCGCTGAAAGGCGCATTAGGATATCAGGGTTCACTTGGATAAGTTGACGGAATTTCTTGAAAGAAATCTCAGCTACTTCACAAGGAGATTTAGCACGAACCCAAGCAGTACGCTCTTGGTCTTCTTCGAATAAGCCAAGCTCACCGATGAAGTCGCCTTGGTTTAGGTAAGAAAGAATCATTTCCTTACCTTCTTCGTCTTTGATAAGAACTGCCACAGAACCTTTAACGATGTAGTACAAGGTTTCTGCCTTTTCACCAGCATGAATCAAAGTACTTTTTGAAGGGTACTTATGAATATGACAGTGTGAAAGGAACCACTCTAATGTTGGATCGGTTTGAGGTTTACCTAGAACCATAATATCTCACTTCCTCTGCAGGGTATGCTTGCCGCTTTCCGTGTTTTAGCTAAGCCTGGATTGACTTGTAGGATAAGAGCACTCGTTGAGTGCTGCAAGCTATCTTGTGTTTCGTTTAAGAATAGTATCCTTTTTCAGGTACTATTTCTTGATTTTAATCGTGACCAAGCTACGATTTTTTACGCAAAATTGTGCACATGATCACGGTATGAAAAGTAATCAACCAGAATGTCGTTTTGTTAACCTATTTTTCCGGTTTCGATGAGTTGTTGCAGGATTGGCCTAACAATGAGCTCCATAGCAAAACTCATTTTGCCGCCTGGCACCACGAGCGTGTTATGACGAGACATAAATGATCCATCGATCATAGCCAGAAGGTAGGGGAAATCGACGTTTTTGATGCCACGCAAACGTATAACTACGAAGCTTTCGTCTAAACTTGGAATCCCTTTGGCGTTAAGTGGGTTCGATGTATCTACGGTTGGAACACGCTGAAAGTTGATGTGAGTACGCGAAAATTGCGGGGTAATATAGTTAAGGTAATCATCCATCGAGCGAACAATAGAGTCCATTACAGCTTCACGAGAATGACCACGATCGCGGGTGTCGCGAACGAATTTCTGGATCCATTCCAAGTTGACGATAGGTACCATGCCGATCAGCAAGTCGACGTGTTGAGAAACGTTAATGTCGCCGTCAACCACACCGCCGTGTAAGCCTTCGTAAAACATCACATCGGAATTTTCAGGGATTTCTTGCCATGGCGTGAAGGTGCCGGGCATTTGATTGTAAGGCACGGCTTCATCGAAGGTGTGCAGGTAGCTTCTTACTTTACCTGTACCTTCGTTACCGTATTTACGGAAGAATTCTTCTAGCGCACCAAAGTCGTTGGCTTGTGGACCAAAGTAGCTGATGTGCTTACCTTGCTCGCGCGCTTTACGGATCTCGACATCCATCTCTGGGCGAGTAAAGCGATGGAAACTATCCCCTTCAACCCAAGCTGCCTTCACGTCCATCATATTGAACATTTTACGGAAGGCTTCTGAGGTGGTGGTGGTGCCGGCTCCAGATGAACCCGTCACCGCAATAATTGGATGTTTAGCGGACATGACAACCCTTGTCTTTTGAGTAACTTACTTGTTAGCAATCGTTTACCACTATAACACGGCTCCTTTATGAGCGCAGCTTAGAAGCGTTTTGTGACTTGAATATCAACGGTTTCATGGAGCTCAGAAAACACGATGCTGACTTCTCCTGAAGCTAATTGATGTTTCACTTGGTCAATTTTGTTTTGCAGTGAAACCTCTACGTCGCCGTAGTCCGTGCCTTCACGCAGCACGAACTCTTTGATGAGGTTTTCCAGTGTCTCTGGCGCAATGTCTTGCCATGGGATGATCATAAATACTTCTCTCTTTTATGTTCATAGATATGTTTATTGATGTAGAAATGCGTGTGCTTAGTAATGTTTTGCTTCTATTTACTAACGCTCGGTCATTATGCCGAACCTTGGATACTTTCATAGTAGGCAGGCAAGGCTTCTTCTAGCCAAAACCT
This sequence comes from Vibrio cyclitrophicus, assembly GCA_023206055.1. NCBI lineage: Bacteria > Pseudomonadati > Pseudomonadota > Gammaproteobacteria > Vibrionales > Vibrionaceae > Vibrio > Vibrio cyclitrophicus. The sequence continues at coordinate 3,315,008 of CP065366.1, read as the reverse complement.
TGGCTTGAGTGTGCTGCCAGTAATAAACCCAACATGCCCGCCTTTTTGAAACAGACGATAATCGATGTTGTCGGGTAGAACGAATTTTGGAATCACATCATCGGTCATGAAAGGGTCGTCTTTGGCATGAATGATCTGAGTTGGCAGTTTGATCTTATTGAGCTTAGGCAGCGCAGAACATTGCGCATAATAATCTTGTGCATTTTTGAAGCCGTGCAGAGGCGCAGTGATTCGTTCATCAAACTCATACAGTTTGGTGATGTTCTTGATGGCTTCAGCGGTGATGCCAAGTTTTTCCTGTAGTAGGTTAACCTTTTTTAGCGCATTCGACTTTAGAGAGTTGAGCAAGTACTTCTTATAGAGCTTGGAGAAACCGCGCTCAATGCGACTAGAGCAACACGCTAAATCAAAAGGAGCAGATACGATTGTCGCCGCCGACAGTAATGGGTCGTCTGCGTACTCAGCCAAATAGTTTGCTAGCATGTTTCCCCCTAAGGATATACCAACCGCAACCTTAGGGTTATTCGGAAACTGGGCGTGCAGGTGTCTTAAGAAAAAGCGTGCATCTTCGACTTCACCTGAATGGTAAGCGCGAGCCAAGCGATTCGGTTTTCCGCTGCAACCTCTGAAGTGCATCATCACGGACAACCAACCATCCTTAGCAAACGCGTTCATCAGTCCATTAGCGTATGGGCTCTCAAAGCTACCTTCTAAACCGTGGAATAGAACGAATATAGGTTTGTTACTTCGGTCATCATTATCAGGGGTGTCACCGTCTGGTGATTCGCTCCAAGCAAGATCAAGAAAGTCACCATCGGGTGTTTCTAAGGTTTGCCAGTGAGGATTAAACAGCGCCTGCTTTCTAATAAACCTTGGCACTAAGGTTTGTAAGTGCGGGTTAGAGAGACCAGCGGCTGCGGTAAATATTGTCATAAAAACGATCCATGCTTCTTTTATGGGCTTTGATAACGTGTTGAGCTTGTAACGGAACGCCCACGTTTTATTCGAGCTTGGTTGATTCTCGGCATAAGCGCAAGGCTTTCACTTAACGAGATACAAAACAAGCTAAGGGTAACTGGTTGAGTAATATCAAGGTTAGGAGTGTTAAATACTTCATGGTGCGTATTAGTTAGCAAATGTACATGAAGAGCGAACGCACACCGTTAAGCTTGGATCTTGATTGCATAAAAAGGAAAGAGAACGAGCTAGGGCTGAGGTGCTGGTTCAGAAAAAGCGTTGTAGAGGTTCTCAGCCCCTAATAAACGACAGTATTGAAACGTGAGCGGTGATTGCTGGTTAGCGTACAGTTGTAGGGAGTTTATACAGTCGACAAGATCGGCTTGTTGTTGCTTCTCAAGCTGTAACTCAAACTGCAAGGCTTCACGGTATAGTGAGTCAAGAACGTGTGCTTTGAGGTGTTTACGTAGCTCTCTATAACTATGAAGCAGGGGTTCAGAGCGGCTCAAGCACTGTTGCACCTTGTGCCACTCTTCTTCAGCAAAAGACAATTGATGCTCATCAAGCCATTTGAGAAGCAGCAGTAGATTGACGTTGCCGTGGAACTGGTTTTGTAAAGCTAGGCACGCATCCTTTACACCGCGCACACTGTAATACTGAAGGCTAAATTGCCATAGTCGTTCCAGTGTTAGTGATATTGGGGCGTGCTCTGGGCTCATAAGCTATCCATATCCAGTTCCATCTGCTCAAGCTCTTCTTGAGTGGACATCCAATCCATTTCAACTTCTTCTAGCTGTGACTTACTGCTCGCTTGTAGAGCGAGTACTTTATTCAGTTTAGCCTTATTTTCAGCTTCATACAGTGAAGTGTCGGATAATTCTTGCTCAGCTTCTTCGAGAGATAGTGTCAGCTTATCCATTTGCTTTTCAAATTGAGTCAGCTTTTTACGCAGTGGTGCCGTCAGTTTACGGAACTCGGCTTCTTTACGTTTCTGCTCTTTTTTCGCGGCTGCACTGTTGGCGCCGTCTTTTGCTGGTGCCAATGCTTGTGCTTCTTTGCGCTCAACTTTCTGTTGTTCGGTTAGCCATTTGTAGTAATCGCTTAGATCACCATCAAACGGTGCTACTTGACGGTCGTGTACCAAATACAAGTCATCGGTAGTTGCACGCAGTAGGTAACGGTCGTGCGATACGATAACCATTGCACCTTCAAATGTCTGCAATGCAAAAGTCAGAGCCTGACGCATGTCGAGATCCAAGTGGTTGGTTGGTTCATCGAGTAGCAATAGGTTCGGCTTTTGCCATACCAGTAGCGCCAGAACTAAACGCGCTTTTTCACCACCTGAGAAGGGTGCCACTTTATCGAGCGCTTTTTCACCTTGGAAACCGAAGCTACCTAGGTAGTCACGCAGTTGTTGCTCGGTGTGCTTAGGGGCAATCTGCATCATGTGTTGCAGTGGTGTTTCTTCTGGATGCAGAGTCTCTAATTGGTGCTGTGCAAAGTAACCAATCTTCACGCCTTGTGAATAGCTCAGCTCACCGCCTTGTTGTTTCAGTTCGCCAGAAAGCAGTTTAATCAGCGTTGATTTACCAGCACCATTTCGGCCAAGTAGACCAATGCGACTGCCCGGTACTAGGTTCAGGCGAATCTTCTCTAGAATCAGATTGTCATCGTAACCGGCAGAGACCTCGTCCATCATCATGATTGGGTTTGGTAGTGCGTCTGGTTCTCTAAACTCAAAGCTGAATGGGTTATCAAACTGAGCGGGCAGCACTTGCTCCATTTTCTCTAGCGCTTTAATGCGGCTTTGCGCTTGGCGAGCCTTTGACGCTTTGTAACGGAAACGGTCAATGTAGCTCTGCATGTGAGACATCTGTTTCTGCTGCTTTTGGTACATCGCTTGTTGCAGAATCAGTTTTTGCGCTCGTTGGGTTTCGAACGATGAGTAGTTACCCGTGTACTCATTAAGCTGCTGATTTTCAACATGCACGATGCGGTTGACGATAGGGTCTAAGAAGTCTCTATCGTGCGAGATAAGCACTAGCGTGCCAGGGTAGCTTTGTAACCAACGCTCTAGCCACATTACTGCGTCTAAATCCAAGTGGTTGGTAGGTTCATCGAGTAGCAGTAGGTCACTGCGACACAGTAGGGCTTGCGCTAGGTTCAAACGCATACGCCAACCACCTGAGAATTGAGTCAGGTTCCATGTCATTTGTTCTTGGCTAAAGCCTAGGCCGTCGAGTAACTCGGCAGCGCGCGCCTTGATACTGTAACCACCAATGGTTTCAATCTTGCCGTGGATCTCTGCTACCAATGTGCCGTTGTCGGCTTGTTCCGCTTTCTCTAATTGATCTTCAAGGCCGCGGTATTCTCGGTCGCCATCAATCACATATTCAATGGCTGTTCTTTCTAATGCAGGTGTTTCTTGAGCAACCCAAGCCATTTCCCAATGGGCAGGTTTACTGAATGAGCCTGCATCAATAGACAGTTCGTCCTTAATTAAGGCGAATAGCGTAGATTTACCACAGCCGTTTTTACCAACCAAACCGATCTTGTCGCCAGGGTGAAAAGTCGCAGATGCTTGGTCGAGGAGTGGCTTACCGCCGCGTAGCAATTGAATATCAGAGAAAGTAATCATAATTGAAGTAGCATAGAAATTAGAGGTGAACAGACGCCTGCATAGTAGGCTGAAACCAGATAAAAGTCGATCACAATGCAATTTGCGTTATGATGCCAATAACATATTAATAACTTTTATTTAAATTCTAGTGGCCTTGCCACCGTTTAGCCCTTAAAGGAATGTTTCAAAGGAATGAGTATTACTCCCTCGATAGACAAACCCGTGCCAAAGGTATTAGTGATCTATGCACACCCAGAGCCGCAAACCTCTATCGCTAACCAGATCATGGTTAAAAAGATAGAGTCGCTTGGGAATGTTAAAATTCACGATCTTTATGCCCTCTATCCTGACTTCTTTATTGATGTGCCTTATGAGCATGAACTGCTTCTGCAGTACGATGTGATTGTGTTCCAACATCCTTTGTTTATGTACTCATGCCCTTCGTTATTGAAGGAATGGTTTGACCGAGTATTAGGCAAGGGCTTTGCGTTTGGTGAGCAGAGTGCACTTAAGGGTAAGCATTGGCGCAATGTTATCACCACGGGTGGTAAAGAAGAGGCGTTTGGTGCCGCAGGCTATAATAAATATCCATTACAAGAGATCTTGCAACCATTCGAGCTCACCGCTTCTTTGTGTCAAATGAATTGGATATCCCCTTTGGTTTTACACTGGGCACGAAATGTCACCGATATGACGCGTTACCAACACGCCGAAGCGTATCGAAACTGGTTGCGAGACCCGCTACAAGATATAGGAGCAGATGATGGCTCTGACTAATGATTTTCTACAAAGTAGCGTTATATTTTTAGCGGCGGCTGTGGTTGCGGTTCCTATCGCGCAGCGAGCAGGCTTAGGTTCAGTATTAGGTTACTTATTAGCGGGTGTCGCTATTGGTCCATGGGGGCTTGGCCTAATTAGTGACGTAGAGGCGATTCTACATTTCTCTGAGTTCGGGGTGGTGCTGCTGCTCTTCCTTATTGGTTTAGAGCTTAATCCCAAAAAACTGTGGCAGATGCGGGCGCCTATTCTCGGCTTAGGTGGTGCGCAAGTGTTGATCACCACTCTGATTATTACCGCCATTGCCTGTCTGTTCGGATTAACTTGGCAAACTAGCCTCGTGATAGGTATGGGGTTAGCCCTATCTTCGACAGCCATCGCCTTGCGCGTTATTGAAGAGCGAGAGCTTGGTGGTAAAGAAGCGGGACAGTCAGGTTTTGCAGTTTTACTTTTTCAAGATATTGCAGTAATCCCTATGTTAGCGGTGTTACCTCTGCTTGCGGGTAATACGGGCGGTAGTTGGGCTGACATGTTGTGGATGCTAGGCGGCGTGATTGGCTTACTTGTTGGTGGTCATTTCTTACTGAGACCACTATTCCGCTATGTAGTCATGAGCGGTGTGCGTGAGTTGTTTACCGTTGCAGCGCTGCTATTGGTGATTGGTATTGCCGTTATCATGCAGCAGATTGGTTTGTCGATGGCGCTGGGTACTTTCTTAGCGGGTGTTCTTCTGGCTGAAAGTGAATACCGACACGAGCTTGAAATTGCGATTGACCCATTCAAAGGGTTATTGCTTGGCCTGTTCTTTATCTCTGTGGGTATGGCAGTGAACTTAGGTTTACTAGCCGAAAGCCCATTCGCGATACTGATTGCAGTTTGTGCGTTGGTCGTGTTGAAAGGTTTGGTACTGTATGCACTTGCCCGTATCTTTGGTACACAGACAAAAGCGCGTAGCCGAATGGCGATGATTCTCAGCCAAGGTGGTGAGTTTGCTTTCGTTATTTTTACCGCAGCAAGTGCGCAGGGCATCTTGAGTGGCGAACAAGTGTCGTTCTTATTGGTCGTGGTGAGCCTGTCTATGGTGACCACGCCATTGATGCTTAAGCTACAAGACCGATTCTTTGCTCGTCAACTTAATCAAATCAGCGAAAGTGCGATGTCTTCAGATGTGGTTGATCGTAGCCCTAGAGTGATCATTGCTGGTTTTGGTCGTTTCGGTCAGATCATTGGTCGCTTGATGTACGCTAATAAGATTCGTATCACCGTCCTTGAAAGTGATGCCAGCCAAATACATATCCTTAGAAAATTCGGCTACAAGGTATTTTATGGTGACTCTACTCACCTAGAGCTATTACGCGCAGCCGGTGCTGATAAAGCAGAAGCGATTGTGTTGTGTACTGACTCCCCTGATGAAATCATGAAAACCGTCGATTTATGTAAGCAGCACTTCCCGCGCTTAAAGATCTTAGCGCGTGCACGAAGCCGTGTTGAAGCGTATCAATTACTTAACCACGGTGTGAGTAACTACTCTCGTGAAACCTTCCTTGGAGCATTGGATTTAGGGCGTCAAACATTGACTGAACTTGGCATGCATCCATATAAAGCGAAGCGAGCCGAAGCACACTTTAGAAAGTTGGATAATGGTATGCTGAAAGAGTTGTTGCCTCAGCATAACGAAGATGCCGAGTTAGCCCAAAGAGCGAAAGAGGCTCGTAAAGAGCTTGAGGAGATCTTTGGACACGAGATGGAAAACGATCACCAATCTCGAAACTATTGGCAGTAGCTTAAAGTGATAACTAGTGCTTGAGCTTAGGAATAGAGCTTGGGCATAGAAGTAATAGATCATAGAACCAATCTAATAATAAACGCGGTCTCTGCTTAACGTCTAATAGAGTGAGTGGGAAGAACCGCGAATCTAGAGTAGTAAAGGATATGAACGTGAAACAGAAAAAACGCTTTATCGCAGGGGCGAACTGCCCAAGTTGCAACACTCAAGACACACTCCGTTGGTGGATTGAAAACAATATCGAGCTGGTGGAATGTGTCGATTGTGACTTCTCAGAACAGCGTAAACCAAAAACTGTAGAGAAATCTGAACACGCGAATCAAGAAATGATCGGTATTTTTAAGCCAGAATGATTGAGTTTCGTTAATTGATCCCCATAATATCCCGGTACAGAATTTTTCCTAAGCTCAACTGTTCGAGCTTAGTCCAAACCTCCTTGGAGCTCTCATGAAAATTGAAAAGAACGTAGTAGTTAGTGTTGCATATCAAGTGAAACTTGAAGATGGCGTAGTAGTTGACCAATCAACTGCAGAAGCTCCACTAGATTACCTTCACGGTCACAACAACCTAATTACAGGTCTTGAAAAAGAGCTTGAAGGCAAAGTAGCTGGCGATAAGTTCTCAGCAACTGTTACTCCAGAAGACGCATACGGCGATCACAACGATGACCTAGTTCAACGTGTTCCTGCTGACGTGTTCCAAGGTGTTGAGCAAATCGAAGTTGGCATGCGTTTCCTAGCGGATACTGACCAAGGTCCAATCCCAGTTGAAGTGACTGAAGTAGACGGCGACGAAGTTGTTGTTGACGGTAACCACATGCTAGCCGGCCAAACTCTAACGTTTGACGTTGAAGTTGTAGCGGTACGTGAAGCGACTGAAGAAGAAGTTCAACACGGTCACGTTCACCAAGAAGGCGGCTGTGGCAGCCACGGTCACGATCATGACCACGAAGGCGGTTGCTGTGGTGGCGAAGGCCACGACCACGGTGAAGAGAAAAAAGACGGCTGCTGCGGCGGCGGTAGCTGTGGTTCTCACTAATACCGAATTAGCGGTTTAGATTAAGAATCTTGAAAGCCTCCTTTGTTGGAGGCTTTTTTCGTATTGGATGTCTAGCTTTTTGACCTCGCTTTTATCTACCAAACTAAGTGTCCGCAAATCTAAGCATTCGTAAAAAGTTTGGTTTTGGCTATCAGACATAGAACCATGGATGTGATATTGATAGGCACAACATTATAAGACGACATCAGTGGAGAGTTTGCATGTCACAACCTTTTTCAATTGCCATTCATGGTGGTGCAGGCACCATCTTACGAGAGCAAATGAGCGATGAATTAAAAACGGGTATTACCGAGGCTTTGGAAAAGTCAGTTTTAGCGGGCTATCAAGTACTGCAATCGGGCGGTGATGCTCTGGATGCGGTGGTGGCATCGGTTAAAGTGATGGAAGACAGCCCACATTTTAATGCTGGTAAAGGTTCGGTTCTGACTCATGATGAATTTGTTGAGATGGATGCTTCTGTTATGCACGGCCGTGAAATGGATGCGGGTGCGATTGCTGGTGTCCGTCATATCAAAAACCCGATTGAACTTGCGCGTGATGTGATGCTGAAAAGCGATCATGTGTTGTTGATTGGTGAAGGTGCTGAGAAGTTCGCCTTTGAGCATGAGTACACCTTCACCGAGCAGGATTACTTCTTTACTGAGCGTCGCTACGACCAGCTTCTATCAATGAAAGAGAAAGGCATCTTTGCTTTGTCGGAAGCAAAATACGACGAGCAGCAAGCCGAGAAATACCCTGACGACAAAAAATACGGAACAGTTGGCGCGGTGGCGTTAGACCAAGCGGGTAACCTAGCAGCTGCGACAAGCACTGGCGGTGTGACTAATAAGAAATATGGTCGTGTCGGTGATTCACCAATCATTGGTGCAGGTACCATTGCCGAGAATGGTAACGTTGCGGTTTCCACTACCGGAATGGGCGAGTTCTTCTTAAGAAAGATGGTTGCCAGTGATGTAGCAGCACGAATGCGTTATCTCAAAGAAGACGTGCATACTGCTTGTGAACACATCATCCAAGGTGAACTGAAAACCATGGGTGGCGAAGGTGGCTTGATAGCGATTGATGGCCAAGGTGATATTCACTTTGGTATGAACAGCTCAGGGATGTATCGCGCGAGTGTTGATACTAACGGTTGTGTGGAAGTGAAAATTTATGCTGATGACTAAGCTTGTATTGGTTTAATTCGCTCTAGTTGAATTAGCGCAGATTAAACAAACAAAAGGGCGACAGATAAGCATCTGTCGCCCTTTTAGTTTTCTATGTCCCGTCCTGAAATGTGTTTACACATCGAGGACGAGAGACTAGCGATATGCGTCACTAGAACCCATTCGTTATTTGGAGCCGCACTTAATAGTGTGGAGGTGGCGTCTCTTCTGATGCGTCAGCGAGGTTTGAGCCATCCATATTTTTCACTTTACCCACCACGAACTTCATTTGATCTTGCATTCTCGTGATCAACATCTGTTGTTGGCTAAGCGCTTCATTGAGTTCTTCAATGGTTTGTTCTTGGAAAGCCAACTGACATTCTAGGTCATTCACGCGGCTTTCTAGTTGTTCAATTCGCTTTTCTGTCATCGTTCTTAATCCACATTCCAAGCTTGGGCGATGCCCGCAGAGGTGCCCGATATCACACGGTTCTTTTCATCAAAGGCTGCATCATACACTACCGCACGGGGAGGGCGAGCATCTTTTAGTGGCTCAGCATCGTGACGAGAAATTCGCTTGCCATCCTGAGTATTCCACACACTCACTTGGCTTGATGGCGTACCTGTCACCAACATACTGCCGTCATCAGAAAAACGCGCACTTGAGAAAATCAGTTGTCGAGACCAACTCTGTAATTGCGCTTGAGGTTCACCCGTTTCTAGATCCCAAATCATGGCTTGGTTGCCGCCATCGGAAGTAAAAGCCAATTCTCCATCCCGTTGTAGTGCAACTCGTACTACTCTTTGTTCATGCTCGAAGGTACGTAACACCAAGCCTGATTCGGTATCCCAAAGGTAAGCTTTGTAGTCGTTACCGCCTGATAATGCGTAGCGCCCATTGGATGAAAGGGACACTGAATTCACTTTTTCTCGGTGAGCGAGGAACTCCAGACGGCGTCCGGTGACTAAGTCCACATAGATGGCTTTGCCATTAGAAAGGCCAAGTAAGACCTTTTCACCATTGCTAGAGATATCGACATCGCGAATCAAGCCATCGGAAATAGACCAAAGCCCCTCAGCTTGAGTCCAAGATAAGTCCCAGACGGCGAAGTTCAACTGACTTGCGGTAATCGCAAAGCGGCCATTGTCCGAGATACGGATACGCGATACTTGGTTTTCAGATTGGTCTTGCGGGCCAAGTTGAGCGAGTTCTTTGTTTTGATCTAAATCCCAGAGCAGTAAGTGTTTTTTCTGAGAGTAGAGTAGAGCGAAGCGTCCATCTCTGCTTAGGGCAAAGCTGGTGGCACCATTGGGTTCAATTTCCCAACGCTGCTCATCATCTTGGAAGAAAAAGCAACCATTTAACAAGGTGATGACAATTGTACATAGCAATGAGTGGAAAAATATTCGCATCACATCTAATAATCCGGTTTGTGTCGAAAGACATATGACTAGTATATTGTTATAACTAACGTATTCACACCAATCTAATCATTAGATTTGTGCACAATAACCAATGGCTTGGCCATTAATTGGAGAATTCAATGAAATCAGTTTTAAAAGTATCACTGCTTGCCGCGACGGTTATGCTAGCAGTTGGTTGTCAGAAAGAAGAACCAAAGGCAGAAGCTCCACAGGTAGAAGAAGTTAAAGTTGAAGCAGTAAACTTTAAAACAGAAGATGACAAAGCGGCTTACGCAATCGGTGTATCTTTCGCTAACTACCTAAGCACAAGCATTGATAAGCCAAGCGAGCTAGGCATTAACCTAGACAAAGATATGGTTCTTCAAGGTATCGAAGACGTATTCGCAGAGAAAACAGCACTGAACGAAGAAGAAACTCGCGCAGCTCTTGAAGCTCTAGACAAGCGTGTTGCTGAAACGATGCAAGTACAAGCGGCAGAGAAGTCTGCAGAAGTGAAGAAAGCTGGTGATGATTTCCGCGCTGAGTTCGCTAAAACTGAAGGCGTTAAGCAAACTGAATCTGGTCTACTTTACCAAGTAATGACTGCGGGTGAAGGTGCTTCTCCAAAAGACACAGATACCGTTCAAGTACACTACAAAGGTACGCTAACAGACGGTACTCAGTTCGACAGCTCTTACGATCGTGGCGAACCAGCAACATTCCCACTAAACCGCGTAATCCCAGGCTGGACTGAAGGCGTACAACTGATGCAAGTTGGTTCTAAGTACAAGTTTGTGATCCCGCCAGAGCTAGCATACGGTGAGCAAGACACACCGACTATCCCAGCTAACTCAACGCTAGTGTTCGAAGTAGAACTACTAAACATCGATAACGCTGAAGCAGCTCCTGCACAGTAATATCGGTTAAAAGCCTCGTACTACAATACGTTGATTGAATAAAAAGCCTAACTTTGAGTTAGGCTTTTTTTATGATTTGAAGATGAGTATTTGATTTTTAAACTTGTTCTAAATCACTAGTTGCAATGTTAGCTAGGTGTGCAATTAAAATTTTCTGATAAACTTACATAAATTTGTTGATTTTTCACACGAAGGTAAGGAATAAGTGACTACTACAGAAACAGTCAATGCAGATGTGTTACTTGAAATGGAATCAGTCCACGTTATGCCATTCAGTGAACACGATAAAATCATTCTAAGATCTTATGAGGCCGTTGTTGACGGTATTGCGAGCCTTATTGGTCCGTTTTGTGAAATCGTTTTACACTCTTTAGAAGACCTCAATACTTCTGCGATTAAAATTGCCAACGGCGAAAATACAGGTCGTCAGGTTGGTTCGCCGATCACCGATCTTGCATTAAAGATGCTGAAAGATATTGAAGGTTCTAAGCGTAACTTCTCACGTTCATACTTTACTCGTGCTAAAGGCGGAGTATTGATGAAGTCGATCACGGTTGCTATCCGCAATGGTGAAGACCGAGTGATTGGCTTGTTGTGTATTAACGTCAACCTAGATGCGCCATTCTCACAAGTACTGCAATCGTTCATGCCTACGCAAGACGCAGACGAAGCTGCATCATCGGTTAACTTTGCTAGTGACGTTGAAGAACTTGTCGACCAAACGGTTGAACGCACCATTGAAGAAATTAACGCTGACAAATCGGTATCGAACAATACTAAGAACCGTCAGATCGTGATGGAGCTGTACGACAAAGGTATTTTCGATATTAAAGACGCGATCAACCGCGTTGCTGAACGACTGAACATCTCTAAGCACACCGTGTACCTATACATCCGCCAACGTAAAACAGAGGATGAAGAGGGTTGCTAAGCTATACACTCCTAGTCAATGGGCCTGTCTACGGCTCACAGTCAGCAAGAAGTGCTTACCAGTTTGCTGTGGCTCTGATTAAACAGGGCTACAAACTTCACAGTGTGTTCTTCTATCAAGATGGCGTCAGTAACGGCTCAGACCTTACCGTACCGGCCAACGATGAATTTGACTTGGCTTCAGCTTGGCAAAGGCTGGCTGATGAACACAATGTTAGCCTTGAAACCTGTGTAGCTGCCGCGTTAAGACGCGGAGTGATTAGCTCTGAAGAAGCAGAGCAACATCAACTCAGTGCCTCTAACCTAGCTCCTGGATTCACTCAGGCCGGATTAGGGAGCTTATCAGAAGCGCTACTAACGCAAGATAGGGTTGTGCAGTTTTGAGAAAGTTAGCCTTTATATTTAACAGTTTCCCTCATACGACCGCTGCGGGTAGAGAAGGGTTAGATGCATTACTTGCTGCGTCCGCATACAGTGAAGACATCGCCGTGTTCTTTGTTGGTGATGGCGTGACACAGCTTCTCAAAGCGCAGCAGCCCGACGAAACATTATCGCGTGACTACATCTCTGCATTCAAACTTATGGACCTGTACGACATCGAACAGGTACATGTGTGTCAGCGTAGCCTGAGTCAGTTTGGTCTTTCAGCAGAAAACCTGCTAATCGATGTGACCATCGTTGAAGCCGACGAGTTAACTCAGAAGTTAGCTCAGTGCCAACAGATACTGACTTTCTAGGGGACGCTATGCTTCATATCGTAAAATCAGTCGACAAATTTAAACTCGCATTAACCTATTCTCAGCCACAGGATCAGTTTCTTTTGGTGGAAGATGCGGTGTATGTTTGCCTTCCAAATCATGAGTTATTTACTCAAATCTGCGCAGTAGAGCAGGTATCAGTCTTAAAACCAGATCTCGATAGCCGAGGTTTACAACTACTTGTCTCAAGTACCATTGATCAAGTTGACTTCGATGGCTTCGTTAAACTGACGGTTTTAAACGACAAATCAGTGACTTGGTAATCGTGTTTTATCAGTTTGGTTAAAATTAGACCATCCTGAGCTCTAGACGGCTAAAAAAGATCTGTATATTTCTTGACACACCTCCCACTGCTGAATAGAATTTTGCGTCCCTAATTACGACTTGTGATTAGGGATAGATTTTTCACAAAGCTTACTTTCAAGTAAATTTCAGGAGCTAGTTAATGGCAACTATTAACCAGTTGGTTCGCAAGCCTCGTGTAAAGCAAGTTGTTAAAAGCAACGTGCCTGCACTAGAAGCGTGCCCACAAAAACGTGGTGTATGTACTCGTGTTTACACTACTACACCTAAAAAACCTAACTCGGCACTACGTAAAGTATGTCGTGTACGTCTAACCAACGGTTTCGAAGTAACTTCGTACATCGGTGGTGAAGGTCACAACCTTCAAGAGCACAGTGTTGTACTAATCCGTGGCGGTCGTGTAAAAGACCTTCCGGGTGTTCGTTACCACACTGTTCGCGGCGCGCTAGACTGTGCTGGCGTTAACGACCGTAAACAAGGTCGTTCTAAGTACGGTGTGAAACGTCCTAAGTCTTAATGCATTTTCTTTTTTAAAAGAAAGCGTTAAGTAAGGCCAAACACTATTTTATTTATTATTCTGAAAAGTTTTGGAAAAAACCTGAAGAAGACAACGGAGAATATCCATGCCACGTCGTCGCGTAATAGGTCAGCGTAAGATCCTTCCAGATCCTAAGTTCAAATCTGAATTGCTGGCAAAATTCGTTAACATCCTTATGGTTGACGGAAAGAAATCTACTGCAGAGAAAATCGTTTACACTGCACTAGATTCAATGGCTGAGAAGTCTGGTAAAGACCACTTAGCTGTATTTGAAGAAGCTCTTGAAAATGTTCGCCCAGCGGTAGAAGTTAAATCTCGCCGTGTAGGTGGTTCAACTTACCAAGTACCTGTAGAAGTTCGTCCGGTTCGCCGTAACGCTCTTGCTATGCGTTGGGTAGTTGAAGCTGCGCGTAAGCGTGGTGAAAAATCTATGGCTCAACGCCTAGCTGCTGAAATGCTAGACGCGTCTGAGAACAAAGGTACTGCGGTTAAGAAACGTGAAGACGTTCACCGCATGGCTGACGCAAACAAAGCGTTCGCACATTACCGTTGGTAATACCTTTTTAGTGCTGCAAGGTTCCTTGCGGCACTTCTTTAGTTCCTATGCTTATGCTAGGAACTATTGCTATTTCTAGGGCAAGCAATTTTTAGCGAAGCATCGCTTTTAATGCATACTCTAGACATAGCAATAGTCCCTAAGTCTCTAATAAGAGGATTCAACCGTGGCTCGTAAAACTCCTATAGAGCAATACCGTAATATCGGTATCGTTGCTCACGTAGATGCAGGTAAAACAACCACAAGTGAACGTATTCTGTTCTATACCGGCCTTTCTCACAAAATCGGCGAAGTTCACGATGGTGCAGCAACCATGGACTGGATGGAGCAAGAGCAAGAGCGCGGTATTACGATCACTTCAGCAGCAACCACTACGTTTTGGCGTGGTATGGAAGCTCAGTTCTCGGACCACCGTATCAACATCATTGACACTCCTGGACACGTTGACTTCACAATCGAAGTAGAACGTTCTCTGCGTGTTCTTGATGGTGCAGTTGTTGTGTTCTGTGGCTCCTCTGGTGTTGAACCTCAGTCAGAGACAGTATGGCGTCAAGCTGATAAGTACCAAGTTCCACGTATGGTTTTCGTTAATAAAATGGACCGTACAGGCGCAGATTTCTTGCGCGTAGTTGAACAGATCAAGGACCGCCTAGGCGCAACTCCTGTTCCAATTCAACTGAACATTGGTGCTGAAGAAAACTTCCAAGGCGTTGTCGATCTTATCAAGATGAAGGCAATTAACTGGAACGAAGCTGACCAAGGCATGACTTTCACGTACGAAGATATTCCTGCAGACATGCAAGAAATGGCTGAAGAATATCGCACAGAACTTGTTGAAGCTGCTGCAGAAGCAAATGAAGAGCTGATGGATAAGTACCTTGAAGAAGGTGAACTAACAGAAGCTGAAATCAAACAAGGTCTTCGTACTCGTACCCTTAATAATGAAATCGTACTTGCTACTTGTGGTAGTGCATTCAAAAACAAAGGTGTACAAGCTGTTCTAGATGCAGTTGTTGATTTCCTTCCTTCTCCAGTCGATGTACCTGCAATTAAAGGTATCGATGAAGACGAGAATGAAGTAGAGCGTCACGCAGACGACAAAGAACCGTTCTCGGCGCTAGCATTTAAGATTGCAACAGACCCATTCGTTGGTACTTTAACTTTCATCCGTGTTTACTCTGGTGTTGTAGAAAGCGGTAAAACTGCTTACAACTCTGTGAAGAAACAACGTGAGCGTTTAGGTCGCATTGTTCAAATGCACTCAAACAAACGTGAAGAAGTAAAAGAAGTACGAGCAGGTGACATCGCAGCCATCATTGGCCTGAAAGATGTGACCACTGGTGAAACGCTATGTGATCAGAACCATAAGATTGTTCTTGAGCGCATGGAATTCCCAGACCCAGTTATTCAGATCGTTGTAGAGCCAAGCTCTCAAGCTGATCAAGATAAAATGACTATCGCTCTAGGTAAACTAGCAGCGGAAGACCCATCGTTCCGCGTTGATATGGATGCGGAAACAGGCCAGACACTGATTTCTGGTATGGGTGAACTACACTTAGATATCATCGTTGACCGTATGAAACGTGAATTTAGCGTGAACTGCAACGTTGGTAACCCGCAAGTGGCTTACCGTGAAACGATTCGTGGTACAGCGAAAGCGGAAGGTAAATTTATCCGTGAACATGGTGGTAAAGGTCAGTACGGTCATGTATGGCTTAAACTAGAACCATCAGAAGCTGGAGAAGGCTTTGTCTTTGTGGATGAAATTGCCAATGGTATCGTACCGAAAGAGTTTATCGCTTCAGTTGCTAAAGGCGTTGAAGAGCAGATGAACAATGGTGTACTTGCTGGCTATCCAGTTTTGGATATCAAAGCTACACTATATGATGGTTCTTACCATGAAACAGATTCAAGTGAGATGGCGTTTACAATCGCTGCCTCTATGGCTTTCAGAGCGGGTGCACTTGAAGCGCAACCTGTTCTGCTTGAGCCTATGATGAAAGTTGAAGTAACTACTCCAGAAGACTGGATGGGTGACGTTGTTGGCGATATTAACCGTCGTCGCGGCATCATCGAAGGTATGGACGAGGGGACAGCTGGCCTGAAGATAATTCGTGCACAAGTTCCGTTGTCTGTCATGTTCGGTTACGCAACTGATTTACGTTCTGCGACACAAGGTCGTGCTTCTTACTCTATGGAGTTTAGTGAGTACGCTGAAGTGCCTAACAATGTTGCAAAAGCAATCATTGCAGAGCGTGGTTAAAACAAAAGGAAGGCATTTTTTTTCATTTTTTGAAAGAACAATGCGTCCAAATATTGCGCTAACGAGAGTTGGCGCATAAAATAGCAATTTCTGGCGCGTCTCGCTCAATAATGAACGTGGCGAATCATAACTAGGAAGGAACACGATTGTGTCTAAAGAAAAATTTGAACGTACGAAACCGCACGTAAACGTTGGTACTATCGGCCACGTTGACCACGGTAAAACAACTCTAACTGCTGCTATCTGTACTACACTTGCAAAAGTGTACGGCGGTGTTGCTAAAGATTTCGCATCTATCGATAACGCTCCAGAAGAGCGCGAGCGCGGTATCACAATCGCAACTTCTCACGTTGAGTACGATACTCCTGAACGTCACTACGCACACGTAGACTGTCCTGGACACGCCGATTATGTTAAAAACATGATCACTGGTGCTGCTCAAATGGACGGCGGTATCCTAGTTGTTGCTGCTACAGATGGCCCTATGCCACAAACTCGTGAGCACATCCTACTTGGTCGTCAAGTTGGTATCCCTTACATCATCGTATTCATGAACAAATGTGACATGGTTGATGACGAAGAGCTACTTGAGCTAGTAGAAATGGAAGTTCGTGAACTTCTTTCTGAGTACGAGTACCCAGGAGACGACCTTCCAGTAATTCAAGGTTCTGCACTTGGCGCTCTAAACGGCGAAAAGCAGTGGGAAGACAAGATCGTTGAGCTTGCAGAAGCACTAGATTCTTACATTCCACTTCCAGAGCGTGCTGTTGATCTACCGTTCCTACTTCCTATTGAAGATGTATTCTCAATCCAAGGTCGTGGTACAGTAGTTACTGGTCGTATCGAGCGCGGTATCCTACGCGTAGGTGACGAAGTAGAAATCGTTGGTATCAAAGAAACGACTCTTACTACTTGTACTGGTGTTGAAATGTTCCGTAAGCTGCTTGACGAAGGTCGTGCAGGTGAGAACGTTGGTGCACTTCTACGTGGTACTAAGCGTGATGACGTTGAACGTGGCCAAGTACTTTCTGCTAAAGGTTCAATCAACCCACACACTAAGTTTGAGTCTGAAGTATACGTACTTTCTAAAGACGAAGGCGGCCGTCACACTCCTTTCTTCAAGGGTTACCGTCCACAGTTCTACTTCCGTACAACTGACGTAACAGGCGACATCACTCTACCAGAAGGCGTAGAAATGGTAATGCCAGGTGACAACGTTCAAATGACTGTTGAGCTAATCGCTCCAATCGCAATGGACGAAGGTCTACGTTTCGCAATCCGCGAAGGTGGCCGTACAGTTGGTGCTGGTGTTGTAGCTAAAATCTTCGCTTAATCGCGAATTGATTTTGCACACTCTTCATTAGAAGAACTGCATTGAAAAAGGGAAGCTTCGGCTTCCCTTTTGTTATTTATGAAGAAAAACTCTTTTCCCACACAATATCTCATATCCTTTAAGCTCCTTTTTCAATATATTCCGATTATTTTTCCAACACCACTTGCATACTAAAGTGTGATCTGTATAATGCATCGCACTGGCTAAGGCCGGTTTGTGAACCAATGAGCACTGAGGAGTAGGTCTTACCTAGTAATGTATACTCAGCTTATGTTCGCGGTTAATAAAAATAGTAAACTTTAAGTTTACTTCAAAAGTTAACTGACAATGCGTCCTGATTTTGGATGCTACGGTTTCACATAAATCAATCGGCATTCTCTCGTTCTTTCGAGCTTGAGTGGCGATATTGTTTGTGTAATTTTTAATAATTGGAGCTCTGTCTCATGCAGAACCAACGTATTCGTATCCGCCTTAAAGCGTTTGATTACAAGCTAATCGATGCTTCAACTGCGGAAATCGTTGAAACAGCAAAACGTACTGGCGCACAGGTTCGTGGTCCTATTCCACTTCCTACTCGTAAAGAGCGTTTCACTGTTCTTACCTCTCCACACGTCAACAAAGATGCACGTGATCAGTACGAAATTCGTACTCACAAGCGTTTGATCGACATCGTTGAGCCAACAGATAAAACTGTTGATGCTCTAATGCGTCTTGATCTTGCAGCTGGCGTTGATGTTCAAATCAGCCTAGGTTAAGGGAGATAAGAATAATGATTGGTCTAGTCGGACGTAAAGTGGGTATGACCCGCGTATTTACTGAAGAAGGCGTTTCTATCCCAGTAACTGTTGTTGAGGTTGAAGCGAACCGTATTTCTCAAGTTAAAACTCTTGAGACAGACGGCTACGCAGCAATCCAAGTAACTACTGGTGCTAAGAAAGCTAACCGTGTAACTAAACCTGAAGCTGGTCACTTCGCGAAAGCGGGTGTAGAAGCAGGTCGCGGTCTTTGGGAATTCCGTTTAGAAAACGGCGAAGAGTTTGAAGTTGGCGCTGAGCTAAACGTAGAACTTTTCAACGAAATTAAAAAAGTAGACGTTACTGGTACATCTAAAGGTAAAGGCTTCCAAGGCGCTATCAAGCGTTGGAATTTCTCTACTCAAGATATGACTCACGGTAACTCTTTGTCTCACCGCGCACCGGGTTCAATTGGCCAATGTCAAACTCCAGGCCGCGTGTTTAAAGGCAAGAAAATGGCAGGTCACATGGGTGCTGAGCGTGTAACGACTCAAAACCTAGAGATCGTACGTGTTGACGCTGAGCGCAATCTACTCCTTATTAAAGGTGCAGTACCAGGCTCAACAGGCGGTAACGTGATCGTAAAACCTGCTGTTAAAGCATAACGTCTAGGAGTAAGTAATGGAATTGATGGTTAAAGGTGCTGATGCACTAACTGTTTCCGAGACTACTTTCGGACGTGACTTTAACGAAGCTCTAGTACACCAAGTAGTTGTTGCATATGCAGCAGGTGCTCGTCAAGGTACTCGTGCTCAAAAGACTCGTTCTGAAGTATCAGGCGGCGGTGCTAAGCCATGGCGCCAAAAAGGTACTGGCCGTGCACGTGCTGGTACAATTCGTAGCCCAATCTGGCGTACAGGTGGTGTTACTTTTGCTGCGAAACCACAAGATCACAGCCAAAAAGTAAACAAAAAAATGTACCGCGGTGCTATGAAGAGCATTCTGTCTGAGTTGATTCGTCAAGAGCGTCTAATCGTTGTTGATAACTTCTCTGTAGAAGCACCAAAAACAAAAGAACTTGTAGCTAAGCTTAAAGAGCTTGAGCTAAATGACGTTCTGATTGTGACTGGCGAAGTAGATGAAAATCTATTCTTAGCTGCTCGTAACCTATACAAAGTAGATGCACGTGATGTTGCTGGTGTTGATCCAGTATCACTAATCGCTTTCGACAAGGTTCTGATGACTGCTGACGCAGTTAAGCAAGTTGAGGAGATGCTAGCATGATCACTGAAGAGCGTATCTTAAAAGTTCTACGTGCTCCGCACATCTCTGAAAAAGCAACTATGGCAGCTGAGAAAGCGAACACTATCGTTTTCAAAGTAGCTAAAGATGCAACTAAGAAAGAGATCAAAGCAGCTGTAGAAAAGCTATTTGAAGTTGAAGTTAAGTCTGTAAATACTCTTGTATTAAAGGGTAAGACCAAACGTCAAGGTATGCGTGAAGGCCGTCGTTCAGACGTTAAGAAAGCCTACGTTACTTTGAAAGAAGGTCAAGATCTTGACTTCGTTGGCGGCGCGGAATAACAGGAGTAGTAAAAATGGCTATTGTTAAATGTAAGCCGACTTCCCCTGGTCGTCGTCACGTCGTTAAAGTTGTTAACGCTGACCTGCACAAGGGTAAGCCATACGCACCACTTTTAGAGAAAAACTCTAAGAACGGTGGTCGTAACAACAACGGTCGTATTACAGTACGTCACATCGGTGGTGGTCATAAACACCATTACCGTCTGATTGACTTCAAACGTACTAAAGATGGCATCCCAGCGAAAGTTGAGCGTCTAGAATACGATCCAAACCGTAGTGCTAACATCGCTCTAGTTCTGTACGCAGACGGTGAGCGTCGTTACATCATTGCACCTAAAGGTGTTAACGCAGGCGACCAGATTCAATCTGGTGTAGATGCTGCAATCAAAGCAGGTAATACTCTGCCGATGCGCAACATCCCAGTAGGTTCTACTGTACACTGTGTTGAACTTAAGCCTGGTAAAGGTGCTCAACTAGCTCGTTCGGCTGGTGCTTATGCTCAAATCATCGCTCGCGATGGTGCATACGTAACTATCCGTCTACGTTCTGGTGAAATGCGCAAAGTTCTTTCTGAAGGTCGTGCAACGATCGGTGAAGTTGGTAACTCTGAGCATATGCTACGTGAACTTGGTAAAGCTGGTGCTTCACGCTGGCGCGGCGTACGTCCAACCGTACGTGGTGTAGTAATGAACCCGGTGGATCACCCACATGGTGGTGGTGAAGGCCGCACATCTGGTGGTCGTCACCCAGTTTCTCCTTGGGGCGTTCCTACTAAGGGCTTCAAGACTCGTAAGAACAAGCGCACTGACAAGTACATCGTACGTCGTCGCACTAAATAATTTATAAAGAGGAATCGCCATGCCACGTTCTCTCAAGAAAGGTCCTTTTATTGACCTACACTTGCTGAAGAAGGTAGAGAAAGCGGTGGAAAGCGGAGACAAAAAGCCTATTAAGACTTGGTCCCGTCGCTCAATGATCATCCCAACAATGATTGGTTTGACCATCGCTGTCCATAATGGTCGTCAGCACGTTCCAGTTTTCGTTACCGAAGAAATGATCGGTCACAAACTGGGCGAATTTGCACCAACTCGTACTTATCGCGGTCATGCTGCAGATAAGAAAGCTAAGAAGAAATAGGAGTAGATGATGGAAGCTTTAGCTAAACATAACTTTGCTCGTATTTCTCCACAGAAAGCTCGCTTAGTTGCAGACCAAATTCGCGGTAAGTCGGTAGACCAAGCTCTAGAAATTCTAACTTTCAGCAACAAAAAAGCTGCTGTATTAGTTAAGAAAGTTCTTGAGTCAGCTATCGCTAACGCGGAACATAACGAAGGTGCAGATATCGACGATCTAAATGTCGCTAAAATCTTCGTAGATGAGGGCCCTATCATGAAGCGTATTATGCCTCGTGCTAAAGGTCGTGCGGATCGTATCTTGAAGCGTTCAAGCCACATCACTATTGTTGTAGCAGATCGCTAAAGACTAGGAGAGTAAGCAATGGGTCAGAAAGTACATCCTAATGGTATTCGTCTTGGCATCGTTAAGCCTTGGAATGCTACATGGTTTGCTAATACCAACGAATTCGCTGACAACCTAGACGGCGACTTCAAGGTACGTCAGTTCCTTACCAAGGAACTACAAAAAGCATCATTATCTCGTATCGTTATCGAGCGTCCAGCTAAGAGCATCCGTGTGACTATTCACACTGCTCGTCCTGGCGTTGTTATCGGTAAGAAAGGTGAAGACGTAGAGAAGCTACGCGCAGCTGTAGCTAAAATCGCAGGTGTACCAGCGCAAATTAACATCGCTGAAGTACGTAAGCCTGAGCTAGATGGTCAGCTTGTAGCTGATAGCATCGCGTCTCAACTAGAGCGTCGTGTTATGTTCCGTCGTGCAATGAAGCGTGCGGTACAAAATGCTATGCGTCTAGGCGCTAAAGGCATCAAAGTACAAGTAGGCGGCCGTCTTGGCGGTGCTGAAATCGCACGTTCTGAGTGGTACCGTGAAGGCCGTGTGCCTCTACACACTCTACGTGCAGACATTGATTACGCAACTTCTTCGGCTCACACCCAATACGGTGTGATCGGCATTAAAGTTTGGATCTTCAAAGGTGAGATTCTAGGCGGTATGCCAGCTGCTAACGCAGTAGAGCCAAAAGGCGATAAGCCTAAGAAGCAGCGTAAAGGCCGTAAGTAAGGAGTCGAACGATGCTACAACCAAAACGTACTAAGTTCCGCAAGGTTATGACTGGTCGTAACCGTGGTCTAGCTAAAGGTACTGAAGTAAGCTTCGGCGAATTCGGTCTTAAAGCTGTTGGCCGTGGTCGTCTGACTGCACGTCAAATCGAAGCGGCACGTCGTGCTATGACACGTCACATTAAGCGTCAAGGTCAAATCTGGATCCGTGTTTTCCCAGACAAACCGATTACTGAAAAGCCTCTTGAAGTTCGTCAAGGTAAAGGTAAAGGTTCAGTTGCGTACTGGGTTGCTCAAATCCAACCAGGCAAAGTTATGTACGAGATGAATGGCGTACCTGAAGAGTTGGCACGTGAAGCGTTCCGCCTAGCGGCACGTAAACTGCCTGTTAAAACTACTTTTGTAACTAAGCAGGTGATGTGATGAAAGCACAAGATCTACGCGAAAAGAACGTTGAAGAGCTTAACGCTGAGCTATTGAATTTGCTACGTGAACAGTTCAACTTGCGCATGCAAGCTGCAACTGGTCAACTTCAGCAAACTCATACTCTAAAAGCTGTACGCCGTGACATCGCACGTGTGAAAACTGTTTTGACTGAAAAGGCAGGCGCATAATGAGCGAAACTAACCGCATCCAGCAAGGCCGTGTAGTAAGTGACAAGATGGACAAGTCTATCGTTGTTGCTATTGAGCGCACTGTAAAACACCCAATTTACGGTAAGTTCATCAAACGCACGACTAAAGTACACGCACACGACGAAGACAACACTTGTGGCCTAGGCGACAAAGTTGAAATCGCTGAGTGTCGTCCTCTGTCTAAGACTAAGTCTTGGACATTGGTTAAAGTTCTAGAAAAAGCGAAGATTTAATCTTTGTAATTCTATAACTTATAAGCGGCTCCAAATAATTTTTTGGAGCCGCTTGTTTTTTGTCTACCCAATTTAAAAAAAGGGTGGTACAATTCGCGTCCCTTTTAAAGAGGCAGCCCGACCCGAGAGGGTCTAGTTTTAATATTTAGCGGAGCACTAACAATGATCCAGATGCAAAGTACACTTGACGCAGCAGATAACTCTGGCGCGCGCAAGGTAATGTGTATTAAGGTTCTGGGTGGCTCTCACCGCCGTTATGCACATATCGGTGACGTCATCAAGGTTACAGTGAAGGAAGCGATTCCTCGCGGTAAAGTAAAGAAAGGTGATGTTCTGAAGGCGGTAGTAGTGCGCACCCGTAAAGGCGTTCGTCGCCCAGACGGTTCTGTCATTCGCTTCGACAGTAATGCTTGTGTATTGTTAAATGACACTACTGAGCAACCAGTCGGCACACGTATCTTTGGTCCTGTGACTCGTGAACTTCGTAACGCGAAATTCATGAAGATTGTATCACTAGCACCTGAAGTTCTGTAAGGAGCGGCAACATGGCAGCTAAAATCCGTCGTAATGACGAAGTAATCATTCTTGCTGGTAAAGATAAAGGCAAGAAAGGTAAAGTAACTAAGGTTCTGACAACTGGTAAAGTTGTTGTTGAAGGCATCAATCTTGTTAAAAAACACCAAAAGCCGGTTCCGGCTCTAGGTCAACAAGGTGGCATCGTTGAACAAGAAGCAGCTATTGATGCTTCTAACGTTGCAGTCTTTAACACGGCTACTGGTAAAGCAGACCGTATCGGTTTCCGTATCGAAGATGGCAAGAAAGTTCGTTTCTTCAAATCTAACGGCGAAACTGTTTCTAACTAATTAGAAGTAATTTGGAGTTCTACTATGGCGAAACTGCATGATTACTACAAGTCGTCTGTAGTCGCTGAGCTTACCAAAGAGTTCAGCTACACAAGCGTCATGCAAGTCCCTAGGATTGAGAAAATCACCCTAAATATGGGCGTTGGTGAAGCAATCAACGATAAGAAACTGCTAGAAAACGCAGCAGCTGATATGGCAACGATCTCTGGTCAAAAGCCACTTATCACTAAAGCGCGTAAATCTGTAGCTGGTTTCAAAATTCGTGAAGGCTACCCAATTGGTTGTAAAGTAACCTTGCGTGGTGAGCGCATGTGGGAATTTTTAGAGCGTTTAATCTCTATCGCACTTCCACGTGTACGTGATTTCCGTGGTGTTAGCGCTAAGTCTTTTGACGGTCGCGGTAACTACAGCATGGGCGTTCGCGAGCAAATCATCTTTCCGGAAATCGACTACGATAAAGTCGATCGCGTCCGCGGTCTTGATATCACTATCACGACTTCTGCGGGTTCCGATGAGGAAGGCCGAGCTCTGCTGGCTGCCTTTAACTTCCCATTCCGTAAGTAAGGGTAGGGTTACTGTTATGGCTAAACAATCAATGAAAGCACGTGAAGCTAAACGTGCAAAACTAGTAGCTAAGTTCGCTGAAAAGCGTTCTGCGCTAAAAGTTATCATTAGCGATGTAAACGCATCTGAAGAAGATCGTTGGAATGCGGTTCTTAAACTGCAATCTCTTCCACGTGATTCAAGTGCATCACGTCAGCGCAACCGTTGCAACCAAACTGGTCGTCCACACGGTTACCTACGTAAATTCGGTCTAAGCCGTATTAAGGTTCGTGAAGCTTGCATGAAAGGCGAGATTCCGGGTCTTCGTAAGGCTAGCTGGTAATTGCCACTTAATCATTTGGAGTAAATCTTATGAGCATGCAAGATCCGATTTCGGATATGCTGACCCGAGTTCGTAACGGTCAGGCAGCAAACAAAGTTGCTGTAAAAATGCCTTCTTCAAAGCTTAAAGTTGCAATTGCTGCATTACTTAAAGCTGAAGGTTACATCGTAGACTTCGCTGTTAACAGCGAAGCAAAACCTGAGCTAGAAGTTACTCTTAAGTACTTCCAAGCTAAACCTGTAATCGAGCAAATCAAGCGTGTATCACGTCCTGGTCTAAGAGTTTATAAAAATAAAGACTCTTTACCTACAGTGATGGGTGGTCTTGGTATTGCAGTTGTTTCTACTTCCAAGGGTCTGATGTCTGACCGTGCTGCTCGTAAAGCAGGTCTTGGCGGTGAAATCATCTGTTACGTAGCTTAAGGAGTAGATTATGTCTCGTGTTGCTAAAGCACCTGTCGCTATTCCAGCTGGCGTAGAGGTGAAACTAAACGGCCAAGAAGTTACTGTAAAAGGTAGCAAAGGTGAGCTTACTCGCGTTCTTAACAGCGCCGTAGTTATTGCACAGGAAGAAACCAACCTAACTTTCGGTCCGAAAGAAGGTGTTACTAACGCATGGGCACAAGCTGGTACAGCTCGCGCTCTAGTTAATAACATGGTTGTGGGTGTTACTGAGGGCTTCACTAAGAAGCTAACTCTTAAAGGTGTTGGTTACCGTGCTGCTATGAAAGGCAACTCTGTAGCTCTAACTCTTGGTTTTTCTCACCCAGTAGAGCACGCTCTACCTGAAGGTATTAAAGCTGAGTGCCCTAGCCAAACTGAGATCATCATTACTGGTTGCGATAAGCAAGTAGTAGGTCAAGTTGCGGCTGACATTCGTTCTTACCGTGCTCCTGAGCCTTACAAAGGCAAAGGTGTTCGTTACGCAGATGAAAATGTGCGTACTAAAGAAGCTAAGAAGAAGTAAGGTATCACTATGGATAAGAAAGCATCTCGCATCCGTCGTGCTACACGTGCACGTCGTAAGATTGCAGAACTTGGTGCAACTCGCCTGGTAGTACATCGTACTCCTCGCCATGTTTACGCACAAGTTATCGCGGCAAACGGCTCTGAGGTTATCGCAGCTGCTTCTACTGTAGAAAAAGCGATCCGTGAGCAAGTTAAGAACACTGGTAACGTTGATGCAGCTAAAGCAGTTGGTAAAGCTGTTGCTGAGCGCGCTCTTGAAAAAGGCGTAGCTTCAGTTGCATTCGATCGTTCTGGTTTCCAATACCACGGTCGAGTAGCGGCGCTAGCAGATTCTGCTCGCGAAGCTGGTCTGAAATTCTAAGGTAGGGTTGGAAGATGGCTAAAGAACAACAACAAGCTAATGATTTGCAAGAAAAGCTGATCGCAGTTAACCGTGTATCTAAGACGGTTAAAGGTGGTCGAATCATGAGCTTCACTGCACTAACAGTAGTTGGTGACGGTAATGGTCGTGTAGGTTTCGGTTACGGCAAAGCTCGTGAAGTACCTGCTGCGATTCAAAAAGCAATGGAAAAAGCGCGTCGTAACATGGTTACTGTTGCGCTTAACGAAGGCACTCTTCACCACCCGGTGAAAGGTCGTCATTCGGGCTCTAAAGTTTACATGCAGCCAGCTGCTGAAGGTACAGGTGTTATTGCCGGTGGTGCAATGCGTGCCGTACTTGAAGTTGCAGGCGTACATAACGTACTTTCTAAAGCATACGGTTCAACGAACCCAATCAACGTTGTTCGCGCAACGATTGGTGCTCTAGTAGACGTTAAGTCACCAGAAATGGTTGCTGCTAAACGTGGTCTAACTGTTGAATCTATTTCGGAGTAAGAACACGATGGCAACTATTAAAGTAACTCAAACTAAAAGCTCAATTGGTCGCCTACCTAAGCACAAAGCGTGTCTTAAAGGTCTAGGTCTTCGTCGCATCAACCATACAGTAGAACTTGAAGATACACCGTGCGTACGCGGTATGATCAACAAGGTTTACTACATGGTTAAGATTGAGGAGTAATCAGAATGCGTTTGAATACTCTATCACCGGCTGCTGGCTCTAAACCTTCTAAGAAGCGTGTAGGTCGTGGTATCGGTTCTGGCCTTGGTAAAACAGGTGGCCGCGGTCACAAAGGTCAAAAGTCACGTTCTGGCGGCTCTGTTCGTCCAGGTTTTGAAGGCGGTCAAATGCCTCTAAAACAACGTCTACCTAAATTCGGTTTCACTTCTCGTAAGAGCCTAGTGTCTGCTGAAGTTCGTCTAGCTGAGCTAGCGAAAGTAACAGGTGACGTAGTTGATCTTAACAGCCTTAAAGCTGCTAACGTTATCACTAAGAACATCGAGTTTGTTAAGATCGTTCTTTCTGGTGACCTAAGCAAAGCTGTGACTGTTAAAGGTCTACGCGTGACTAAAGGCGCTAAAGCTGCAATCGAAGCTGCAGGCGGTAAAATCGAGGAATAATCTCGAGGAACGAGGTACAGATGGCTAAGAAACCAGGAAAAGATTTTCGTAGTGCTCAGAGCGGCTTAAGTGAATTAAAGTCGCGCTTGTTATTCGTAATTGGTGCACTTTTAGTATTCCGAGCCGGCTCTTTTGTGCCGATCCCTGGTATTGACGCAGCTGTACTTGCCGATTTGTTCGATCAGCAAAAAGGTACCATCGTAGAAATGTTTAACATGTTCTCCGGTGGTGCTCTTGAGCGTGCATCTATATTAGCATTGGGTATCATGCCGTACATTTCGGCATCGATCGTAGTCCAATTGCTAACTGTAGTTCATCCAGCGTTAGCGGAACTCAAGAAAGAGGGTGAAGCAGGCCGTCGTAAGATAAGCCAATATACACGCTACGGCACGCTTGTACTTGCAACATTCCAAGCTATTGGTATCGCAACAGGCTTACCAAACATGGTCGACAATCTGGTTGTTATCAACCAAACCATGTTTACGCTTATTGCTACCGTGAGTTTAGTAACTGGTACCATGTTTTTGATGTGGTTAGGTGAACAAATCACTGAGCGAGGAATCGGTAATGGTATTTCCATTCTGATTTTTGCAGGTATTGTTGCTGGATTGCCTTCTGCAATCGGTCAAACAATCGAGCAAGCGCGTCAAGGTGAATTGCATGTGCTTCTTCTGTTGTTTATCGCGGTATTGTCTTTTGCTGTAATTTACTTCGTAGTTTTCATGGAGCGTGGTCAACGTCGTATCGTCGTTAACTATGCAAAGCGTCAACAAGGTCGTAAAGTGTTTGCAGCACAAAGTTCTCACTTGCCACTTAAGATTAATATGGCAGGTGTTATACCAGCGATTTTTGCATCAAGTATTATTTTGTTCCCAGGAACATTAGCGCAATGGTTTGGTCAAAATGGTGAAAGCAGCGCGTTCGGTTGGTTAACTGACGTGTCATTAGCTCTTAGCCCAGGTCAACCTTTGTATGTAATGCTTTATGCAGCAGCTATTATCTTCTTCTGTTTCTTCTATACAGCGTTGGTGTTTAACCCACGTGAAACAGCTGATAACTTGAAGAAGTCTGGTGCATTCGTACCCGGTATCCGCCCAGGTGAGCAGACAGCGAAATATATCGATAAAGTGATGACTAGACTAACCCTTGCGGGCGCTCTATACATTACTTTTATATGTCTGATTCCTGAATTCATGATGGTCGCGTGGAACGTTCGTTTCTACTTCGGCGGCACATCACTACTAATCGTAGTGGTAGTTATCATGGATTTCATGGCACAGGTACAGACTCATCTGATGTCACAACAGTATGATTCTGTGTTAAAGAAAGCGAATCTGAAAGGTTACGGCCGTTAATTCGGTAGTAATTATTTCGATTCCATTTACGGAGTTTAGCAATGAAAGTTCGTGCTTCCGTTAAAAAAATCTGCCGTAACTGTAAAGTTATCAAGCGTAACGGTGTCGTTCGCGTGATTTGCAGTGAGCCAAAGCATAAGCAACGCCAAGGCTAATCAGCAGAAATTTTTACTTGAAATACTAGGTAGAGTCGAGTATATTCCTCGGCCTACCTTTTGCGTGCAAAAGAAGTAGTATGCCGCAGCGTATCCATAACGGGCTTTGCTGCGGATAATTCTTTTATGAACCCCTTAGGAGTGAATAATGGCCCGTATAGCCGGCATTAACATTCCTGATCATAAGCATTCTGTAATTGCACTTACTGCAATCTACGGTATTGGTAAAACTCGCTCTCAAGCTATTCTAGCTGAAGTGGGTATTGCTGAAGATGCTAAGATCAGTGAACTAACTGAAGAGCAGATCGATCAACTGCGTGATGGTGTAGCTAAATACACTGTAGAAGGTGATCTACGTCGTGAAGTATCGATGAACATCAAGCGTCTTATGGACCTTGGCTGTTACCGCGGTCTTCGTCATCGTCGCAGTCTACCACTACGTGGACAGCGTACTAAAACCAACGCTCGTACCCGTAAGGGTCCGCGCAAGCCGATCAAGAAATAGTCGGATAAGGTAGAGTACAATGGCAAAACAACCAACTCGCGCGCGTAAGCGCGTACGCAAGCAAGTAGCTGATGGCGTAGCGCACATTCATGCTTCTTTCAACAACACAATCGTAACTATCACTGACCGTCAAGGCAACGCTCTTGCATGGGCTACAGCAGGTGGTTCAGGTTTCCGTGGTTCTCGTAAATCTACTCCGTTCGCAGCACAAGTTGCAGCTGAGCGTTGTGGTGAAATGGCTAAAGAATATGGCCTAAAGAACTTGGAAGTTATGGTTAAGGGTCCAGGTCCAGGTCGCGAATCTACTGTTCGTGCACTGAACGCTGCTGGTTTCCGTATCACTAACATTGTTGATGCGACACCAATCCCTCATAACGGTTGTCGTCCACCTAAGAAACGTCGCGTTTAAGTTTCGTTTCTAGGAATATTGGAGAAAGATCATGGCAAGATATTTGGGTCCTAAGCTGAAGCTTAGCCGTCGCGAAGGTACTGACTTATTTCTTAAGTCTGGTGTCCGTGCGATCGATACCAAGTGTAAAATTGATAACGCACCAGGTGTACACGGCGCTCGTCGCGGTCGTCTATCTGAGTATGGCGTTCAGCTTCGTGAGAAGCAAAAAGTTCGTCGTATTTACGGCGTTCTAGAAAAACAATTCCGCAACTACTACAAAGAAGCTGCACGTCTTAAAGGCAACACAGGTGCAAACCTGCTTCAGCTTCTTGAAGGTCGTCTTGATAACGTAGTTTACCGTATGGGCTTTGGCGCTACTCGTGCTGAATCTCGTCAACTAGTTAGCCACAAGTCTATTCTAGTTAACGGTAAAGTTGTAAACGTTCCTTCTTTCAAAGTAGCGGCAAACGACGTTGTTTCTATCCGCGAGAAAGCTAAACAGCAATCTCGTATTAAAGCAGCTCTAGAAGTTGCTGAACAACGTGAAAAGCCAACTTGGATTGAAGTAGATGCTGGCAAAATGGAAGGTACATTCAAGCGTATGCCTGAGCGTTCTGACCTATCAGCTGACATCAATGAACACTTGATCGTCGAACTTTACTCTAAGTAAGGTTAAAAAAAGAGAGGACACAATGCAGGGTTCTGTAACAGAATTTCTTAAGCCGCGTCTTGTTGACATTGAACAGATCAATACGACACACGCGAAAGTAACTCTTGAGCCATTAGAGCGCGGTTTCGGCCACACTCTAGGTAATGCTCTTCGCCGCATTCTTCTATCTTCTATGCCGGGTTGTGCCGTAACAGAAGTTGAAATTGAAGGTGTGCTACACGAATACAGCACTAAAGAAGGCGTTCAGGAAGATATCCTGGAAATTCTTTTAAACCTTAAAGGTTTGGCTGTACGCGTTGCTGAAGGCAAAGATGAAGTGTTTATTACACTGAACAAATCAGGCTCAGGCCCTGTTGTTGCAGGTGACATCACCCACGATGGTGATGTAGAGATCGCTAACCCTGAGCACGTAATTTGTCACCTAACGGATGACAACGCTGAGATCGCTATGCGTATCAAAGTAGAACGTGGTCGTGGTTACGTTCCAGCTTCAGCTCGTATCCATACTGAAGAAGATGAGCGTCCTATCGGTCGTCTACTAGTTGACGCTACTTACAGCCCGGTTGATAAAATCGCTTACGCTGTAGAAGCGGCACGTGTAGAACAACGTACTGATTTAGACAAGCTTGTTATCGATATGGAAACGAACGGTACTCTAGAACCTGAGGAAGCAATCCGTCGTGCAGCTACTATTTTAGCTGAACAACTGGATGCGTTCGTAGATCTTCGTGATGTACGTGTACCTGAGGAGAAGGAAGAGAAGCCAGAATTCGATCCTATCCTACTACGTCCTGTAGACGATCTTGAACTAACAGTTCGCTCTGCTAACTGTTTGAAAGCAGAAGCGATTCACTACATCGGTGATCTTGTACAGCGCACTGAGGTTGAGCTACTTAAAACGCCAAACCTTGGTAAGAAATCTCTTACAGAGATTAAAGATGTGCTTGCTTCACGTGGTCTTTCTCTAGGCATGCGTCTAGAAAACTGGCCACCAGCGTCAATCGCTGAAGATTAATCGAAAAGTTAGAAGGATTAGGTCATGCGCCATCGTAAAAGTGGTCGTCAACTCAACCGCAACAGCAGTCATCGCAAAGCGATGTTCAGCAACATGGCTAGCTCTCTTGTTCGTCACGAAGTTATTAAAACTACCGTGCCTAAAGCAAAAGAACTACGTCGCGTAATTGAGCCATTGATTACCCTAGCTAAGACAGACAGTGTTGCTAACCGTCGTCTTGCATTTGCTCGCACTCGTGATAACGAAGTTGTGGCAAAACTATTTAATGAACTAGGCCCGCGCTTCGCGGCTCGCCAAGGTGGTTACACTCGCATTCTTAAATGTGGTTTCCGTACTGGTGATAAAGCTCCAATGGCTTACATTGAGCTTGTAGACCGCCCAGCTGCTGAAGACGCTGCTGAGTAATCTATACTAGATTCTTAATACAAAAGCCGAGCATTAGCTCGGCTTTTTTGTGTCTGTAGAACAAGGAATTGATAATAGAAATTGCACCATGATGTTTGGCATTTTTTGCTTGTATCATCTGCTCTATTTTTCAAAAATATCTCGTATCTCGTATCTCGTATCTCGTATCTCGTATCTCGTATCTCGTATCTCGTATCTCGTATCTCGTATCTCGTATCTCGTATCTCGTATCTCGTATCTCGTATCTCGTATCTCGTATCTCGTATCTGATGTGACCCCATAAAAGTAGACACTTAATACAGAGCATTGAGTGTCATGAAAGTAAAATCACAAAGGCAATATACAGACGAATTTAAACGAGAAGCTGTTCAGCGATCTCTCGATTCTTCTGACACCGTTAAGTCAGTAGCACTATCCTTAGGAATATCGCCGGTGCTACTTTCTAAATGGAGATGCCAAATGACGTCGAAGAAGACTAATAACTCCCTCCCAATACCTAACCACGGTCCCGAAAAATCCGTTGCACAACTGGAGAAAGAGATCCGTCAATTGAAAAAGAAGCTTGAGATGGCAGAGCTGGAGAATGATTTCTTAAAGGAAGCGAAGGCTTTCTTCGACAGCCAAAAAGAATAAGGTTCGAGTATATCCTTAAGAAGGCCAGTGTGAAGTTTCCTGTCATTCGACTATGCAAATGGTTAGGCGTTTCTAAAGCGGGTTATTACAAGTGGCTAACAAGGAAACCATCGAAGCGAGAGACAGACAATGAGTCTTTAAGTCACTACTTGAGGAGAGAAAGCAAAGCTCAGTATTGTATTCCAGGCTATCGAAAGCTTTGGGAAGCAGCAGTCGCTAACGGCTTTATTTGCAATAAGAAGCGAGTACAGAGGCTTCTACAGAATATGGGCTATCGCTCTTGCGCGAGTAAGAGGCGATATGGACGAGCGCCAAGACAAAATGCTCTTATACCAGCCTATAACATTCTTGCCCGTCAATTTAAGGTGGATAAACCCGATCGAGTTTGGGTGTCTGATATAACTCAGGTGCGCTGTACGGATGGCTGGCAATACCTGTGCGTCGTCTTAGATTTGTTTTCACGCAAAGTGATTGGTTGGTCAACAAGTCGCATTAATAACGCAAAGTTAGTGCTAAGAAGCCTGGATAAGGCTTGGGAACCAAAGGCAGCCCTTAGGTCACAAGCTTTTGTTTCACTCCGATCAAGGTATACAGTATCGAGCGTTGGAGACGATCCGTTGGCACCGTAAACGAAAGATTAAAGTCAGTATGTCGAGAAAAGGAAACTGTTGGGATAACGCTTGTTCCGAAAGCTTCTTTGCGCAATATAAGAAAGAGTGGGTGAATAACTTAGATCAGCTTTCACGACAAGAAATGACGATGCAGAGTCGCATTTATATCGATACCTATTATAATCCAGTAAGAAGACATGGGACTCTAGGTGGAGTGAGTCCCATGGACTTTGAACTAATCAACTAAACCCCTGTGTCTACTTTTTAGGGGCCATATCATATCTCGTATCTCGTATCTCGTATCTCGTATCTCGTATCTCGTATCTCAAATATCTTTTCTTTCGTGCACAAAAAAGAGCACCGAAGTGCCCTTACAATATTCTTCTACTAATCGCTAATCGCTAATCGCTAATCGCTAATCGCGAAGGCCTACTGCCAAATAGCTGCAAGTGAATCCATTAGGCCACTCGTTGCACCTTGTGATTGTAATGCTTGAAGAATGATTGGCGCAAATGTCGTAACCATTGAAGGATCCATACCTAATCCAGAAAATGCACTTTCAACTGCACCTTGAGAACTTAGTAGCGATGATAGACCGGTAGACTCAAGGCTCGACATGCCAGGGATAAGCGACGCAAGTTCTTTATTGTCAGCAGAGCCAAGTGAATTTTGTGCAAGCGCCAACATTGAACCAATACCGCCAACTGCTTGGTCGCTTGTTACAGACGCTTGGTCAGCAACGGTATCAGCAAGTGGTGTTGTTTCATTTTGTTGAGACCACATATTCACCGCTGCCATTAGAGCAGTTTGTGATAGTTGAGAATAGTTTGTATCAGATGATGAACTGGTTTGTTCAGAGTCGCTAGTACTAGCGCAAGAGACTACAGCAAGGCTGCTGAGCATAGTGATAAGTATCTTCTTCATTATTCTTCCTTAAGTAATAAAGTAATCGACCTATTCACTATAAACGAAAAACGGCGATGTAGTCACATCGCCGTTGGATTATTTCAATTTTATTTGCCTATAGTATTTTGTTTTACTATAGGTTTTTATAAAAATTAAAGAATAGCTAGAAGTTCTACTTCAAATACTAGAGCAGCAAATGGTGGGATTGCAGCACCTGCGCCACGCTCACCGTATGCTAGATCTTGAGGGATGTATAGCTTCCACTTAGAGCCAACAGGCATCATTTGTAGAGCTTGTACCCAACCTTGAATTACGCCAGTTACTGGGAATTCAGCAGGTTGACCGCGAGATACAGAGCTGTCGAATACAGTACCGTCAGTTAGTTCGCCGTGGTAGTGAACACGTACTTGCTTGTCTGCAGTTGGGATTTCGCCAGTACCTTCAGTTAGTACTTCGTACTGAAGACCAGACTCAAGAACTGTTACTTCTGAACGAAGAGCGTTGTCAGCTAGGAAAGCTTCGCCGTCAGCAGCAGCAGCTTTAGCTAGTTCTTGACGTGCAGCTTCACCGCGAGTGTGCAGCTCTTTTAGTGCGTTGTTGATTTCGTCAACTTCGATAGCTGGCATGTCACCAACTAGAGCTGTTGCGATACCAGCAGCGATTGCGTCAACGTTTAGGCCTTCAAGACCAGAACCAGCAAGTTGTTGGCCCATTTGTAGACCGATACCGTAGCTAGCTTTTTGCTCTACAGTTTCAAATTTTACTTCAGACATGAAAAGTCACTCTTTTTGTCAGTACGAAAAGGGTAAGAATACCAGTATTAGCAGCCTGAATAAACGGCTAGCCCCTGATCACTTACGCTTTACCGTATCCAAATCACAGCTATGTCAATTTTCTTGCTTTGGTCTCTGTTGTAGCGGAAAGATCTATACTGTTGGTACTTTGGTTTTTATACTGTAGTTATTCAATGTATAGGACGCAGTGGCATGAATCGTCGTCAAAAGAAAAAACAGAAAGTAGACCACTTAGCAGAGTTCAAGGATCGACTGAATCAGGTCAAAGAGAAATTAAGTTCGATCGATATAAAGAAAATGAAAACCTCGGCAGCGCAAACTTGGGGTTCATTGCCGAAGTTACACCAAAGACTGTTGATGGTTATTTCTCCGTTCGTACTGATATTACTTTTTGTGCCGCTACCAGAACCTAAGGTAGATACAACTCCAACAACATCGCGCGTTGAGCTTGAAATAAACACCGTCGGCTTAAGTGAACAGCAAAACGCCAAGACCAGTTCATCAGAACCGAGTAACAAAAATTGGCAGGAGTATCTTGTTAAGCAAGGGGACACGTTATCGCAGGTTTTTCGAAACAACGATTTGCCATTGTCTGACTTGAACGCGCTAGTACGTATTGAAGGTGCAGATAAGCCACTAAGTCAGATCCGTCAAGGTCAGCTTGTTCGTTTCAAACTTGCTGAAACTGGGCAGTTGGACATTCTTCAACTAGAGAAAGGCGACACATCGGTGATGTTCTTCCGCTTATCTGATGGTGGCTTTGGTCGCAGTAAGTAGATGAACAGTTAGCTTGAGTTAAAGCGCTTCACCAGACACAGATAAACAATAGAAAAGAGCTAAGTATTAGCTCTTTTTTTTGGTCGCTTGAAAGGGGCGAGTGGCAAGATGATGAGCATAATACCGATAAAGGTTAATGTATCTGGAATCTCGTCGAACCATATTGCGCCTATCAGCGCCACAAACACCAAACCTGAATATTCTGCCAAGGCGATTTGGCTTGAGTGTGCTTTCTGATAGGCGGCAACCGCAAGCCCGTTATAGCTCAAGATGAGTGTTGCGCTGAGGGCTATGTATCCTAAGTGCTCGATAGATACTGGTTGCCAATACAGGAAGCACAATATCAATGAAGCCGGAATTGAGAATAACGTTGTCCACCACAGCGTCGTGACTACGGATTGTTCACTAGGAAGCTTCCTTACCAGCACGTTAAATAGGGCTAGAGTAAGCGCAGTGCCTAATGCAAACAGTGCTGCCCAATGAAATTGTGATGGCCTTAAGACAATCAGCGCACCGATGAAACCTATGGTAGTAGCGATCACCTTCCCAAGTGCTGGCTGCTCTTTGAGTAGAAATATAGAAAGAGGCAACATCAATAGAGGCGCTACGTAAAACACAGCGTTGGCGGTTGCCAAAGTTAAATGAGTGATTGCCACAACCATACATCCACTGCCAATTAATATTAGTTGGCCGCGTATGAAGGTGACTTTGGCTTGCTGTAAGCGTCGTTGTTCCTTTTTCTGCTGCAACCACAATGGGGTGATGATCAGCAGAGAGATCAACTGTCGGAAAAAAATATATTGAAGGGGCGGTACTTCACCATTCAATAGTTTTACTGCTACATCCGAAAGCGAGGCAAACAGGTTACCAGCGATCAGTAGTAGGATACCGACAGTAATATTCGACATTACTTCTCTAATCTCATATCTACGTGCGGAATATCATCTTCCAGATACATCTCAGAGATTGTCTTGAAGCCATGACTCACATAGAAGCTTTCTAGGTGCTGCTGTGCACCGATGTCTATGGTCGCGTTTGGCCAAAGATCCTCACAACGAGTTAATGCTTCTTTTATCAACTGATGCCCTAGACCGCCACCTCTCGCTGATTGTTTGGTTGCTACTCGGCCGATGCTTGTATTGTCGTAAGATGTGCCCGGCGGCAATAAGCGAGCACACGCCACTAGCTCTTCATCTGCGTAACCGAGAAGGTGGTGAACACCAGCGAGTGTGTCTTTACCGTCAAGCTCTGGATAAGGGCAGGTTTGCTCAACCACAAATACATCTACTCGTAATTTAAGTAGTTGATAAAGCTGATGTGTTGAAAGTTCAGAGAAAGGAATTGAGTGCCAAGTGATCATGTTTACATCCAGAGGTTATCGATGCTCTGAATGTACTATGCGCGATGATTGTTGGCATTAACTATTGTTAATTCGACCTTTAATTCTACTCAAGCTTATTGCGGTTATTCCTAAGTAGGCGGCAATTTGATTGTCGTTGAGGCGCTGTTCAAGGTCTGGATAGTGTTCGCAGAAAAGCTGATAACGTTGTTCAGGGGTATAGAGCAGCATGAAGCGTTCTTTGTTTTCCTTATGCATCAGTTGTGTTTCTAACAGCTTTAAATACAAAGGGTTATTCGATGCACGCCACTCGATTACTGCATTCATTGGCAGCTCTAACATTGTGATGGGTGTCAGTGTTTCTAATAGGTAAGGGGAAGCTTGGTTTTTTATCAGGCTCTCAAAGCCGATGATCCAATCTTGTTCCCAGTAGAACTCTTTGCTGTATTGCTTACCATCATCAGTGAGGTAGCAAGCATGGCACAAGCCTTCAAGTACGAAGTAGATTGAGCCAGCCATTTCACCTTGGTTAATAAGGATATGTCTGGTCGGTAGCTCAAGTGGCTTGGCGACATAAACTAGAGATTCAATCTGACTTTCAGAGAAGTCGAAGCTTTGCAGTTGTTCGATAAAAGA
This sequence comes from Vibrio cyclitrophicus, assembly GCA_023206055.1. Lineage (NCBI taxonomy): Bacteria > Pseudomonadati > Pseudomonadota > Gammaproteobacteria > Vibrionales > Vibrionaceae > Vibrio > Vibrio cyclitrophicus. The sequence goes on along the minus strand of CP065366.1, from coordinate 3,277,873 downwards.
GGTGTGCATGAAAATAACCTAACCCAAATAAGTGCCGAAATCATCGCACTTATTTGAGTGTAGGTACAGTTTGGGCGAAATCAGCGTCGAGCATGTTGTTCTAGGTAGTCTTGAGCGAGTTCTCTACCCATGTATTTACCTAAGGTCTTAAATGGTACCTTCTTAAGGTTCACGACAATCAAGCCATCTAACGCATCATTAAATGATGGGTCGACGTTAAAACAAACCAGTTTCCCGTTCATCCCTAGGTATTGGCGCAGTAGTACCGGTAGGCCTTTTCCTTGTTCCATACGAGCTAGCACTTTAGAAAGCAGAGGAACACTCGCCAATGACGACAATAGGTGATTCTGCCAGAAAACATGGCTACTGGTATTGAGAGGTGAAGAAGGAGAAACCAGATTCGCTTTTTCTTCATCGTAGTGGTGAATCGATAAGGTGGTTGCTATCAACAAGCGCGCATTGTGACTGTAATCATTACTGATGCTGACCGGGCCAAATAGGTGAGTATATTGAGGGTGTCGAGATACAAAGGTCGCGATACCTTTCCACAGTAGTAACAGTGAATTAAGGCTCTTTTGATAAGGTTTACTTACTACCGATCGCCCAAGCTCAATGCTGTTGTCTAACGTATCGATAAACTCTTGGTTGTAGTTAAACAGGCTACGAGAGTAGAGCTGATCAAGCCCGTGCTCAGCGATGAGTTTGTCGACCATACCCAGTCGATACGCGCCAACCAGTTCTGCCTTGGTTTTATTCCACACAAACAGTTGGTGGTAGTAAAGGTCATACTCATCTAAATCACAGGCAAGCCCGCTGCCTTCGCCAACTTCTCTAAAGCTTTCTTCCCTTACTCGACCAATCTCACGCATTAAGTTGGGAATAGATTGGCTTGGCGTGCAGTAGACCTCGAAGTCGCCTTGCTCGAGTAGCTTCATCTCTTCAGGGAGCGAGCTAATCTCGATGGACAATACTTCTGGTGAGATTGGTGCTATCACTTGAGTGTCAAAAGAGGGGGCATGGACTGCTGTGCTAGGACTATCTTGTTGACTCATTAGATAGGTATTGAGTCGTAGATAGTTGACGATATCCATCTCTTTTTCAAATGACTTTATCTCTGAATACGGAATCGATGAGCCAATCGAGATAGAGATAGTTGTCGCTTGCTTATTAAGAAGTTCACGGCCGAGTAGAGCCGTTCTTAATAGCGGATGGACACGGCCAGCTTGATAGAAAAGCTCACTGTTTTTACCATTGATGAAGATAGGAACCGTAGTGGCTTGATGACGCTTAACAAACTTGGCAACCGACTTGCTCCATTCGATGTCTGTCAGTGTTTTTGCCCCTTTACGGTAACTCGATACCTCGCCCGCAGGGAACACAATCAACAGTCCACCGTCTGCTAAATGACGATTGGCATCTCGAATCGCTTTAGCGTTGGTACGTTTCGATTCTTTACTATTAAAGACATCGACTCCGATGAAAAGATCATCCAGTTCAGGCAGTCGCTTGAGCAGCTCATTTGCTAACACCTTCACATCCTTTCTTACCGATCCTACAAGATCAGCAAGGATTACACCTTCAATCGCGCCAAGCGGGTGGTTCGCCACAATTACGACAGGCCCTTCTTCCGGGATGTTTTCTGTGCTTCCCGATACAACCGAGTAGTCGATATTGAGTGCTGACAGGGTGTAATTCATGAATTCGAAGCTAGATAACTCGTTTTTTCGATCTTGATAGAGTCGGTCTAGCTTAGATAGCCCAGTTGCCCACTCGACAACAGACTCACCTAAACCAAAAGGCGTGTAACGTGGTAAACGAAAAGGACTATCAATCATAATGAAGCTACCTTATTGACTAAAGTTGTTTAAGAAACCGTCTTGATTCTTGAAATCTTTCACACTTAAAAACGCACCGCATAGCCAGACTAGGCATGCCATGCCAAACAATAGTCCGCCGTCGTAACCGACAATTTCACCCGCTGCATTGAACTCAGGCATTTGAATACCTAATGGCGTAAATAGGTGGAAGAAAATTGCGCCACTCATGATCCCCACACTCATAATGGCGCCGATGCCATGCCAACGAGTGAACAACAAAATGGCCGCAATCAATTCAGCGAATCCAATCAAGTAGCCGCCAAACGAGCCGAACCAGCTTAAGCCTGACCATGTCGCGAGCGTGCCAAAGATATGATCTGTCTCGTATGAGCCGGTGAACTTAAAGAACAGCGACTGAACAAACACAAAAGCGATAAATGCTGCCGGGAGATGTTTAGCAGGAGTGAATGTCATGGTTATTCCTTTACTTAATCAGCTGCGGCCAAGCTTTATCGGCTTGTTGAATATGCTGTGCACGGTCTTGCTCCCAAGTGGTTTGAATCTCTTGGTCGTAGTTAAGATAAAGTTTGTCATCAACTATGGTCCAATACTGTGGGTCACCTGGTGCGAAGTCGTTTTTGGCAGAAACGGCCCATGCGCAATAACCACCATATTGAGGGGCATATTTTTCAGGATTATTAACAAATAAAGTCAGATTCTTTTCAGAAGAGAAATACCAATCCGCCCCTTTGTACTCTGTGCTGAACTTCTTGCTCCCTTCAACGGGTTTCCCAGAAGTGAAATACGCTACGGTATCGTAGCCATCGAGCGCCTTACTGCTAAAGAAGCCGGTGTAGATTTCATCGGCAGCAAATACGTACGGGCTAACAAGTAGCATGACCATGGTGATTAGTTTTCTCATGATGGACTCCATCTATAGATTGATTGCGGGTGACAAATCGAAGGTAAAGCGCTGCTGATTTATCTGGCATGGGTTTATTGGTTTGCAAGGTGAGCCGGGTGCATAAAACATAGAGGCTTGGCCATGTAGATTACGTAAGTGTGTAAAGCTCACCGTATGTGCGTCTTCACGATGCATACAGGTCGCTAAATGAGATTGTTCGCTATGATGGTGAGAGTGAAACTGAAGTAAGTTCTGTTGATTCTTACCTGTTGTCATAAGCTGATCGTATTTTGCTTGTCGATAGGCTTGCACTCGCTCTAAATCAACACCGGATGAGAACAGCGGAGAATCGGTGTCGATGATGTGCTGTTGAATACCATCCCACATGTAGGCGATAACCAAACCATTGTTCTGAGTTAAATTCGGCGCGAAAGCCAACAAGGTAAATGGAGCAAAAGTGTGCAGGTCGAGCTGATGAAATGCTTCAGAGAGCTGACTGATGTTACGATTCGATGATAGATTCTTGAGTAACAAACCACGGCTGACTAAAGGTCCAACAGGTACTATGCCTTGATAGTTATTGAGTAGGCATAACGAAAGCCCGAACTCATTGATACTGATCCAGCTACCACCGCCAGTTGGGTCGAGTGGCATGATGATATCGACATCGTTGACTCGATACTGTTTAGGCGGCATTGCTAGTGCTCGCGTCTTTTGTTCATCACGATTAAAAAAGACCTGATAACCATTTTCTTCAAGTAGCCAAGATACTGAACACATGATTATTGCTCCCTCAGATAGCTACTGGTGGTTGGGGCATAACCAAAGGTGTTACAGGTTTCAATGTCTAGGAAGGTGGTGATCACTTTGATCATCGCGTAATGATGATTGGCATGCAGCGCCGCAAAAGTCACTTCTCTTTCTAGGGTAGAAGGTAGGCTTGCAAACACCTGAGCATCCATCGAAACCTCGGTTTGGATCATGATAGGCGCTTCGAGATCGTTGCGGTCTAACCGTTCAAGCCAGTTGATCACATAGTGGATCTCTTTTACCGCAATTGACCGATCGTATTCGACAGGGTGACCACGACGACGAGTATTGTAATCAACGGTCGCGTTCTCTTTTAAAATAAGCGCATGAAAAAGATCGAGCGTGTGGCGAGTATGCTCACCAATAGAGCTTGTGACGTGCGGCTTCGCTCGTGTCAGGTAATCGCTGTCAGAAATCGCTAATAGAAACTCTAAACCCTGATTCAATATCTCTACCGCTCCTTTGATACTAGGAGAGAAAGATGTGAGGGCGCTCGGTTGGGCTATGGGGTTCATTCATGATCCTCGTACAAAGTTAATCGGTGGTCGGATATTGTTGAACAAGACGTCTCTCTTCTTGCCACGCGTTAAATAAGCTCTTAAAAGAAGGAGGTTGGTGGCCTTTTTGTTTCTGTTGAGCGCCAATATCAAAAAGAATGCGGTATTGAAGAAGTAGCGTGGAAAATATCTCTCGCAGCGGTGTGTTGCGATCCCAGATGTGCCCAGCTTCACTGCTTGCACCATTGACCTCAAGGATAGTGAAATCCTCACCTCTCATTAGGCTGTGCATGTCTTTGAATTTGACGTCGAGTCGACCAAAATGAAAGCCATCAAAGTCGTCGAATATCTCATCTAAACGTTCGGTTAAAGCTTGAGTTATGTATTGATTACCGTCTCGGAAGATACAGCCACGACTATGGCTACCCGCAAACGCAAGTTGGAACTCTTCGCCCTCTGCGAGCACTCGATCCAATTTATCTTCATGTCTTGGTAGATACAGGTGACTGAGTTGCCCTGCACGTGGGCTGTTCTCGATTAACTGTTTAAGTGTAGAGTTGCCATCCCCCGTCACCATTGGCGAATATTTGAGAGTGATCGAGATGATCTCGCCTTGTTTGCTATTCGGGTAACGAACATAGAAAACGCCAGCCTCGGCTTGATAAGGCGCCTTTTCTTGCAGAAGAAAGCGAGCATTATTTGGGAAGGATTCAACATACTGCTCAAGTTGATCTTGGTTGTTGATCAGCTTTACCCCGACACCTCGGCAACCAAGATCCGGTTTCGCGACAATGGGAAAGTTAAGATCCGATTGGATGAGTGCACTGCGCGCATCTTCAGCTTGTTTCTTACTGCTGAGATCGGTTTTGGTTAGAGTGATAAATGGAGAGATCCAACGCTTACTTGATGATCCAGCAAGGCTCAATATTTCGTGTTTCGATTCGCCGACCATACCACTGAGTTTGATGCTCGGGTTGGCGATGAGCGGCAGAGCCCAATCAAAGTGCCGTAACCCTTGCATCAGGCTTTGAATCACCACTGGCGTGTAGAAGAACCACGTTGGAAGAAACTCATAAGGAGAGACACTGCGCACGGTATCTTTTTCAAGCAAAGGCATACCTGCATTGATTTGATGTGCTGGAATGATGCGAATATCTTGCGGTGAACTCATGATAATCCTCTAGAGTAGGTTCTATTCATTAATCGATTGCCGATAAACAGCAAAGCGATGGCACACGGGATGATGATCCATTGATATTCAGAGGCTTGCAGCCACGCTGATGTCCCTAAATAGTAGATGGCAGAGAAGACAATGCCAGTCCAGATCGCGGTGGCACTAATAACGGCAAACAAGAAAGTAGGCAGTGGTATGGCGAAAAAACCACTTAAGGTAAAACCAACGGTACGAAGCCCCGGTATAAAGCGGATGACAAAAAGACTGCTGAATGCGTTTTGACGTAATTTGGTACGAAGCGCTCGAAAGTATCGGTTGGTGAGGGCTTTGTAACGAACACCTCTGAAATAACGCCCTGATTTACCTAGGTAATAGAGACCGAGATCACCTGTGGCAATGCCGATGAAAATAGCAAGCAGCGCATATTGAGGTAGTATGAGACCTTGAGTGGCTAAACCTGCCGCTGTAACAATCGCCAGATCTTCAAGCAGGTAAGAAAGCGCAATAATGCCAAGCATCAGCCATAGCAGCGATTCCTCTCCTGTATTTAACCATGCTTGAATGCTCTCGACGGTGCCCATCAAATGTCCTTATCTATCCTATAGATGAATGGCTTGTTGGCCATTCATTGAGTGTAGTAAATTAAATAGACAGGAGGAGCTCTGAAAAACTTACAGCGAATTGCTGCTTTTTTACGTTGATTGGATTCAATTGATGATTTGAGGCGTGCGATTTAGATGAAGAATGAGCAGGTGTTTAAGGGGCGAAAGTTAAGGCTTTAGACTCTGAATTTAGATAAGAAAAGAAAAAGGCTGAGTCGTTAAACTCAGCCTTTCAGAATGTTAACTATGGATTACTGGGTAATCTATTTAGTTAGGTCAATCTGGTAAACAGCGAAACCAACATCGTCAGTCGCAACACGTTTCATCGGGTATTGCCCCTTTTCTTTGATGAACTCTGCCGCTTTGTCGCTTGGAGATGTTTCAAAGCGGATATCTAGTGTGTTATCCGTTTTGATTGGCGCAAATGACCAGTTGTTATCAGCTGTTGGGCTAACTTGACCTTGCTCTTTGCTTACGCGAGAGATGTAGTTCGCAAGAACAGTACGGTTCTCATCTGGAGCATCAAATGCGATGAAGTCTTCACCCGTACCTGGGAACTTAGCACTGTAAGCACGGTAGTTGTTGGTTGCGATCAGGAAGTCTTGCTTCATGTCGATTGGCTTACCTTGGTAAGTTAGGCCAACAATACGTTGTGAGTCAGGGTTAACGACTTTACAGTTTGCATCGTATTTCGCAGGTTGCGTTACGTCGATTTGGTAATCAACACCGTCGATAACATCGAAGTTGTAAGTGCGGAAGTTATCCCACTCGATCAACTGTTGTGGTGCTGTTGAGTTAACATCAACTTGGTTGAACTGACCAGCAGAACACTCAAGCCACTCTTTTACTTCGTGACCTGTTACCTTCATCGCGACTAGCGTGTTCGGGTAAAGGTATAAGTCAGCTGCGTTACGGAATGTCAGTTGACCAGACTCAACTTCAGTGAAGTTCGCTGGGTCATTCTTACGGCCGCCCGCTTTGAATGGTGCAGCTGCTGAAAGTACTGGAGTACCATCTAGGTCTGGGTCACCTTGGATGAATTGCTCAACGTAATCTTTCTGTGCAAGGTTAACAATCTGCACTGTTGGATCGTCTTGTACTAGAGACAGGAAGCTGTACATCACATCGTCTGCTTTACCAATTGGTTGGTTAACAAACTCACGAGTACCTGCGTGGTCTTTTTCTAGTGCTGTCACGATGCCTTTATCAGCTGCAGCAAGCGACTTCTTCTCGATCTTGTCGTAGATAGGGCGTGCTTCAGATTGGCCTTTAACCACTTCCCACTTACCGTCTTTTTGTGCAAGTGTTAGGTCCATAACACCTACATGGCTACCCCAACGACCTGGCATTACTGCCGCAACACCGTTCATTGTGCCATTTTCGTTGTCAACGCCTTGGATGTTGTCGAAGCCTTTACCTGGGAATACTGCGTGAGAGTGACCGAATGCGATAGCATCAATGCCTTCTACTTCAGAAAGGTAAAGCGTAGAGTTCTCTTCGCCAGCTTTGTATGGGTCTTGAGATACGCCAGAGTGAGGGATTGCAACGATAACGTCTGCACCTTCAGCCTTCATTTGAGGTACTAACTCGTTAGCGGTCTCAATGATGTCACGAGCGATCACTTTGCCTTCAAGGTTCTTCTTATCCCACGTCATGATTTGTGGTGGAACAAAACCGATGTAGCCGACTTTTACTTCATGTTTTACACCAGCTGTATCTTCAAACGTGTGCGTCTTGATGATGTAAGGCGTGAAGTAGTGTTCTTTAGTTTCTGCGTCGTAAACGTTAGCACTGATGTATGGGAAATCAGCGTCGTTGATCGATTCTTCTAGGAACTCAAGACCGTAGTTGAATTCGTGGTTACCTAGGTTTGCAGCGTCGTAGCTTAGTTGATTCATTGCTTTGTATGCAGGGTGAACTTCACCCGCTTCGATGCCTTTGTCTGCCATGTAGTCACCCATTGGGCTACCTTGCAGTAAGTCACCGTTATCAACTAATACGCTGTTGGTTACTTCGCTTTGAGCTTCTTTTACTAGAGTTGCAGTACGTGCTAAGCCGATTTTTTTCGACGGCTTGTCTTTGTAGTAGTCGTAATCCATTAGGTTGGTATGGATATCCGTCGTTTCTACGACACGTAATTTAATCACTTCATCGGTATCTGGTGTTGTTGTGCAGCCTGCTAGAGTCAAACCAAGACCCGCAAGTACAGCCAATGACAAAGGTTTCATTGCAACTTTCATTTTGTAGCTCCAAAGTGGATAGTAGAAAATTCGTTGCGTAATGTAACAAAACCGAATGAAACAATGATTACAACGAATGTTAATTCGTGACTTAGATCGATTACTTTATGGTGTTCTGCAAGACGCCTCCCAAACCTGCTCAATCAATGTACAAATCACATCGATAGTATTAGTCCATTCATTTCACCTATTTATCGATGAATCTCATCCCTTATCAGCTTTTCGAATAAAAAATGAAATTTTAGAATTTCCAGTAATATGAGAGGCTCGTCATAATGCCTATGTCAAGGACGTATCAGGCAGATGAATAGCAAGGATAGCTCAAAACGAAGCTTCTGTTTTCTTCTAGTGCCAATACTCCCATTCACTCAAGTGGATGAGTTAAATCCCTTGCTTGGCAAGACCAAGTAATGAATTGCTCGTACTGCGAGCCTTAAAGGAAGCACTGAAATGGACCAAGAACGTTTAACCCACCTAAAACAGCTTGAAGCGGAAAGTATTCATATTATCCGTGAAGTTGCTGCTGAGTTTGATAACCCAGTGATGATGTACTCCATCGGTAAAGATTCTTCTGTGATGCTTCATTTAGCTCGCAAAGCGTTTTATCCAGGCAAGATTCCATTCCCACTATTGCATGTTGATACGGATTGGAAATTTCGCGAGATGATTGAGTTTCGTGATCGTACGGCTAAAAAGTACGGCTTCGACCTTTTAGTACATAAGAACCCAGAAGGTATTGAGATGGGATGCAGCCCGTTCGTACACGGTTCTTCCAAGCACACTGACATCATGAAAACTCAAGGCCTTAAGCAGGCGTTAAACAAGTACGGGTTCGATGCCGCTTTTGGTGGTGCGCGTCGTGATGAAGAAAAATCTCGAGCGAAAGAGCGTGTTTATTCTTTCCGCGACAAGAACCACACATGGGATCCAAAAAACCAGCGCCCTGAACTTTGGCATACCTATAACGGCCAGGTTAATAAAGGCGAAAGCATTCGTGTATTCCCGCTATCTAACTGGACTGAGCTCGATATCTGGCAATACATCTACCTAGAGAGCATCGATATTGTTCCACTTTACCTTTCAGACAAGCGTCCTGTGGTTGAGCGTGATGGCATGTTGATCATGGTTGATGATGACCGTATGGAGCTGCAAGAAGGTGAAGTGATTGAAGAGAAAAGCGTTCGCTTCCGTACTTTGGGTTGTTACCCACTGACCGGAGCCGTTGAATCTGAGGCGAATACGTTAACAGGCATTATTGAAGAGATGCTGGTGGCAACGTCTAGTGAGCGTCAAGGTCGAGCGATAGACCACGATCAGTCGGGCTCAATGGAGCTGAAAAAGCGCCAAGGTTATTTCTAAGAATCTAAGGAAAGAAAAATGAATAGTGCAGTAGAAGCCGAATTGGCTGAACTAGGGATTGAAGGTTATCTAAGTCAGCATCAGCATAAATCTATGCTTAGATTTTTAACTTGTGGTTCAGTAGATGACGGTAAAAGTACGTTAATCGGTCGCTTGCTCCATGATACAAAACAGATTTATGAAGATCAGCTAGCAGCAGTTCACTCGGATAGCCAACGAGTGGGTACTACAGGTGAGAAGCCTGACTTGGCGTTGCTTGTTGATGGCTTGCAGGCTGAACGTGAGCAAGGCATCACGATCGACGTAGCTTACCGCTACTTCTCGACGCAAAAACGCAAATTCATTATTGCTGATACCCCAGGGCATGAGCAGTACACACGTAACATGGCAACCGGCGCTTCAACGTGTGATCTGGCTGTGATCCTGATTGATGCTCGTAAGGGCGTTCTGGATCAAACACGTCGTCACTCGTTTATTTCTAACCTGCTTGGCTTGAAGCATTTCATCGTCGCAGTCAACAAAATGGATCTCGTCGAGTACTCGCAAGATCGTTTTGAAGAGATTCGCGATCAGTATCTAGAGTTTGCTGAAAACCTAGAAGGCGAAACTAACATTCAAATTCTGCCTGTTTCGGCACTTGAAGGCATTAACGTTGCTGCACCAAGTAAAGAGCTTGCATGGTTCGAAGGCCCATCGCTATTAGAAGTACTAGAAAACGTCGACATTGACCAAAAACGCTCTGCGGGTGAATTCCGCTTCCCTGTGCAGTACGTCAATCGTCCTAACCTAGATTTCCGCGGCTTTGCCGGCACAGTGGCTTCTGGTCGTGTCAGCGTGGGTGATGAAATTAAGGCGTTGCCTTCAGGTAAAACCTCTAAAGTGGCAAGCATTGTGACCTTTGATGGTGAACTTGAATCAGCACAAGCGGGCTTGGCGGTAACGCTGACTCTTGAAGATGAGATCGATATCAGTCGTGGCGATTTGATTGTGTTGGAAAACGCGCAAATTGAATCCACCAACCATGTATTGGCAGACATCGTGTGGATGACTGAACAGCCACTGCAACCGGGCAAAGCTTACGACATTAAGATCGCCGGCAAGAAAACCGTCGGTCAGGTAGAAACAGTTCGCCACCAATATGACATCAACAACCTGTCGACCCACGCTGTCGAGGAGTTACCACTGAATGGTATTGGCTTGTGTGAATGGTCACTGAACGAGACGGTCGCATTGGATAAATACCGTGAGAGTGCCGATACCGGTGGCTTCATCGTTATCGACCGTCTAACCAACGTGACGGTTGGTGCGGGTTTGATTCGAGACCGTTTGGACTCTGTTGAACAGCAAGTCGGTAACATCTCTGCATTTGAACTTGAGTTCAACGCTCTGGTTCGTAAGCATTTCCCTCATTGGGATGCCAAAGATCTAAGCCAATTACTGAAGTCATAAACGACCAAGTAACAGCTTATTGAATCAGGCGGAAACCCATCGTTTCCGCCATAAAGGACGGGTATATGTGGCAACAAGGATTTGTATTAGCGATTTTGCTCGGCATTATTACTTGCCTGCTCGTTACCCGTATTAAGCCAAGCTTTATCTTTGCTGGCGCGGCGTTTATTGCTTTTATGGCTGGCATGATCGACTTGTCGAGCTTGGCTAATAACTTCACTAACTCCTCGTTACTGACTTTAATTCTACTGATCCTCGCATCAAGTGCGTTGGAGAAAACTCGCTTAATCAGCTGGGTTAGCCGCAATATCTCTGAAGGTAGGCTAGGTACCGTGGTTGCGAAGTTGGGTATTTCCACAGCGCTACTTTCTTCTTTTACTAATAACACGGCGGTGGTTGTCTCTTTGATCGGAGCGATCAAACGTAATCAACAACACGCGCCATCTAAGTTACTTATCCCTCTGTCATACGCTGCCATTTTAGGTGGAACGCTGACATTGATCGGCACCTCAACCAATTTGATCATTAATAGCTTTGTTGAAGATGCAGGATTGCCGAGCTTAAACTTTTTCACACCAACATTGATCGGTTTAGCCGTCTTAGTGGGTGGTGTGTTGATCCTTATCCCTCTGAGTTACTTCTTACCAAGCTACGATGATGGTTCCCAAGATGATTTGCCTTACTTTCTAGAAGCAAGAGTGGAACCTGGCTCACCGTTAGTTGGACGTAGCGTCAGCGAAAATAATCTTAGAGCTCTGAGAAAACTGTTCTTAGCCGAAGTGATTCGAGACGGGAAAACAACGGCATCTATAGACCCAGACTTCATACTGCAAGCTCGTGACCGATTGCTGTTTTGTGGCGACGTTGAAAGCGTAGCGACACTGCAAGAAATTCAAGGATTAACCCTGTTTGGCCAGCATCACCTTAACGGCCAGAGCTTTGTTGAAGTAGTGGTGAGCTCGTCAGCAAGCTTCTGTAACAAAACCCTGAAAACTAGCCAGTTCAGAGATCGTTTCGATGCGGTTGTGGTCGCTATTCGTCGTGGCCATGAGCGCCTTGAAGGTGGTCTTGGAAACATCACACTAACCGCTGGTGATACCTTGATTCTGGTTCCCGGCAAACGCTTTGAAGAACAGCGCCAGCAACACAACAAAGAGTTTGTGTTGATGAATGACTTAGATTCAAGTGCCAAGCTTGATGCGGATAAATCGACGTTTGTATTGCTCGGTTTTGCCAGTGTGATTGGTTTAGCCCTTGCTGAAGTCGTGCCGATTATCAAAGGGCTGGCTGGTTTCTTACTGTTGCTGGTGGCCTTTGGTGTGGTGCAACTGGGTGAGCTTCGTCGCCGTTTTCCGGTTGATATTGTGGTGATCGTTGGCTCTGCACTTTCTATCGCTCAACTGATGATTTCATCGGGTTTGTCTGAGCGTATGGGGCTGATGTTTATGGAAGCCTTTAATGGCTGGGGCGTGTTCGGTGCGTTAGTCGCGACCTACTTTATGACGTTGGTTCTGACTGAGTTGGTGACCAACAATGCAGCCGCAGCACTCTCGTTCCCAATTGGCTACAGCATGGCTATCGGCTATGGCGTTGACCCTATGCCATTCATTATGGCGGTTCTGTTTGGTGCCAGCGCCAGCTTTATTTCGCCATACGGCTACCAAACCAATTTACTTGTTTATAGCGTAGGTAATTATCATCTCACCGATTATCTACGCATCGGCATCCCAATCTCGATTGTCTATTCGGGCTTGGTGCTGACCCTAATTCCTTACTTTTTCCCATTTTAATGCTGTTTATTTAAAGGACTAATTATGACCGCAGTACTCAAACCAAAAGATGAGAATGTTGTGTGGCATCAACACTCGATTGATAAAGCATTTCGCTCTAATCTGAAATCACAAAAGCCAGCCGTGCTCTGGTTCACGGGATTATCTGGTTCTGGGAAGTCGACAGTCGCTGGAGCATTAGAAAACCGCTTAGCACAGCTTGGTTACCATACTTACTTATTGGATGGCGATAATGTTCGTCACGGATTATGTAGCGATCTTGGTTTCTCTGAGCAAGACCGTCGAGAGAATATTCGTCGTATTGGTGAACTTGCTAAATTGATGGCGGATGCGGGTTTGATCGTGTTGTCTGCGTTTATTTCTCCACATCAAGCGGAGAGACAGTTAGTGCGTGATTTATTGCCAGAAGGTGAGTTTCTAGAGGTGTTTGTGAATACGCCACTTGAGGTTTGCGAACAGCGTGACCCTAAAGGTTTGTATAAGAAAGCACGTGCCGGAGAGATACCGAACTTTACAGGTATTAGTTCAGTGTACGAAGCGCCTCAGAATCCTGAGATTGATTTGCCCGCGGGTGAGAAGACACTCGATGAATTGGTCGAATTGTGTATTGATGCTTTAGAGAAGCGTAATATTTTAGCCAATTGAGATCGTTGGTATGACTAAGGCTGTCCACTTGCTTATCGATTTGTTCATAACTGATAAGTAGTACAGCCTTGGTTTACCGAGACAAGAAACCTATCCTCTAGATTCTCTTTATTCCTCTCAATATTCTTCACTCTTTACACCGTTTATTCTTTGCACCATTGAGTGCCTAGACGGTGTAATTCACGCTGCTTTTCACTTCTGTCTGAACCGTGAATTTCTGGCTCAATAGTGCAATCAGTTGGTCGTAATACTGTATGTTGGGTTTGTTGCCAAGTAAGGTGCACAGCTCGTTACCGGTTGGACTGAATCGGTAGTAAACCAGCTTGACCCCTTTTGAAATAGGCGCCAGTGACATGCTCTTACCTTGATAGTTTAAGTGCAGGGCTGGATCGAAATCAATCTCTCCTGATTCTAATTCTGTGCCCAGAATAATCCCGAGCTCTATCAAGTGGAGCAGGCTAGAGTAGGGCAAGTTGTGCCCACCAAGGTTGATGGTGTTAGTGGTGTCCCTTTTGCTAAAGCTGAATAACCCAGCATGAGATTTAAAGCCGAGTAAGAGCTTTCTGCTGTTATCGCTACCAAAGCTACAACCCAATGAAGCCGCTCTTTGTAGGGTGAGCGCTTCTTTTGGTGTCATGTCTTTTAAGATCTGAAGTGCCTTCATTGACGTCGAGCCTGGGTTGGTGACTTCTCGTTTCAGTACTTGAGCCCATAGCCTCTGCATCGATGTATTGTGGATCTCTTGTGCCATATCGAAGAAACGGTATAGCCAGTCCTGATCAGGATCTCCAGCCGCTTCATCTTTACATGAAGTGTGTGCCAATTTCAGAATTTGTTCTAGGTTCTTTTGGCGAAGCTCTCTACGTTTTTTCTCTCGTAATAGTGCCCGTTCGATAAGGGTACTCTCAGCTTTATCGTTTGGCTTTGCACTATGACTAATTAAGGAATCGAGGCCGAAGCTTTGTGCGATGTGCAGCATCCTGCTAGCACTGTCGGCAATATGAGGCTTTTTCTCATGCTTGTGCTGTGTATCGCTAGCATGCTCAATGATCACTGGCTGTTTGGTTTCTGACATAAGAGTACCGTTAGGAGACGACTTAACTGTCTAAAATGTAACTCTTTATCTTATTGGTGGCTAGATTTTGCGTGCAGAGTTGAAGGTTTCAACAAAATTTTACTTTTGCTGATGATAATAAAATGTTAAATTTATTGTAGTTCTCAGGGAGGAGTTATGAATCAAGTCAATGATAACAAGCTGAAGAAACAGCTTAGTATAGGGTTATTACTCGCGACTTATGTCGCCGTTCTAGCTTACTTATCTAATTACATCGCGTAATTTAGAAGAAAATTATCGTTATTAAACTGTTACTGAATGATCACACTCGTTCAGCCACGGCAGCTCATCCTTGAGCTACCCTTCTAGTGACTACATGTCGTCATATTCTTCTATCGCAGTACCTTCAATAAGATAACCGGTTTGCGCTAAATCATGGCTGATTGACTCAGTCTTTAGCGTTCCGACCAAATAGATCACATCCCATAACTGCTGGATCGGTGCACCTTTAGGGAACTTCACATAGATGATTTGGTTCGGTGGCGGCGGTGGCACGTGGATACATGCGCCAAAGTAAGGCACCAACAGAAACTCCGTGATCATGTTCTCATCACCTTCCAATGGAATCACAAAGCCAGGAATCTTTACTGTGCTGCCATTCAGCTCAGGGCGAACAGCGCCAAGTGTCGATTGTTGAGGTTTGTCCATACTATTGTGGTCAACCATCGGCATACCAAATGAATCTAGTTGAGCGCGCTCTGATTCTGGAATCAAATCAATCCATTCAAGTGTTAATACCGATTCGTCATTCTGAGTGGTTTCAGCGTGAGCTGTACTGATAAATGGGAACAGAAGTAGCCCAAGTATCAGTAGGAATTTGCGTTGCATCGTAGGTTCCTATTTTAGATTCGAATCGTCATGCCATCAGACAATGACTGGCGGTAAGCCCTGAAAGCGGGAATAAAGCCGATAATGATTCCGGCAACTTGTACCAACATAAGTAGTTTCCACTCATGAGGTGTGATTGCGGATATCGATATGTTGATACCATAGCTTTGTTGCACAATAGGAGCAACCACTGCGATCAGCGCAAACAACACCGCAACACCCAATGTAATGCCAAGGAAGGTCAGCGCACTGGCTTCACTTATCAGTAAACCAAACACATGACGAGGTCTTGCACCCATCGCACGCAGGATAGCCATCTCTCGACGTCTTTCTTGCAAACTAGTGAGTAGGCTACTGAGCATGCCCAATAAACCGGCGACAACAACAAACCCTGAAACAATTAACAGTGCTTGTTCTGCTACAGCCATCATTCCCCACAATTCGTGAAGCGCAATGCCCGGCATAATGGCGCTCAAAGGTTCTTGGCGGTAGTTATTGATTTCTCGTTGCAGTGCGAATGTTTGGATTTTCGAGTTAAGGCCAACCATCATCGCAGTAATCTGCTTAGGTTGGAAATCGTAGGTCTTGAGCGTTTCAGCATCCGGCGTGTGACCTAAGTTAGCACCTGATTCCCAGCCAACGTGAATCGCTTCGATTGCCTCTAGCGATACGTGTACGGTTTTGTCTACTGGTGTTCCGGTTGGTGCCAGTATTCCCACGATCTTGAAGGGCAGATTGTCGTGACGGCTAAACGCAACATCACTGATACCGTGCGCAAGAATGATTTGGTCACCAATCGTATAGTCCAACTTCTTCGCGACATCGGCACCAATCACTACATCAAATAGCTGTTCAAATTCTTTACCTTGTTGGAAAGTAAGTAATTGCTTACTTCCATAGCGATAGTTTTCAAAGTAACTATGATTTGTACCCATCACGCGGAAGCCTTTGTGTGAATCACCCAATGAGATTGGTATCGCCCACTTTACTGCGTTGTGCTGGCTAAATTCTTGGTAGCTTTTCCAGTCGATGTTGTTGGTCGCATTACCGATTCTGAATACTGAGTAAAGCAGAAGGTTTACCTGACCAGAACGGCCTCCAACGATAAGGTCAGTACCTGAAATCGTATTGGCGAAACTGCTTTTTGCTTCGGTTCTCACGCGCTCTACGCCGAGCAAGAGAATGACGGATACAGCAACCGTGAGAATGGTAAGGATGGCGGTCGCTTTGCGGTTGAGTACGCTTTTTAGGGCTAAGTGAGTAATTACTTTCATACGACAACCTTAGCTTGATTAACGGTTTTTAAATCTATGGTTCGAGTGAACAACTTTTCTAGTGTGGGATCATGGCTAACAAAGATAAGAGTAGAACCTGCCTGGTTAGCTTGTTCTAACAACAGTTCGATAAAGGCTTCTCGGTTGTCATGATCCAATGCAGATGTTGGTTCATCTGCAATGATGATTTTGGGCTGGCCGATTAGGGCACGGGCTGCGGCTACACGTTGTTGTTGACCAATGCTCAACTCGGTAACAGGCTTGTCCATCAAGGTTTGAGGTAGCTTTAATCGGAGTAACAACTCTCGAGCCGTCTCTTGTAAGCTTTTCTGGCTTTCAGCGACTTGCTGTTTACGAATCTGTGAAAACTGGCAAGGAAGCGTCACGTTGTCGATTACTGATAGGTAAGGAAGCAGGTTAAATTGTTGGAAGATATAACCGATATGGTCGGCTCTGAATTTATCTCTTTGACGAGGTGTAAGCTGAGTAAGGTCTTGATCAAGGATAGAGACTTCTCCTTGCTCGGCTTGGTTGATTCCTGTCAGTAGCCCTAACAATGTTGATTTTCCACATCCACTTGGCCCTTTAATAAAAAGGTGCTCTTGGGCTTGGATGTACAGAGAGGGGATCTCTAGCGTTGGTGGTAATTCAGGCTTCCAACGAAAGCTGATATTTTCGAGTTTGACCACAAGTGATGAACTGTCAGAAGGCATACTAGCTCCAATAATTAAAGCGGTGTATCTACTGGACAGCTATTTGGAACATAAATTCCCCAGAACACACCGATTTGAACAACCAAGTAAGTGATGACTTACCTGGTTGTTTATTTTACGTTTAATCCGACCTAGGAGTGATTAGAATCGGAAACTAATACGCTCTGCGTTAAGCACTTCTTGTACCTGAGCTGTGTCTGTTAGCAAGTTAACAGTCATTTTTTCTGTATTACTGAACTTAGAGAACCATTGAGTGCTAACTGTGTCTAGCTTAGCAACGTCTGAACATTGGTAATGGTACTCAACCGTGAATTCACCGTGGCCACCTTCAGAATGGTCATGACCTTCGTGGTCATCATGATCGTGCTCAGCATGGTCATGGTCTTTGTGGTCGTCATGATCGTGTTCAGCGTGGTCATGGTCTTTGTGGTCGTCATGATCGTGTTCAGCGTGGTCATGGTCTTTGTGGTCATCATGATCGTGTTCAGCATGGTCATGGCCTTTGTGGTCATCATGATCGTGTTCAGCGTGGTCATGGTCTTTGTGGTCATCATGATCGTGTTTAGCGTGGTCATGGTCTTTGTGGTCATCATGACCGTGTTCCGCATGATCATGGCCTTCATGCTCGCCTTCTAAGGTGTTCGCCACTGACTTGAACTTCAGAGTACAACTCGCATTGTTAAAACTAAACAGTTCTTCTGGCTTGTTTAATTGTGCGATAGCCTGCTCAAACACTTTCTTTTGTTCTGCTGTTTCTGGAGCATGTTCAAAGCCAACCACATCCGCGCCGGGAGCGGTCACTTCAACAAGCAGTTCTTGCCCATCTTGCGCGATGTTTACTTCAACTTGACCGTGTACGTGTGCACCATGAGAGCGGAATTCTTCGTTAGCTAGAACATTTGTAGAGACAGTCATGCCGATAACAACGGCTAAAATAGTAGGTTTCATGTTTTTTTCCTGAATTAAAGGTTAATTAAAAAGTAGTGGTAATTAAGCGATATTTACAGGAGGTGAACGAGCTAAATAAGCGAAATATAGCCGCTGTAGTGAAGTTACTGACTCAGTGATAGCGACAGTAAATTCCGAATGGAATTCTGGAATCTGTGGTAGTGAGTGTGCTGTGATGAACTGATTGAGCGAAAACAGCTCACATTGATGCGAAGTGTGGTGTTCTGGGTGAATATCCACAATATGTGTTGCGGCTAACAGGCTTAGCATGAGCATCAGCCCAAGCAAGAAGCCTGTTTTGCGTTTTACATTGTTAGGTGTGCTTTGCCACATGAGGATGAATAACCACAGAATTAAAAAAGGATACTGTTATAATATAACAATATCCTTTGGCCAGGTCTCGAAAAAGACGCGAATATCTGATTAAAGACTCGCTTTAATCAATTCAATGACTTGCGTGATTTCTGATTCGTTGAGAGCGCCTTCTTTAACAAACAATATTTTACCTTGCTTGTCTTGAACGATAATCGCTGAGCTTTCTTCTGCTAAAGCCCATGAAGACGCGACGGCTCCGTCTTCATCTAGCACCATAGAAGACCATGGAAATTCTTCTTTACTGCTTTCGGCAGACGATTTCACAAAAGAACCTGTACCCCAGATAGCATCATCTTGGTTGATGATGGTCGTGGTTTGGTAACTGTCTTCTGAGAACTTAGATGCGGTAATGGCTGCCATCAATGGTGCGTTGAGCTCTTTAGAGCTGCTACGGCCAGCGATAGCTTGAACGACACGAACTTTACCTAGGAGATTGTTGGTTGCCCAAGCTTGATATCCGGTATTTCCGTCGTTTAGTACGATTTCACCATAGTTGCTAACATCGACAGCAGGCAAGGTTGCACCTACAGATAGGTTGTGAGCATTGGCGAAGAGTGGAGAGGCTGCGGCTAAAAAAGCCAGTAGAGTTTTGTTTTTCATTATATTTTTGTTCCGCTTATTGGTTTGCACTGGAAGTATAATATGAAATTTGAAAAATGCCTCTTTAACTTTTTTATCGTACGATGTAGAAATAAGTTGCAGGCTTGTCACCAAGAGGTATAATGCATCATTATCGAGATGAACAATAGATTATCTTGCTGTTTGCTAAAGGAATTAGCGATTTAATGTGCTTTGAATAGTGATCCTATTCAGGTATGTGACTGTAGTACTCAAATGGAATTGAGGTTGTATTATGTTAAGAAAATTTTCTACTTACCGTCCACATCAGGTGGCGCGTTTCGTTAAAGTCCTGTTCAAAGGCCAGTTTGCTATTGAAGGTGTCGGCGAGTTTCGCTTCGACCAAGGCAAGGTGCTTCTTCCTGAAGTATCTGACAAACAAAAACTCACTATTTTTAAAGAAGTTAACGGCACGATTGCTGCGTTACCAGTCTAGCTAAACTTTATCGAGTTGCACTGTATTAAATAGATTTTTAATGAATAGGGCTTCCTAATGGAAGCCCTTTTTAATGTGTGTTGTTCTTTCTGGTATGTCGAGCTGTACTTTATTGCGGAGGGAAGCAGACACCCGTTCCACCCAACCCGCAATAACCATTCGGATTTTTAGCTAGGTATTGCTGGTGGTAGGTTTCTGCGAAAAAATATTTTCCTGCAGGCAGAACTTCTGTCGTAATTTCGTTGCCTAATGATTCAGTCATTGCTCGTTGATATTCACGTTTAGAGCGCTCAGCGATAGACTGTTGCTCTTCACTGAAGGTGTAAACGGCGGAACGGTATTGAGTCCCTAAATCGTTGCCTTGGCGCATCCCTTGAGTTGGGTCATGACGTTCCCAAAAGGTCTCAAGTATTCGATCTAGAGAGGTTTGTTCACTATCAAAAATGACACGAACGACTTCAGTATGGCCGGTTTGCCCAGTACATACTTGTTCATAAGTGGGATTGATTGTGTATCCACCAGCGTAACCAACGGATGTTGAAATAACGCCGTCCAATTGCCAAAACAAACGCTCAGCTCCCCAGAAGCATCCCATGCCAAACAGGACTTCTTGTTGAGAGCCAGTAGGAGCATCGAGTAGGTTGGTTTGATTGAGGAAATGGCGCTCAGTGATTCGAATTGGGTCAGCATTTCCCGGTAGTGCGGTTGCTGCAGAAACCAGTTGTTGTTTGTTTAGCATGTTATATTCCTTTTCGCATACGTTTACCGCGCTGGCTTATATTTACCGTGGGTTCATATTAACTGTTGGTCAATATTGAATAAGTCTTTAAATTAGACCGTGTTATTCCAGGATTTATTACAGACTCAATGCCTATTTAGCGGTATTATTTCTTTTCACTTATTAACGTATTGATAACTTCTTCACCAATTAAACATGATAAGAAAAACTTTACCAGTTCTGATTGGCACTCTATTGTCATCGACGCTCGCTTTTGCTGACGTTTCCCTTGAGATTAAAGGGCTAGATGGAGCGCTTGAAGATAATGTTGATGCTTATCTGAGTGCGATCCCTGAAGAAGAGTATTCGGTTTCACTAAGGTTCCAATCACGCTTGGAATCGATGATTAGAGAAGCCCTAAATGCGTTAGGCTACTACCATCCTAAGATCACTTTTTCTCACTCTGAAGATGACTCCGAATTGACTTTAACCGTTGACCGGGGAAAGCCGATTGTCATTTATACTTCAGATATCGTTCTGACTGGTGAAGCCAAGGATGATCCAGATTTTTTAGCCTTGATAGCCAAGAGCAAGTTGTCTAAAGGTTCGATTCTGAATCACGGTAATTATGACTCTTTGAAATCGTCGCTCCGTAACTTAGGATTAGCGAAAGGCTACTTCGATGGTGCGTATGATCTTAGCAAGCTAGAAGTCGCTCCTGAATTGAACCGCGCTTATGTCCGCCTTCATTATAACAGTGGTATCCGTTATCACTTTGGTACAACCACAGTGACGGGCAGTCAAATCGAAGATGGTAAAGTTCAATCTCTCAAGCCATTTGAAGATGGCGAGCCTTACTCAATTACCAAAGTCGGTGAATACAACCAAAACTTGTCTAATACAGATTGGTTCTCCTCGGTATTTGTTGAGCCAGATTTAAGCCAATTGGGCGAAGGTCGCGAAATCCCGATGAAGGTGAGCCTTGCACCGCAAGCGCGTAATCAAATCGAAACCGGTATTGGTGTATCAACTGATCTCGGTGTAAAAGGCACTCTCAAATGGAAGAAACCTTGGGTTAACGATCGAGGCCATAGTTTCAATAGTAGCTTGTCGATCTCTAAGCCTGAGCAGACGATTACCGCGACTTATAAAATCCCATTGGATGACGCACTTAATGACTATTATCAAGTTAAGTACGGTATGAAGAATTTGGATAATCGTGATACCAAGAGTTTGGAATCAAACCTTGCCTTAGAAAGATATTGGCGTCTAGATAACGGCTGGCAACGCACGGTATTCATTCGATACTTGGTCGAAAACTATGAACAAGGTTTGCAAGATGACTTAGCGCAATTTGTGTTGCCGGGCATCTCTTTTTCACGCACTCGAACGCGAGGCGGTTCGATGCCGATGTGGGGAGATAAACAGAGCGTTATGATTGAAGCGGGCGATGACACAATATTGTCTGAAACTAAGGTGGTTCGTTTCCAAGGACAAACAGCATGGATCAGAAGTATTGGCGATAATCATCGAGGTTTAACTCGGCTTCAATTCGGCGGCAACTTCGCTGACGAGTTTGATAAATTATCTCCTTCACTAAGGTTTTTCGCGGGTGGTGATAATAGCCTCCGTGGTTATGGCTATGAGTCTATATCTCCTAAAGATGAAAGTGGTGCATTAACGGGTGCAAAATTTATTGCAACCAGCTCGTTTGAATACCAATACCGCCTAGTTGGAAATTGGTGGGGCGCGGCCTTCTACGATATTGGTGATGCCTTCAATGATAAACCAGAATGGAAGCGCGGCACTGGTGTTGGCGTCCGTTGGGCATCACCCGTTGGACCGGTAAGCTTAGATTTTGCGTGGGGGCTTGATGCTGACCCAGGTGATGAGTTCCAACTGCACTTTAGTTTAGGGCCAGAATTATGATCAAAGTTATGGGCAAGTGCATTAAATGGACGTCGATTTCATTGACGTCTATTTTGCTGTTGTTGATAGCCCTGCTCGGTTTTGTTTTGTTCACCAACCCAGGGTTGAACACAGTGCTATGGGGCGCTGAAAAAGCATTGCCACAACTTAAAGTGGAAAGCACTAAAGGTGCTCTTTTCCCAAGTTTCACGCTTAATAACGTTCAGTTTAAAGATGACAGCCTTCATATCGATACCAAAGTAGAAAAATTGGCATTGGCTATCAACCCTCGATGTTTACTCGACCCTAAGTTGTGTGTCGACCGCTTAGCGATTCAAGGTTTGGATTTCGCATTTACTGAATTGCCTCCAGCCTCTGAAGAAGAAACTGAACCGACTCCGCCAGTGACATCGGTGAAAACGCCGCTACCAATCGTGATCAACCGTATTGCTTTGTCTGATATCAAACTGAATATTCTGGGGCATGAGATTGAATGGGGTTTGTTCTCAACCGCTTTGAGCATGCAGGGGGAAAAACTGACGGTATCGCCAACCTTATTCAATGATCTTAAGGTTAAGCTTGCTGAGTCGGCAGAAGAACCGCAAACCGAAAAAGTAGAGCCAGAATCAACCGCCAAAACAGCGATCGAATTACCAGAAGTTTGGATTCCTTTACAAGTTGTGTTGGAGCGTTTTGATCTCAACCGTTTCACCTTAGAACAAGATACACCGATTGTGGTGAACCACCTTGGAATCGAAGCACTAGCGGGTAAAAATATTGTCGAAGTTTCCACTCTCGAACTCGATATGCCACAAGCAAGCGCTAACCTTACTGCTAAAGTTGAGCTTACAGATGGCTACCCATTAGATCTTTCTTTAGATGCTTTGGTGAAAGAAACCGATCTCTCTGGTCAGAAGTTATCGCTGAAAGCAAAAGGCAGCGTGGCCAAACTAAGCTTTGAGTCTCAGTTCTCTGAATTGATTGAGGCAAAACTGTCTGGGGATATTCAACCCTTAGAGTCAACTTTACCATTTGACCTTCTTTTAGAAGATGGCCAAGCACAGTGGCCTCTGACAGGTAAAAGTGACTACCAAACTGCAATTGAGAAATTCAAAGCCAATGGCTCATTAGATGGTTTTAATGTGCAACTCAAAGGCGAAGCGGATGGTAAGGAAATTCCGGCTTTAACAGTAGATCTGCAAGGTAAAGGCAGCACAGAACAGATTGAACTTGAACGCTTGAAACTGAATACCTTGGGTGGTGAACTCAATGGTGTGGTTAATGCGAACTGGAAGAGTCTTGTTAATTGGCAAGCCGATGTGACGCTCAAAGACATTCAGCCGGGCCTGCAGTGGCCAGAAGCCGAAGGTAACATTAGCGGAAGCATCGTTACTTCGGGTGAATTGACGGAAGCGGGTGGTTGGGCAATTGAGCTGCCTAAGTTGGATATTGAAGGGATCTTGAGAGAATACCCTCTGGATATCGAAGGTCAGTTGTCAGCGTCGGATCGCAGCGCGAGCGGTGAACCTAAACTGAAAACCAGTGGTTTGAGCTTGGCTCACGGTGTTAACTCGATTAAGGCGCTGGGTGAGCTTGATAAGCAATGGGATATGGGCGTTGAGATCTTTTTCCCTGAGCTCGCAAAAAGTATTCCTGAGTTGAAAGGCAGAGTGATCGGTAGCATCCAACTGAGCGGTCCAACCAAAGAGCCTGAAGTCGATCTTGCTTTAAATGTAGATAAGGTCGATTGGAATAACGAGGCTACACTTGAGTCGTTATCGCTTAATGGCTCTGTGGTTCCGCTGCCATTACCGGAGGCTCAAGCCGACCTTGTATTAAAAGCGAAGAACTTAACCTACCAAGATCAAAGCGTGGAAAGCATTGATCTCACGGTGAGTGGTGGCGAGAAGAAACACACAGTGACACTTGATGTGATATCTGACATCGTGTCGACCAGTTTGGCCATCTCTGGGGAGTTGATTCAAAAGCCTTCTATTATTTGGGATGGGTCGTTAGATAGAGTCAAAATAACCACTCAACAAGGTCCTTGGGTCTTAGATCAACCTGTCTCGATAAAGGCGGATGTAGATAAGCAGTTTGCCGATATTCAAGCACATTGTTGGAAACAATCTGGTTCGAGTGTGTGTTTGGATGAAGACGTTCGTGTTGGAAAGTCGGGCGAGGCTAAGTTGGCCATCAACCAATTCGACTTCGATCAGATTAAGGCCTTTGTGCCTAAAGAGACGCAACTGCAGGGCTTAGTGAATGCGACCGCTCATGCTAAGTGGTCTGAACAAGGTGATCCTGAGGTTGTGGTAAGCGTTGATATGCCGAAAGGTCAGGTTGTTCAACAAGTTGGTGAGCCAATCACGCTGGGCTGGGAAAGCTTTGCATTGAATGCACAATTAAAAGACAACCAACTGGACGCCGACTTTAAATTCGATGTTTCCGACAATGGTGACCTGTCTGGCACGGTGTCGCTACCGGATATTCTTGCAGAAGATAAAATGGTCGATGCAGCCATTAAACTGACAACCTTCCATCTAGACTTCTTGCAGCCAATTCTTGGCGAATATAGTTTGTTGAAGGCCGATCTTCAGAGTGATTTAAAAGTAAAAGGCTCCTTGATGCATCCTCAAGTCTTTGGTCAGTTCTCTGTTGATGGCATTCAAGTGAAAGGGGATGTTACACCTGTTGATGTTAAAGATGGCCATATTGCTCTCGATTTTGATGGTTACAGCGCAAAGCTTGATGCTAATGTGGAAACGCCTGATGGTCACCTGGATATTGAGGGTTCAGGTGATTGGCAGGATCTTCAAGCATGGCACTCGAATGTGAGAGTGTTTGCTGATGAGTTGATGGTTGATATTCCACCGATGGTCAAGGTTAAAGTAGTTCCTGATATGACCATTGATGTTACGCCGGAGCTTGCAAAAATTACGGGTGACATTGCATTGCCATGGGGGCGAATTGTCGTAGAAGATTTACCTCCGTCAGCAGTTGGTGTGTCTTCTGATCAAGTTATTTTGAATAAAGACCTTCAACCAGAAAGTGAAGATACGATTCCATTTAATGTGATGACCAATATTAATATCTCCATTGGTGATGACTTTAAACTGTCTGCCTTCGGACTTGAAGGTGATTTGGTCGGTAAGCTCAACGTGGCTCAAAAAGACCAGGGGCCATTTATTACAGGTGAAGTGAACATCGTCGATGGTACTTACCAATCATTCGGGCAAGACCTTTTGATCGAAGAAGGTAAGATTCTAATGAATGGTCCACCGGATCAGCCATATGTAGCCATCAATGCGATTCGTAACCCTGATAATACTCAGGATGATGTGACTGCAGGTATTCGAGTGACTGGCCCGGCGACAGAGCCGACCATCGAGATTTATTCTGACCCTGCGATGCCGCAAGCAAACGCGCTGTCTTATATTTTGCGTGGTCAAGATATTGATGGCGAATCGAGCGGCTCGATGACGACAACCTTAATTGGTTTGAGTTTGGCTCAGAGTGGTAAAGTTGTTGGCGAAATCGGTGAAGCATTTGGTGTACAGGATTTGCAATTGGATACCGCAGGCTCTGGAGATGACTCTCAAGTGACAGTAAGTGGCTACATCCTGCCTGGCTTACAGGTGAAGTATGGCGTGGGTATCTTCAACTCGTTAGGTGAGTTTACTGTCCGCTATCGATTGATGCAGGACCTTTACGTTGAAGCCGTGTCTGGTTTAGACAGCGCTGTGGATCTTCTCTATCAATTTGAATTTGAGTAAAGCCGTTTGAAATCGAGTTGTTCTGATTTCATCCATTGGTTGGAATACAAATAGAAAGGCCCGTGGAGGGTTTATGCAGCATCTTGTTTTTGTTTATGGAACGTTGAGGCAAGGTCAGTCCAATCACCACTATTTGAAGGGCTGCGATTTACTGGGGCGGTTTGATACACCTGAGGAGTACGCCCTTTTTGATTTAGGTTCCTATCCGGCGATGATTTTTGGAAATAAAAGTGTCGCTGGCGAGGTCTATATCATTAACGACGAAATTTTAGAGTCGCTCGACCGGCTAGAAGATGCTCCTGTGGAGTATCGTCGCGAGCAAATAGAGACTATATTTGGATTAGCATGGGTATATTTGTATCAGCTTGATCTAACAGCTAATAAAGAAATACTTTCGGGTAACTGGTGTAAGCGGGACAACCCTCAATAGCTATGTGTTTTGAGTGATCAAACAAAAAGCCAGCATGTGAATGCTGGCTTTTTTAATGACGCTATTTTGATAATTAATCGAGAAAACTAGTCTCGGTTAAGCTCAAGAAACTCTTCTACTTTACGTACCATACTTGTTGAACCAACGAAGAAAGGCACACGTTGGTGTAACTCAGTTGGTTTGATATCCATGATGCGTTGAACACCATCTGATGCGATACCGCCCGCTTGCTCCATAAGGAAAGCAATTGGGTTGCACTCGTACAACAGACGCAGTTTTCCTTGAGGGTGACTTTGTGTACTTGGATACAAGTAGATGCCACCTTTCAGTAGGTTACGGTGGAAATCAGATACTAGAGAACCAATGTAGCGAGAGGTGTAAGGACGGTTGTCACTCGGCTCATCTTCTTGGCAGTACTTAATGTACTTTTTAACACCTGTAGGGAAACGGAAGTAGTTACCTTCGTTGATTGAGTAAATCTTACCTTCATCAGGGACCATCATGTTTTCATGAGACAAACAGAAAGTACCCAATGATGGGTCGTAGGTGAAGCCATTTACGCCAGCGCCTGTCGTGTAAACAAGCATGGTTGAAGAACCGTAAATCACGTAACCCGCGGCTACTTGCTTGTGTCCAGGTTGTAGGAAATCTTCTTCTGTTGGTGGAGTGCCAATCGGTGATACTCGACGGTAGATAGAGAAAATCGTACCAACAGATACATTCACATCGATGTTTGAAGATCCATCAAGTGGATCCATCAAAACAACGTATTTTGCATTTTTGTTTAGCTCTTTATTGAAGGCAACTGCTTCGTCTTCTTCTTCACTTGCTACACCACAAACCTGGTCACGAGCTTCTAGAGCTGCTTTAAATTTGTCGTTCGCGTAAAGGTCTAGCTTTTGTTGCTCTTCACCTTGAACGTTGTCTGTACCAACAGCGCCAGTAATGTCGACAAGACCTGCTTTGTTGATTTCACGGTTAACAATTTTTGCAGCAAGACGAATTGATGACAAAAGGGATGATAGATCACCACTTGCATGGGGAAAGTCATTTTGTTTTGCAACAATGAACTCACCAAGGGTGCGCATCTCAGACATGTTATTTCCTTAAACTTCTCTCAATATTAGGGGGGATTTGAGCACTGTAGATTCGGCCTCTTGAGTGGGCTTTATTCATCTAGACGCTTACCTAAATTCTAAAGGTTAGATCTTTTTAATGGTAATGAACTAAGCGACACAGATCTCACTTACTATGTCGACTCAATTTGTTTTACATTGCTGCTCGCTTTTAATCGCCATTTAATGATAATGAGTGCAAGCCGTTTTAATTCGGCATCGTTTATTTAGCCAAGCGTTTGGAAGCAATTTATGCATATTCATATCTTAGGAATTTGTGGCACCTTCATGGGTGGTGCTGCGGTATTGGCTCGTCAATTAGGTCACAAGGTTACGGGTAGTGACGCGAATGTTTACCCTCCAATGAGCACGCTGTTGGAATCTCAAGGGATTGAAATTATTGAAGGGTTCGACCCGAGCCAATTAGAACCAAGGCCGGACCTAGTGGTTATCGGCAATGCGATGAGCCGTGGTAATCCGTGCGTTGAGTATGTATTGGATAATAACCTTAGATACACATCTGGCCCGCAATGGTTGCAAGAATTCCTACTGCATGACCGTTGGGTTCTGGCGGTGTCGGGTACGCATGGCAAAACTACGACATCAAGTATGTTGGCTTGGATCTTAGAAGATTGTGGTTATGCGCCAGGCTTCTTAGTGGGTGGCGTATTGGGTAACTTTGGTATATCGGCTCGCCTTGGTGAAAGTATGTTCTTCGTGGTGGAAGCCGACGAATACGACAGTGCTTTTTTCGATAAGCGATCTAAGTTTGTTCATTACCACCCAAGAACCTTGGTGGTGAATAATCTAGAGTTCGATCATGCTGACATTTTCGATGATCTTGAAGCGATTAAGCGTCAGTTTCATCATTTGATACGTACAGTACCAAGCAACGGTCGTATTTTCTCTCCTAAACAAGATGCGGCTATTCAAGATGTTCTATCTCGTGGTTGCTGGAGTGAAACTGAGTCGAGTGGTGAACTTGGTGATTGGGATGCCAAGAAATTAGTTAAAGACGGCTCTAAATTTGAGGTGTACTTCCAAGGCGAATTTGTTGGAACGGTAGACTGGGATTTGGTAGGCGACCACAACGTAAATAATGCTTTGATGGCGATAGCTGCAGCACGACACGTGGGCGTGACACCAGATCTAGCTTGTGAATCGTTAGCTACCTTTATTAATACTAAGCGTCGTTTGGAGTTTAAAGGCGAGGTGGCTGGTGTGTCTGTTTATGACGATTTTGCTCATCATCCAACGGCGATTGAACTTACTCTGGGCGGATTACGTAATAAGGTCGACAAGAAAAAAATTATTGCCGTTTTAGAGCCTCGTTCTGCCACTATGAAGCGTGGTGTGCACAAAGAAACCTTAGCTGATTCGCTTAAACAAGCGGATTCCACTTACTTATTCCAACCAGATAACATTGATTGGTCTGTACAAGATGTTGCGGATGCTTGTCATCAACCCGCGCACGTAAGTGATGATATGGATGCATTCGTTGCTAAAATTGTCTCAGAGGCACAAGCGGGTGACCAAATCTTGGTAATGAGTAATGGTGGCTTTGGCGGTATTCACCAGAAATTGTTGGATGCGTTAGCCCTTAAAGGTTAACCCAATCCAAGACCTTATAATTTGAAGTAACTGAGATCATGACAAAACACGATAAAGCGATAACTCTTGCTTTCACAGGCGCATCTGGTGCGCCTTATGGCCTGCGTTTACTTGAATGCCTTTTGGCGGCCGATTATCAGGTCTACTTGCTGATTTCATCGGCAGCGCGAGTGGTATTGGCGACCGAGCATGAACTTAAGTTACCTGCTGGGCCGGATGCGGCGAAACAAGCCTTGGTTAAGCATTTAGATTGCGACCCTGAAAAGCTGGTGGTGTGTGGCAAAGATGATTGGTTCTCACCGGTTGCCTCTGGTTCAGCAGCACCGAAGCAGATGGTGGTGTGCCCATGTTCTGCAGGAAGCTTGGCGTCAATTGCTCATGGCCTATCAGATAACCTGATCGAGCGAGCAGCAGACGTGGTTATGAAAGAGCGAGGCCAGCTGTTGTTGGTGGTTCGTGAGACGCCATTTTCTACGTTGCACTTAGAGAACATGCACAAACTCTCGACCATGGGCGTGACGATCATGCCTGCAGCTCCGGGTTTTTATCACCAACCTAAGTCGATCGAAGATCTGGTCGATTTTATGGTGGCGCGCATTCTGGATCATCTTAGTATCGAACAGGGTTTAGTGCCACGTTGGGGTTACGATCAACGTAATTGATCCAAACTTGATAGCTTATTGTTAAAATTCGAATTACAATTCTGAACACTCATCGGGGAGCGAACCATTCAAATAATGAATGCGAGCTGAGATCAAGCAAGTGCTTGGGACCCGTAAACCTGAACCAGATAATGCTGGCGTAGGAATTGAGTTAGGAACAACTTCTACCGTTCTCCTCCCTCAAACCTGTGCCGCTCAGACCATGGAGAGCGTCCAGTGAAATTCACATTAACTACCCTCGCTGTAACAACAGCTATCTCATTTTCTGCCTTTGCTGCAGACAACACTTTGACCGTATACACTTATGACTCTTTTGCTGCGGATTGGGGCCCTCGTCCTGCCGTCGAAAAAGCATTTGAAGAAAAGTGTGGCTGTGATGTGAATTTTGTCGCGCTAGAAGATGGCGTGTCTATCCTGAACCGTTTACGTCTTGAAGGCGGCAACAGCAAAGCTGATATCTTGCTAGGTCTCGACAATAATCTGATGGCTGAAGCGAAAGCGACGGGCTTATTGGCTGAGCATAATGTTGATACTTCATCAGTAACGCTTCCTAATGGTTGGAACGACAGCACTTTTGTACCCTATGACTTTGGCTACTTTGCTTTTGTTTACAACAAAGAGAAACTGGTAAACCCGCCGAAGAGCTTGAAAGAACTGGTTGAGCAGCGTGATGATTTAAAGGTTATTTACCAAGACCCTCGTACATCAACACCAGGCCAAGGCATGATGCTTTGGATGAAGTCGGTATACGGTGATGAAGCGACAACAGCATGGAAGAAGCTTGCTCAGAAAACAGTGACGGTAACCAAAGGCTGGTCTGAAGCTTACTCTATGTTCTTAGAAGGCGAGTCGGATTTAGTGTTGTCTTACACAACGTCTCCGGCTTACCACATTATTGCTGAGAACGATTCTAAGTACGCAGCAGCAAGCTTCGAAGAAGGACATTACACTCAGGTGGAAGTAGCCGCTAAGGTTAAAGGCAGCAAGAACGAAAAGCTGGCTGATGAATTTATGGCATTTATCTTAAGTGATGAGTTCCAATCGGCGATGCCAACGGGTAACTGGATGTACCCAGTAACGGCTGTCGAGTTACCAAAAGGCTTTGAGCAGTTAACAGTACCGCAGAAAGCGTTGAGCTTTAGCTCTGAAGAGATCGCTGAGAAGCGTAAGCCTTGGATTCGTGAATGGCAGAGTGCACTTACTTTTTAACGTATTTTCAAAAAATTAGCTTTCTGTATTTAAAGGTTCATCCATGATGTTTGGAGTGAACCATTTACGGTAAAAAATCAATTTATGATAAAGAAAACACCTAAGGTTGGGATTTGGGTTGCGATACTCATTACCGCCTTCGTGGTTTCAGCAGTTGGGGCATTGCTTAGCAATGCCCCTTCTCTTGATATCAGCCAAGTATGGTCAGATCCCTACTATTGGCATGTAACGAAATTCAGCTTTTATCAAGCGACATTCTCAACGGTGCTGAGTGTTGGCTTTGCTATACCTATTGCTCATGCGCTGTGTCGTAGGCAATTTTTTGGACGCGCTTTGTTGTTAAGGCTGTTCGCGTCGACCTTAGTCCTGCCCGTGTTAGTCGGTGTATTTGGCTTGCTGGCTATCTATGGCAATAGTGGTTGGTTAGCTAAGTTTTTGGCGAACTTCGATATTGAACTGCCATTCTCAATCTATGGATTGAATGGCATTTTGCTGGCGCACGTTTTCTTTAACTTGCCTTATGCCAGTCGCTTACTTTTACAAGCCTTAGATACGGTGCCTGCCGAGCAACACAAGCTATGTGCTCATTTAGGTATGAGTCATTGGAATAAATTTAAATGGGTTGAATGGCCTCGTTTACGGCAACAACTGCCACATGTTTGTGGTTTGGTCTTCATGTTGTGCTTCACCAGCTTTGCAACCGTGATGGCGCTAGGTGGTGGCCCGAAATCAACTACCATTGAGCTAGCCATCTATCAAGCAATCAAATTCGACTTTGACCTGCAAGCTGGCGCGTTACTCGCGATATGGCAAATGCTGTTATGTGGCGTATTAGCTGTGAGTATTCAGCGTTTGTCTAAGCCTATATCTGTGACGGCTAGTCAGCTGTCGGAAGAGAAGTATTTGGTTAAGGACAGCTGGTGGTCAAAAGCTTGGGATAGCTTTTGGATCATCATAGTCTCAATGCTGGTATTACCGCCATTAGCCATGGTTATTTTAAGTGGTATTAACTCTCAGGCGTTCACTGTACTGAGCAGTGAGCCATTTTGGGCAGCGTTAATGACCTCGGTTCGTGTTGCTTCCCTCGCAAGTATTATCGCCGTTGGTATTGGTATCGCGATCCTGCTAACCAGTCGCGCATGGCGTTTGCAGAACAAGAACTTTAGATCAGATAAGATAGAGCTGATTGGCACTATCATCTTGGTGACGCCGGGCTTGGTGATAAGTACTGGCCTGTTCTTATTACTGCGCTCGTTTACCGATGTGTTCAGCTTGGCTTTCTTTATTGTGATTGCCGTAAACAGCTTGATGGCGCTGCCTTACGTGATTAAAACCTTGGCTCAACCTATGTTGCATCTTTCTCTGCAGTATCAGTATGTGTGTGCAAGCTTAGGAATGACAGGATTCACTCGCTTTAGGCTGGTAGAGTGGCGTGCGCTACGTAAACCAATGGCGCAGGCTTTCTCAATAAGCTTTATGCTTGCGATGGGAGATTTAAGTGCGATTGCCTTATTTGGTAGCCAAGACTTTAGAACATTACCTTTGTATCTATTCCAATTGCTAGGCAGCTATCAGATGGAAGCCGCAGCCGTTGTTTCGGTCAGTCTGCTGTTGTTGAGTGTGGGCAGCTTTAGTCTGATTGAATTTTTATTTACTCGAACCTCAAATCTCCATGCTAAAGACTTAAGGAACCGATGATGTTAGTGATGAAAGATGTGGATTACCACTATCACCAAGAGTTGTTTCGTTTTGATTTCCAAGCAGAGCAGGGCGATATTGTTGCTCTGATGGGACCAAGTGGTGCGGGTAAATCAACGCTGCTTGCATTGGTTGCTGGGTTTATTGAGCCGACATCGGGTGAGATCTCGATGGCAGGGCAATCTCTGATTGGCAAAGAAGCACATCAACGTCCGCTGGCGATGTTGTTCCAAGAACACAATCTATTTGCTCACCTCACGGTGCGTGAAAATATTGGTTTAGGGCTGCATCCAGGTTTAAAGCTTACCGCAACCCAAAAGCTCGAAGTTGAGCAAGCAGCTGCACAAGTTGGGGTCGCGGAGTATTTGGATAGATTGCCTGAGCATTTATCGGGGGGGCAACGTCAGCGTGTTGCGCTAGCTCGATGTTTTGTACAGCCGCATGATATTTGGCTGCTTGATGAGCCCTTTTCAGCGCTTGATCCTTTGCTTCGTGAAGAGATGCTGAGCTTAGTTAAGCGATTAGCAGCAGAGCGAAACATTACTGTTTTGATGGTGACGCATCACTTAGGCGATGCGCGCAGTATCGCGAACAAGTTTGTGTTTGTGGCATTGGGTAAGGTTTTAGTCGAAGACTCGATTGATGCGCTAACTGTCGAGCATCCACAAGGCGAATTGAGTTCATTTGTTCGAGCCGGAGAATAACGACTGAGCTCGATATTGAGAGCGTCGAATACAAAAAGACCTAGCATGTGCTAGGTCTTTTATTATCTTTCTGAGTAAAGGGAGGCAAAAATTAGTCGCCTAGCTTTAGCTCTTTTAAGATTTGGAAGATTTCACGAGAAGACTTAGCAGGTTTATTTGCCGCTTTCTCTTTGTTAGCTTGACGAGCGAGCTGACGAAGACGTTGACGGTCTGCTTCAGGGTACATATCCATCACGTCTGAAATGGCAGCATCGCCTTCAGCTACAACACGGTCACGCAGTTGCTCAAGCTTATGTAGTTCAGCTGTTGCTTGTGAGTGTTTGTTACGTACTTTATCCAAAGCCGCTTGAATTGGCTCAGGATCGACATTGCGCATTACCTTACCAATGTATTGAAGTTGACGACGCTTCGCTTCATTTTTAAAGCGTTGTGCATCTTTAATCGCTTGTGCCAAATCTTCAGACAGCGGAAATTTGTCTAATACAGAAGGCTTTAGACCAACAAGCTCTTCTCCCAGCTTTTGCAGGGCATCCATGTCCGTTTTCATTTCTGTCTTACTTACCCAGATGATTTCTTCTTCTGGTTCCCATGGGGCTTTTTGGTTTTTGCGAGCCATCTTTTCTGCCTATGTCACTATCTCAAACGAATATATTGCCTATTTTAGCAAGAATCTTGGGGAGAAAGCGAAATTCTTGTTATCCTACGTAATATTGACCTAAAAAATTAGAATAGATATGGATGTAAAACAGCAAGTCGCCCAACAAAGAGTTGAGCTAGAAGCCGCAGTAGCTAAAGCGTTGGATATGGCATCAGTGAGTGCAGACGCAGCTGAGGTCGCTATTACTAAGTCAACGGGTTTAAGTGTTTCAACACGTATGTGTGAAGTGGAAAACGTTGAATTTAATAGTGATGGTGCTCTAGGCATTACTGTTTACCGCAGCCAGAAGAAAGGCAGCGCATCTACATCTGATCTGAGCGAGAAGGCGATTGCTCAAACCGTCGCAGCCGCGCTTGATATTGCTCAATACACTTCGGAAGACCCGTTTGCAGGTCCAGCACCTAAAGAATATATGGTGAAAGAAATTCCTGATTTGGATCTTTTTCACCCTGATGAGCCGAATCCAGACTATGCCGCTGAGATTGCGATTGCTGCTGAGAAGCAAGCGTTAGCTTATAGCGACAAGATCAAGCAGAGTGATGGCGCAAGCTACGACAGCCATTATGGCGTTAAGGTTTATGGTAATAGCCATGGCTTACTAGCAAGCTACGCTTCAAGCCGCCATAGCACGAGCTGCTGTGTGATTGGACAAGGCGCCAACGGTGAAATGGAACGAGATTACAGCTACACCGTTGCACGTCATCGTGACGAGCTCTGGACGCCTGAACGTGTTGGTCAAGAAGCTGCAGAAAAGACTGTAAGCCGTTTGGATGCGAAGAAGCTTCCAACTGGTCAATACCCAATCATGTTCGCTAACGACGTCGCTACAGGCCTAATTGGCCACCTTGTGATGGCAATTAGCGGTGGTAACCTTTACCGTAAATCTTCGTTCTTATTGGATCACCTAGGTCAGAAAATCCTGCCAGATTGGTTCAATATCTCTGAGCGTCCACATATCCTACGTGGTTTGGCTTCAAGCCCGTTTGATAGCGAAGGTGTTTACACTCAAGATCGTGAAATTATCACGGATGGCGTGTTAGCAACTTACCTTCTTACTAGTTATGCAGCACGTAAGATGGAAATGAAACCAACGGGCCATGCCGGTGGTATCCATAACTGGTTCGTTAAATCTACCGGTCAAAATTTTGAGCAAATGCTAAAAGAGTTGGGTACAGGTTTCCTAGTGACTGAAGTGATGGGCCAAGGCGTTAATACCGTAACGGGTGATTACTCTCGTGGCGCTGCGGGTTTCTGGGTTGAGAACGGAGAGATCCAATATCCAGTATCGGAAGTGACGATCGCTGGCAATCTAAAAGACATGTTCACTCAGATTGTAGCGGTAGGTAATGACGTTGAAACACGTTCGCAAATTCAAACCGGTTCTATCTTGCTTGAGTCGATGAAAGTCGCAGGTGAGTGATTTGCTTAATTTGCTTAGGTTTAAACATGAGATTTAAACCTAAAGCTTAAATCTCATGTATTAAAAAAGGGAGCCAATGGCTCCCTCTTTGTATTTACCGAGTCGGTAATCAAGCTAGATAAGTATGGTGGCTAAGCCTAAGAATACCGATAGGCCAATCACATCGGTTACCGTGGTGAGAGCCATACCGCCAGCAAGTGCTGGGTCGATATTCATTTTCTTCAGCATCACTGGAATGGTTACACCTGCAATACCCGCGACAATCAAGTTCGTCATCATCGCTGCTGAGATGATGCCTCCCAAGATCCAATTACCTTTCCAAGCCACCACGATACCACCAATGATAACGGCCCATAGAATGCCGTTAAGGAAGCCGATAGAGGCTTCTTTGAGGAGTAGTTCGCGTTTGTTACTGTCACCGATGTGACCAAGTGCTAAACCACGAATAACCAGAGCGACGGTTTGGTTACCGGCAACACCGCCCATAGATGGTACGATGGTCATCAAAACAGCGATGGCTGCCATTTCATTCAGTGTCGCCTCAAACATGTTAGATACAGACGCTGCAGCGAGTGCTGCCAAAACATTTGCACCTAACCACACACTACGGCGGCGAGCGGATTTGACGACCGGAGCGAAGGTATCTTCGTCATCGTCCATACCCGCCATGCTCATCATCGAGTGTTCAGCATCTTCACGGATAACATCAACCACGTCATCGATAGTGATACGACCGACAAGATGTTGATTACTATCGACCACTGGAGCCGAAACCCAATTACGTCGTTCGAATAGGCTAGCGATATCAGAGGCGCTGGTTTCAACAGCGATCGCTTCGTCTGCATCTTCCATCACTTCGGAAACCGAAACATCGGGTTGAGTCGTAATCAGTGTGCTGAGCGATAAGTTGCCAATGAGGCGTTCATCATCGTCGATAACATACAATGCATCGGTAGCGTCAGGTAATTCACCACGCATACGTAAATAACGCAGGACGACCTCAACATCGACATCACCACGGATCGTGATTACGTCGGTGTTCATTAACGCACCCGCTGAATCTTCAGGGTACGATAGTGCCGTTTCAACTAAAGCACGATCAACGGAGTCCATTTGAGAAAGGACTTCGCGAGAAACATCGTCGGGTAGGCTTCGAAGTACGTACGCGACGTCATCGGTTTCCATACCTTCGGTTGCTTCTGCCAAGGTTTCTGGTGCCATTTTTGACACAAGAGCATCTTTGACGTCTTCGTTTAGCTCATCAAGAATTTCACCGTAGTCTTCAGGATCGGTGAGTTGCCAGAGTACATCACGACTTTTGCGAGGAGAGGCTTCTAAAAGATGTGCAATATCTTCAGGTTCCATGTCCTGAAGTTGTCGGCGTACGTGAACAAATCGGCCGTTTTCTAGGGCTTCGCTGACTTCTTGGAGGGTTTGGTGAGCTTGGTCGAATTCTAATTGCTCTGCCATATTTTCCTCCTATCTCATATTCTAACAATGCTTGGAATAGTAACTTAATTCTGGGGCTTATTTAAATCATAAACTTAGGTAGAACTAATATTTAATATTGGTTGGTTCGCTGTTTGAGTCTTAGGTGCTACGAGTGAAGTGCCTTCGCTACTCACCTTCATCAAACTTGTCTTCAATTAGATGGCAGACGGCATCAAGTGCTTGTTGTGAATCGGAGCCTGCAGCTTGAATAGTAATGTGTTGCCCTTGTGCTGATTCAAGCATAAGCAGTCCCATCACGCTGTCTGCTGTCGCGCTTTTATCTTCTTCACTATGGATAGTGATGGTCGCATCAA
Source organism: Vibrio cyclitrophicus (assembly GCA_023206055.1). Classification (NCBI taxonomy): domain Bacteria; kingdom Pseudomonadati; phylum Pseudomonadota; class Gammaproteobacteria; order Vibrionales; family Vibrionaceae; genus Vibrio; species Vibrio cyclitrophicus. The sequence goes on along the minus strand of CP065366.1, from coordinate 3,240,566 downwards.
AGCTTTGTGCAAGCTCGACCAACTTTACGGCTGCTCTAGCGTGAAGACCCAAGCGATTTTGGATCAGTACAGTTCGAGTTAATTCCATGATTAGCCCTGTTGATGCTTCTCTAGGGAGGCGTGTCTGATTTGAATTTGGTGGCCAAGTTGTTCGAAGTACTCACCAATTTTTTGAGTTAGATAAACCGAGCGGTGCTTACCGCCAGTACAACCAATTGCGACTGTTAAATAACTGCGATTATTCTTCTCTAACATTGGTAGCCACTGCTCAACAAAGCCTTGGATCTGTTGCTTGAGTTCAATCACTTCTGGGTGCTTTTCTAGGAAAGAGTGAATCGGTGCATCTAGCCCCGTCATTGGTCGCAGTGCGGGTTCCCAGTGAGGGTTCGGCAAAAAGCGAACATCAAACACATAGTCGGCATCACTTGGCAGACCATACTTAAAACCAAAAGATTGAAAGACGATGATCAGCTCTTGCTTCTCTTTGCCTTCAACTTTAAAGCGTACCTTTTCACTCAATTCGTAGAGGTTGCAGTCACTACTGTCGATCACAATACTAGCGTGCTCTGCGAGAGGTGTCAGGAGTGTCTTTTCTAAATCAATTGCTTGTTCCAGAGAGAGTTTCTCTTGGCCAATCGATAAGGGGTGAATTCTGCGTGTTTCGCTGTAGCGCTTGAGAAGCGTCTGCTTGCTGGCGTCTAGGAATAAGACATCAACATCAATGTTAGTGGCTGACTCTAGCTGCTCGAGCGTGTCGGTGACTAACTGAGGCTCTTTCGGTAGGTTACGTATATCAATACTTACGGCAACGTTTTGGTTGCTTTCACGTACCGACTCGACGAAGTCGTTGAGCAGGTTTACTGGTAGATTATCAACACAGTAATAGCCCAAGTCTTCTAGTACTCGTAGCGCAACACTTTTACCGGCCCCAGATTGGCCACTAACAACGATTAATCGCATGTTATTACTCGCAAGTTGGCACTTGAATCATGATGTCATAAAGCTCTTGATCGCTTTGAGCGTTACGTAATTGTTTAAGAGTCTGCTTGTCGTTGAGTCGCTCTGCCATACAAGAAAGGGTTTTTAGATGCTCCTTGCACTGCTCACTTGGAACAAGTAGGGCAAATAGTAGGTCGACGGGACGATTATCAATCGCATCAAACTCGATGGGTTCTTGGCATTGCAGTAATACAGCAATTGCTTTATCACTGACATTCATACGAGCGTGAGGAATAGCGATGCCATTACCAATACCGGTACTGCCCATTTTTTCACGGCTCAACATGCACTCAAACAGTTCTGTTGAATCTTGACCACAGCTTTCTGCTGCGATCTGACTGATGAGCTCAAGGGCTCTTTTTTTGCTTGTGCATTGGACTGCACTTTTGGTGCAGTCCAATGAAAGTACTTCGCTTAATTGCATGTTAGTGACTACTTAGCTTTTCTTTGTGCTTGTTGAGTTGGCGGACAAGTTTATCAACCAATGAATCAATCGCGGCATACATGCTTTCATCTGTTGCTGTCGCATGGATTTCCCCCTGATTTATATGCAGGGTAGCTTCTGCGATTTGATTGATTTTTTCAACTTTTAAAACAACCTGAACGCTATTGATATGATCAAAGAAGCGCTCAAGTTTGTCGAATTTGGTGTGAACATAGTCTTGCATTGAATCGGTAAGATCAACGTGATGGCCTTGAATATTGATTTGCATAGACTTTCCTTTTCAGTTGGTTGCCTGATCATAGTGGCTAAGTTACTAGCAACTAAATGAGCTTATAGCAGGCGTTTACGCTGACTCGATGGGGCAATGCCCAGAGACTCACGGTATTTCGCTATAGTACGTCTAGCTACCTGAATTCCTTGGTCAGCCAGTAAAGCAGCAATCTTACTATCACTTAGAGGCTTTGCGGTATTTTCCGCTGCGACAAGCTTCTTAATGAGTGCGCGAATTGCTGTAGATGAACATTCACCGCCATTGTCAGTGCTGACATGGCTTGAGAAAAAGTATTTGAGTTCGAAGATGCCACGTGGCGTATGCATGAATTTTTGAGTCGTCACACGAGAGATCGTGGATTCGTGCATATCAACAGCTAACGCAACATCATTGAGAACCATTGGCTTCATCGCTTCTTCGCCATGTTCGAAGAAATCACGCTGATGTTCAACAATGCATCGCGCAACTTTGAGTAGCGTCTCATTTCGGCTCTCTAGGCTTTTAATTAGCCACTTTGCTTCTTGCAAATTTGAGCGGATGTATTGATTGTCGGCGCTGTTGCCTTTACTGCCCAAATCAGCGTACTGCTGATTCACTTTCAACTTAGGCACGCTATCAGGGTTAATGGTCACTAACCATTTGCCAAGGTCTTTGAAGACAGATACATCTGGAACCACATACTCAGTTTCATCCGGAGTAATCTTACTGCCAGGGCGAGGATCCAGTTGTTGAATAAGCTGCAAAACTTCACGTAGTTCTGCTTCTTTCAACTTGGTCTCTTTGATAACCAGTTTGTAATCGCGGTTGCCTAGTTGGTCGATATGGCTAGTAAGTACTAACTTAGCTTCGTTGAGCCAAGGCGTATCTTGAGGGAAGGTTGCCAGTTGCAGTAACAAGCAATCTTGCAGATTGACTGAACCAACACCTAGCGGGTCAAACTGCTGAATTCGTTTACGTACGGCTTCAATTTCATCAAGCTCGATCTCTTCGTTGTCGAAGTTTTCAAGGATGTCTTCACAAGTTACAGTGAGGTAGCCATAGTCATCGATGGCATCTATTAAGGCAAAAGCGATGCTTCGGTCGGTGTCAGTGAATGGTGTTAGGTCTAGTTGCCAAAGTAGGTAATCGTGCAGACTTTGAGTAGTTTCGCCTTGATAAACAGGCATGTCGTCATCAATCGCAATACCCGTATTACCGGTGTTTGCGCTGTAGACATCTTCCCAAGTTGTGTCGATTTCTAGTTCGTTGCCAATCTCTGATTTTTCGATTAAGTCTGAGCTATCAGGTAAGTCTTGCTCTGTGGCTTCAACTGTTTCTTTTTCGTCACTGCTAGGTTTTTCTTCCGATGTTGGCGTGTCTTCATTGCCTTCTTCGACATCGAGTAGTGGGTTAGATTCAAGTGCTTCTTGAATCTCTTGTTGCAAATCTAAAGTAGACAATTGCAACAAACGAATCGCTTGCTGCAATTGAGGAGTCATTGCTAACTGTTGGCCTAGCTTAAGTTGTAATGAGGGTTTCATTCAGTGTGACTTACCTAGTTATTATTCTTAGAACTCTCGATACTCTCTATATAATCATAGACGGAATTGTTCGCCTAGATAAACTTGTTTAACTTGTTCGTTATTGAGAACATCTTCAGGAGTACCCTCAGCGATCAGGTGCCCTTGGCTTACGATGTAAGCTTTTTCACATACGTCTAATGTTTCACGAACGTTGTGGTCGGTAATCAAAACGCCCAAGCCGCGATCGCGCAGGTGAACAATGATTTTTTTGATATCGATTACTGATATCGGGTCAACACCTGCGAACGGTTCATCCAGAAGAATGAACTGCGGATTTGCTGCTAGTGCGCGAGCAATCTCAACACGACGTCGCTCACCACCTGACAGAGCCATACCATTGCTGGTACGGATATGTTGGATGTGGAACTCTTCTAGTAGGTCTTCCAGCTTATCTTGGCGTTGTTCGTTAGTCATTTCATCACGGGTTTGTAAAACCGCCATGATGTTGTTTTCTACAGACAGCTTACGGAAGATAGATGCTTCTTGAGGCAGGTAACCGATACCAAGACGAGAACGGCTGTGCATTGGCAAGATACTGATGTCTCGGTCATCAATGCTGATGGTACCTTCATCACGCGCAACCAGACCAACAATCATATAGAAAGACGTGGTTTTACCTGCACCGTTAGGCCCAAGTAAGCCAACGATCTGGCCTGACTCTACCTGTAAGCTTACATCGGTAACAACCTTACGCTTACTGTAGGTTTTCGCTAGGTTTTTTGCTTTAAGAACAGCCATCGTTACTTATTCACTTCCGTTGGTTGTAAAACCGTTGACACTCGTTTGTTTTCACCACTGTCAGCGACTAATTTCTGAGAACCGATCTGGTAAGTAATCTTAGAGCCGCGAATGATGCTGCCATCTTGAGATAGCATCGCATTCTTGGTCATGATCAGTCTGTCGGCAACAAGCTGGTAATGTAGGTCGTCAGCTTCACCGTAGAGTGTCTTACCGTCGTCAGTTAGCTGAGAGAAGGTTGCTGGCTTACCGAAGCCTTGAATCTCTTCAATCTCACCATTTACGGCGTTACGAGTAACAATAACCTTATCGGCATTGATATTGATGCTACCTTGTTTAAGGTTTACATCACCAAGGAAAGTCACTTGGTTACTTTTCATATCCAATTGCTGGCTGTCTGAGTCAATGTAGACAGGTTGCTCGCTATCCGAAGATAGAGCATAGACATTAGGTGCCGCAAGGGTCAAAGCGAATAAACTAAGGTGTAAGAGTTTCATATCTACCTTGAACAGAATTAAAGAGGGTCGCATTGTTGGTACCGAAGTTACCTTTCATTGCTTGTCCCTCAGTTTCAAAAAATGTACCGATCATATGGACCGGAGTCTCTGAATAAAAATCTCGGCTAGGCAGCTCAACAACCATTTTATCTGTGGTCATTGTATCGAAGCTCGCTTCTGGCAGCAGGTTCTTTGCTACCACGTTGTCATAAAAAGTGACAACTTGATTCTCATCCATAATCGCGCGATCAGCGGTGACTTGCCATTCAATCGTGTGCCCTTCACGGAATACAGACAGAACTGGGTTTTGAAAATGCGTATCGCCAACCACTGAGTAGTGTTCTAAATACGTCGATTCAACCTGATAGCTGCGAATACCGCTTTCGTCGTAGCTAATGTTGTTCAGGCTTTTGCCACTAAACGCGGGCAGCTCCAAATTTGGAGCCACTTGTATCGTTGATGCTTGCTCTTTGTCGTACAGGTAATAGGTCGACCAAGAGGCAATAAATATGAGTATTAAATAGATAATACGAGTAAAACTCATATGCTTAAACCTTTATGCACGTCGAGTTCATTTCTTGCTTGTAAAATCAGGTCGCAGACTTCGCGTACTGCGCCATGACCACCGTTAATGGTCGTCACGTAGTTTGCACGCTTTGCAAGTAGCGGGTGACCATCTGCCACACAGACCTTCAAGCCAACTTTTTCCATTACAGGCCAGTCGATCAGATCGTCTCCGATGTAACCTGTATTTTCAGGATTTACAGAAAGCTTATCGCAAATATCTTGGTATGCCTTAACTTTATCGTCTTGACCTTGATAAATCAGCTTAATGCCTAGGGCGGTCATACGATTCTCAACAATTTGAGATTTGCGACCCGTGATGATCGCGATTTCAATGCCAGCGTTCATCAGTGATTTTATGCCGTAACCGTCACGAGTGTGGAAGGTTTTCAGCTCTTCACCGTTGTTGCCCATGTAGATGCGACCATCAGAGAAGACACCATCAACATCGCAAATTAGCAGTTTGATCTCTTTTGCGATTGCAAATACATCTGAATTGACCGTGCCGTATAGAGTTTCGATTGTCTGTGTCATTACATTACTCCTGCTTTCAGTAAGTCATGCATGTTTAACGCTCCGACTAATTTACCTTCTTGGCATAACATCAGGCCATTGATGCTCTTAGCTTGCATCAAGTTTAAGCCCTCTACTGCCAGCATGTTTGGCTCTGCTACGGTCGGGTTTAGCGTCATTACATCACCAATCTGCGTGTTATGGATATCAACACGTTTGTCTAAGATGCGGCGTAAATCACCATCGGTAAAAATACCGGCCATTTGGCCATCTTCACCAACGATAGCTGTCATACCTAAGCCTTTCTGAGATATCTCCAACAGAGCATCTCGAACTAGCGCATCCGGAGCAACAACAGGAAGTGCATCGCCTGTGTGCATGATGTCGTCGAGTTTCAACAACAGTTGACGACCCAAGGCGCCACCTGGATGAGACAATGCAAAGTCTTGAGCGGTAAAGCCTCGAGCTTGTAAAAGTGCAACGGCTAATGCATCACCCATTACCAAAGTCGCCGTGGTACTAGTTGTTGGTGCTAAGCCCAGTGGACAAGCTTCTTCCGGTACTGAAATTTGTAAATGGATATCAGACAAGGTTGCCATGTTTGATGCTGGCTTACCTGTCATGCTGATGATCTTGATGTTCAGACGCTTTAATACAGGGAACAGGCTGAGGATCTCTCCTGATTCACCTGAGTTAGATATCGCAATCACAATATCGCCAGGTTCGATCATGCCTAAATCACCATGTGCTGCTTCACCTGGATGTACAAAGAAAGCCGATGTACCAGTACTTGCCAGTGTGGCTGCGATTTTGTTGCCAATGTGGCCTGATTTACCCATGCCCATCACAACGACTTTACCTTTGTTGTTCAGGATAAGATCGCAAGCTTTGCAAAAATCATCATTAAAATATTGGTCTAATTGAGTGAGACCTGCAACTTCGGTTTCTAAAACTTGTTTTGCAACGCTGCGGTAATCAAATGGCTGAGACATCAAATACTCCAAGTACGGGAAGTTAAATCAACAATTAAGCCGACATGTTCATTAGTAGGTAAGCTTGGTATGCAACAAACGTTATGATTAACACGCCGCCCTCAATACGATTCACACTGCGAGATTTACCTAGTGCCATCACAACAAGCAATAGCGATACACCTAGCATTACCCAGAAATCTCTACCCATAGCAAATTCACTTAAGATTGAAGGGTTGAGGATGCCTGGTATCCCCATCACTGCAAGAATGTTGAATACGTTTGAACCGATGATATTACCCACAGCCATGTCATCCTCGCCTTTCATTACACCGGCAAGTGATGCGGCAAGTTCTGGAAGACTGGTGCCAACTGCAATAATGGTTAGGCCAATCACAAGGTCGCTCATGCCAAAGAACTTAGCGATAACAACCGCGTTATCAACCAACATATTTGCGGCTAAAGGTAGAATAATGAGACCAACCACTACCCACATTGCGGCTTTAAGGTTACTTACGCCCTCAGGGACCTCTGATTCTTGCTCATCAAGGAAAGCATCGCCGTTCTTTTTCTCGCTACGGCTGATTTGTAACATAGCAAATAAGAAAGCAGCGAAAAGAACAAACAACAACACGCCTTCGTAGAAGCCTAAATGGTTATCCCAAAGCAGTGCGCCTGCCAATAGAGTGACACCAATCATTAATGGTAGCTCACGGCGAATCACGCCAGAGCTAATCGATAACGGCTTGATAAGGGCAGTAATACCTAAAATCAGCGCAATATTGGCGATGTTTGAGCCTAATACGTTACCTACAGCTGTATCTGTTTTGCCATCAAGGGCTGCTGTCGCAGAAACCATCATTTCAGGAGCCGAAGACCCCATTGCTAAGATCGTCATACCGATAACTAGTGGTGATATACCGAAATTTCGAGCAAGAGCAGCTGCGCCATAAACCAGTTTATCTGCACTCCACACCAAAAAACCTAGACCGATAATAAGAAACGCAATCGCTTCAAGCATGATGATTCCTAAAAATTAATAAAAAACGGAGAATTAACCGCTAATTTTGACTTGTTGCTAGTTAAAAGGGAAGTCACTCGACAAATTAATTACCAGTTAGTGGTAAAGAAATAGTATCGAATGGATAATTTCTCAATGCTTTCAAATTCCTGCCATACTTTTCTGTTAAACATGAATTAATCGAACAGTGCTTTTAATTCTAAAGTAGACTCATTATTATTGCAGCCATAAATGGCGTTTTTTAAAGCAAGGAAACAACAAAAACATGTTGAACACTGAGCTTGTGAAAGTTAAGAACCTCAGCTTTTCACGCGGTGACCGCGTTATCTTTGATGATATAAGTTTAGAGGTTCCTCAAGGCAAAATAACCGCAATCATGGGCCCGTCGGGGATTGGTAAAACGACCTTGTTGCGTTTGATTGGCGGGCAATTACCGCCAGATGAAGGTGAAGTGTGGTTTGATGGCGACAATATCCCGGCATTATCACGTCGAAAATTATATCAAGCACGTAAGAAGATGAGCATGCTATTCCAATCTGGGGCGCTTTTTACGGATCTCAATGTCTTTGATAATGTGGCGTTCCCATTACGTGAACATACTGAACTGAATGAAAAGTTCATTCGTACCATCGTGTTACTTAAGCTTGAGGCGGTAGGACTACGAGGTGCGGCGCATTTAATGCCGAGTGAATTGTCTGGTGGTATGGCGAGACGAGCTGCGCTGGCACGTGCGATCGCTCTGGACCCAGAACTTATCATGTACGATGAGCCGTTTGTTGGCCAAGACCCCATCACCATGGGCGTATTGGTTGAGCTTATTCGTAACCTCAATCAAGCGTTGGGCTTAACCTCGATTGTTGTTTCTCACGATGTTCCAGAAGTAATGAGTATTGCGGATTGGGTTTATCTCATGGCCGATAGCAAAATCATTGCTGCGGGAACGCCTGAAGAGTTGTACAACAATGACGACCCGAGAGTGCAGCAATTCTTGCAAGGTGAAGCCGATGGCCCAGTGCCATTTAGATTCCCTGCGAAGAGCTTAGAAAAGGATTTGTTTTAATATGATTGTTAAAGCTATTGCGGGTGTCGGCAAGCGAACACTTGCGATCTGTGAGTCATTTGGTCGAGCAAGCCTAATGTTATTTGGGGCTTTGTTTGGTATCCCGCGACTAAAAAACTTCCCTTTATTAGTAAAACAACTTTACAGCGTTGGCGTTCAGTCATTGGCTATTATTTTAGTTTCGGGTCTGTTCATTGGTATGGTGCTCAGCCTGCAGGGCTATGTCGTGTTAATTGACTACGGCGCTGAGGGCAACCTTGGCCAAATGGTCGCGCTTTCACTGTTGCGTGAGTTGGGACCAGTGGTGACTGCGTTATTATTTGCCGGTCGAGCTGGTTCAGCACTGACGGCAGAGATTGGTTTAATGAAGGCAACAGAGCAGATCTCTAGCCTTGAAATGATGGCGGTCGATCCACTTAAACGCATTATTGCACCACGTCTTTGGGCCGGGCTTATCTCAATGCCATTGCTTGCTATGATTTTTATGGCGGTAGGTATTTGGGGCGGTCAACTAGTTGGTGTTGATTGGAAAGGCATTGATCACGGCAGCTTCTGGTCTGCGATGCAGTCTTCAGTTGAGCTTGGCCGAGATATTGGTAATAGCATGATCAAATGTATGGTCTTCGCTATCACTGTAACTTGGATCGCACTTTTCAATGGTTATGACGCAGTTCCGACCTCAGAAGGTATTAGTCAGGCAACCACACGCACTGTAGTGCACTCTTCTCTAGCGGTACTAGGGCTAGATTTTATTCTTACCGCAATGATGTTTGGGAATTAATCATGCAACAAACTCGAAAATTAGAATTATGGGTCGGCACCTTTGTTATTGCCGGAATTTGCGCAATCTTAATCATGATCTTTCAAGTCGCTGACGTAAAAGGTATAGGTTCGAACCATACTTACAACCTAAAAGCGACCTTTGACAATATTGGTAGTCTAAAAGTTCGTTCTCCGGTGAAGGTGGGGGGCGTCGTTGTTGGTCGAGTTAAAAGTATTGAGCTTGATACCGATAGCTATCTTCCTGTCGTTGAATTATCTATTGATGGGAAGTACTCACAATTTCCAGATACCTCTAGCGCTCAAATTTTAACGTCTGGATTAATTGGTGAGCAGTATATTAGTTTGGTTCCAGGCTTCATTTTTGATGATGAAGAGATGCTGGTGGATGGTGATTCAATTGAAGACACTAAATCAGCATTAGTACTAGAAGATTTGATTGGCCAAGTGCTGTATAGCGTTGGTGGTTCTAATGACAGCGGAGTTAAGGAATAAGATGATGTTGAAAACTATTAGTCATTTAAAAGCTATCGATTACTTGAAATCAATGTTTATGGCAGCAATGGCATTGCTTATTTCTACTCAAGCATTTGCTGCAGAATCGATTGATCGTACTCAGCCTTACCAGATGATGACTCAAGTTGCGGAAGTGGCATTTGAGCGTTTGAAAAATGAACAAGACAACATCCACCAAGACCCAGAGTTATTGAAGGTCATCGTGGAAGAAGAGTTGATGCCTTATGTAAATGCACAATATGCGGCACTTAAGTTATTAGGCCCAAATTTAAAAGGTGCGGATAGAAAAGATGTACGTGTATTTATCGACTCATTCCGTAAATACCTGGTTTCTTCTTATGCTCAAGTACTGACCCAATATACAGATCAGACGATTGAATTTGGCCCCGAACCAAAAATCAAAGCCGATAGCCGTATTACCAGTATCAAGGTCGATATCATCGATACTCCTAGACCAAACATCAAACTTGAATTTAAGCTTCGCAAAGACAACAAGTCGGGCGAGTGGAAAGCGTTTGATATGGTTGCTGAAGGCATTAGTCTACTATCAAGCAAGCAGTCAGAGTGGAATACTAAGATTCGTCAAGAAGGCATCTTGCAGGTTGCTGACGAACTAGAAAAACTGGCCGCACAACCGATTCGTTTCGAGAGTAACAAATAATGAGCCATTCTCAATGGCAAGCACTAAGCTCTAAAGAATATCAGCTGCTTGGTGATATAGACCGAGACAGTGTTCCTGCAATCTGGCGTATATTGGAAAAGTGGCAAACCACAGAATCGAGCGTTGAAATTGACCTTAGCCATATAAATCGAGTCGATTCAGCAGGAATGGTGATGCTAATTCACTTATTAGAGCATGCAAAAAATCAAAACTGTCATATAATGCTCAGTTTCGTGCCAGAACAATTACGAACGTTGTTCCAATTGAGCAATATCCAGCCAATGATGGCAGAACACATAAAAAATTAGGCAGGAGCTATTTGTGGACAGCACAAAAGTACAAGAATTATTAGCAGAAGCACTGAACCTTCAGGAGATTTTCGTGAAGGGTGAAGGCAGTCATTACGAAGTTGTTGCGGTTGATCCATGTTTTGACGGCATGAATCGAGTTAAGAAGCAGCAACTAATCTACGGCCCACTAATGGAATACATTCAACGCAATGACATCCATGCTCTTTCTATTAAGGCTTTCACGCCAGAAGAGTGGGAACGTGATAAGAAACTGATGTCACTTTAAGGTTTATGATGGAAAAGTTTCGAGTTATTGGATCGGATAAGCCGCTATGCGGTGAAGTGACGATCTCAGGCGCAAAAAATGCAGCGCTACCTATTTTATTTGCATCAATCCTTGCTGAAGAGCCGGTTGAAGTGAGTAATGTTCCTCACCTACGTGACATCGATACTACGATGGAATTGCTCAAGCGTTTAGGCGCAAAAGTATCACGCAACGGTAGTGTTCATGTTGATGGCAGCGAAATTAATGAATTTTGTGCGCCTTACGATTTAGTAAAAACAATGCGTGCTTCTATCTGGGCTTTGGGTCCTCTAGTAGCTCGTTTTGGTGAAGGCCAAGTGTCACTTCCAGGTGGTTGTGCTATTGGTGCTCGTCCTGTTGATCTGCATATCCATGGCCTAGAGCAGCTAGGTGCAACGATTACGTTGGAAGATGGTTATGTAAAAGCAAGTGTTGATGGCCGTCTGAAAGGCGCGCACATCGTGATGGATAAAGTTAGCGTTGGCGCTACGATTACTATCATGTGTGCAGCAACACTAGCGGAAGGTACAACAGTATTAGACAACTCTGCGCGTGAGCCTGAGATTGTTGATACCGCTGACTTCCTAAACAAGCTGGGTGCTAAGATTTCTGGCGCAGGTACAGATACGATTACTATCGAAGGGGTTGAACGCCTTGGCGGTGGTCAACACTCTGTGGTTGCAGACCGCATTGAAACCGGTACGTTCCTTGTTGCTGCGGCAGTGTCTGGCGGTAAAGTTGTTTGTCGTAACACTAACGCTCATCTTCTTGAAGCTGCATTAGCGAAGCTTGAAGAAGCGGGTGCGAAGGTTGAAACGGGCGAAGACTGGATCAGCCTTGATATGACAGGTCGTGAGCTAAAAGCGGTGAAAATCGTAACAGCACCTCACCCTGGTTTCCCAACAGACATGCAAGCTCAGTTTACTCTGCTTAATATGATGGCGAAGGGCAGTGGTGTTATCACTGAGACTATCTTTGAAAATCGCTTCATGCACATTCCTGAATTACAGCGAATGGGTGCAAAAGCGGAAATCGAAGGCAACACGGCTATCTGTGGTGAAACGGAGAAATTGAGCGGCGCTCAAGTAATGGCAACGGACCTTCGTGCGTCTGCGAGCCTTGTTATTGCTGGCTGTATTGCTCAAGGTGAAACCATTGTTGACCGTATTTATCACATCGATCGTGGCTACGATAAGATTGAAGATAAACTGTCAGCCTTAGGTGCAAACATTACACGATTTCGTGAGTCTAGCTAACTTAGGTTAGTGAGTTCATGAGTCAGTAAAATGAAAACACAAAAGTCGGAACCTTGGTTTCGGCTTTTTTATAGTTGTATTTACCGCAAGTGAATCTATTGCCAGTGTTTGTTTGTGCGAATAGATGAATCCGCTTAGCGGTTGGTGAGGAACAAAATGATAGCAATATTACGTATTTTCGCAGTGGCGATATTTGCGATTCTTATGTTTGTATTTGGGTGTGGTTACTGTTTACTGAGCCCGCGTAACCCGAAACACGTATTTACCTTTGGCCGTTACTTCGGCCGCATGTCGAAAATTTTCGGCATGAAGTTAGAACTTCGTATCCCAGAAGATGCTTACTCTCGTGGCCAACATGTTTATGTGGCGAACCACCAGAACAGCTGGGATCTATTCACGATTTCATCAGCGGTAACGCCTAAAGTTGTGACGGTTGGTAAGAAGAGCCTAGTGTGGATGCCGCTATTTGGTCAGCTTTACTGGCTGACGGGTAACATTCTTATTGACCGTGCTAACCGCAGCAAAGCGGTGGGTACCATTGATCAGGTCGTGACTAGCCTAAAAGAGAGTGATGTTTCAGTTTGGATGTTCCCTGAGGGCACTCGTTCTCGTGGCCGTGGTTTGCTGCCATTCAAAACAGGTGCATTCCATGCTGCGATTGGTGCTGGCTTGCCTATCATCCCTATTGTGTGTAGCTCAACAGGTGGCGTGAAGCTAAACCGTTGGAACAATGGTCACGTGATTGTTGAAATGCTGCCACCAATCAGCACTGAAGGCTTTGATAAGTCTAACGTTCGTGAACTGGCTAACTTAGCTCGTGAGCAGATGGCTGCTAAGCTTGAAGAGTTAGATAAAGAAGTGGTTGAGCTGAATAAAAAGTAATCATCTAAGCGAAACGATGAACAATAAAAAGGTTGCCAACGGGGCAACCTTTTTTGTATCTAATAAACACCCAACATTACGTTAAGTCGTTTATTAGAAGGTGTTTAATCTAGAGATTAAACCTATTTGCGAACCGCAATAGCTTCGATCTCGATACCAACATCTTTTGGTAGACGAGCTACTTCAACACATGAACGCGCAGGGTAGTTTGCAACGCCGTGCTCATCGAAGAACTTGCCGTAAACTTCGTTTACTGTGCCGAAGTCGTTTAGGTCTTTAACGAATACCGTTAGTTTTACGATGTCTTTTACAGTCAGGCCTGAAGCTTCAACAACCGCTTGAACGTTGTCTAAAGATTGGCGAGCTTGCTCTGCGATATCAGCAGATACTTCACCAGTTGCTGGATTTACTGGGATTTGACCAGAAGTCAGTACCATGTTGCCAAGGTCAACGCCTTGTACGTATGGGCCGATTGCAGCTGGAGCAGATTCTGTGTGAAGTACTTTAGTCATTGGTTTATTCCATCAGTTATTAGATAAAAATCAATTTTCAGTGTGCCTTCAAACTTTGGATAGGTAAAGCGCAAAATACCCCGCACGGGCGAGGTATTTGATAGTTTTTACATTCGGTCAGCGTTACCGTATGGTGTTATCTTTCTGTCACGATCTCGCGAGAGAAGACTTTTTCGCAATACTTACACTTCAATCGAATATCTTCTTTCTTTTCAAAGATCTTAAAGCTACTTTCAACCGGTTCATTGTGAGTAATGCAGTTGGTATTTGGACACTCGAACACATCGTTGATTTGCTCTGGAAGTTCTAAGGCTAACTTCTTAACCACTTCGTAATCTTCGATTTGGTTTACCGTTGCGTGAGGAGCGTAAAGAGCCAGCTTGCTCGCTTGTTCTTCGGTGACAAATACATTCTCAATCTTGAGCAGGTCTTTTCCACCGAGTGCAGAAGACGGCAGATTCAGGCCAATCGTCACTCGCTGATTAGAGTTATGCATGTCGAACAGCTTGAGTACCTTGATCCCGATGTTGGCTGGGATGTGGTCGATAACCGTTCCGTTTTTGATTGCTTCAACTTTTAATTGAGTCTCTTTAGACATGATATCTCTCCTCTACAGCGTTTCGTTAAGAACAAGGGCTAGCAATGCTTCACGTGCGTAAACCCCATTTTCTGCTTGCTGGAAGTAGTAAGCGTAAGGCGTTTTATCGACATCAATTGTAATTTCGTCAACGCGAGGCAGAGGATGCAGAACCTTTAGGTTATCACGTGCATTTTCCAGCATAGGAGCAGTCAGGATGTATGCGGATTTAATGTGCGCGTATTCCGATTCATCAAAACGTTCTTTCTGAACTCGAGTCATGTACAGAACATCTAGCTCAGGAATCACATCTTCCATGTCTGTCAGTAGTTGGTACTTGATACCCGCTTCATCCAGCTCTTCACAAATGTAGTCAGGCATCGCCAGTGCTTCTGGAGCAACGAAGTAGAAACAGATGTTGTCGAACTTCGCTAGTGCTTGAGTCAGCGAGTGAACTGTACGGCCGTACTTAAGGTCACCAACGAATGCTACGTTAAGGTTATCTAGGCGACCTTGTGTCTCAGCGATAGAGAACAAGTCTAGTAGCGTTTGTGTCGGGTGTTGGTTTGCACCGTCACCTGCGTTAATAACAGGCACACCGTTTGAGAACTCAGAAGCCAGACGTGCTGCGCCTTCCTGAGGGTGGCGCATTACGTAAGCATCAACGTATGAAGAGATAACTTGCACTGAATCTGCTAGCGTTTCGCCTTTCTTTGCTAGTGATGTGTTACCACCGCTATCGAAACCAATCACATCACCACCGATGCGTTGAATCGCAGTTTCAAAAGAGAGACGAGTTCGAGTAGAAGGTTCGAAGAAGCAGCTGGCAACAACTTTGTTCTTGATGAGTTCTGGGTTTGGTTCAGCTTTGAGTTGACCTGCCGTTTGAACAATTAATTCTAGCTCTTCACGAGAAAGCTCTGGAATTGAGATGATGTGCTTTTGATAGAGCGAATTCGCCATGATCTTCTTCCCCACAATAATGTATTGGCCATAAAAAAGCCCCCCATAATGGGAGGCTTTAAAAAAGTGCTGAAAAGCAGAATAGGCGGCCTGGCAAGCATGCTAGCTTGCGAGCAATATTTGGTGTTTTCACAATTTTATTATGTGTTTTCACAATATCATTATGTTTTATCACAACATTGCTTGGCGTCATTTTCACTACTCTCAGACAAATTGCCGAGAATTATACGCTTTCAATTTGTGAGCGCAAGCGATTACATCAAGCTTTTGTTTACTTTCATTATTCTCTATTGGCCAAGTGTCGCGACCATTATCGCTTTGATGGTGTGCATGCGATTCTCTGCTTCATCAAACACAATCGAGTAGTCAGACTCAAACACTTCGTCTGTTACTTCTAAGCCATTCATTCCATATTTGTCTGCGACTTGCTGGCCGATTACGGTTTCATTGTTGTGGAAAGCAGGCAGGCAATGCATGAACTTCACTTGAGGGTTACCTGTAAGCTTTATGACATCCATATTCACTTGGTAAGGTGTCATTACAGCCACACGTTCGTCCCAAGCTTCTGGCGCTTCACCCATAGAAACCCAAACATCGGTATAAAGGAAATCACAGTCTTTCACGCCTTCAGCAACGTCTTCTGTTAGCGTGATTTTGGCACCAGTACTTTGTGCTATAGCTTGGCACTCTTCGACAAGCTGTTCTTCTGGCCAAAACGCTTTTGGCGCAACAAGGCGAATATCCATGCCCATTTTTGCAGCTCCGACTAACAGAGAGTTACCCATGTTATTGCGTGCATCGCCCAGATAAGCAAAGCTTATTTGGTGCAGATGTTTTCCGCGACCATGCTCAAGCATGGTGAGGAAATCAGCCAAGATCTGAGTAGGGTGGAATTCATCGGTTAGACCATTCCAAACCGGTACACCCGCATAAGCGCCTAAGTCTTCAACGATATTCTGGCCAAAACCACGATATTCGATGCCATCGTACATACGTCCCAAAACTCGTGCCGTATCTTTCATTGATTCTTTTTGACCAATCTGAGAACCAGAAGGACCTAAATAAGAGACTTGAGCTCCTTGATCAAAGGCGGCCACTTCAAACGCACATCGAGTTCGAGTTGATGCTTTTTCAAAGATCAAAGCGATGTTTTTACCGTTAAGCTTTTTTTGCTCTGTACCTGCATACTTAGCCTTTTTAAGATCAGCAGACAGGTCGAGTAAAAACTGAATCTCTTTAGGAGTAAAGTCGAGAAGTTTTAGAAAGTTACGATTGCGAAGATTAAATGCCATCTCTCGCTCCTTGGGTATATAGAATCAATGAAGAACTCAGTTAAACATAAAAATGCCATATTTGTGAATATTTATTTTATTAATTTGATAAAAAAGGCCAGTACAATGGTACTGGCCTAGATAAGTTAGTGTGTTCGCTTTATTGAACTACTTGAGTTAAATACCGTCTCTTTCGATAGGACAGCTCATGCAACGAGCGCCACCACGACCGCGACCCAGTTCATTGCCTGGAATGGTCAGAACTTCGATGCCTGCTTTATCGTATTTCTCATTGGTGTAAACATTACGCTCATAACCGATAACCGTACCCGGTTTCACCGTCAGTACGTTGTTAGCGTCATTCCACTGTTCACGTTCAGCTTCGTAGTTATCACCACCAGTTGTGATGATCTTTAATTGATCAAGGCCTAGTGCGCCTTCAATCGCTGTTAGGTAGTTTTCAGCTTTCTCTACTCGCATTTCGCCATTTTCTTTCGGCGTTAAGCGCCAGGTGTCTAAGTCTTTGCGAACGATCTCTGGATAGACAGAGAATGTGTCGATATCCATGTGCGTCATGACCGTATCAAGGTGCATACAAGAGCGGTGCTTCGGTAAATCAATCGCAATCACTTCTTTAGCTTGACCGGACTTGAATAAACTCGCCGCTAGGTTTTCGACACCTTGTGGCTTGGTACGCTCTGAAATACCGATAAGAACAGCACCTTTACCGATTACCAGTACATCACCACCTTCAATATTGGCGTTGTCGTAATGAAGATCTTCATCACCAAAGTACTTAATGAAATCTTGCCCCGCGAATACAGGGTGCCAGCGATAGATTGCTCGCAAGTGATTCGTTTCTCGTTGACGAGCAGGCATCATCATAGGGTTAAGAGAGACACCGCCATAAACCCAGCAAGAAGTATCGCGGGTAAATAGATGGTTAGGTAGCGGCTCAATAACGAAATCAAGTGGGCGGTGCATCTTCGGTAGCATTGAAGAAGATTTAATAGGAAGCTCAGAGTAGGCTAAACCACCAAGTAGGATCGTAGCCAAGTGCTCATTGTCCATTTGAGCAAGGTACTCTCTTAAATCACGTGCGAATGTAGGGCCGTAACGGAAATCAGAGATTTGAGTATTAAGCAGCCACTCACGAGCTTGTGCTACAGCGAGTGTCTCAACCAGTAGGTCATGCAGTAATAACACTTCAACGTCTTGGTTACGAAGTGTTGTCGCAAAGGCATCGTGTTCTTCACCTGCTGCTTCTACTGCAAGTACATCATCAAAGAGTAGCTCATGACAGTTAGAAGGGGTGAGGTGGGTGAGTGCCCTTTCAGGCCTATTTAGGAGAACTCGTCTTAATTGACCGACTTCGGAGCCAACGTACAGCTTACTCATTTTGCATCCTTACTATTAATCCAGCGTCTATTTATGACAAGCTTGTTCGTAATATGCAAGTTTTGAAACTTGTGTAAAGGTTATGTTATTTTGATATTTTTGGTTTTAAATGCTGAGTTGTATGGGGTTGTTAATATTAAAATCCAACCGAAAGGCTGAGTTCTGGAACAAACTTTTTGCGGATCTATGCTCCAATTTCAGTGATTTGATAATCCACTTTGCTTGGTGAACGTGATTTTTCATTCAAAATTTATGCAGTTACTTACTTATAAGTGAGGTTTTATGCATCGATGAAGTGATCGGCAGTATGCATCTGATATGATTAACCACTCAATTTTGAAGGAGTCAGGCTAAAAGTAACAATAAAAATGAAATGCTAAAACACACGATGGTTAAAAATATGTTGAAAATTTGTTTCTGTGATTTTGATTTCACTTTTTAATTGATATCCCTTCTGTTATCTAGCGATAAACTTACTCTTCTACACCTGATCTAGGTGGCTTTTCTAGGCGATCCGTGCCATATTTCGTGGCAATCAAATTTGATCTTTTCATAGTCAACACTCTGGAGCAGACACATGTCTCACGAAGATGAATATCTATCAGTAGCGGAATTAATTGAATTTCAAAAAGGAGAGACTCGCGACATCATTGAAGCACTAATCGAAGATGGTAGCGATCCTGAAGCTCTATACGATATCGAGCATCACCTATTCGCTGAAGATTTCGCAGTACTTGAGAAAGCCGTTGTTGAAGCATTCAAAATGGGCTTTGAAGTGCTTGAAGCTGAAGAGACAGAAGACGAAGATGGCAACAAGCTACTTTGTTGTGATGCAACGATGCAGTGTACTCTGAACGCAGAAGCGATTGATGAGCAAGTTGAGAAGCTTGTAAATCTTGCAGAGAAGTTTGACATTATCTACGATGGTTGGGGCACTTACTACGAAGGTGAAGATGCTATCTACCCTGACGAAGATGATGAAGACGAAGAGTAATCTCTCCCAGTTTTAAAGAATGCCAGTCTTGAGCTGGCATTTTTTTGTCCTCAGAAAAATAAATGTCTTTATATGCATTCATTCATTATAATGCGGTCAAAATTGATCTAGCTCAAGGAATGACATGCGGCTACCTCTCGATGGTCTTTGGCAAATTTCGCCACTGACGGATCTCTCAATCCCACAAGATGACATCACGTTTCCGGCTCCGTTAAGCTCAAAGCTCCCTGTTAGCTTGAGTGAAGAGGAAATCGCAGAGCAAGAATGGCACCTGATGCATGACATAGAAGTGGATGACGTTATGTTGGCGTGTCCATTTGTTGAGTTAGTGATGGCTGGGGTCGATTACTTTGCTGAAGTTCGACTTAATGGTGTGGCTGTTTTTGATTGTGATGGTAGCCAAGCTGAATACCGTAAAGATATCCGCCCTTATATGCAGTCCGGCCGAAACCGTTTCGAGATCCTTTTCCTTGAAGAAGAGGAGAGCCTATTGCTTGAAGAGGATATGGATGATTCTGTATCTTCACAAGCTATCGCTAAATCTGATTCACGCATCGGGATTTGGCAAGTGCCATACCTGCAGTTCGTTCGAAACGTCAAGCTAGAGCAAGTTGTCACAGAACAGATCTGGCACCACGGTGGTGGCTGTGAATTTAAAGTGGATGTTATCTATCAAACGCTAAAGGCGGGGTTAGTATCGGCATCCATCAAGTTTAATGGTATGACACTCGTGATGCCGATTGATGTGCGCGCAGAACATACTGGCGTCGTGTTCCAAGTTGAAGCACCTATCATTTTTGATATTGAGAACCCTAACCCTAAGCATCTATACCAATTAGAAGTGGTACTCGATGGGCAAGAAGAGAGCTCTTTTGTTGCCTTGAACCCAACTTCTTGCGTCAGTAACTTTTTACGCTAATTCCGTATATTTTAGCGCTACCTTCTTTCGCTATAGTGGCACATTCTGCTTATAACGACTTGGCCATGACAACCTCACAAGCGTCGTGGCCTGTTTCTCCCCAGGCTGAATCCAGGTGTTCAAAGCCCAGTTTCTCATAGAGTTTGACCGCAGCACTTAAGCATTCCGTCGTTTCTAAATACATATGTTGATAACCCAGCTCCTTAGCTTTCTCCATCGACATATTAACCAGCTTCTTCGCTAAGCCTTTGCCTCTGGTTTCTGGCAAGAAGTACATCTTTTGCAGTTCACAGACTTCTGGCATACCTGCTAATGGTGCAAATCCACCACCACCGACAACCTTTCCATCAAGTTCAATTACCCAATACTGAGATCTTTCATTGTTATAAACGCTGAACATGTCTTCTAAGGTGGGATCAGCTACACCATAACCTTTGTCTTCTGTTAGTCCGTTCTCATAAGAAACTTGGCGAATCACATTGGCCACTACGGTGTTGTCCTGCTGTTGTAGGGGGCGAACCACCACATCACTTGAAGCGTGGCTTTGTTGCAGTGCTTTAAGGTAATGCTCCATTCCCCCCGAAACTTGTTGAGTTTCCGCTTCCGTTAAACGATCAAGTATCGAGTCATAAAATTGATTCTGTTGATTGTGAAGTTTGGCAAGAGTGTTTATCCCTTGCTCTGTTACTGAAGCCACAACACTGCGCTTATCGTTAGGGTGTGGCGAGGTTTGAATTAACGAGTTCTTCGCTAGATTGTTGACTGCTCTGCTGGCGTTGGACTTATCAATATTGAGCTTATCCGCTAATTGATTGACGGTTAATGGCTGTTGTTCTAGTTCGATCAGTGTATGAGCTTGAATCGGAGGTAGGGCAATATCACCACAATCTTTATCGAGCACTCCAAGCTGTCGAGCGAGCTGACGTGATAATTCTCTAAGTTGTGCTGAAGTCATGTTGCCTCTTAATATGGTTGCGATGTACAACTATAATTTAAGTGCGCATCGCAACTATGTCAACAGTAAACTCTCTAGATTAAGCATGTTGGTGCAAACAAAACTGCAACTGTGTTGTTTGGCTTTCTGTTTTTCGTAACCAAACTTTTTCGTGGAAGTAGTAAGCAACTGTATTTAAAGTTGGCTCCAGCAAGGCCATCACACCGCCGATGAAAGCATCGCCTGTCAATAAGTAGACAACGGTAAAGGCAACACTAAAGTGGATAGTCGCGAAGCTTGCTGTTTTTAATTTAGTCATCCATTGACGAGCTTTAAGCGCTGGAACTTGAGCCCATGCCTTTTCATGAAAATAGAAAGCAACAGTATTCACAGAGGGCTCAATCATAGCGATTAAGCTACCAATTAAGATGTCGCCTGTTAGTACGTAAGCGACACTAAATGCGATAGTAAAATGTAATGCAGCAAAGGTTAGTGTCTTTTTCATGATAATTACTCAGTCGTTATATTGTTTCGATAGAGCTATTATTGAGAATTATTATCATTAAATCTAATGGGAAGTAGAGATTAATTTGATAGATGAAACCTATCAATAAATAAGTGACTGACGATAAGACTTGGAGTGAGAGGCATAAAAAAAGGTTGGTCACGAAGACCAACCTTTCTATTTAGAGCGAGAAGTTCGAAGCCTTCTCGTTCACTCAGCTTTAAAGCGCAGCGATTGTCGCTTTTTGCTCTTCAAGCTTCACAAGAGTCTCTTGGTAGCCTTCAAGCTTTTCACGCTCTTTCGCGATAACCGCTTCTGGTGCTTTAGCAACAAAACCTTCGTTACCTAGCTTACCTTCGATACGCTTAATCTCACCGTGAGTCTTAGCTACTTCTTTATCTAGACGAGCAAGCTCAGCATCTTTGTCGATAAGACCAGCCATTGGGATCATCAGCTCAGATTTGCCAACCAGTTTGGTTGCACAAGCTGGAGTCTCTTCACCAGTAGCAAGAACTTTAATATCGTCTAGCTTAGCGAGAGAAGTAAGAACGATCTTGTTTGCTTCGATACGAGCTGCATCTTTCTCATCAGCGACTTTGATCATTACTTCTAAGCCTTGGCTTGGGGCAATGTCGTATTCCGCACGTAGGTTACGGATAGCTGTGATGAAAGTTTTAACCCACTCGATGTCTTCAACGATTTCAGCATTGAAGTTATCTTCGTTAAACTGAGGAAGCGCTTGAGTCATGATTGTCTCGCCTTCAACACCATCTACTAGCGGCTTAACGCTTTGCCAGATAGATTCAGTGATGTAAGGAAGAACAGGGTGAGCAAGACGTAGAGTCTTCTCTAGAACCGTGATAAGCGTGTAACGAGTCGCTTGTTGCTGAGCTTCAGAACCTTTCCAAAGAACAGGTTTCGTTAGCTCTAGGTACCAGTCACAGAATTGGTTCCAGATGAATTCGTAAAGCGTGTTTGCTGCCATGTCTAGACGGTAGTTGTCTAGGTGAGCGTTAAATTCTTTCGCTGCAACTTCAAACTGAGATTCAATCCACTTATCTGCTAGAGAGAATTCCATGTTTGCACGGTCTTCAACAGACAGTGACATGCCACAATCGTGCTCTTCTGTGTTCATCAGTACGTAACGGCTCGCGTTCCATAGCTTGTTACAGAAGTTACGGTAACCTTCAAGACGCTTCATGTCCCAGTTGATATCACGACCAGTTGAAGCCATAGCAGCAAGAGTGAAACGTAGCGCGTCAGTACCGTATGGTTCGATACCGTTTTCGAAAGTCTTACGTGTCGCTTTTTCGATCTTAGCTGCCAGTTTAGGTTGCATCATGTTGCCACAACGCTTCTCTACTAGCTCTTCAAGGCCGATGCCGTCAATCATGTCGATTGGGTCAAGTACGTTACCTTTCGACTTCGACATCTTGTCGCCGTTTTCATCACGGATAAGACCCGTCATGTAAACTGTTTTGAAAGGTACTTGAGCCTTGCCATCTTCGTCTTTCACGAAGTGCATTGTCATCATGATCATACGCGCAACCCAGAAGAAGATAATATCAAAACCAGATACTAGTACTTCTGATGGGTGGAATGTTTTCATTGCTTCAGTATCTTCAGGCCAGCCTTGTGTGCCGAACGTCCAAAGTGCAGAAGAGAACCAAGTATCAAGAACGTCGTTGTCTTGCTTAAGAACAATAACCGGTGAAAGGTTGTTCTTTTCACGAACTTCTTCTTCAGTGCGACCTACGTAAACTTTACCATCGTTGTCGTACCATGCTGGGATACGGTGGCCCCACCAAAGTTGACGAGAGATACACCAGTCTTGCACGTCACGCATCCACGCGAAGTACATGTTTTCATATTGCTTAGGTACGAATTGGATTTCACCATCTTCAACGGCTTTAACAGCAGGCGCAGCAAGAGGAGCTGTGCGCACGTACCATTGGTCAGTCAACATTGGTTCGATAACCACACCACCACGGTCACCGTAAGGAACGGTTAGATCGTGATCTTTGATTTCTTCCAGTAAGCCTAGTTCTTCAAATTCAGCAACCGTTGCACGACGAGCAGCAAAACGTTCCATACCTTGGTATTTAGCAGGAAGCTCTGTTGAGTACACATCGCTCTCTTCACCGTTAGTCGTGAAGATTTCAGCCGCATCACGGATATCACCGTTGAACGTTAGGATGTTGATCATTGGTAGGCTATGGCGCTTGCCCACTTCGTAATCGTTAAAGTCATGAGCTGGCGTGATTTTCACACAACCCGTGCCTTTATCCATGTCAGCGTGCTCATCACCTACGATAGGGATAAGACGGTTTACGATAGGAAGCAGGATTTCTTTACCGATAAGATCTTTGTAGCGAGGATCTTCTGGGTTAACCGCAACGCCGGTATCACCAAGCATGGTTTCAGGACGCGTAGTCGCAACAACGATGTAGTCTTTACCATCAGCCGTTTTAACACCGTTCGCTAGCGGGTAGCGGAAGTGCCACATGAAACCTTTTTTGTCTTTGTTTTCAACTTCAAGATCCGAGATTGCAGTGTGCAGTTTAGGATCCCAGTTTACTAGACGTTTACCACGGTAGATTAGGTCTTCTTCGTATAGACGAACAAACACTTCTTGAGTCGCAGCCGATAGGCCGTCATCCATAGTGAATCGTTCACGATCCCAGTCTACAGATGCGCCAAGACGACGAAGTTGTTGAGTGATCGTGCCACCTGATTCGCCTTTCCATTCCCAGATCTTGTCGATGAAAGCTTCACGGCCGTAGTCGTGTTTTGTTTTGCCTTCTTCAGCAGCGATCTTACGTTCAACAACCATTTGAGTTGCGATACCAGCGTGGTCAGTACCCACTTGCCAAAGCGTATTTTTGCCTTTCATACGTTGAGCACGGATAAGCGTATCCATGATCGTATCTTGGAACGCGTGACCCATGTGTAGGCTGCCAGTAACGTTCGGTGGCGGGATCATGATGCTGTAAGCTTCTTTTGATGTGTCACCGTGTGGCTTAAAGTAGCCTTTCTCTTCCCAAGTCTTATACAGAGCTTGTTCGATTGATGTTGGGTTGTATGTCTTTTCCATAGTGCTCTTAAACGGATACTGTGAATGGTTAATCGTGGTCAAACTTCATAAGTGAAGCTTCTTGAATCTAAATCCAAAGATAGCTTTAACTATGAGGTTTGACTATGGATGTTGAATCTCGATAGTCTGTAGCTGATATCCAGCCTGACGGTAAATTTTATACCTTTCTCGAGCGAGTTGCTTAGCTTTTTCTTCGCAAGGGACGAAGTCTATCACCTGAGCAAAGGCGTTCGCAAAGGTTGTATGATTATCGGCCAGATTTATTACCAATTGGCGGTTCCAATTAGGTTTGACACCTTGATGGCCTATTTCAATATTCGTTGAATATTTTGGGCCTTCGCCAACCAAGTTGTGCGCGATAAATTCAGTAGGCTCTACCTGCCAAAAAACTTCAGCGATACGCTCTGCATGATCTTTATCGTTACAGTTGAGATAAAGTTTAGCGCCTTGTTTTGCAAAGTGCTGAGCAAGAAACAGCACATAGTAAGCAAAACCATCTTCGCTAGCTTGCGGGCTGTCTGAAGGCACAATGTAAAATGTAGCAGTCTGCATACTTAATACTCGAACTGAAAATCGTGGATATCAATATTACTTGGTTAACAGGGTCTAACAAATAGCGCTTATTAAAAAAGGGCCCGTAGGCCCTTTCATTATTTTGAAGATTGTTCTTCAGTCTCTTGGCCGCTGCGGTTCAATAAGAATTGGACTAGCATTGAGACAGGACGACCTGTCGAGCCTTTTGCTGCGCCTGACTTCCAAGCTGTACCTGCACTGTCGATGTGAGCCCAGTGGTATTTTTTGGTGAACTTAGACAGGAAACAACCAGCAGTAATTGTGCCGCCAGGACGACCACCGATGTTCGCCATATCAGCGAATGGGCTGTTTAGTTGCTCATGGTACTCGTCTGCCATAGGTAGACGCCATGCACGGTCACTTGCTTGCTCTGAAGCATTAACAAGTTCGTGAGAAAGTGGGTTGTGGTTTGATAGAACGCCACTGATGTGGTGACCTAAAGCAATAACACACGCGCCAGTTAGTGTTGCAACGTCGACAACACAATCAGGTTCAAAACGCTCAACGTAAGTTAGAGCATCACATAGAACCAAGCGACCTTCAGCATCAGTGTTTAGTACTTCAACCGTTTGGCCAGACATCGTTGTTAGAATGTCACCTGGGCGGTAAGCATTGCTGCCCGGCATGTTTTCACAGCCAGCAAGAATACCTACAACGTTGATTGGCAAGTTAAGTTTCGCTAATGCTTTCATTGTGCCGAATACAGACGCAGCACCACACATGTCGTACTTCATCTCATCCATGCCTTCACCTGGCTTAAGTGAGATACCGCCTGAATCGAAAGTAAGACCTTTACCGACTAGAACGATAGGTTTTGCATTTGGGTCAGCAGCGCCTTTGTATTCCATGATAGACATCATAGATTCATTCTTAGAGCCACGGCCTACTGCTAAGTATGAAGTCATACCCAGCTTTTCCATCTCTTCTTCACCGATGATCTTAGTCTTTACTGTCTCATAATCGTCAGCTAAACGACGAGCTTGAGAAGCTAGGTAAGCAGGGTTCGCGATGTTTGGTGGCATGTTGCCAAGGTCTTTAGATGCTTTCACACCTGAAGCAATAGCAAGACCATGAGAGATCGCTTTTTCGCCAAGGCTTAGTTCGCGACGTGTTGGTACGTTGAATACCAATTTGCGCAATGGGCGACGAGTCTCTGGTTTGTTGCTCTTAAATTGGTCGAATGTGTAAAGACCATCTTTAGTCGCTTCTACCGCTTGACGAACTTTCCAGTAAGTGTCGCGACCTTTAACGTGAAGCTCTGTAAGGAAACATACCGCTTCCATAGAACCTGTTTCGTTTAGTGTGCTGATGGTTTTTTGGATAATTTCTTTGTATTGACGCTCGCCTAGCTCACGTTCTTTACCACAGCCTACCAGTAGAACACGTTCTGAAAGTACACCAGGTACTTGATGCAGTAGCAGCATCTGGCCAGGTTTACCCTCTAGATCACCGCGACGAAGCAGTGAACTAATGTAGCCATCGCTAATTTTATCTAATTGCTCGGCTACTGGAGAAAGGCGGCGCGGTTCGAATACACCGACAACGATACATGCGCTGCGCTGTTTCTCTGGGCTGCCACTTTTTACACTGAACTCCATGCGTACTCCTACATCCTGAAGACAAATCGAACTAAATGTTAGATAATGGGTTCTTACTTGTTGGATCCTATAATGGAACTAACCTTAAAGAAGAACGCTAACACTTAGCTAAAAATTTAAAAAAATAAAAGGTTCAACGGGAAATTATAGTGATTCAATCAAAAAAACAAGTTTTGTATAGGTAATTTGAGCGTGATTATTGTTAGATATTTGATCCGCGAGACAATCAAGAGCCAATTTGCGATCTTTTTTGTTCTCTTTCTCGTGTTTCTCAGCCAAAAATTCATCAGTGTTTTAGCGGACGCCTCTGATGGTGATATCCCTGCGAGTCTTATATTGTCTATTGTTGGCCTAAATATGCCAGCGATGGGCTTATTGATGCTTCCACTCAGTATCTATATTGGTATTTTGCTTACTTTTGGCCGTCTTTACGCTGAAAGTGAAATAGTCGTAATGAACGCTACGGGTATTGGTAATAAATTCCTTATCCAATCTGCACTCTATTTGGCTTTGATTACCGCATCTGTTGCTGCCTTCAACTCATTTTGGTTGTCTCCTTGGTCGCAAGACAAAGTTGAGCAAATGTATGAAGAAGTGGCTGCAGAGAACAGTGTTGATTTGCTGCCAAAAGGTAAATTTGAAGGTACGCCGGATGGTTCTTCTGTTGTTTTCATTGATGATATCGACGGTAATAAGTTAGAAAATGTGTTCGTTGCTCAAATGCGTCCACGTGATTCGGTATTGCCGAGTGTGATGTTCTCTAAGTCGGGTGATGTAAAAGAGCTCAGCGATGGTCGCCAAGTGATTGTAATGTACGATGGTACCCGTCATGAGGGGATTCCGACACGTCTCGATTATATGGTGACGCACTTTGAAGAGTACGAAGGCCTAATTGGCCAACGTGAAGTTAAGAAGAAAGGACGAGATTGGGAAGCCATTCCTACACTGGATCTGATTGGTAATCCAAACAACAGTGCGAAAGCAGAGCTGCAGTGGCGTATTTCTTTGGTACTTTGTATTCCATTGTTGACCATGCTTGTTGTGCCACTGTCAGCGGTAAACCCTCGACAGGGTCGTTTTGCCAAAATTGGTCCAGCAATACTGATCTATCTCACCTATTTCTTAGCAATCAGTGCAACTAAATCTTCAATTGAAGAAGGGAGTATTCCTGCGGTAATCGGCATGTGGCCAATTAATGCGTTATTGTTATTTGTTGCGATTGGTGCAAACTTTATGGATAGCGTGCCAGTAAGGCGTTTGAAAGAAAAATTCAAGAATAAAAGGTTAGCTTAAGCCGTGTTTAAGATTCTCGATTTATATATAGGCAGAACCATCATCGCAACGACGTCACTGGTATTGGTGACGTTTGTTGGTCTCTCTGGGATTATCAAGTACGTAGAGCAGCTGAGAAAGGTTGGTCGTGGTACCTATGATCTATTGCAAGCGCTGTACTTCGTACTATTGAGTGTTCCTCGTGATATCGAAATGTTCTTTCCAATGGCCGCATTACTTGGCGCATTGATTGGGCTGGGTATGCTTGCTGCGAGTTCTGAGCTGGTGGTGATGCAGGCTGCGGGTTTCTCTAAGTTAGATATTGGCCTATCGGTACTCAAAACCGCAATTCCATTAATGATCGTCGTGACTCTTCTTGGTCAATGGGGTGCGCCTCAAGCACAGAAGATGGCTCGTGACCTAAGAACCATATCAATTGCTGGTGGTAATATTATCTCTACCCAAAGTGGGGTATGGGCGCGTGATGCCAATGACTTTATATTCGTTGTTAAAATTGACGATGAAAAGCTATATGGTTTGAACATGTGGCGCTTTGATGAGAATAAGGCACTTAAGACGGCGATATACTCTGAAGAGGTCGATTACGTTGGAGACAACGTTTGGACAATGAACGATGTCGAGATCACGTCGTTCGAAAATGAGATTCAAATTACTAAAGAAAGCCTACCGACATACTCATGGAAGACATCACTCGCCCCAGATAAGCTTGCCATTGTAACGGTTAAGCCTGAAGAGCTGTCTTTAAGTGGCTTGTACGATTATGTTTCTTATCTTAAGGCGTCGGAGCAAGATGCATCACGCTATGAACTCGCTTTATGGAGAAAGATAACTCAGCCTATCTCGATAGCGGTCATGATGTTAATGGCATTGTCGTTTATCTTTGGTCCATTACGAAGTGTGACTATGGGGGCAAGGATTCTTTCGGGGGTTATTGCGGGTTTCACCTTCTATATATCCAGTGAGTTCTTTGGTCCAGTGAGTTTGGTTTATCAAATACCACCGGCCTTTGGTGCGTTAGCCCCGAGCGTGGTATTCCTCGGAATTGCTATAATGCTCTTGAGGCGGAAACTGTAAATAGAAAAAAGGGAGGCATGACGCCTTCCTTTTTTGATCTTGATTGTAGCGAGATTAATAACGTTATCGTGCTTGTGGTAGCACGACTACTTCAGTCTTCGCCCAGATGTCGTGAAAGCCACGTTTTTCAGGATCGAATGGAACACATAGGTTCGCCAATCCAAAACCTGAAGTACCTAAGCGAATAAGTGCCTGAGTTACTGTGATAGCTGAGCCATCTTTGTTTTGAACGCGCAGCTTCCAAGCTCTCATACCGAGAGTTTGACCAGCTCTAGTCCAGAAGAACACAAAGAAGTACACCCAAACTACGACTAAGTAGAAAGTGTATGCAGGGCTCCAGATAGGGTGGTTGGTTAAGAAGTCACTAACATCGGCATAACCGCTATGGTTAAAAATGCCGAGAGCCATGAGCGCGTGCAGTAGAGCGACAATGACGCCAGCAGCCAACATTTCAATAGCGATTACGATAAGGGCGTCGTAGAACAAGGCACCAAATCGGCGCATGACTCCTGCTGGTGGCATTGTATTTGTTGATGTCATGGTGTTATTACTTCTTCAAAAATTTAGGCGTCAGAATATAGTCTAAGGCTTGGCGTGAAAAGAGACATGACGCACAGCTTGTGACTTAGTGGCGAAATTATCGGCAAACACACATGAATTCAAGTTTTTATACTTGCCACATCAGTTCGCATACGTATAATGCCAGACATCGAAAGGGCAATGCCCTAAGATAATGCCGGTATGGTGAAATTGGTATACACGACGGATTCAAAATCCGTTGCCTTCGGGCGTGGCGGTTCAAGTCCGCCTACCGGTACCATATTTAAATGACAAAGCCTCGACTCAAGTCGGGGCTTTGTTGTATCTGGGCTAATCAAAAGCTTACCTCGACTTTCCTTTTCTGTTATCTACACTTTTCTCCCTCAATAGACTCACTTTATCAGCCTTGAATTTTCTCCCATGGTCCATCTATGGTTCATCGCATGTCGATTCTGTGCTCAAGGGAATCCTAGTAAATCCAACAAACTCCGGTTACTGCTAAGTCGCAAGCCAGTATTGGCAAGGGCTGTGGGGTGTAAGAACCATGGTACGACCATGGTGACTTTACGGTGCTATGAATTTTCTTATAGGGATATAGTGTGTAATTACGTAACCCTCAGTTATTGCTAGTTTCATTCGTATGAAAAAACAAAGGGTTGTCAATTCTAATTACTGCAGTTTCCATTAAATAACTTTTGTTATTCAATTGCTTAATGGTTGCCTTGGTTCACATTCTGGTCGATGTTTCTAGGCTATTTTCTCGCAAGATTAATGGGGGTGCATCTAAAGGTGCGGCTCACTTTAGTGTTTTAGTAATAACGAAGTATTTTGTGGATTAGCGTTTATAAAACGGTAGCTGTTTGTGGATGAGTATAGCTATAACTCTATAATTGGAAGAAAAAATGAAAGTTCTGAATTCATTTCTAGTTGTGTTGATAACTACGACTTTGAGTGCTTGTGGCGGTGGGTCTGACAGCTCATCAGGGAATGATAATCGTCCAGATGTTGTAGCAAAAACAATGTCAGGTAAAGTAATTAGTGGTGTAGATGATGTAGTGTTTTACAGCCGTGACAGTCTTAATTTAGAGGGTTATGTTGCAGGTGCTAAAGTTTTCATCGATATCAATAACAACGGTGTATACGATGAGGGTGAACCACATTCACGTTCTACTAAAGATGGTGAATACACGCTGGAGTTAACTTCTTACCAAGCTGAATGTGCGTCGGTAGTACCTGCAATCGTTACTATTCCAGAAAACAAAATCTGTGAAGAAGTTACTGATGAAGATGGTAATGTTACTGAATCATGTGAAGTTGAAGAAGCATATGAAATGGTAATTCCACCATCATATGATCCTCTAGCTGAACTAGAAAACCGTCACGTATCTCCACTAACTTCAATGCTTTGGAACAGCATTGAATCAAACAAAGAGTATGCTGAATCTTCAAAAGGTATGCACTGTGACGATATTCTAGCCGATCAATCTTCAATCGAGACAGCTAGTAATATTCTAGACAGTCAACTAGAACTAACCTCAACTCACTACAACATCAGCGAAGCAGATATTTATTCTGATTACGTTAGTCGTGGCGATTATGAGTTAGTTGAAAAGGCTACTCGCATGGTGAAAGGTCTTCAAAAAGGTTATGCTGAAACTGTTAAAGAACAAGCTAACTACCCTTCAAATGTAGATGTATCAATTTCGTACACTTATTCTGAAGACGACGATTCAACAATCACTTGGAATAAAGTACGTAATATTTACACATATGTTGAAGCTGAATATGAGCATTGGGATTTCTCAAGTCTGATTCTTGAAGATGACCTAGAAACTCTAATTCGTGTAGACAATCGTACAGATCACCGTACCGACTTCAATATTGATCGTAACTATGTAATTGAAACAATTGCACGTTACAACGTATTTGATGATGGTGGTAACCACTGTGAAGTTACTGAATCTTTAGTTGTTTGGGAAGACTTTGCTGACGGTCAAAAACGTGAATACAAAGTTTACAACCTTATGGATAAAGATGTAGATACTTTTGAAGAATGTAACATTAAAGACGGGTATGACATCAATGCAACAGTATTCCGTTCAGTAGATATCTTGCGTTTTGATTACCCAGGTTCTTGGGATTCTCATAACCAATACCGCTACGGTTACAATCAATTGAATCTTCAAGGTTTTGATGAATACTTCAATATCCTTAAAAATCAAGATTCATTTGATATTCCAGTGTTCGTTGAACTAGTTAAGGGCTTAGTTAAAGAAGACTTTGAAACAACTGTAATTGACGGTAATGCTGATACTACCATGATGGAAAAAACTTACATCGATGGTCAGAACAAAGTTCACTTGGGTAAACAACTAATTGAACTTTGGGATGAAGATGCTGGTGAATACGGTGACTTTGTTTTACATAATACAATTACTCGTACAACTACATTCCCTGACTTTACTTGGACTAAAGAACTAAGTACTGATAACGGTATTACTTGGGAAGATATCACTGACGAAAGTGAGTGGTAATTATCCAGTAAGTATTAATAAATAAACAACCCCCGAATCCGTAATTGGATTCGGGGTGTCTTACTAAATTTCAAACCCTGATTATGGTAGGAGTGATACGTCATTACTGCCTGAGATTATCCGGATTGATACTGTGTGGTGATTCTCTGATGGAGTCTCATCCTTGATGGTTAGCGGTAAGCTAAATGAAATTACAGCAATGTATCCATTGCTACTATCAGTCTGCGAAATTTATCACCAAGCCCTTTCGGATAATGTTTCTATCCTACCTCACCTAAACTAACTCCCCGTAATAAGCGACCATTCAAACACATATTAACTAATTGAATATCTAGTTAATGGAGGTTTGAATGAGTACACAACGACTCACCACTGCATTTCTAAACAATCTCAAGCCCAACCCTGCCAACGCTAAATCCACCGATTACGAAGTTAACTTGTCAGCTATGAAAGATAGCGGTTTGCCTACTGGTGTTCGCTGCTTAGTCGGTAAGTCTGGTAACAAACGATTCTTACTCCGCTATACCAGTCCCGTAACGGGTAAGAAGGCATCCATTGGTTTAGGTAAGCATCCCGAAACCGACATTCTGACCTTGCGGAAAATAGCTAAAGAGTATCGCCAGCAAATCCTTGAGGGTATTGATCCGAAGATTGAGCGTGATACTGAAAGGGTTGATTCTTCTATGACCCTAGAGCGATTCTTCAATGAGGTGTATTTACCGTTAGCCAAGCAGAAACGATCTTGGAAAGATGAAGTTGCAAGGTTTCGCCATGCTAAATCAATCCATCACGTTTCCATTCATGATTTGACAGCGGCACATATCATCAAGACCCAAATGGAAATGCAGGGCGCTATTAGCAAGACTACAGGCAAGCCTTATGCTGTAGCGTCGATCAACCGTGTTTTGGCATTGCTGAAAACAATTAACCGCCAAGCTTACAAGTTGATGGATGCGCCATTAGTAGCGGATAAAGTTAGCTTGATGAAAGAAGATAACGTGCGCACGGGGTATTTGTCGGAAGTTCAATTAAAGGACTTCGTTCGTCATGCCTTGGAGTATCCAGATAGACACACAGGTGCTTTTCTCGCTCTGCTGTTTCTAACTGGACTGCGTGATAAAGAACTGAGATTTCGCTTATGGAGTGACATCAATTGGGATGAGCAAGCTCTTACTATTCCACATACGAAAAACGGTAGTAGCCATGTTATCTATCTGAGTGATTACATGGTCGAAATTTTACGGTCGATACCCAAGGTGTCGAATAGTCCCTATATCTTTGCTGGGCGTCGTAAGGGTAAACCTATCAGTCCTGCTAGGCATGCATTGAGAGTGATCAAGGAGAAGATGGGACTGCCCGATATACCAGGAGATAAAGCGAATATAACGCTTCACTCAGCTAGGCATACCGTCGGTAGTTTGTTAGCCAGTCGGGGTGTTCCGTTGCATGACATAGCTAAACAGTTAAATCATGCGGACCTTTCATCAACAAGGCGCTACTCCAAGCTTACAGTAGGACGTAGGCGTGAAATTGGCTCACATCTGTCTGACATGGTGAGTGGTCATATGTCAGTTGGATAAGTACAACGTTAGTTAAATTAATACATTAGAAAAGCCCCCTGTTTAGTTAATCGCTAAACAGGGGCTTTTTCGTTATTAGGGGAAAATTAATTATGAAAATCGTAAACAAGTTTGAAGAAGTGGCATCACTGCCAATGCCTGATGATGTGAAAGCGAAATTGCTAGAGCATTTAATCGAGCCATTCGGTGATGAAGAAAGTGCAAAAGCATTTTGGGATGAGGTCAGTACAACCTTGTACTTGATTGAGGAGTCCGATAGTGACGAAACGTTGGGCGAACAAGCCGAAGAAGATCAGCACTTTTTACGCTTTGTATCTAACTATCCTGAATGGGTTCTGCTGTTAAACGATGATAGCTGTCCTTGGTTACTGGCGGTCGCCATAGTCACGATGGAGGGTGGTGGTGTGTACTGTTGCGCTCCAATAAACAGTCCAACATTCCCTGTCGCCAAGCTCGCTGAGCAAGCTGAATCTTAAAACCAAGTTAAACCTGAATAATTCCATCTTAAAGGAGGTGTCCTATGGCACGTAAAACAAACCAACGACAAGAAACGGTTCAACCTGAGATCGCAGAGGTTAATGAACAAGTCACGGTTATTGACGATAAGCCAGCCGATCATTTCACTAATATCGTACTCGATGGTAAAGCGAAAAAGCTAAGCCCGAAAACAGAGAACCATGTGTTCTATGAGGTTTCGGAACATTATGATCTAAAAGCGCTGTATATCCGTCTTTCTGGTAATGAGGGAGGTGGTCTTCACTCTAAGGAATGGATTGCCCTTGAAGATATATTTGCTGTACTAAATGAGCAAACAGACAAGCCATTTAAGAGCACTGTATTCAAGACAGTGTTCAAAGGTGGTAGTGCAAATAATGCTGGTTTCTTGGCGGCTTGTTGCCGTGGGTTAGATCTTATCATTCCAACGGAGAAATCGGTGTTTCTCCACGTTCTCGCGACAGACTACGAGCAACGTCGAGACGAAATCCTATCTCTAGTGGGTGACAAGATTAAGCCTGAATAACCTTGAAAAAGCATTAATCCTTACCAATCAAGCCAACTCTGGCTTTTCATACTTAGCACTAACCAAGAGTGCTTCCCTAACAATTTAAAAGAGAATTTATTATGAACTTAGTATTTGATGCTAAGCGATTACTGCTATCAGTAAGCAAGGACTTAAGAAGTAAGCTAGAACAAATCGCCAATCAACATGACCTACCAACAGCATCAACCCGAGCTTTAACCTTTAACTTTCGCGATACGAGTTACAGCGCAGAATCAGGGGGCTGGCATCCGGTTGAAATCCGTATCGAGCAAGAAGATGGTCAATGGAGTTTTAGCTATATCACTGACTTTAGCTATGTAGGGTATCCATATTCTGAACTTGCTAAAGAAGTCGATTTTGATTTTACCAATGAAGAAGCGGCATTTCTTTACATGCCACCTCAACCGATTAATGACACGAGGGTTATAGACTTCTACCAGATGTGGGAGTTGAACTTTATGACGTACCTACATATGGAAGTATTCGATGAGATACAAGTCACGGTGGATTAGTCCATCACTAACCAATTAAGTTGAAAGCACCATGTATGCACCATAAAATTCGCCAGTCACTTCCTAGTGAAATCAAGGCTTCCCATTGCCCCATGTTCGTCATGGTGTGATGGGAAGCCTTTTTCGTTTGGGTAACGTTCTACAACGTTTTACTTAAACGTTGCAGTCGGGATTCAGAGGGGAGCAGTTCAATGGAGCTTGAGAAATGGTGTTTTAAACCAAGGAGTGGATTTTAATTCTAACCAGTTTGGTTAGTTTGTACCGAGTTTTTGATATTAGTGACTCCCATTGCTTCAACAAGCAATGGGAGTGAGTGCGGTGTTTCCTTTAGGGCGAGTATGGAGAGTGGGTTTGGAGCTCGATTTATCCTGAGTTTTTCCATATTCATCTGTTTCTATTACAGCGCCAAGAGCGCACTTAGTTAATAGTTTACGATTTGGCGTCGAAAACTGAGTATTTTGAAACTTATCTTATTCGGTAAACCTCGTACCATTCACGTTATCTATCGTCCCAAACGCCACTTAGAGCATTTTCATCACTATTACTACTGGTGAATCATCTTGTTGATTTCAGTCGAACAGTAAAAATCTGGATCACCAGATTGCATCGTGACATCCCTCGTCGCTGAAACACCTCATTCCGAGCATACCTCACACCGCTTGTATTAACCCTCACGTCAGCAATATCGCTGAATAACTACTTAACAACGTCAATCTGGGATGCCTGAGCATGGTTGCGGCTCTGTATTCCAACACCTACTCGCACCACTAAGTAACAGGAGAAATCTATGAAATTTAATAAACCCTCAAATGCGGTATCGGTTTACTACCCAGACCGTGATAGTTCCGTGAAATATGAAATCGAGTTAAGTATGTCTGGTGCCAAGAAAGGCATGGCAATTGGATTATTAATTGCCAGCCGTGTACCTCATCCGCTTTCAGTTCCCATAGGTGCTGTTGCTGGCGGAATTTGTGGTGCGATATTCGGTAAAGCCGATTAAGAAAGAGTAGGGATGATAAGTCCCTACTTTTTTTCGTAAGTTAGGTTTGTCGTGAAAGCCTTGTGCTGTAAAGGGTACGGAGATCAATTTCAGTTCTAATAATGCAATACGGTATGTATTGCTGATGTTCGTCTATTGATGTCATTCTGGTGATGACAGATCTGAACCATGCTGCATTACTTATTGTAAATAACGGTGATGTCACCATAGCTATAACAAGGGCTGAAATTGAACCATTTTTGACTCAAATCAATATTAACAAGCCATTCCTTTTTTACGAAATGCTACGAAGAGTCTTAGTCGTAGATTTTTATTTTGCGACATTTGTTAGCGATTTTTTTACATTGCTGTAACCGCGGGTGTTTTGTGGCTTCTTCAAGCCATGAAATGAATTTAGTGAGAAAAAACTATCGATAATTCACTGATCTGAATATATAGATTATAAACCCAAGCAGCCTGTTGGTGGTTTTATATCCGGTATTTGTTTGTTCTATTTATATTTTATTTTGAGTATGTAATGATTTCCGTGTCCTATAAAAAAAGAAAAGGAGTAGGGTCATGAAGAAAAATATGGTGCAGAAAGGTAAGGTATTAACACCCGACAATCAATCGATAGCGATCAAGTTAATTGCGGGCATTCTTCAGTGTGAAACATCACATGTGTTGGTGAATAAGCAAGGGCGCACGTTAAGCTTTACACAACTGGATAAGAATAAAGACGGGCAGCTATTATCTGATGTCGAGGCGTGTAATCAGGTAATCTTAGAAGCGTCATTAAATGATCCAATGATAGATATGGGAGCAGTCAAGCTTAAATGTTCAGCTCTTGAGTCTATAGAAAACCATAAAGGTAGGGATCATAAAGGACTTATCTTCCGTGGGGAGAATGATGCTATTTTGGCATTTATTCCGATATCTACCGCTGAGAAGCGTGATTTAGCAGTGAGCAAGTTACATGCTGCACTAGAGAGCTACGAACATGGAAAATTTATTCAGCCTGATTTGGCTGGCATTTTTTAATTGATTTGAGGTATACGAAAATGATGAAAGATTTAGTCGAGATAATTGAAACTTTGGGAAAAGAGTGCCCTCGTGGCAATCGTAAAGCTATGGGTGGTCTCCTTGCTTACAGTATCGAGCAATATGAAGAAGACTACGGTGTTCTATCTGAGTCGGCATACTTGATGAAATATGTACGCATTTGTATGAATAATGATGTCACTAAGAAAGGTGTCGATACTGTTGGTTACATGCAGCTTGTTGGTTTTGTGAAATCATGGGCGCGAAAAGTTAACTTCAAATAGGGTAAAAAACTGCTGTAATACGGTCTAGCAAGCCACTGCCATGTGCATCAGTCCTTCGGGCGCCCCATTTCATGCAAGTCTTTTTCTAAAATTGTCTCCTCTCCGAGCACCTATTTAATACCAATCTTTTTATATCCGATAACCGACGAAGTATGTCCGGTCATGGATGTACTTCGTCTTTGTTATACCGAGCTAATGGGTAATTAAAGATGAACATTTTCGAGCAAGAAGCTAAGAACAACTATCAACTTATGCGTCAGACAGACCGTGAAGTTGAAGATTTCCTAGTAAATACATTCTCTAACAACCGTTCCTTCATACTGGATGAACAAGTCGCCAAATTTCAGCAAGAGTTGCGTACCTGTGAGGAAGCGAAGAAAACCGTCGATGAGCAGGTGAAACGCTATTTCGAGGGGCTACGTTCTGCACCATGGGCTGCGATGCGTGGTAAGGGGAAAGCTGTACATATCGCTATTGATTCCGAGTGGGTCTTTAACCCTGAGACGGGGAAAAATGACATTCTCTGCTATTCATATTGCGTTCAGGTCGGTGATAAGTTCTTTAAAGGCGTGAAGCATACTGAGATGGCGAAACTGATTAAGCAGTGTCGCGATCAGGGACTAACGAAAGATGAGGAAATGCTAAAGCGCAAACAACTAGCTAACAGCACCAAGGGCTACAAGGTCAATTTCGACAAGTTCATTCAGGAGTTGCTAATCAAAGCAAAAGCTCGTGGATTTATCGACGAGTGGCCTGAGCATACCTTTATTTATGCTCACTTCTTACGGGCTGACATTGCCTCATTTGAAGAGTTTTGGAGTATCGGGGCTAAAAGTAAAAACCATAAGAATTCATTTACAGCGGTTCAAGGTTCAATTACTTCCGGTCGTGGTTCTTATGGTATTGATTTAGCATCTAT
The DNA here is from genome assembly GCA_023206055.1 of Vibrio cyclitrophicus. NCBI lineage: Bacteria > Pseudomonadati > Pseudomonadota > Gammaproteobacteria > Vibrionales > Vibrionaceae > Vibrio > Vibrio cyclitrophicus. The sequence goes on along the minus strand of CP065366.1, from coordinate 3,202,100 downwards.
TGGTCGTAGCAAATACAAGACTGAAAACACCAAGTTCTATACAGGATCGAACAATAGCTTTGAAACCAAGGTGCGCTTCATTGATACGATGTTATTAAGTAGTAAAGCGTCACTTGATGATATTGGTGAGCTAGTGGGTATTCCGAAAATGACTTTAGCTGACGGAATGATCTCTCGTATGGATGATCTGTACTGCGATGATCAAAGCTTGTTTGATCGCTATGCTGTTCGTGATGCGGAAATTGCCTTGAAGTATGGTTTGAAAATGCAGAAATTCGCACTGGTTGATATGCAGGAAGATACAGGGTTAGAGTTGAAACAGTTGCCCTCAACACTTGGTAATTTTGCTGTGTCATTGTTCAAACATACGTGCGGTGGTACGAATGAAATGCACGAGTTCTTAGGGTATGAGAAACGTCAGGGTCAGTATTACCATGCTAAGAGTAATGGGGTTCGTAAATCTATCAATATAGCTAAGACGGTGAGCCGTGAGTATACCGACGCACTAGCCGTGAACTGCTTCTATGGTGGTGCAAACTTCGGAGCGTACTTTGGGGTAACAGAGCAGGGTGACTATAACGATTACGACTTATCGGGCGCTTACACTACGGCATTGGTCGATATTCTCGAAGCTGATTACTTGAGCTCATTTGAGTCGAAGAACATTGAAGATTATCTAGGTCACACCATGGGTTTTGCTTATGTAAGCTTTCAACATCCAGAGGGCACAAAGTGGGGGCTATTACCATGTCGCACTGACTTACGTGGTATCTACTATCCATTAGAAGGGTCAACCTACGTGACAGCACCAGAGTTGCAATTGGCTTATGATGCAGGTGTAGAAATTGAGATTCTTCACGGTCAGGTGATCCCTTGGAAACAAGGCTCGGTATCTCAGTTCAAGACATTCACTAGGATCATCCGTAAGCAACGTTCTAAGTATAAAAAAGAGGGCAATGAACTGTATGACCAACTTTGGAAGTTGATTGGGAATACCCTTTACGGAAAGGTTGGGCAGGGACTTCGGGAAAAATCTGGCTTCGATGTTTCATCAGGGTTAAGTAGTAAGATCCCATACTCACCAGTGACCAATGCTCATTATGCTGCTCATGCTACGGGGTTTGTTCGTGCCACTATGATGGAAATTATCCGAAAGCTCACGATGGATAATAAGGTTCAAATCGTCAGCGCAACGACAGATGGATTTCTTACTAATGCGACGCCTGAGCAATTGGAGAACTGTCTAGACGGTCTATTGGCAAAACGCTTTCAACGTATCTGTAAAGAGGTAAGTGGCGAGGACATGATGCAACTCAAGCACCATGCGAAGCAGATTATTTCGATGAAGACTCGTGGGCAATTAACCACTGAACTAGGTAACACCAAGCCAGTATGTGCTAAGGCGGGTGTTAAACCACCGAAAGGTGTTAACGAAAATGCTTGGATGGTTGAGTTGTTCCTAGACCGCTATCCGAAACAGAAGATTGAACGCAGTCATTTGGCTTCGGCTCGTGATATGTGGTTAAAGGAAATGGACTTGGTTAGCATCCACACCGAGCAAACGCTGAACCTTGAATGGGACTTCAAGCGTTGTCCTATAAACCCTCGTATGGTGAAAGTGCGTCACCCTGTTAGCGGTGAAATGGTAGAGCATTTATCGTTCGATACCGTTCCATGGAATACCGTTGATGAGGGTTTAGATGCTCGTACTTACTTCGACGAGTGGCGTGTAAACAACTGCTTAAAAACGATGGAGGATTGGGACAATTGGATGGACTTCTACAAGGTTCGCCGTTACCTCAAGGGTACAAACGTTAAGTACCTAGAACATGGTTCAGAGGGCATCTTCAAGGTGCAGATGTTACGTGCTATCACTCAAGGTGGTTGGGGCTTACCTGCTGTACCACAACGAGCTCCACGTGGTTATTACCCAAGCTTGATGAAGAAATTGGCAGATGGTGGCATTCAATTAACCAGCACTCAGGACTTGAGCAATGCTAAAGGACGTAAGCTACTTGAATCAGCGTTGCCAATCACGAGTCGCATGTTGCCACTGCTTTCTTGGTTTGTTCGTGAGTATCCGATGGTGGATCTGACCTTGGTGTTTCACCCTGACGAGGTTGATGAAGCAGTATTGATGTTGGAAGACTACAATCTGAAATACACTGAAAAACTAGCTGCTTAGTATGTGCTCAACGACTGAAAGCCTTATTCCGTAAGGGATCTGGCTTTCTATTTCAGAACAGGTAGTAGCAATGTAGTGGAACGATTGCTGCCATTCTCTGCTGCTGTAGTGGAGATATTGCCCGTGATGGTTCTACTCATGCTGGTGAACAATTGCAGCAATGTTCCTATTGCTATAACTGGTTCTGAAATTAATCTAGCGGCTCGGTATGTATTGTCTTATCTGTGCTCTAATGAGTGATGGTAAGGCTTATAGGTATCCGTTTAATTCACTACTGTGAGAACGGAATATAAGAGGTAACTGATTGAATTGTAATCGATTGATTTTGGCAGTTTTGATCTGTGGGTTACATCACGTTCATTGCAACGGTTTTCTTATACTTTCTCGAAAAATACCACTATCAATTTTGAAGGAATTATGAATAGCTTTCAGATATTGAACTTCGCGCTTTCAAGTTGAACGGGTATATCAGCTATCAAATATTTCTATTTTGGAGGTTATCAATGGGATTTTGGAAAAAGGTAATTGGTGGTGCGGTGATTGGTGTAGGTGCTATTGCAGCAGCGCCTTTTACTGGTGGCGGTTCAATTTTAGGCGCAGCAACACTTGCTAGCTCGTTAGCGGGGGCCGGAGCTGTAGCTGCCGGAGCCGGTGTTGCTGGAGCAGCCGCAGGTGCCGCTTTGGATTCGAGAAGTAAAGATAAGCAGCAGAAAAATCTTCAACAAGCTTACCAGCAAGGCAAACAAGAATCTGATGCAGAAAATGCTATCGCACTCGAGAAGTTACGTGATGAACTGGCAGTGATTTTACGTGATATTGAAGTGAGAGAAAGCTTCTTGCTCACGGCGTTCGCAGTAGGCATCTGTGCAGCAAATGCTGACCACGAAATTTGTGGTGACGAGCGTGCAGAACTTGTCGAACTCGTTGCAGGTCTGGGCAAAGAAAACGTTTTATCTAAAGCGACACTACAGCGATTAGATGCTTGGTTTAACAACCCACCGAATCTCAACACTGTGTGGCAAATGATTGAAAAGAACAACTTCAACAATTCTGAACATATAGTCATCTTTGATAAGATCGTACATATGGTGATATGGGCTGATGAAGAGCAAAACACTCATGAAGAAGAGTTCATTGAAGCTTGGAACAGTTTAGCGGCTTAAGGTTGAGATTGTTATGAATGATTTGCACAAACTAAAAGCAAGAAGAGCAAAACTACGTCAACTTGAAAAAAGTTCGCATATACGTCCTGTACCCAACAATGTCGATACCAATCGACACTTAGGTGGTGATGTTGACCGAGGTACCCTTGCTTTTGCCGATATGTCTCAAGAGTATTCTCAGCGCATTCAAAATGCGGATGTGTCTGTTTCACGTGAAGAGGTGCAAGCGTTATTCAAATCTTTTGATGACAACATTGATTCGCTCGATCATATTTTGGAACCTGTCTTTTTAAGTTTATTAGATGGAACGATGCGGGCTTTTAAGGTAGGAACAAAACAGGGGATAACTGCGACTCGATTGTATAGTGAGTGTAAATCATTCAGTTATGACAACCCCAATGTTCATGCTCCGATGCTCGATAGCTATACCGAGTATTTGAATGAACAAGAATATATCAAGAAGCATGATAGTAGAGCTGAATATAACAAGGGGAAATTAGTTTATCACGATGATTCCAGTGCAATGAACATGCGTGATGGCTCTAAAATGAGTAAAGCTCATAAAAATCATTTCAACGGTGAGAAAACTGCCACTGATGGCTATGGTGGTAACAAAGAAATTTATGAAAGTGGCACCCATGCGAAAGGGGTTGATAAACAGAATCAAAGAACCGAACTGGATCATGCTGTTCCGTGCAAGATAATCTGTAATAACCTCAAGAAAAATAAAGCACTTACAGATGCAGATATTAAAGATATCATTAACTCTGAAGAGAATTTAGTCGCGACTAGCTTTGAAAGTAACCGCGGTAAAGAAATTGGTAAATCTGATAAGTCTCAATCGGATTTACAAAAAGAGATAAATAACAACTGCATTTTTAACAAGAATGGAGAAAAGATTAGAGATTTAACTGATGAAGAATTAGTTGTTAGAAAAAATATGGTTGAAAAAATGGGGCAAGCCCAAAAAACCATGGATAAAAAGACTAACCAGAAAGTTATAAATAATCTTAAAAGTAATAACGAAGTTCAAGCTCGAATGGCAAAAGATGCCGGGGGTGCTGCGGCAAATCAATCACTCGGTGACATCATTATCTTCATGATTAAACCCTTGTATTATGAGCTGAAAGATTGTCTTGTGCAGGGGATAGAAAAAGGTGTCAATGCCAAGTCATTTAAATCTGCACTGTCCATTCGTATGAACAGAATGAAAAAACATATTCTTGCTCAGGCTGGAACTTCGCTGAAAGATGGCATGTTCTCATTCATTAAAAATTTTATTTCCATGTTATTGGAAGGCATAGTCAATTGCTTTGTTGGTGTATTCAAAAATATTGTTCGGATGATAAAAGAAGGGGTTAAAATCCTGATGCAAATCGGCCCAGTGCTGATGGATAGCAACAAAACCATGGCAGAAAAAGGCGATGCACTGCTGAAACTCGCCGCCAGTTCACTCAGCATTTTTGCCAGCATTGGTATTGAAACCTGGCTCAATTCTATCAATATCGGCGAACCATGGTCGATTATAATTTCATCCGTATTAACCGCTGTATTAACCACACTTACAATGTACTTGCTTGATAAAATGGATTTGTTTGGTCTGAAAAGAGAAGCAAGATTGAATCGTATTGATGAAATACTTTCTCTTAAAGTAGAGGAAAGTAGAAATGAGATGTTTACGATGGTCAATGGTCTTGCTTAATTTTTATTTTGTTAGATAGATTTTGAGTGTAACTGAATTCAATTTCAAACCCTGTTAATGATAGGAGTGCAGCGCGACGACTATGAGTGATTACCAGAGCGTCATTGTCTGCTGAATGTGTTGGAAGATTCTCGGTGGGAGAGTTTCGCTAATCGCTGGTGGAATTGCCGCAATGTATCCATTGCTACATACATAGTCGGAAATTTAGCTCTAAACCTAGACGTGGTGCTAGTTGGTCAGAGATTCTCGATATGACTTGTCGATGAAATTACGTGGTGAACTACGGGCAAACGAGATTGTGTTATGAGTGTTTGCTTGCGCTATTAAGCAGTACATTTGATGCCGGAAAGTTACCATGGTTTCTAGTATGAATATGATCTCAAATGATTGTTTATACACGAAATTAGCGGAGCGATCAGGGATTCAAAATCCGTTGCCTTCGGGCGTGGCGGTTCAAGTCCGCCTACCGGTACCAAACATAGAAAGGTCGCTTATATAGCGACCTTTCGTCGTTTTGGGCGTTTGTGAATTCCTAACCCAGCGTGTCGGCTTGGATGCAAGCCCAGTCAAGTCTCCTACCGGTACCATATTTAAATGACAAAGCCTCGACTCAAGTCGGGGCTTTGTTGTATCTGGGGTATAGGAAACGTTACCTTCGTGGTAATGGCAGGAATGCTTGTCCAATCAGTCAGATCTTGATGTTTCATTCCTAAATTTCATCATTTCTCTTCGTAATTTAATGTGCCAATAAATTAATCTTCTTAAATCAGAATGTTACCTTTAATTCTCATATCTATTGTCTATGTTTAAGATAGGTCATAAAGGAGAGAGATATGCTGAAAGTAACCCCTTACTTATTTTTTGATGGTCGTTGTAATGAAGCATTGGACTTTTATCACAAGTGCTTTGGTGGTGTAGTTTTATCAAAACAACTATTTAGTGACGCACCGCAGGTAATAGAGGGTGCTCAGCCTGATTGGGTTATGCACGCAGAGTTTGAAGCATTCGGTATGAAGCTTATGATGTCAGATGGCGTCAAAGCGAAAGAATTAGAAGGAAACAATCTTGCACTTTCCCTTGTTACTGAGGATACGACGACTCAAGAGCAAATCTTTGAAAAGTTAAAGCAAGGTGGTCGTATTATGACACCTTTAGCGGATACTTTTTGGGGAGCGCGGTTTGGTAAAGTGGAAGATAAATTTGGTATACGCTGGATGGTACATTGTGACTCTTTAAGTTGAAGCAGTGAAATTGGATAGTGAAATTGCTGCTTGGTTTTATTAGAATTATAGATAGAAATTATTGATCAATATTATATATAAAAATGGGCAGTATAAAGATAACCGTAGATCGCATTCAGCCTGGTCTGCACATACGACTCCCGGTAAAATGGAATGAACACCCATTTCTACTCAACAGTTTCAAAATCAAAGATGATGCTCAAGTACAAGTAATTCGACATCTTGGAATCAAGCACGTCTATATAAATCCAAATCAGAGCGATACATCTCCTCTACCAGTTAACCACGTGAATGAACAAGTCTTGGATGCTGATTTACAGGCAAGTCTTGAAACGGAAAGAATGTGGAAAGATAAGCATCAACGTATTGAAACTCTAAGTTCTTACCGCCGAAGAGTAAGCCATTGTGAGAAAGAGTTCGAACGTTCGCTTGCTCGAATGCGCTCTGTGATGACCAAGATCCGTAACAGGCCATTAGATGCAGTGGGAGAGGTTAAGGCTCTTGTTGATGATATTGTCGAAACGCTAGTGAGTGATGATAACATCACCTTGCACCTTATGAATGCTAAAGCGGATTTTGAAGATCTCTACTTTCATACATTGAATGTTTCGGTTGTTGCGCTGATGATAGGTAAAGCTAAAGGCTATAATACACAACAATTGAGAGACCTCTCTTTCGCGGCAATGTTCCATGATATAGGCAAGATCAAAATACCAGCTGCGATATTAAGAAAGCAGAGCGCTCTGACAATACCTGAAGAGAATTACTTAAAGCTTCATACTAAATATGGCGCGGATATTGTCTCGGCAATTGATGATTTTCCTGAAAGTGCTAAAAAGGTGATTGTTCAGCACCATGAGATGAATGATGGTTCTGGTTACCCTGAGGGCTTAAAAGAAGATGAGATTGATGAGTTTGCCAAGATAGTCGCTGTGGCTAATGCATTTGATAACCTTTGCCATGGGAAAACGCAATCTCAACAAATGATCCCGTATTTGGCACTGTCCCACTTATATAAGAGCTGCAAGCATCTATATAGCCAAGATAACTTGGGGCTGTTAGTTAAGTTCATGGGAGTCTACCCACCAGGAACCGTAGTACAGCTTTCAAATGATTCGATTGGGATTGTGATATCCGTTAACGCTAAACATATGCTTTATCCAAATGTACTTATCTATGATCCTAGCGTGCCAAGAACCCAAGCCCCAATCATTGATCTCTTTATTAAAGAGATCAAAATCGTTAATGCCGTTCATCCAAGTAAATTACCTGAACAAGTTCGAGAGTATCTAAACCCTAGAGCTCGGTTATCTTACTTTTTTGATAGTGGAGAGTAGTTATCCACAGGTTGTTGTGGGTAATTTGTTCGAAACTTGGGGTGAAAGTGGTATAAATAAGCCTTTGGTCGAAATGTCTTCTCTTAACTTCTTTTTTCAATAAAAAACGCATTTATTGCTTGCCAATATGAGCGGCATCTCTATAATGCCGCCTCACTGACACGGCAGACGCCACAAGGCCTCAGCGAAGAATGTTAGTAAGGCAACTAGCTTTAAGCGATGATTCGCTTCTACTTTTAGAAAGTAGAAATTAATTCCAAATAAGTGTTTGACACTGAGAATTAAATCGCTAGAATGGCCGCCTCTTCCGAAGTGATGCAAATCACAACGAAGAGAAGCTCTTTAACAATTTAAACCTATCAATCTGTGTGGGCACTCGTTGATGAATATCAAAACGTTTTATCTTCCCTTTTTATTAAGAGAAGTAAAACAGATTCCTCGGAATCAACTTTGGTTTCAATGAACTGAGTGACCAATACGAATAACTACTTTCTCTTGTAGAAAGAAGATATTTGGCACAGTCAATTCATTATCTTTCTGTTGGAAAGATAATAGCTTTAGAATTACTTTTTGTAGTTTTGAAGTCAGTATTCATTGAGCCGACAAAATCTTAAATTGAAGAGTTTGATCATGGCTCAGATTGAACGCTGGCGGCAGGCCTAACACATGCAAGTCGAGCGGAAACGACACTAACAATCCTTCGGGTGCGTTAATGGGCGTCGAGCGGCGGACGGGTGAGTAATGCCTAGGAAATTGCCTTGATGTGGGGATAACCATTGGAAACGATGGCTAATACCGCATGATGCCTACGGGCCAAAGAGGGGGACCTTCGGGCCTCTCGCGTCAAGATATGCCTAGGTGGGATTAGCTAGTTGGTGAGGTAATGGCTCACCAAGGCGACGATCCCTAGCTGGTCTGAGAGGATGATCAGCCACACTGGAACTGAGACACGGTCCAGACTCCTACGGGAGGCAGCAGTGGGGAATATTGCACAATGGGCGAAAGCCTGATGCAGCCATGCCGCGTGTATGAAGAAGGCCTTCGGGTTGTAAAGTACTTTCAGTTGTGAGGAAGGGTGTGTAGTTAATAGCTGCGCATCTTGACGTTAGCAACAGAAGAAGCACCGGCTAACTCCGTGCCAGCAGCCGCGGTAATACGGAGGGTGCGAGCGTTAATCGGAATTACTGGGCGTAAAGCGCATGCAGGTGGTTCATTAAGTCAGATGTGAAAGCCCGGGGCTCAACCTCGGAACTGCATTTGAAACTGGTGAACTAGAGTACTGTAGAGGGGGTAGAATTTCAGGTGTAGCGGTGAAATGCGTAGAGATCTGAAGGAATACCAGTGGCGAAGGCGGCCCCTGGACAGATACTGACACTCAGATGCGAAAGCGTGGGGAGCAAACAGGATTAGATACCCTGGTAGTCCACGCCGTAAACGATGTCTACTTGGAGGTTGTGGCCTTGAGCCGTGGCTTTCGGAGCTAACGCGTTAAGTAGACCGCCTGGGGAGTACGGTCGCAAGATTAAAACTCAAATGAATTGACGGGGGCCCGCACAAGCGGTGGAGCATGTGGTTTAATTCGATGCAACGCGAAGAACCTTACCTACTCTTGACATCCAGAGAAGCCAGCGGAGACGCAGGTGTGCCTTCGGGAGCTCTGAGACAGGTGCTGCATGGCTGTCGTCAGCTCGTGTTGTGAAATGTTGGGTTAAGTCCCGCAACGAGCGCAACCCTTATCCTTGTTTGCCAGCGAGTAATGTCGGGAACTCCAGGGAGACTGCCGGTGATAAACCGGAGGAAGGTGGGGACGACGTCAAGTCATCATGGCCCTTACGAGTAGGGCTACACACGTGCTACAATGGCGCATACAGAGGGCAGCAAGCTAGCGATAGTGAGCGAATCCCAAAAAGTGCGTCGTAGTCCGGATTGAGTCTGCAACTCGACTCCATGAAGTCGGAATCGCTAGTAATCGTGAATCAGAATGTCACGGTGAATACGTTCCCGGGCCTTGTACACACCGCCCGTCACACCATGGGAGTGGGCTGCAAAAGAAGTGGGTAGTTTAACCTTTCGGGGAGGACGCTCACCACTTTGTGGTTCATGACTGGGGTGAAGTCGTAACAAGGTAGCCCTAGGGGAACCTGGGGCTGGATCACCTCCTTATACGAAGATAGTCACGATGAGTGTCCACACAGATTGATATGTTTAAACAGTTAAGAGTAACCTATGTCCCGTTCGTCTAGAGGCCTAGGACACCGCCCTTTCACGGCGGTAACAGGGGTTCGACTCCCCTACGGGATACCATCTTTAAGCACATTTATTTAAGTGTTTTTAAAAATGGTTCATTTATTGAATCAAGCTCTTTAACAATTTGGAAAGCTGACTGATTGATTACTTACGAGTAATTCAATCAAATTTAAAAGTTCTCAATGTTTATCTTTCATTAGATAAACACAACAAACACATTCAAGTGTCTTGTATTCGAATGATCAGAAATGATTGTTCATTTTTTGATTCTACTTTTTATTAAAAAGTGGAAACAAAAAGTAAATTGAGTCCGGCAAACAGTTATCAAGAATTAACCCTTCTTGATGACAACCAAAAACCTTGGTTAGTTGCCATACGCTTATTTGTCTTCACTTTTTAAAGTGAAAGCAAATAGAAACCCTTTCGGGTTGTATGGTTAAGTGACTAAGCGTACACGGTGGATGCCTTGGCAGTCAGAGGCGATGAAAGGCGTAATAACTTGCGATAAGCCCAGATTAGGTAGTAATAACCTTTTGAGTCTGGGATTCCTGAATGGGGAAACCCACTTACATAAGTAAGTATCCTGTTGTGAATACATAGCAACAGGAGGCAAACCGGGGAACTGAAACATCTAAGTACCCCGAGGAAGAGAAATCAACCGAGATTCCGAAAGTAGCGGCGAGCGAAATTGGATTAGCCCTTAAGCTTTTAATGAGACAGACGAAGGCTCTGGAAAGTGCCGCAGTAAAGGGTGATAGCCCCGTAGTCGACATCTCATCATCAGTGAAAACGAGTAGGGCGGGACACGTGATATCCTGTCTGAATATGGGGGGACCATCCTCCAAGGCTAAATACTACTGACTGACCGATAGTGAACCAGTACCGTGAGGGAAAGGCGAAAAGAACCCCTGTGAGGGGAGTGAAATAGAACCTGAAACCGTGTACGTACAAGCAGTAGGAGCACCTTCGTGGTGTGACTGCGTACCTTTTGTATAATGGGTCAGCGACTTAATTTTAGTAGCAAGGTTAACCGTTTGGGGAGCCGTAGGGAAACCGAGTCTTAACTGGGCGTACAGTTGCTAGGATTAGACCCGAAACCAGGTGATCTAGCCATGGGCAGGTTGAAGGTTGAGTAACATCAACTGGAGGACCGAACCGACTAATGTTGAAAAATTAGCGGATGACTTGTGGCTAGGGTGAAAGGCCAATCAAACCTGGAGATAGCTGGTTCTCCCCGAAAGCTATTTAGGTAGCGCCTCGGACGAATACTACTGGGGGTAGAGCACTGTTAAGGCTAGGGGGTCATCCCGACTTACCAACCCTTTGCAAACTCCGAATACCAGTAAGTACTATCCGGGAGACACACGGCGGGTGCTAACGTCCGTCGTGGAGAGGGAAACAACCCAGACCGCCAGCTAAGGTCCCAAAGTATAGCTAAGTGGGAAACGATGTGGGAAGGCTCAGACAGCCAGGATGTTGGCTTAGAAGCAGCCATCATTTAAAGAAAGCGTAATAGCTCACTGGTCGAGTCGGCCTGCGCGGAAGATGTAACGGGGCTAAGCTATACACCGAAGCTGCGGCTACGTACCTTAGGGTATGTGGGGTAGGGGAGCGTTCTGTAAGCCGTTGAAGGTGGTCTGTAAGGGCTGCTGGAGGTATCAGAAGTGCGAATGCTGACATGAGTAACGATAAAGGGAGTGAAAAACTCCCTCGCCGGAAGACCAAGGGTTCCTGTCCAACGTTAATCGGGGCAGGGTAAGTCGACTCTAAGGCGAGGCCGAAAGGCGTAGTCGATGGGAAACGGGTTAATATTCCCGTACTTCTTACAATTGCGATGGGGGGACGGAGAAGGCTAGGTGGGCCTGGCGACGGTTGTCCAGGTTCAAGTATGTAGGCGGAAAGTTTAGGTAAATCCGGACTTTCTTAACGCTGAGATACGATGTCGAGCTACTACGGTAGTGAAGTCATTGATGCCATGCTTCCAGGAAAAGCCTCTAAGCTTCAGATTGTAAGGAATCGTACCCCAAACCGACACAGGTGGTCGGGTAGAGAATACCAAGGCGCTTGAGAGAACTCGGGTGAAGGAACTAGGCAAAATGGTACCGTAACTTCGGGAGAAGGTACGCTCTTATCAGTGAAGTCCCTTGCGGATGGAGCAGACGAGAGTCGCAGATACCAGGTGGCTGCAACTGTTTATTAAAAACACAGCACTGTGCAAAATCGTAAGATGACGTATACGGTGTGACGCCTGCCCGGTGCCGGAAGGTTAATTGATGGGGTTAGACTTCGGTCGAAGCTCTTGATCGAAGCCCCGGTAAACGGCGGCCGTAACTATAACGGTCCTAAGGTAGCGAAATTCCTTGTCGGGTAAGTTCCGACCTGCACGAATGGCGTAATGATGGCCACGCTGTCTCCACCCGAGACTCAGTGAAATTGAAATCGCTGTGAAGATGCAGTGTACCCGCGGCTAGACGGAAAGACCCCGTGAACCTTTACTACAGCTTGGCACTGAACATTGAACCTACATGTGTAGGATAGGTGGGAGACTATGAAACCGCGTCGCTAGATGTGGTGGAGTCGTCCTTGAAATACCACCCTTGTAGTTTTGATGTTCTAACGTTGGTCCCTGAATCGGGATTACGGACAGTGCCTGGTGGGTAGTTTGACTGGGGCGGTCTCCTCCCAAAGAGTAACGGAGGAGCACGAAGGTGGGCTAAACACGGTTGGACATCGTGTGGTTAGTGCAATGGCATAAGCCCGCTTGACTGCGAGAATGACAATTCGAGCAGGTGCGAAAGCAGGTCATAGTGATCCGGTGGTTCTGAATGGAAGGGCCATCGCTCAACGGATAAAAGGTACTCCGGGGATAACAGGCTGATACCGCCCAAGAGTTCATATCGACGGCGGTGTTTGGCACCTCGATGTCGGCTCATCACATCCTGGGGCTGAAGTCGGTCCCAAGGGTATGGCTGTTCGCCATTTAAAGTGGTACGCGAGCTGGGTTTAGAACGTCGTGAGACAGTTCGGTCCCTATCTGCCGTGGGCGTTGGAAAATTGAAAGGGCTGCTCCTAGTACGAGAGGACCGGAGTGGACGAACCTCTGGTGTTCGGGTTGTCATGCCAATGGCATTGCCCGGTAGCTAAGTTCGGAATCGATAACCGCTGAAAGCATCTAAGCGGGAAGCGAGCCTTGAGATGAGTTTTCCCTGGCACTATAAGTGTCCTAAAGGGTTGTCGTAGACTACGACGTTGATAGGCAGGGTGTGTAAGTGCTGCGAGGCATTGAGCTAACCTGTACTAATTGCCCGTGAGGCTTAACCATACAACACCCAAGGGGTTTTGTGGACTCAAAGAAATACCAAACGCTTGAATGAGTTTGAAGAGAAATAACTTTTAAATCAGTTTTCCAGATTATTTTGCCTTCAGTTTTAAAAACTGAAAGTAAAAGCAAAATTTGCTTGGCGACCATAGCATTGTGGACCCACCTGATTCCATGCCGAACTCAGAAGTGAAACACAATAGCGCCGATGGTAGTGTGGGGCTTCCCCATGTGAGAGTAGGACATCGCCAGGCTCCAAATTTATTTTCATTTTTTTAAAAGTGAAGACAAAAGTTCGACTTTGTCTATTAAATAGACAAGTCACCATAGAGTTCTAAGTTTTCTTAGTATTTTATGTTGACTTTCAAAGTGGAAAGCGTATTATACGCGTCCTGATTAGGTGCTAAGGCACTGAAAGCAAAGCTCTTTAACAATTTAAACCTATCAATCTGTGTGGGCACTCGTTGATGAATATCAAAACGTTTTATCCTTTGGATAAAACAGTTACTTCGGTAACAAAATGATTTCAATGAACTGAGTGACCAATACGTTTAACTACTTGTAGTTATTCGGCACAGTCAATTCATTACCATTCTGTTGGAATGGTAATAGCTTTAGAATTACATGTTTACTTCGGTAAATATTAGTTTTGAAGTCAGTATTCGTTGAGTCACAAAATCTTAAATTGAAGAGTTTGATCATGGCTCAGATTGAACGCTGGCGGCAGGCCTAACACATGCAAGTCGAGCGGAAACGACACTAACAATCCTTCGGGTGCGTTAATGGGCGTCGAGCGGCGGACGGGTGAGTAATGCCTAGGAAATTGCCTTGATGTGGGGATAACCATTGGAAACGATGGCTAATACCGCATAATGCCTACGGGCCAAAGAGGGGACCTTCGGGCCTCTCGCGTCAAGATATGCCTAGGTGGGATTAGCTAGTTGGTGAGGTAATGGCTCACCAAGGCGACGATCCCTAGCTGGTCTGAGAGGATGATCAGCCACACTGGAACTGAGACACGGTCCAGACTCCTACGGGAGGCAGCAGTGGGGAATATTGCACAATGGGCGAAAGCCTGATGCAGCCATGCCGCGTGTATGAAGAAGGCCTTCGGGTTGTAAAGTACTTTCAGTTGTGAGGAAGGGTGTGTAGTTAATAGCTGCGCATCTTGACGTTAGCAACAGAAGAAGCACCGGCTAACTCCGTGCCAGCAGCCGCGGTAATACGGAGGGTGCGAGCGTTAATCGGAATTACTGGGCGTAAAGCGCATGCAGGTGGTTCATTAAGTCAGATGTGAAAGCCCGGGGCTCAACCTCGGAACTGCATTTGAAACTGGTGAACTAGAGTGCTGTAGAGGGGGTAGAATTTCAGGTGTAGCGGTGAAATGCGTAGAGATCTGAAGGAATACCAGTGGCGAAGGCGGCCCCTGGACAGACACTGACACTCAGATGCGAAAGCGTGGGGAGCAAACAGGATTAGATACCCTGGTAGTCCACGCCGTAAACGATGTCTACTTGGAGGTTGTGGCCTTGAGCCGTGGCTTTCGGAGCTAACGCGTTAAGTAGACCGCCTGGGAGTACGGTCGCAAGATTAAAACTCAAATGAATTGACGGGGGCCCGCACAAGCGGTGGAGCATGTGGTTTAATTCGATGCAACGCGAAGAACCTTACCTACTCTTGACATCCAGAGAAGCCAGCGGAGACGCAGGTGTGCCTTCGGGAACTCTGAGACAGGTGCTGCATGGCTGTCGTCAGCTCGTGTTGTGAAATGTTGGGTTAAGTCCCGCAACGAGCGCAACCCTTATCCTTGTTTGCCAGCGAGTAATGTCGGGAACTCCAGGGAGACTGCCGGTGATAAACCGGAGGAAGGTGGGGACGACGTCAAGTCATCATGGCCCTTACGAGTAGGGCTACACACGTGCTACAATGGCGCATACAGAGGGCAGCAAGCTAGCGATAGTGAGCGAATCCCAAAAAGTGCGTCGTAGTCCGGATTGGAGTCTGCAACTCGACTCCATGAAGTCGGAATCGCTAGTAATCGTAGATCAGAATGCTACGGTGAATACGTTCCCGGGCCTTGTACACACCGCCCGTCACACCATGGGAGTGGGCTGCAAAAGAAGTGGGTAGTTTAACCTTTCGGGGAGGACGCTCACCACTTTGTGGTTCATGACTGGGGTGAAGTCGTAACAAGGTAGCCCTAGGGGAACCTGGGGCTGGATCACCTCCTTATACGAAGATACCACGATGAGTGTCCACACAGATTGATTAGGTTTAGAAAGTAAAAGAGACGATATTGGGTCTGTAGCTCAGCTGGTTAGAGCGCTCGCCTGATAAGCGGGAGGTCGGTGGTTCGAGTCCACTCAGACCCACCAATATCGACTAGATACAAAGATGGGGCTATAGCTCAGCTGGGAGAGCGCCTGCCTTGCACGCAGGAGGTCTGCGGTTCGATCCCGCATAGCTCCACCATCTTTAAGTGTTTTTATCTGAAAATATTTAAAAATGGTTCATTAGTTTGAATCAAGCTCTTTAACAATTTGGAAAGCTGACTGATTGATTACTTACGAGTAATTCAATCAAATTTAAAAGTTCTCAATGTTTATCTTTCATTAGATAAACACAACAAACACATTCAAGTGTCTTGTATTCGAATCAATGTTTACATTGATTCACAATTGAGTCCGGCAAACAGTCATTAAGAATTAACCCTTCTTGATGACAACCAAAAACCTTGGTTAGTTGCCATACGCTAAGACCCTTTCGGGTTGTATGGTTAAGTGACTAAGCGTACACGGTGGATGCCTTGGCAGTCAGAGGCGATGAAAGGCGTAATAACTTGCGATAAGCCCAGATTAGGTAGTAATAACCTTTTGAGTCTGGGATTCCTGAATGGGGAAACCCACTTGCATAAGCAAGTATCCTGTTGTGAATACATAGCTACAGGAGGCAAACCGGGGAACTGAAACATCTAAGTACCCCGAGGAAGAGAAATCAACCGAGATTCCGAAAGTAGCGGCGAGCGAAATTGGATTAGCCCTTAAGCTTTTAATGAGACAGATGAAGGCTCTGGAAAGTGCCGCAATAAAGGGTGATAGCCCCGTAATCGACATCTCATAATCAGTGAAAACGAGTAGGGCGGGACACGTGATATCCTGTCTGAATATGGGGGACCATCCTCCAAGGCTAAATACTACTGACTGACCGATAGTGAACCAGTACCGTGAGGGAAAGGCGAAAAGAACCCCTGTGAGGGGAGTGAAATAGAACCTGAAACCGTGTACGTACAAGCAGTAGGAGCACCTTCGTGGTGTGACTGCGTACCTTTTGTATAATGGGTCAGCGACTTAATTTTAGTAGCAAGGTTAACCGTTTAGGGGAGCCGTAGGGAAACCGAGTCTTAACTGGGCGTACAGTTGCTAGGATTAGACCCGAAACCAGGTGATCTAGCCATGGGCAGGTTGAAGGTTGAGTAACATCAACTGGAGGACCGAACCGACTAATGTTGAAAAATTAGCGGATGACTTGTGGCTAGGGGTGAAAGGCCAATCAAACCTGGAGATAGCTGGTTCTCCCCGAAAGCTATTTAGGTAGCGCCTCGGACGAATACTACTGGGGTAGAGCACTGTTAAGGCTAGGGGGTCATCCCGACTTACCAACCCTTTGCAAACTCCGAATACCAGTAAGTACTATCCGGGAGACACACGGCGGGTGCTAACGTCCGTCGTGGAGAGGGAAACAACCCAGACCGCCAGCTAAGGTCCCAAAGTATAGCTAAGTGGGAAACGATGTGGGAAGGCTCAGACAGCCAGGATGTTGGCTTAGAAGCAGCCATCATTTAAAGAAAGCGTAATAGCTCACTGGTCGAGTCGGCCTGCGCGGAAGATGTAACGGGGCTAAGCTATACACCGAAGCTGCGGCTACGTACCTTAGGGTATGTGGGGTAGGGGAGCGTTCTGTAAGCCGTTGAAGGTGGTCTGTAAGGGCTGCTGGAGGTATCAGAAGTGCGAATGCTGACATGAGTAACGATAAAGGGAGTGAAAAACTCCCTCGCCGGAAGACCAAGGGTTCCTGTCCAACGTTAATCGGGGCAGGGTAAGTCGACTCTAAGGCGAGGCCGAAAGGCGTAGTCGATGGGAAACGGGTTAATATTCCCGTACTTCTTACAATTGCGATGGGGGGACGGAGAAGGCTAGGTGGGCCTGGCGACGGTTGTCCAGGTTCAAGTATGTAGGCGGAAAGTTTAGGTAAATCCGGACTTTCTTAACGCTGAGATACGATGTCGAGCTACTACGGTAGTGAAGTCATTGATGCCATGCTTCCAGGAAAAGCCTCTAAGCTTCAGATTGTAAGGAATCGTACCCCAAACCGACACAGGTGGTCGGGTAGAGAATACCAAGGCGCTTGAGAGAACTCGGGTGAAGGAACTAGGCAAAATGGTACCGTAACTTCGGGAGAAGGTACGCTCTTATCAGTGAAGTCTCTTGCGGATGGAGCAGACGAGAGTCGCAGATACCAGGTGGCTGCAACTGTTTATTAAAAACACAGCACTGTGCAAAATCGTAAGATGACGTATACGGTGTGACGCCTGCCCGGTGCCGGAAGGTTAATTGATGGGGTTAGACTTCGGTCGAAGCTCTTGATCGAAGCCCCGGTAAACGGCGGCCGTAACTATAACGGTCCTAAGGTAGCGAAATTCCTTGTCGGGTAAGTTCCGACCTGCACGAATGGCGTAATGATGGCCACGCTGTCTCCACCCGAGACTCAGTGAAATTGAAATCGCTGTGAAGATGCAGTGTACCCGCGGCTAGACGGAAAGACCCCGTGAACCTTTACTACAGCTTGGCACTGAACATTGAACCTACATGTGTAGGATAGGTGGGAGACTATGAAACCGCGTCGCTAGATGTGGTGGAGTCGTCCTTGAAATACCACCCTTGTAGTTTTGATGTTCTAACGTTGGTCCCTGAATCGGGATTACGGACAGTGCCTGGTGGGTAGTTTGACTGGGGCGGTCTCCTCCCAAAGAGTAACGGAGGAGCACGAAGGTGGGCTAAACACGGTTGGACATCGTGTGGTTAGTGCAATGGCATAAGCCCGCTTGACTGCGAGAATGACAATTCGAGCAGGTGCGAAAGCAGGTCATAGTGATCCGGTGGTTCTGAATGGAAGGGCCATCGCTCAACGGATAAAAGGTACTCCGGGGATAACAGGCTGATACCGCCCAAGAGTTCATATCGACGGCGGTGTTTGGCACCTCGATGTCGGCTCATCACATCCTGGGGCTGAAGTCGGTCCCAAGGGTATGGCTGTTCGCCATTTAAAGTGGTACGCGAGCTGGGTTTAGAACGTCGTGAGACAGTTCGGTCCCTATCTGCCGTGGGCGTTGGAAAATTGAAAGGGGCTGCTCCTAGTACGAGAGGACCGGAGTGGACGAACCTCTGGTGTTCGGGTTGTCATGCCAATGGCATTGCCCGGTAGCTAAGTTCGGAATCGATAACCGCTGAAAGCATCTAAGCGGGAAGCGAGCCTTGAGATGAGTTTTCCCTGGCACTATAAGTGTCCTAAAGGGTTGTCGTAGACTACGACGTTGATAGGCAGGGTGTGTAAGTGCTGCGAGGCATTGAGCTAACCTGTACTAATTGCCCGTGAGGCTTAACCATACAACACCCAAGGGGTTTTGTGGACTCAAAGAAATACCAAACGCTTGAATGAGTTTGAAGAGAAATAACTTTTAAATCAGTTTTCCAGATTATTTTGCCTTCAGTTTTTAAAAAACTGAAAGTAAAAGCAAAATTTGCTTGGCGACCATAGCATTGTGGACCCACCTGATTCCATGCCGAACTCAGAAGTGAAACACAATAGCGCCGATGGTAGTGTGGGGCTTCCCCATGTGAGAGTAGGACATCGCCAGGCTCCAAATTTATTTTCACTTTTAAAAAAGTGAAAATAAAAAGTTTTCAGAATCGTTTTTAAATGATTTTTGAACTGCTGATATAGCTCAGCCCGGTAGAGCGCACCCTTGGTAAGGGTGAGGTCCCCAGTTCGAGTCTGGGTATCAGCACCACTATTTAGTTGATTTGATTCATCAAGTTAACAACAGAATTTGTTTGACGACCATAGCATTGTGGACCCACCTGATTCCATGCCGAACTCAGAAGTGAAACACAATAGCGCCGATGGTAGTGTGGGGTTTCCCCATGTGAGAGTAGGACATCGTCAGGCTTGAATTGCATTATGCTGAATAGACACTGCGGAGTGGTAGTTCAGTTGGTTAGAATACCGGCCTGTCACGCCGGGGGTCGCGGGTTCGAGTCCCGTCCACTCCGCCATTTATTTAGAAGCCTCGCTAGAAATAGCGGGGCTTTTTTACATCTAAATTATAGTGCTTCGCCCTTCCATCTAATGAATTCCACATAAGGCTCCCGTCCCCCATAACTCTTAGCCAACGCGTCCCCACTATTCCGTCATTTATCAGAAATCCCAATCCTACGACTAGAATCACATCATTTCTGATTCCAATTGTGGTTTGACACAAGAAAGACTTCAAACGCATGCAGCTCTTTAAGCTTACTGATCCAATACTCGAACCATACGACGTTGTAAGTTAGGTTAATGAGACTGTTCTGACTCAGTGCCCCCATTCAATACCTGAAACTATACGAGCATTACAACTCATCCTGCTTGCTCAGTGCTTGGAGTCTTCCTCGAGTACTAGCTAGCAGCCCTTCGTCTAGGGAACGTGACGAAGTGCCTATCAGTGAATCTAGAGGATAGCCTGATGTGTAATTAGGACTCCATCATGGAGGATTTTGCTAAGAACGTTAGAATCCTTAATGAGTCGACTTAATAGATCTTGTTATGCATTAATCTTAAACCACTCTCTATAGCATTAAGCACTTGGTTCGAAGTATTTCAAAGGGTGAAAGCGGACTAAATTTAGTTTGAAGGTGAGAGTCGCTAGGTTGAGCTCCCCAAGTGATGCCGGAAGAATATATAAACTAAGAAGTAGAGTATCCCTCGATCCGTGCCGTGATATTTATCACCCAACTGATTGAGATTATCTGGTTCTAGGCGCTGGTATCTTAGGATGTCTACCAGTCTCTCTTCGATTTTGATGTGTTTTTTGACTCGATATTAAATTAGTTGTTCGACCGCTTTGTTCTGAACATATTGATTTCTTGTTGGTTAGTTCAAGCTATGTTTTGGTTATTGCGACTACTATGAAACTAAGAAGTGTTATTGCTGTTTGCTTGGTAAGAATAGAAAATCCCCCAAGCCATCTGTGGATAGTTTTGTGATTATTTTAAGATATAGATAAAGCCTTAAACCTAGTGAGTAGAACTATGAAATTAAGTTTTAACTTTGAAGATGCGAGCCAAATCTTTGTGGGATCTTTTGCTTTGGCCGTGCCGATTTCTTTTTCTGAAGAGGCTTGGAAGTTAGGGGAAACTTTACCTACCGCTAATCTATTGTTGCTATTTTTACTGTCCGCAGTGTTCTTAGGCTTCTATACGTATGAGAGTGTCTTTCAAAAAGATGTTGTCGCACGGTTGCCGGTGTTTATTTTCAGAATAGTTATTGCTTATGTTATGACGGCATTGGTCGTTGCTTTGGTACTGACTTGCCTGGACAAATTACCGTTATTGAGTGACCCAGTTGTATCGTTCAAAAGAGTGATTGTTATTTCAATGCCTGCCTCTATGGGCGCTATTGTAGTGGATAGTTTTGATAAAGAGTGACTGTGTGTCAATTTGGATTGAAGCGCCTTACAGAGCTTTTCTAGCGCTTATTTGATTCGTTATTTAGCTTTCTCATTTCCAGGCTTAGCATTGATTTTTTCAACCGATCTCCTGATCAATAAAATGCGTAGTAACGTTACTATAAGTGACTTTTACCTGAACGTGTCGTTTGTTGTTGGGATATATTGAAGAGCATCAAGTAGCGAAGATTTGTAGCTTTTGAAGGATATGAAAACGGTTGGTTTCTGAATTGAATATGGTATTTGAAAGGTGAGGGTAGTTGTATTGAGAAGTTAGGATCTTTAGATGTAAAAAAGCCGCATCAATGATGCGGCTTCTTTTAATTGGCTCCCCTTGCAAGACTTGAACTTGCGACATACGGATTAACAGTCCGCCGTTCTACCAACTGAACTAAAGGGGAATTGATTGTTTAGTCTCTAATCAAGAGAATGGTGCCGACTACCGGAATCGAACTGGTGACCTACTGATTACAAGTCAGTTGCTCTACCTACTGAGCTAAGTCGGCATCATGAATCAAAAAGCTTATGCTTGATGATTAACTTGGCTCCCCTTGCAAGACTTGAACTTGCGACATACGGATTAACAGTCCGCCGTTCTACCAACTGAACTAAAGGGGAATTATTCTTAAAGCTTTAAAGAAATGGTGCCGACTACCGGAGTCGAACTGGTGACCTACTGATTACAAGTCAGTTGCTCTACCTACTGAGCTAAGTCGGCACATAATATTTCTTTGTGCTTTACTGTTGTTGTCTAAGACACCAACAAATAAATTGTGGTGCCCGGAGGCGGAATCGAACCACCGACACGAGGATTTTCAATCCTCTGCTCTACCGACTGAGCTATCCGGGCGACGAGGTGTATTAAACGTGTTTTCGCGTTCTGGGTCAACATTAAATTGCAAAAAAAGTATCGTTTGATGCTTTTCTATACTTAGTGGGTTGTTTTTGCTCATTTGGGGTGGAAAACCTAGGTCTAGCATGCCCTAAAAGATAGTAAAACTACGGTTAACTACACTGAATGGGCGTCGAAATAAAAAAAAGCACGTATGAAAACGTGCTTTTTTATTTGAAAATTTTCTAGGGAGTTTAGTGTTTTACTTCAAACCTATTAACCCAAGCTTCTAATTCGTTAGAAAGAGAGGCGAGTGTTTGAGTGCTGTTATGACTTTCTGTCACTACATTGCTCAGTTGGTTGCCACTTTCTTCGATCATATTGATACGCTTCGAAATATCATCACTCACCTGAGTCTGTTCAGCGGCGGCTGTCGCGATTTGATGACTCATTGATGAAATAGACTCTAACGCCACAACTATCTGTTGTAGTGCTTCAGAGGCATTCTGAGACTCTGTTACGGTGCTTTCACTGGTAGTCGCACACACTTCCATGGTTTTTATCGCGTTACGAGAGCCTTCTTGAAGGTTATTGATCATTAGTTGGATTTCTTTGGTGCTTGATTGTGTTCGACCTGCAAGGTTGCGAACTTCATCTGCTACAACGGCAAATCCGCGACCTTGTTCACCAGCACGCGCTGCTTCAATTGCCGCATTCAGTGCTAGAAGGTTAGTTTGTTCTGCAATATCACCGATGACGTCTAAGACCTTAACGATGTTATGTACATCGCTATCTAAGTTAGCGACGGCTTCACTTGCTGTGCCGAGTTGGCCTGCTAGACCTTGAATGTTATCTACTGTGTTGTGAATTAGCTGCTGAGTATGTTGGCTCTGTTTATCAGCTTCGTCAGTATTACGCGCAGTATCGCCCGCTGAATCAGCAACATTGTTGGCTGAAGAGGCCATTTCCGTCATAGCTGTCGCGATCATCTCAGTCGACTGTTGCTGGGTCTCGGTCAGCTGAGCGATAGAACCTGCACGATCTTCCACACGCTGTAACTCACTTCTTAATGCCAGCATTGAGGCATTAAGGTTTGATACTAGCTCGGCTAACGACTTACTCATTTGTTGTACAGCGTGATAAATACTGCCGTTTATTGCCTGAGTTTCAAAAGAGGTTTGAATGCGGCCTTCTGCGACGGCTTGTACCGCTTCTCTTACATCTTTAGGCTCTCCGCCAAGAAGTGCCAGCATTCGCTTAATAGATACAATTAGGCTTGATAAAATAAGGCCAGCAATCGCGACACATAGAAACAATTGCCATTGAGCAGTCGACCAGAAACGTGCATTGACTTCATTGAACCCGATACCTGTACCTACAACCCAACCCCAATGCGGAGTCTTCTCTGCAATAGACAGTTTTTCTTCAATCGTTCCGGCTGGAAGCTTTTGTGTCCAGGTGTACTCAATGATCTGGCCAGTACGATTACCCAGTACTCGTTGAATGAGTTGGCCAACACTATTTCCATCACCGTCTTTAAAATCATTAAAGCTGGTTCCGTGTAGTTGTGGATCCAGAGGTGTCGCAACAAACGTCATGTTTTCATCCGCAACATAAACGTATTCATTGTCTTTATAGATGTTGTTACGTAGCAGGCGAGTAGCAAGCTGTTTGGCCTGTTGTTCTTCTAGAGTGCCATCAATAGCCATTTTTTCGACTTCAGTAAGAATGCTGTATGCGCTCTTAAATAGCTCTGTCACACGAGCTTT
The DNA here is from genome assembly GCA_023206055.1 of Vibrio cyclitrophicus. Taxonomy (NCBI): domain Bacteria; kingdom Pseudomonadati; phylum Pseudomonadota; class Gammaproteobacteria; order Vibrionales; family Vibrionaceae; genus Vibrio; species Vibrio cyclitrophicus. The sequence goes on along the minus strand of CP065366.1, from coordinate 3,178,543 downwards.
GTTGTCCATGTTACTCGCGACCCTCAAGGTCCATAAACCAGTCGCAGTTAGCGCTAGCAGAGCGATCAAGATGATGCCCGATAATAAGTAAGCTTGCGTTTTTAATTTCATATTTTCCTGCGTAGCGATTCAATAATTAGTATTAGATATAATTCATCGAATCTTAATCTAAGTCGTGTAGGGCAGATATCAGAAAGATATCAAAACATGATGAAGATTAAATTTACGAAGCAAAAAAAGTAACAGTTTATCATGCTGTTTATTTTTATGTGACGACAAGCGGCTAAAGGTGCTTAATTTCAGAGGTGGTTTAGTTTGCATCGAGAGAATTAGAACAAATTAAAGGATTGGTACTGTCGAGATAGGAAAGGGGATGTCTTTAATTTTATGGGGATGATTAAGGCTTGATGTACTGAATAGAGTTAGCTTTTGCTCAAACGAAAAAAAAGCCAAGTCTTTCGACTTGGCTTTCTTGAATGTGGCTCCCCTTGCAAGACTTGAACTTGCGACATACGGATTAACAGTCCGCCGTTCTACCAACTGAACTAAAGGGGAATTACTTGTCTCAACATCAGGTCTATTAAAGACCATTATTTGTTAAGTACCAAATAATGGTGCCTCGAGGCGGAATCGAACCACCGACACGCGGATTTTCAATCCGCTGCTCTACCGACTGAGCTATCGAGGCAAAAGAATGGTGCCGACTACCGGAGTCGAACTGGTGACCTACTGATTACAAGTCAGTTGCTCTACCTACTGAGCTAAGTCGGCACACTAAATTCTTTGCTTTAGAGAATAAACTCTCTAATTAAAACCTCATATAAAATGAAATTCTTTAAAATGGCTCCCCTTGCAAGACTTGAACTTGCGACATACGGATTAACAGTCCGCCGTTCTACCAACTGAACTAAAGGGGAATTACTTGTCTCAACATCAGGTCTATAAAGACCATTATTTGTTAAGTGCCAAATAATGGTGCCTCGAGGCGGAATCGAACCACCGACACGCGGATTTTCAATCCGCTGCTCTACCGACTGAGCTATCGAGGCAAAAGAATGGTGCCGACTACCGGAGTCGAACTGGTGACCTACTGATTACAAGTCAGTTGCTCTACCTACTGAGCTAAGTCGGCACACTAAATTCTTTATGCTTTTGTTCGTGTTGCTACTCCCTGTTAAAGAGTAATGACACCAACAAATCAAATTGTGGTGCCCGGAGGCGGAATCGAACCACCGACACGAGGATTTTCAATCCTCTGCTCTACCGACTGAGCTATCCGGGCAACGGAGCGCTATTAAACGGATTTTCTGCATAACCGTCAACACCTTTTTTGAAAATAATTAAAAAAAACGTTCGTTAGTTGTTTTTTTATTCAAAAGTGAGGCTTACGTTTTACCTTGGTTAAAATCTTTCTTGAATTTTGTTACTTTTTCTAAGTATCGACGCGACTCTTTGTTTGGGTGTTTCTTTGTCAGTGCCCAGTAAGCTTGACTAGGTTGCAATGAATTTAAGTCACGCATTGCCCGCTTTCTGTCCTTACTGAAGGTATTGAGTACCCCACCAGTACCGCCGTTGTATGCAGAAATCATACTGTACTCAAGCGTTGTTGGGTGTTGCACGTCTTTAAGGTAGCGATTCTTGAGGATGTAAAAGTAAGCCGTGCCAGCATCAATGTTGTTTTCTGGATTGAATAAATACTCAGGAGTGGGTTCTCCAGGCTTGTTCTTTACCAGTTTAAATACGTCTCGACCTGCCGTTTTTGGTACGACTTGCATAAGACCATATGCATTCGCCCAGCTCACCGCATATGGGTTAAAACTACTTTCTGTTTTGATGATCGCGTAAATCAAGTCTTCAGGAATGTCATAACGCTGAGAGGCACGTCGGACGATATCTGCATATTGATAACTACGCTGACTCGCGTGATCGGCCACCATCGGGATCTCAACGTAGTAGGCTTTTTTAAAGTCGACTTCTTTGGTTTTGAGGTTATTAGCGATCAGGTAATCAGCGAATTGGTTAGCGCGCCATGTCCATTGAATAGGCTTTTTCTCTTGGTCGACGACCTGATTGTAGAGGAAAGGTTTACCTTCTAATTTAATGCTTTTTGAAGAGAATAGGTCGACATGCGCCGGATCATCTGGCGTCAAAAGCGTCGTCATTATCGCATTCTTGAGGTGTTTTTTAGGCTCAGTTGAGGACACGGTTTCTACTGTTATTAGGCCTTCGCTAAAGTTTACTTCTGAGCGGCTCAAGTAATTGTCTATGTATTTCACATAGTTACTCTTACCTGCCATTTTTACTTCACTGCTGCCCCAGCGCTTTTGGATATTGCCAGAAAAGCTATTAATCAACGCATCCAGTGCTCCGGTGTCTTTTTCAAACTGACCAGGTAGCTCTGCCAAGTTGCTTACGAATCGGTTGGTCGGTTCGTAATTAACATCATAAATGCTTTCGACAAATTCACGGCTGCAGCCTGTTAACAACATGGCTGTTAGGAAGTAACTTAGCTTTTTCATAGTTCCTCATACAAAAATGACATCACAGCGTGAACCATGATGTCATTAAAATTTGCTTAAATAAATGTCTTATTCGCTTGGTGGAGTGTAGCCATCAATAACGACATCTTTACCTTCGAAAAGGAAGTTAACCATCTCAGTTTCAAGAAGTTTACGATGTTCAGGATCCATCATATTTAGCTTCTTCTCATTGATCAGCATGGTTTGCTTGCTTTGCCATTGCCCCCAAGCTTCTTTAGAGATGTTGTCAAAGATACGCTTACCTAAGTCACCTGGGTAAAGTTGAAAATCTAGGCCTTCAGCATCTTTTTGAAGGCGAGCACAAAATACAGTGCGGCTCATAGTGGTTCCTCTTATCGCGTTCGTTGATTCAAACGTCGTCGTTCAGTTCAAAGGGTAGGCTCTCAATAAGCTGCTTTACAGGAGCGGCTAGGCCAATTTCTTCCGGTTTTGATAAGTTATACCAGAGACCTTTAGTCCCTTCCATTATCAAATCTGGTTGTTTATCTAATTTCACTAATACTGGCGTGATATCTAAGTGGTAGTGGCTGAAAGTGTGTCTAAACGCAATCATGGTCTTGATCGAATTGGTTTGAGTGTCTTTGATCGAGCGAAGAGCTAACTGATGTTCGATCTCTGCGTTTTCATTTTGAGGGAAACAGAATAAGCCTCCCCAGATACCAGATTGAGGGCGCTGTTCGAGCCACACTTGGTTATCGTGATACAGAATCACAAACCATGTTTCTTTTACTGGCTTTTCTTTCTTAGGCTTTTTGCCTGGGAAGTCGAGCTGTCTATCGAGCTTCTTGGCCTCACACATGCTTTCAATCGGGCACAAGGTGCACTTAGGCTTGCTACGGGTACAAACCATCGCACCCATGTCCATCATTGCTTGGTTGTACTTATCGACATCTTTGTTCGGAGTATGTGCTTCGGCGTGTTCCCAAAGTTGGTTCTCGACTTTCTTTTGCCCCGGCCACCCTTCAACGGCAAAGCTTCTCGCAAGCGTTCGTTTTACATTGCCATCAAGAATCGCATGAGGAAGCTTGTGAACCGAAGACAGCACTGCTGCTGCAGTCGAGCGACCGATGCCCGGCAGCGCGTTCATCTCTTCAATAGATAGCGGAAACTCACCACCATATTGTTCAGCAACAATCTTGGCTGCTTTGTGAAGGTTACGAGCTCGCGCGTAATAACCAAGCCCCGTCCATAAGTGGAGCACTTCATCTTGTTCGGCGTTCGCTAGGTCAATAACCGTTGGGAAACGTTCCAAGAAGCGTTGGTAGTATGGAATCACCGTAGCAACCTGAGTCTGCTGAAGCATGATTTCAGATAGCCAAACGGTGTAGGCGGTTTTGTTTTGTTGCCAAGGTAATTTTTTACGCCCAAAGGCGTCATACCACTTTAATATGGCGGTTGCGAAAGGAGTCACGACATGCTCTATGCTTTGCTATTATTAGGAGTGAAATTGCACCACACTTACGGTTGGATGTAAAACAGACAAATTGTGTGGGAATTTATCCACGGAAAGACTTGCACCGGAGGCAATTCTTTGGATAATCCCCGCTTTGATTAATCAATGTGCAGGCAAAAATCAATGAGTGAAGTGACCACTAACGAATATACTGAAGACGGCAAACTGGTTCGTAAGATCCGCAGTTTTGTTCGCCGCGAAGGCCGCTTAACAAAAGGCCAAGAAAACGCGATGAACGAATGTTGGCCAACAATGGGTATCGACTACAACCCAGAGCTTCTTAACTGGAAAGAAGTATTTGGCAACGATAACCCAGTTGTACTAGAGATTGGCTTCGGTATGGGTGCATCACTGGTTGAAATGGCAAAGAACGCACCTGAGAAAAACTTCTTAGGTATTGAAGTTCACAGCCCAGGTGTTGGTGCTTGTTTAGGTACAGCACGTGATGCTGGCGTAACTAACCTGCGTGTGATGTGTCACGATGCAGTAGAAGTATTTGAACACATGATTCCAGATAGCAGCCTGCATACACTGCAACTGTTCTTCCCTGACCCATGGCACAAAGCTCGTCATCACAAACGTCGTATTGTTAAGGCTGAGTTTGCAGAAATGGTTCGCGGTAAGCTTCAACTTGATACTGGTATTTTCCACATGGCAACAGACTGGGAAAACTACGCAGAGCACATGATTGAAGTGATGAACGTTGCTCCAGGCTTCGAGAATATCGCTGAAGATGGTGATTACATTCCTCGCCCAGATGAGCGCCCACTGACTAAATTTGAAGCTCGTGGCCACCGTCTTGGTCATGGTGTTTGGGATATTAAGTACAAGCGTACTAAGTAATTCTCGAGCACAACAAGTGAAGGTAAACCTGCTTTAGGTTAAACCTTACACTTTGTGGGATTGATTAAAGCCAACATTATTGTAATGTTGGCTTTTTTGTCCTTAGGCTTTTATTGAAATAAAGGTTTAAGGACAGAAAGTAATGTTAGAACCCTACAAAAATAACAATATAGAAGTAAGCACACATGAAACCAACTCAAGCTATTTTGACCGAGATTTTAGACGAAGTTCGTCCCCTAATTGGTCAGGGAAAGGTTGCTGATTATATCCCTGCATTGGCTCGCGTATCGAACCAGAAACTGGCGATTGCGGTATACACAAACGAAGGTGAGGTGATTCAAGCGGGTGATGCAGAGGAAGCCTTTTCTGTGCAATCCATCTCTAAAGCCTTGAGCCTGACGTTAGCTATGGTGTTATACAAGCCTGAAGAGATTTGGCAACGCGTAGGCAAAGAACCTTCTGGCCAAGCCTTTAACTCTATGATTCAGCTTGAGATGGAGCATGGGATTCCCCGTAACCCGTTCATCAATGCGGGGGCAATTGTCGTTGCAGACCTACTACAAAGCCGCTTGTCTGCGCCTAGACACCGCTTATTAGAGTTTGTGCGTCAGTTATCGGGTGATACTCATATTGTGTATGACAAGGTGGTAGCGGCTTCAGAAATGATGCACAGCGATCGTAATGCTGCTATTGCTTATTTGATGCGTTCATTTGGTAACTTTGAGAATGATGTTATCCCAGTACTGAATAACTACTTCCATGCTTGTGCTCTTAAAATGACGTGTGTGGATTTGGCGAAAACCTTTAGCTATTTGGCGAACAAAGGTGTGTCGGTTCAGACTAAGAAAGAGATCATCACGCCTGTTCAAACTAAACAACTGAATGCTTTGCTTGCGACATGTGGTTTGTACGATGGAGCCGGAGAGTTTGCTTATCGCGTTGGTATGCCAGGTAAATCGGGAGTAGGTGGCGGTATTATCGCTATCGTACCGGGTGAGATGACGATTGCAGTGTGGTCTCCAGAGCTTGATCCTTCTGGTAACTCACTCGCAGGTACTAAGGCGCTAGAGTTGCTTTCAGAGCGAATTGGTCGTTCTATTTTTTAGAAGAAAGATGCGAGATGCGAGCACGGACTTCGTCCTATAGAGCGCTTCGCTTCGAGAAAGATTCTTACAATAAAAAGGGTTGACCCTAAAGCCAACCCTTACGCAATACTTCTCGAATCTCGAACTACTCGTCTTCTTCTGCCATAAAGGCTTCCAGCAGGTCATTCAGGAACAGCTTTCCTTTTTCGGTTATCTGCCAGTGAGTGTCGGTTTCGTTCAAGTAACCTAGCTCTTTTGCCCACTCAATCGTTGACTGAACAGCGTCAAAACCAAGCCCAGTAGTATCGATGAAATCTTGTTTTGGACACGCTTCCATTAACCTAAAGCGGTTCATAAAGAACTCAAAAGGGCGGTCTTCATTCGGCACTTCAAACTCATCAGATAGATAAGGCTTCACCATGTTCTGGTAAGCCGCTAAATAGCCTCTAGGGTGTTTAACCTTAGTTGTGCGAATGATGCGTCCATCAGCAAAACTTAGCTTGCCATGAGAGCCACAGCCAATACCTAGGTAGTCACCAAAGCGCCAATAGTTAAGGTTATGCTGACACTGGTAGCCGGGCTTGCTGTAGCCCGAAATTTCGTACTGCACATAGCCTGCGTCTGCGAGTTTCTTATGACCTAAATCGAAAATATCCCAAAGATCATCATCGTCAGGTAGCTTTGGCGTTTTGTAATAGAACATGGTGTTAGGTTCTATTGTTAGCTGATACCAAGATAAGTGTGGAGGGTTGAGCTCGATCGCTTTGTCTAGATCCGCCAATGCTTGATCTATGCTTTGATCCGGCAAGCCGTGCATGAGATCTAGGTTGAAACTATTCAATCCGATCTTGTGTGCTAAGTGAGCGGCATTCACTGCTTCATCTTGACCATGGATACGGCCAAGTCTTTCTAGCTTCTCTTGCTCAAAGCTTTGCACACCAACCGAGATGCGAGTAATACCAGCCTTTTGGTAACCTGCAAAACGTTCAGCTTCAATGGTACCTGGGTTGGCTTCCATAGTGATTTCGATTTCAGGTTTGAACGGGATGCGTTGTTCAATGCCTTGCAGCAATCGGCCTATTCCTTCTGGAGAAAATAGACTCGGCGTGCCGCCACCAATAAAGATCGAATGCAATGGGCGAGGTGCGCCATTGAGTTGGTATTTTTCGATATCGGTATCGAGATCCTCAAGCAGTGCATCGATGTACTCTTTTTCAGGAATCTCGGCTTTCAGAGCGTGTGAGTTGAAATCACAATACGGACACTTTTGTACACACCATGGGATGTGGACATAAAGGCTAAGTGCGGGTGGTATAAGCGCTGTATTGTGCATTACAGAGCTTGCTCCTTGAGAGTCTTAAATAATGACGCGAGGGCTTTACCGCGGTGTGACAGTTGCTTCTTACGTGACGATTCAAGCTCTGCTGAGGCGCAGTTATCTTCTGGTACAAAGAACACAGGATCGTAGCCAAAGCCATTCTCACCGTGTTCTCCAGTCAGAATACGACCTTCCCATTTACCGTGACACACTAATGGTGTTGGATCGTTTTCGTGACGCATTAGCACCAACACACAGTGGAAACGAGCAGTACGCTTTTCAGTTTCCACACCTTGCATGGCATCAAGCAGCTTTTCAACGTTTTGCTTATCCGTCGCCCCTTCACCTGAGTAACGCGCTGAGTAGATGCCCGGAGCACCCTTAAGGAAATCAACCTCTAAACCTGAGTCGTCAGCGATCGCTGGCAGCCCTGTCTCTTTCGCAGCATGGCGAGCCTTGATGATGGCATTTTCAATGAAAGTTGTTCCTGTCTCAGGGACTTCTGAAACGTTAAATTCACTTTGCGCGACAACGTCAAAACCAAACTCAGACAGAATATCTGCCATCTCGCGAACTTTACCTTGGTTGCCTGTGGCTAAAACAATCTTACTCATGGGGATGTGGCTCTAATAAGTTAGTGAACAGAAAAGTGACGGCTGAACCTACTCTTCTATATAGAATTTTTGTGTGAATCGCAGTGGGCCTGTGCCTTTCAAACCTGCGTTAACATCGATATTAAAAGTGATGTTTTCTTCGTGTGTTACAGGGAACTCAGCTAGGTAATAAATCGCATCACCTTCCTTTATTTCGCGGAAGTTAAGCGTGCGAGTGTTGCCTACAAGGTTCTTCGCTGTTCCCGTGATTTTAGCTGTTGTTGCAGGCTTGCCAAGGGAAGCTTTGTCTAACACGCTGATGTTCAGAATCGCTGAGTAGCCATTTCGCTTAAGCTTGTATTGCTTAGCGACTTGAGCAGTTAGAAATGTCGAGTTAAAAGCCGAGTAGTGAACCTCGACATCCTTAATGTTTTTAAATTGTCCTGCTGAGCTTGGTAGGGCAACAAGAGCGGTAAGTAGTGCTGTAATCCATAGACGCATAGTGACTCCAATAAATAGCAAAAAGCCATCATAGGATGGCTTTGACTTCTGTTGGGATCTGGCTTGGCGAGCATATTCGAACTTGCTTATGCCGACCGAGCTCTCCCTTTTCTATCTTAATTTGCCCTTTAGCGACCTTAAATTGTTTCGCAAGGTATTTCGCTAAGTGAGCATTTGCTTTGCCATCAACCGGTGGTGCAGTAATGGCAATTTTCAGTTCTTCACCGTGCAAGCCGACAATTTTGTCTCGGCTTGCTTTGGGTTGGATATAGAGCCGAAGAAGAATGTCTTCTTCTTCGGCCCAAACTGCTTTTGGCATCGTCAAAGTACCTGATGTTCGTACTTGAATTATAGTTGATACCAAATAGGACCGATCATGTCGCCCATTAGGAAGTTCGCAAATTGCAGAACAATGAACAGAACAAGCACACTTAGGTCGAAGCCACCCATATCTGGAAGGATACGGCGAATCGGCGTTAACATTGGTTCTGTTAACTGGTGGAATACGTATTCGATTGGGCTACGGCCTTGGCTAACCCAACTCAGGATTGCGCGGATTAGTAGAACCCAGAAAATTAACCCACCAGCCGCTTTGAGCAGAGATAGTGCGCCAAAGATCAGGAAGCTGATATCAAATACAGCCGCACCGCCAGAGATAATCAAGTTTAGAGCGACGAACTTAAGTACACACAGCACATAAGCGAAAACAACAGTCGCAAGGTCAAGGCTTCCTATTGATGGAATCACTCGGCGTAGCGGGGCAACAACCGGTTGTGTCGCTTTTACGATAAATTGTGAGAATGGGTTGTAGAAATCTGCACGTGATGCTTGTAGCCAGATACGCAAGATCACAACCATGATATAAAGATCAAAAACGGTCGAGATCAGAAAGCTCATCGAATTCATATTGTTTCCTTTTTCGGATTTACTTGCCGCTAGGTATAACCCGAACGGCACAATGCTTTTGTACTGTAACGAGTATTAAAACAGTTTTTCCATCTCTTCAGCTCGAGCGACCGCCGCTTGCATGGCTTTGGCTACGATGTCTGATAGTTGATGTTCATTAAACGTGTGTAATGCTTCTGCGGTCGTTCCGCCTTTTGAAGTCACTTGTTCACGCAGTGTAGATAATTCAGTATTTGGATTTGCTACCACCATCTCTGCCGCGCCTAATGCAGACTGTTGCACTAATTTACGAGCGGTTTCTTGGTCAAAACCTTGGTTAATTGCTTCAGCTTGCATCGCTTCCATAAACAGGAAGAAGTAAGCCGGAGCACTCCCCGCCGCCGCAATGATGTTATTGATACCAGACTCTTGCTCAACCCAGCTGACTTGACCTACAGCTTGCATCAGCTGAGAAGCGAAGTCTTTATCATCTTGGCTGACCGCTGAGTCGGCATAAAGACCGCTCATCCCTTTACCAAGCAGTGATGGCGTGTTTGGCATCACACGAACAAGGTTCAGTTGGCAGTTTAACATCTCATTGAGTCGATTCGCATTAATACCCGCGGCAATTGAGATAACCAGTTTGTTGCTGAAGTCGATATCTTGTAAGGGTTTACATACATCAGCCATCATTTGTGGCTTCACGGATAACACAACAACGTCTGCTTGCTCAGCAGCGGCAATATTATCGCTGGTGGTATTGATGCCGTACTCTTGCTCTAACGGCTGCCTTCTGGTGTCTGAAGGTGCTGTTGCCGTAATCTTTTGCGCTGGGTAACCACTTGCTACTAAGCCCGCTACAATTGAGCGAACCATGTTTCCTGCCCCAATAAAGGCGATGTTCTTATGTTCCATATATAAAATCCTGAGCGTGTCGCTGCGCGGTTAAAGCGAAGCGGTATCAATACATGTCATTGGTTACTTGCTTTTCGCTATTTAGCGTAATCACGAGCACCGAAAATAGCCGTTCCAATACGAACCATTGTGCTACCAGCCTCAACTGCTGCATCCATATCACCACTCATACCCATCGAAAGGGTATCAATGTCTGAATATTTCGCGGCTAGCTTGCCTTTAAGCTCTGCCAGTTGAGAAAATGCATTAAGCTGTGATTGATAGTCAGAGACGTTTGCAGGAATTGACATCAATCCTCTTAAGGTGAGGTTGGGGAGCGATGAAATCAACTCCGCGAGTGCAAAAACTGTCTCTTCTGACGTTCCAGACTTGGATTCTTCGCCGCTGGTATTCACTTGAATCAGCACCTGTAGAGGTGGAAGTTCGCTTGGACGTTGATCATTAAGTCTTTGTGCGATCTTATCGCGATCAACGGAATGTACCCATTGGAAGCTTTCCGCAATTGGACGAGTTTTATTGGACTGAATTGGACCAATAAAGTGCCACTCTAAATTTAGGTTAGGATGTTGTTCTGAAAAGTGTTTTACTTTATCAACACCTTCTTGAACATAGTTCTCACCAAAGGCAACTTGTCCTCCGAGTGCGGCTTCTAGAATCGCATCAATAGGTTTAGTTTTGCTGACGGCTAAAAGTTGCACGGACTCTGGATCTCGTCCGCACTTTTTCTCAGCACTACGAATCTGTGAGGTGATTTGTTCGATATTTTGTTGAATACTACTCATAGCTGACTTTACTTAAGGGAAAATAAATGGATATCACTGAGTTACTAGATTTTAGTGTAAAGCATAACGCGTCAGATCTACATCTTTCTGCGGGTGTATCTCCAATGGTACGTATAGATGGTGAAGTAAGGAAGCTTGGAATACCAGCTTTGAGTCATGCTGATGTGCATCGTTTAGTTTTTGAGATCATGGACGATTCACAACGCGGTGAGTTTGAAGAAAAACTGGAAGTCGACTTCTCTTTTGAATTACCCAACGTTGGTCGTTTCCGTGTTAATGCTTTTAACCAATCTCGTGGCTGCTCTGCGGTATTTCGTACCATTCCTGTAGAAATTCCGACCCTTGAACAGTTAGGGGCTCCTGAGATATTTGAAAGAATATCTAATTACGAAAAAGGTTTAGTATTGGTCACCGGGCCCACAGGTTCGGGTAAGTCGACAACTTTGGCGGCGATGGTGGACTATGTTAACCGTAACCACAATAAGCATATCCTGACGATCGAAGACCCGATCGAATTTGTTCATACCAACAACAAATGCTTAATCAACCAACGAGAAGTGCACCGCGACACTCACAGCTTCAAAGCGGCGTTACGTAGTGCGTTACGTGAAGACCCAGACGTAATCCTTGTTGGTGAGCTTCGTGACCAAGAGACGATCAGCTTAGCGCTAACCGCAGCTGAAACTGGTCACTTAGTGTTTGGTACCTTACACACGAGCTCTGCGGCAAAAACTATCGACCGTATTATCGATGTATTCCCGGGTAGCGACAAAGACATGGTGCGTTCAATGTTGTCTGAATCGTTACGTTCGGTGATTGCCCAGAAACTGTTAAAGCGTGTCGGTGGTGGTCGTGTGGCTTGTCATGAAATCATGATGGCAACACCTGCAATCAGAAACTTGATTCGTGAAGATAAGGTCGCGCAGATGTATTCGATTATTCAAACGGGCGCGGCACACGGTATGCAGACCATGGAGCAAAATGCGAAGCAGCTGATGGCTCAAGGTTTGGTTGATTCAGAAGAGGTCGAGAAAAAGATCGAAATTGAAACCTCAATGTTTTAATCAAGGTGAACAAAATGGAATTGAATCAAATTCTTGAGGGGATGCTGTCTCAAAAAGCTTCGGATCTTTATATCACTGTCGATGCTCCAATCCTGTTTCGTGTGGATGGTGAACTGCGACCTCAGGGAGATAAGCTGAATTCGGCTCAGGTCGCACTGTTGCTTGACGCGATGATGGATCAAGATCGACGCGATGAATATCAGAAAACGCGTGAGGCTAACTTTGCCATTGTGCGTGATTTTGGTCGTTTTCGTGTTAGTGCATTCTTTCAGCGAGAGCTACCAGGAGCGGTAATTCGTCGTATCGAAACTAACATCCCGACCTTTGAGCAATTAAAGCTTCCTGATGTACTGCAAGATCTTTCAATCGCAAAGCGTGGGCTTGTGCTGGTGGTTGGTGCGACTGGATCTGGTAAATCGACCTCAATGGCTGCAATGACGGGTTATCGCAATACCAACCGTTCGGGGCATATCTTGACGGTTGAAGACCCAATTGAATTCGTTCACGAACATAAAAAGTGCATCGTGACTCAACGTGAGGTTGGGCTCGACACCGAGAGCTATGAAGTTGCGCTTAAGAACTCTTTGCGTCAAGCACCTGATATGATTTTGATTGGCGAAATCCGTAGCCGTGAAACCATGGAATACGCGATGACTTTTGCTGAAACAGGTCACTTGTGTATGGCAACTTTGCACGCAAATAACGCTAACCAAGCGTTAGAACGTATTCTCCACTTGGTACCGAAGGAACAAAAAGAACAGTTCTTGTTTGATCTGTCGATGAACCTGCGTGGTGTGGTCGCTCAGCAATTAATCAGAGATAAGAATGGCAGCGGTCGTCATGGTGTGTTTGAGATTTTACTCAACAGCCCACGAGTGTCTGATTTAATTCGTCGCGGTGAGTTACATGAGCTAAAAGCAACGATGTCGAAATCAAAAGAGATTGGGATGCAGACCTTTGACCAAGCTTTGTATGACTTAGTCGTTGCAGGCAAGATCAGTGAAGAGGATGCGTTCCACAGTGCTGACTCGGCTAATGATTTGCGCTTGATGTTGAAAACCAGACGTGGCGATGATGACTACGGGGCTGGCACTTTGGCTGGTGTGAAGATAGATATGGGTTGATGAAAACGCCTGATTTCATTCCAGTTTAAATCAGGCGTTCGTCATTTTCTTCGCTTGGCTTGTGTCTGTATTATCAACGCTTCTTGTTCTTAGGCTCACTGATTACGCCTGCGTTAGTCGTAGTATGATTCATATAACCGGCATTGTTGGGACTTGTCGAACTGCATGCTGATATTGCTAGAGCTACGAAGATTACTAGAAAAATTTTCATAATTTTTCTCACTTATCTAATTACTAATGTGTCAGACATTACGTCGTACAGTTAGTATAGGTTCAGAAAATACTTTCAGCATTTAATGATTAATTTTTTTATTAGCAATATTGCGCTTCAAACCAGCTCTCTAAAATAACCACAGCTGATTGATTATCAACGTTTCCTTTACTTAGCGCTTTATAGCCGCCCATTTCAAAAAGGTCGGCCCTTGCTTCTGTCGTAGAAAGTCTTTCATCATGCAGTTCAACATCCACACCAAAGCGTCCTTTAAGACGGTTTGCGAACTTCTTTGCTCTAGGTGTAATGGCTGCTAGATCTTTACCATGAAGGTCGGTAGGAAGGCCAACCACGATAAGGTTTGGCTGCCATTCCTTAATTTGCCTCTCGATATCGTCCCAATTTGGGATGCCATCTTTTGCTTTAAAGGCTTTTAAAGGACTTGCTGTACCTGTGATTTCTTGTCCTATCGCACTGCCGATACTTTTTGTACCGTAGTCAAATGCCATAATTGTTCGTGACATGGGGCTTCCAAATTAATCTGTGTTTGAGAGTGTCTGTTTATTTTATTGAGCTGATTTGAGCTAGGCGTGACCAGCGTCTGCTGAAAGCTGAGCCGCATTGATACCTAACATTTGCACAGCAACTTTCCAGCGATCCGAAATTGGCGTGTCGAAGATAACCTTTGGATCGGCTTCAACGGTTAGCCATGAGTTTTCAGTCAGTTCGGTTTCCAGTTGTCCTGGTTCCCATCCTGCATAACCAAGTGCGACTAGATAATTCATCGGCTCATCTTCTGTCCCCAACACCATCAAGATATCTTTTGAGGTCGTCACCGAGATTTGATCCGTCATGTTGATGCTGGATTGATAACTGCCTTTGGGTTTGTGCAAAATAAACCCACGGTCTTCTGCGACTGGCCCACCATTAAGTACTGGCTTATCAAGGCTTGCTTGGTTGGGTTTAGGCTGTTCAGAATCAACCTCAACTTGCTTAAGCATGCTGCCGACAGTGACATCGATAGGGGCGTTGATCATTAAGCCCATCGCACCTTCGTCGTTGTGCTCACAAAGGTAAATTACCGAATTTTGAAAGTATGGATCTTTCATTCCGGGCATAGCGACCAGAAAGTGGTTCGTTAAATTCATAGAGCCTCCTGCCAGTGTGTTCCCAGTAAAGGAAAAAGAGCGGCGTAAAGCCGCTCATTGTTCTTTGCCTAGATATTTTGTGTTTTCGAATAGCTAAGGCTTTCTTTAGTTTAGGCTATTTAGCGTTAACGCGACGCTCGATTGCATCCATTAATTTGCCCGTTACCGAAATATCAAAAGCAGCTTCAATTTCACGGATACAAGTAGGGCTTGTCACGTTAATTTCAGTCAGCTTGTCGCCGATAACATCAAGTCCGACAAAGATTAAGCCTTTCTCTTTAAGTGCAGGAGCAACTGCTCTTGCTATAGCCCAATCGGTTTCACTTAGCGGACGAGCTTCACCTGTACCACCAGCAGCAAGGTTACCTCGAGTCTCCCCTTTAGCAGGAATACGCGCTAGGCAGTAAGGCATTGGTTCACCATCAACCACAAGAATACGCTTGTCACCATTGCTGATGTCTGGAACAAAGGTTTGTGCCATTGCGTAATTTTGACCATGGTTAGTCAATGTCTCAATGATCACTGATACGTTTGGATCGCCTTCTTTCACTCGGAATATAGACGCGCCGCCCATGCCATCAAGTGGTTTTAGGATCACGTCACCGTGCTCTTCTCGGAACGCTTTAATCTTTTCAGCTTTACGAGTCACGATGGTGGTTGGTGTCAGTTCAGGGAACCAAGCCGTGAACAACTTCTCGTTACAGTCACGTAGACTTTGTGGCTTGTTGACGATCAGTGCACCGTTCTCTTCAGCACGCTCAAGAATGTAAGTCGCGTAGATGTACTCAGTATCAAACGGAGGATCTTTACGCATCAGTACCGCATCTAAATCGGATAGCGCGATAGTCTGTTCTGATTTGAACTCGTACCAACCGTTTGGATCTTCTTTTAGTTCAACAACCTTAGTGTCAGCAATGGCTACGCCTTGATCTAAATGTAGATCATCCATTTCCATGTAATGGATTTCGTAACCACGACGCTGAGCTTCAAGCATCATGGCAAAGCTAGAGTCTTTTTTGATGTTAATGGATGAAATTGGATCCATTACGATGCCAAGTTTGATCATTTTTTTCTCCTAGCCTAGATCGCCAAAACGGACTTGTAAGGCAGTAATTGCGGTTAGAGCTGCTGTCTCGGTACGAAGTACACGTGGGCCGAGTAGCGTCTCTTCAAATTTGTATTGTTCTGTCATGCCGATTTCTTCAGCTGACAATCCACCTTCAGGACCGATCAATAGGCGCACCTTACTGATGGGCTCTGGAAGGGTGTTAATTGAGTATTTTGCTCGAGGATGCAGGTTTAGCTTTAACGCTTCACTTGGTTCGCTGCACCACTCTTCAAGTTGCATGATTGGGCGAATGACTGGAACCGTGTTACGGCCACACTGTTCACATGCAGCGATAGCAATCTTTTGCCACTGCGCGAGCTTTTTCTCGAAGCGTTTAGTATCAAGCTTAACGCCACAGCGCTCTGAAATCAGCGGGGTAATAGTGTTCACACCAAGCTCAACCGATTTCTGAATCGTGAATTCCATTTTGTCGCCACGTGAAATCACTTGGCCTAAATGTAAGTCTAACGGAGATTCGCTGCTGCGTTCGATACGTTCAGTAACATTAACAGTGACGTTCTTTTTTGATACTTCAGCAATTGTCGCAGGGAATTCAGCGCCACTGCCATCAAATAGAAGAACATCTTGACCTTCTTTCATACGAAGGACTCGACCAACATGACCCGCGGCATCTTCGCCTAAAGCGAGTGAACCTAACTGATGAATGCGTTCTGGGTGATGGATACGAGGGATTCTCATGCTGGTAAACCTATAAATAGTGTCATTTGGGTATTTTGTCTCTGCCTAACATGGATGCTAAGTAAGGAAAAAACAAGTAGCGAACAAAAATAGGCGAGAGATCTTATCCTTATGATTTAGAGTTTGAAATTTATAAAGCCAATAAATACAATTCAACCGATTGAATATAAATATAATTAATAAAGGCTTTATCTATGTTTTGTATGAAAAGACGTTCTATTTTAACATGTACAGTCAGTAGCTTACTCTTGGCGGGTTGTGGTGGTGGATCGGATTCATCTTCCGATGTTCCTGCTAGTATCGTGTCACCTAATGTGAACGGAATGCCAAGTTTAGCGTCTGTTTCGACTTACCAAACTTCGAGTATGTCGAAGGATATTGAAGAATGTTCAAAAGCATTTTTAGTGAATAGCTCTTGTGATTTATCGGTAATAAAGCCTCTTGGGGTTAACCAAGTAAATGTGACAATTGAGCAGATTCAAGAAAGGTTAGTAGTGTCCCATCAGTGGATGGCCGACAGTTTTATCGAAGCATTAAAAGAAATTAATGACCAAGATTTACTGAATCTTTTTAAGCCATTGAACAGCATTGTGATCAGTTATGATATTCGTCCATCATTTTACACAACGTCTACAGCATCTATGTACATAGACCCTAAGTATGTATGGCGCAATAAAAGCGAGTGGGATTCTATTCATAAGCAAGAAGATTATCGAAATGGTTTTCAAACAGAGTTTAAATTCGATAAAGCTCAGCGCTATATTCATGAAGCAACAAATGACTATATCTCTTATTCAAATACCTATACCCCGTTAAGGAATGAATCGAGAGAAGCGAATCATATTGCTCCTGGTTTATTTAGGCTCCTTTCTCATGAACTTGCACACGCGAATGATTTCTTGCAAGAGCACGACCTGACTCAAATCCCTTCTTATGGGGATATCACTAACTATATTCATCCGTTAAAAAAATTAAATCACGAGCTTATTGAAAGGGATCCTTTAACTTCAAACCTGCTGAATAAAGCGGCTCAAATTGCCTTTCAAGGTGAATCAATGACAAACGAAATTAGACGACTTACAGGAGAGGTTGCCGGGGATGCATTTGAAGCCGATAAAGCAGCGGCATTCTACTCTTACTCAAGTCCTGCTGAAGATGTGGCTATGCTCTTTGAAGCTTACATGATGTACAAAAAGTACCGCGCTTTGTCTGATGTCGCTTTTCTTAGTATTCCACAAATAGAAGATTATTCATGTAACGACTGGAAAGTGCAGTGGGGCCAGCGTTCTCGTTTATCTGATAATGATGTTCAAGATCGAGCCGTGTTTGTTGCTAGTGGTATATTGGGTAAATCAGAGTTGACGATTAGAGCTGAATTGGCTTCTCTTCCTGCCGCTCCTGAAATGTTAAGTGTTGGGCAAGGTTGGTGTGCAAGTCAGAAATTGATGGACGTAAACCCTGAGGCGCGCTCCGTTATTTCGGCGGCTTCAATGACTGGTTTTAGTGAGAATACTCGTTATCTAGAAGACTTAGAAAACTAAACTTAATAATAGAGCATTAAAAGTGATTATGGCCCTGTGTGACAAGGGCCTTTTTATCTTGCTGGCTATTATTTACAGCTTTCAAATACAAATTGGTTGTGATTCCCCTGGATGGCATAGATTCGCTCATCACGGGTACATTCCCACTTATCGACAGGGAATTGCTTGTTCCAAGCCATCATCAGGTTAGTCTGCTGCTTAGATAGCTTGAAACCATACTCTTGGCTCATGTAAAGATAAGTACGCGCGATAGAACCTTTTGCTCTGTCTGGCGGCATCACCTTACGCTGTTTAAAGTTGACCTGCATTTCACACTGACCGTAGCTCACGCCATCCATTCCATTCCACTGACTGAAATTGTAATTGGAGCGATCACCGTTAACCTCGCCAATTGCCGGAGTCAGGTTGTGAAGATCGGCTTCCATTGATTTGAATATTTTGTCATTGCGAGTGCAGTTCTTACGTCCGCCATCTTGCCAGCACTGACGCTGGTGGCCAAATTGCCAAGCGGGAACTACGTGTTCCCACTCAATTCGACTCGCCCGTTTTTGCTGTTTTCGTACTTGATAACCACAGCCATCAAGGTCTGGAATGCCTTTCTTTTTGTCTTTCCAAGTAATGTCACAGCCACAATAAAACGAAGTCGGGTGATCAAGGTAAATCTTCACCGCTTCTTTTTTTGCTTTGGAGAATGAACTTGGTGGAGCGGCGAAAACACTTTGGGTTACCAGTAGGCCAAATACTATCGATAAGTAAAAAGACACCAATAGGCCAAATGCTTTTGGAGTGGTTTTGTGCATAGAAAAAGACTGATAAAAGTATGATAAATATCAGTCTAGCACTCAAGTGATAGATTTCTCCATTACATTTCAATCATCTAATCGATGGAGTGCAATTTCCTGAAGAAAAACGAGCAGGCTACTGAATCTAACGTATGCCGAGTATTGGGTGCTAGCTGAGTTGCTTGCCAGTAAAGGCCAAGGTTTGATTGCACTGTTGGCAGCGGTAGCTTGATTGGTTACGTAATACCTTGTTGTGACGCCTAATCGAGAGCGGATAAACAGTGCAGTCGCAGCGGTATTCAAAGGTCTTCCCTTGCACAGAGGTTACCTCAAAACTGTGGGTTGTTTTGGCTGGTACGTTGAATACCTTTTCCATCACGTATTTCCATTCATTCCCGTGAGGTCTCACTCGTCCAAATACTTGATGTGTGATCAGATGTGCCAGTTCATGAGGCACCACCTCGTTAACGAAGGCATCCTCATTCTCGGCGAAGAGTACATGATTGAGCTTAATTTCATTGAGCTGAAGGTAGGCCTTTCCCGCTGCCTTTCCTCTTAATTTGTAAGTGATGGTTGGGCATGGGAATTCGCGAGAGAAATGTTGATTAGCGATAGCTAGGCACTCGGCCAATTTCTTATTTGCTCGATGTTGTTGCGGGGTGTAAGACAAACGTTGTTAACTCCAAAAAAAGGCCTCAGCGTTTAAGCTAAGGCCTCATCATAACATTGCTCGTTATTCTGGCGATAATTTATAGGTGGTGATTCTTCTTGATGATTTCGTGGTAGGCATGCCATGTACCATAACCAAGTAGCGGCATGGTGACTATCATACCAATGCCGTAGGTCGCAAAGCCCACCAGAATACCGGCACAAATAATACTTGCCCACACCACCATTGCTGGAATGTTGGATTTCACTGCATTGAAGCTAGTGAAGATTGCGCTCATTACATCCACGCGTCTCTCCATCATCAATGGAATAGAAAACGCCGAGATGCTGAAGATTAAGCTGGCGATAACAAATCCAATCACAGAACCCGTAATCAAGAATGGCGCAAATTCAGCTAATGGGGCGCCTTGGACAGATGGATATAAAGCATGCAACAGAGCGGCGATTCGCATCCAAAATATCATCGCAACCATCAATACAATCGCAAAGGCCCATTGGTGCGTGGAGTTGCGAGTGATGGCTTTCATCGAGTGCAGTAGGTTGGCGTTATGCCCTTTTTCTCTTTCCCAGGCTGCGTCATACAAGCCCAGAGCAAGAAAGGGCCCTATCAGCATGTACACAATCAAGCTTGGCATCACAACTAAGTGTGTTCCCTGCCATTGGACTAGTTGAACAATGGCGACTGCTGCTCCCATAAAGCATAAACCGTAAAATGCGCTGATTAATGGCATTCTTACTAAGTCATGCAGAGCAAGCGACAACCAATGAAAGGGTGCGGAAATACTGATTTGGTTGCAAGGAATGGTGCGAGCGTAATCCTTATCGCTGACCTTGTGTTTTTTATCGTTTAGTTCGGATGGGTGCGCGGTACGAGGCATAGATCCCCCTAGTTAAATAACGTCCTAGTTATAATTCCATAAGACTCATCGATTTGGCTTGTGTGAGAGTTATGGTGTTGAGCTAAATTACTCTTTGTCATCCCAGTTATTGTTCTAGCGAGCATTTAACGAGCGTTATTAGACTGAATTAATTTAAGTTAAATGTGAGCTTGATCGCCTAGGAGTTACCTTAACTATTGTCAGTAGTGTTAGAAAATACAAATTATCGGCGGCTTTTTATACTTAGTGGTTAACGGTAAAGAAGGGCGTTAAAGAAGGAAGTTGCGAGTGAAGGTTCGGTAAGTGCATAAAAATAAAGCCCTTACTAAGAAGTAAGGGCTTTAAAGAAATAAATCGCAGTGGCTAAATTATTTTAGGCCAGCGAAGTCCGCAAGGATTGCTGCTTTGTCAGTCGCTTCCCAAGGGAACTCTTCACGACCGAAGTGACCGTATGCTGCAGTCTGCTTGTAGATAGGTTGAAGAAGGTTCAGCATCTCTTGAAGACCGTATGGACGTAGGTCGAAGTTTTGACGAACGGCTTCAATGATAATTTCGTGAGCTACTTTCTCAGTACCAAACGTTTCAACCATGATAGATGTTGGATCTGCAACACCGATAGCGTAAGACAGTTGAATCTCACAACGGTCAGCCATGCCAGCAGCAACGATGTTTTTCGCTACGTAACGAGCTGCGTAAGCTGCAGAACGGTCAACTTTTGATGGATCTTTACCAGAGAATGCACCGCCACCGTGACGAGCTGCGCCGCCGTAGGTATCAACGATGATCTTACGACCTGTTAGACCACAGTCACCCATTGGACCACCGATTACGAAACGGCCGGTTGGGTTGATGAAGAAGTTAGTATCTTTGTTGATCCACTCAGCAGGAAGTACTGGCTTGATGATCTCTTCCATTACCGCTTCACGTAGGTCAGGTGTTGTTACTGAATCACAGTGTTGAGTCGAAAGAACAACTGCGTCGATACCAACAATCTTACCTTGGTCGTATTGGAACGTAACTTGAGATTTCGCATCTGGGCGAAGGAAGTCAAGTTTGCCGCTCTTACGTACTTCAGCTTGCTTCTTAACAAGAAGGTGAGAGTAAGTAATTGGAGCTGGCATTAGGATTGGCGTTTCGTTAGTCGCGTAACCAAACATGATACCTTGGTCGCCTGCACCTTGATCTTTAGGATCGGCTTTATCAACACCTTGGTTGATGTCTGGAGACTGCTTACCAATTGTGTTTAGTACTGCACAAGAGTCAGCGTCAAAGCCCATATCAGAATGAACGTAACCAATTTCACGAACTGTTTCACGAGTGATTTCTTCGATATCAACCCATGCAGACGTTGTTACTTCACCGCCAACCATAACCATGCCGGTTTTTACGTAAGTCTCACAAGCAACACGTGCTTTTGGATCTTGTTCCAAGATGGCATCAAGAACAGCATCAGAGATTTGGTCTGCAATTTTATCTGGATGGCCTTCTGAAACAGATTCAGAAGTGAATAGGTGCTTAGCCATGAGAGCTCCACTTTTAGTTTAGTTTTTAGTTGCAAATAGTTAAATGCAAATAATTTCAGGCGTCGCAAGCTAGGAAGCGCCGCCATTAAATACAGTATATTTTGTAGGTGTTTCTACATCTAGACGGCTATTCTAAATTCCAGCGGTCGAATTACAAGCTCTTTTTTATGATATGTCATAACTAAACGTTTGCGTATTGGTTGGGGTAAGGCATTGCTAAGTGATGTAAATGTTCGAAAATTGCGAAAAATGACCGTTAAAATGCCAGTAAAACGTTTGCAGTCGCTAAAGTCGTTTGAGAGAATACCCGCGCTAATAAAAATGAAAATTTTAGCATCAATCTCTTTTTTAAATCGCTTATGTACTCAGGAGCAGACATGCCTTCTCGTAAAGATCTAGCCAATGCAATTCGCGCACTTAGCATGGATGGCGTTCAACAAGCAAATTCAGGTCACCCTGGCGCACCTATGGGTATGGCTGACATCGCTGAAGTTCTTTGGCGTGGTCACTTGAACCACAACCCAGCAAACCCAGAGTGGGCTGACCGCGACCGTTTTATCCTGTCTAACGGCCATGGTTCAATGTTGATTTACTCTCTGCTTCACCTTGCAGGTTACGAGCTTTCAATTGAAGACCTTAAGAACTTCCGTCAGCTGCACTCTAAGACGCCTGGTCACCCAGAGTACGGATACGCTCCTGGTATCGAGACAACGACTGGTCCTCTAGGTCAAGGCATTACTAACGCTGTTGGTATGGCGATGGCTGAGAAAGCATTGGCTGCACAGTTCAACAAAGAAGGCCACGACATCGTAGACCACTTCACTTATGCATTCATGGGTGATGGCTGTCTGATGGAAGGTATTTCTCACGAAGCATGTTCTTTAGCGGGTACGCTAGGTCTTGGTAAACTGGTTGCTTTCTGGGATGACAACGGCATCTCTATCGATGGCGAAGTTGAAGGTTGGTTCTCTGACGATACACCTAAGCGTTTTGTAGCATACGGCTGGCACGTAATCCCAGCGGTAGATGGTCACGACTCTGACGCTATCAATGCTGCAATTGAAGCGGCTAAAGCGGATCCTCGTCCAACGCTTATCTGTACTAAAACTATTATCGGTTTTGGTTCTCCAAACAAAGCGGGTACGCATGACTGTCACGGTGCTCCACTAGGCGCTGATGAAATTACAGCAACTAAAGCAGCGTTGGGTTGGGAACATGGTCCTTTCGAAATCCCAGCTGATATCGCAGCTGAGTGGAATGCGAAAGAAGCAGGCGCAGCGAAAGAAGCGGCGTGGAATGCTAAGTTTGACGCATACGCAGCGGCTTACCCAGAGCTAGCAGCAGAATTCAAACGCCGCGTAAACGGTGAACTTCCTGCTGAGTGGGAAGAGAAAGCAAACGCAATCATTGCTGATCTTCAAGCTAACCCAGCAAACATCGCTTCACGTAAAGCATCTCAAAACGCACTAGAAGCGTTTGGTGCGATGCTACCTGAATTCATGGGCGGCTCTGCTGACCTTGCGCCTTCTAACCTAACTATGTGGTCTGGTTCTAAGTCTCTTGAAGCAAACGACTTCTCTGGTAACTACATCCACTACGGTGTACGTGAATTCGGTATGACGGCTATCATGAACGGTATCGCTCTGCACGGTGGTTTCGTACCATACGGCGCAACGTTCCTAATGTTCATGGAATACGCGCGTAACGCAATGCGTATGGCTGCTCTGATGAAAGTTCAGAACATCCAAGTTTACACGCACGATTCTATCGGTCTTGGCGAAGATGGCCCGACTCACCAACCGGTTGAGCAGATCGCTTCTCTACGTCTGACTCCAAACATGAGCACATGGCGTCCATGTGACCAAGTTGAATCAGCAGTTGCTTGGAAACTGGCTATTGAGCGTAAAGATGGTCCTTCATCTTTAATCTTCTCTCGTCAGAACCTTGCACAACAAGATCGTAACGCTGAGCAAGTAGCTAACATCGCTAAGGGTGGTTACATCCTGAAAGATTGTGAAGGCAAGCCAGAGCTAATCATCATTGCAACAGGTTCTGAAGTTGAGCTTGCAGTTGAAGCTGCTGCACAACTAACCGCTGAAGGTAAAGCAGTACGCGTAGTATCTATGCCTGCAACTGACGCGTTCGACAAGCAAGACGCTGAATACCGTGAGTCTGTACTTCCATCTGACGTTACAGCGCGTATCGCAGTAGAAGCTGGCATCGCTGACTTCTGGTACAAGTACGTTGGTTTCGGTGGCAAGATCATCGGTATGACAACGTTCGGCGAATCTGCACCAGCAGGCGAACTATTCAAGATGTTCGGTTTCACTACTGAAAACGTAGTAAACACAGCGAAAGAGCTTCTTGCTTAATCATTGACTGATGGCCTTGTGCTAACAGTGAAGTGAAAGAAAAACCGAGCGCTGAGCTCGGTTTTTTGTATCTGGGATTTGTTTTCTCCTAGAGTAATCCCTACAAGCAGCAGATCAAACTGTCCTAGGTAGACTGAGGTATTCAAGTAATGCCTTTTGGGTAGGATTCAGTTATCATCTGTTGCACGAAATTTTGGTTAGATGTACGGAACTATGCTAAAAGTCGCGATAAACGGATTTGGAAGAATAGGGCGTAATGTATTACGCGCTGTTTATGAAAGTGGCAAAAGCCAACAAATCAAAGTAGTAGCTGTCAATGAGCTTGCTCAACCTGACGCTATGGCTCACCTATTGCAATACGACACCAGTCACGGCCGCTTCGGTAAGAAAATCTCTAACGATCAAGAGCACATCTATGTTCATCATGGTATTGGTGCTGAAGATAAAGGAGAGTTTGATACGATTCGTATCTTACATCTTGCTGATATTGAGTTGTTGCCTTGGCGTGATCTTGAGGTGGATATTGTTCTCGATTGTACTGGCGTCTACGGTTGCCGAGCTGACGGCCTAGCGCATATTGCTGCTGGGGCGAAAAAGGTGCTGTTTTCACATCCTGGTGCGAACGACCTTGATAACACCATTATCTATGGCGTAAATCACGATACTATCGAAGCTGACCATCGAATCGTTTCCAACGGTTCATGCACGACTAACTGTATTGTCCCTATCATCAAGGTGCTTGATGATGCCTTTGGTATTGAGTCTGGGACCATCACGACTATTCACTCTTCAATGAATGATCAACAAGTCATCGATGCGTACCACAGCGACCTTCGTCGAACTCGAGCAGCAAGCCAATCAATCATTCCTGTCGATACCAAATTGCATAAAGGTATTGAAAGAATCTTTCCGAAATTTTCTAACAAATTTGAAGCGATATCTGTGCGTGTGCCAACGGTAAACGTAACAGCGATGGATTTAAGTGTCACAATTAATGCAAATGTGAAAGTTAATGACGTAAATCAAACCATTGTTAATGCATCCCAGTGTACATTACACAATATAGTTGACTATACTGAAGCGCCGCTCGTTTCCATCGATTTTAATCACGATCCCCATAGCGCAATTGTTGATGGT
Source organism: Vibrio cyclitrophicus (assembly GCA_023206055.1). NCBI lineage: Bacteria > Pseudomonadati > Pseudomonadota > Gammaproteobacteria > Vibrionales > Vibrionaceae > Vibrio > Vibrio cyclitrophicus. Next base: position 3,153,372 of record CP065366.1, on the reverse strand, counting down.
TCACAAACGCGAGTGAGCAACGGCCACTTAGTGAAAATGCTGGTGTGGTGTGACAATGAATGGGGCTTTGCGAACCGAATGCTGGATACGGTTCTTGCAATGCAAGCTTCTGAAGGCAAGAAGTAAGACCTAGAAGCAAATGTGCGGATTATTTATTTTTTAGCTTGAAATAAATACAAAGTATCCACATATTATGAGTAGTTAAAGAATTACCAGTTGAATAATTTATAGGCTTAGCAGGGTTGCTGAGTTTCCAAAACTTTATATTTATTTAAATTTGAGAGGACAAAACATGTCTGTGATCAAGATGACTGACCTGGAACTTGCAGGTAAACGCGTATTTATTCGTGCTGACCTAAACGTACCAGTAAAAGACGGTAAAGTAACTTCAGATGCACGTATCCTTGCATCTCTACCAACTATCAAACTTTGCCTAGAAGCTGGCGCAAAAGTTATGGTTACTTCTCACCTTGGTCGTCCTACTGAAGGCGAATACAACGAAGAGTTCTCTCTAGCACCTGTAGTTAACTACCTAAACGACGCACTAGACTGCGAAGTTAAGCTAGCGAAAGATTACGTAAATGGCCTAGAGCTTAACGCTGGTGAACTAGTTGTTCTTGAAAACGTTCGCTTTAACAAAGGCGAGAAGAAAAACGAAGAAGCACTTTCTAAGCAGTACGCTGCACTATGTGACATCTTTGTAATGGATGCATTCGGTACAGCTCACCGTGCACAAGCTTCTACTCACGGTGTTGGTACTTATGCACCTGTAGCATGTGCTGGTCCTCTTCTAGCTGCTGAACTTGAAGCGCTTGGCAAAGCAATGGACAACCCGGCTCGTCCACTAGTTGCTATCGTTGGTGGTTCTAAAGTTTCTACTAAACTAACTGTTCTAGAATCTCTTTCTAAAATCGCTGACCAACTTGTTGTTGGTGGTGGTATCGCGAACACGTTCATCGCTGCTGAAGGCCACAACGTAGGTAAGTCTCTATACGAAGCTGACCTAGTTGAAACTGCTAAGAAGCTAATGAAAGAGTGTGCTATCCCAGTAGCGACTGACGTTGCATGTGCTAAAGCATTCGACGAAAACGCAGAAGCTGAAATCAAGCACGTTTCTGAAGTTCAAGACGACGACATGATCTTCGACCTTGGCCCAGATTCAACGGCTGCACTAGCTGAAATCATCGGCAATGCAAAAACTATCCTTTGGAACGGCCCTGTAGGCGTATTCGAATTCAAGAACTTCGAAGCGGGTACAGCTGGTATCTCTAAAGCAATCGCTGAATCTGCAGGTTTCTCTGTAGCAGGTGGTGGTGACACGCTAGCAGCTATCGACAAGTTCGGTATTAAAGCTGACGTTTCTTACATCTCTACTGGTGGTGGCGCTTTCCTTGAGTTCGTTGAAGGTAAAGTACTTCCTGCAGTAGCAATGCTTGAAGAGCGTGCTAAAGCATAATTGATTAAGAAAGGCGAGATACGAATCTCGCCTTTTAACGTTTGCGGCATATCACACTTTTTTGCTAGAATGGCACAAGTTGTGAGCAAACGATTGCAAGTTTTTGAACTTAAGTTTTTTAATCTTAAAACGATAGAATAAATAGGACTATTTCCATGTCTAAGATCTTCGATTTTGTAAAACCTGGTGTGATTTCTGGCGATGACGTACAGAAAGTATTTGAAGTAGCAAAAGAAAACAAATTTGCTCTTCCTGCTGTAAACGTTGTTGGTACTGATTCTGTAAACGCAGTACTAGAAGCTGCTGCTAAAGCTAAAGCTCCAGTAGTTGTTCAGTTCTCTAACGGTGGCGCTGCATTCTTCGCAGGTAAAGGCGTTAAACTTGAAGGTCAAGGCGCACAAGTTCTTGGCGCTGTAGCTGGTGCAAAATACGTACACGCTGTAGCTGAAGCTTACGGTGTTCCAGTTATCCTGCACACTGACCACGCTGCTAAGAAACTTCTTCCATGGATCGACGGTCTATTAGACGCTGGTGAAGAGTTCTTCGCACAAACTGGTAAGCCTCTATTCTCTTCTCACATGCTAGACCTTTCTGAAGAGTCTCTAGAAGAGAACATCGAAACGTGTGCTAAGTACCTAGAGCGCATGGCTAAAATGAACATGACAATCGAGATCGAACTTGGTTGTACTGGTGGTGAAGAAGACGGCGTTGATAACTCTGATATGGACGCATCTGAGCTTTACACTTCTCCAGAAGACGTAGCATACGCTTACGAGAAACTAATGGCTGTTAGCCCACGTTTCACTATCGCTGCTTCTTTCGGTAACGTACACGGTGTTTACCAAGCTGGTAACGTTGTACTTACTCCAACTATCCTACGTGACTCTCAAGCATACTGTGCAGAGAAGTTCGGTATCGCACCTAACGCTCTAAACTTCGTATTCCACGGTGGTTCTGGTTCTTCTGAAGCAGAAATCCAAGAGTCTATCGGCTACGGTGTTATCAAAATGAACATCGATACTGATACACAGTGGGCAACTTGGGACGGTATCCGTCAGTACTCTGCTGACAACTTCGATTTCCTACAAGGTCAAATCGGCAACCCAACTGGCGAAGCTGCTCCAAACAAGAAGTACTACGATCCACGCGTATGGCTACGTGCTGGTCAAGCTTCAATGGTTGCTCGTCTAGAGAAAGCATTTGCTGACCTTAACGCTGTAGACGTACTATAATTCTTTGAATTAAGTACTCTTTAAGTTTTAAAAACCCGCTCATTGAGCGGGTTTTTTTATGTCTGCTAAAAAATTGTATTAAATATGTGAAAAACCTAGCGTGCGGTGAATAAATCTCGTAGTCTTTTAGTTATCGGTATTTGTGTTTATTGGTAAGTTTTATTAATTCAAAAGCTTACATAAATATGACTTTGCAATCTGTCAAAGATAGGATATCGTGCCGAAAAACTGAATTTGGTTCAGTTTATAAAAAGGACTTGGCTTTAATTTACTTTTAACACAATGACTTAACGGTAATTAAACTGTTTATTATATTGCAGAGTAAATTAGGCTTAAGGCAGTTTAGCCCATAGCATATTATATAGAGGATGCACATTATGGCTGATAGTTCGACAGTAATTGAAACTCCGCTTGTGGACGGTTTGTCTCACGCAGAACAGTGGTTAACAAATAATTCAGATTTATTTATCCAATATGGCGTAAATATCATTTCAGCACTGATAATTTTATTTATTGGTAACCTTATTGTTAAAGCTGTAGCGAATAGCGTGTCTAAGGTTCTTCAGAAGAAGAAAATGGACCGAGCGGTTGTGGAATTTATTCACGGTTTAGTTCGTTACCTATTGTTTGTTATTGTTTTAATTGCTGCACTTGGTCGTTTAGGTGTTCAAACAGCATCTGTAGTTGCTGTTATTGGTGCAGCTGGTTTAGCGGTAGGCCTAGCGCTACAAGGCTCACTATCTAACTTTGCTGCTGGTGTACTTATCGTTGCATTCCGTCCATTCAAGTCTGGTGACTATGTGGAAATTGGTGGTGTAGCAGGTTCAGTTGATTCTATTCAAATCTTCCAAACGGTTCTAACAACGCCAGACAACAAAATGGTTGTAGTACCTAACGGTAGTGTTATCGGTAGTCCCATCACAAACTACTCTCGTCATGATACGCGCCGTATTGATCTAATGATTGGTGTTTCTTACAATGCTGATCTTCAAAAGACAAAAGCGCTACTGACTAAGATCTGTGAATCTGATGAGCGTGTACTGAAAGAGCCTGGTGTTCAAGTTGGTGTTCACACGCTAGCTGACTCTTCAGTTAATTTTGTCGTTCGTCCATGGGTTAGCACTGCTGACTACTGGAATGTTTATTTCGACCTTATGCAAGCTATCAAAGAAGGCTTGGATAATGAAGGTATCGAAATCCCATTCCCGCAAATGGATGTACACATGAATAAAGTAGAAGCTTAATTTCTAGTTAGTTTTTATAACTATAAGCTTTTATAAGGAAAGGCGGATAACTTTGGTTATCCGCCTTTTTTGTTGGCTTTCTAAGAAAAACAGATTTACCAGTATTGCTCAATTAGCCCATTGGTAAGCACTGCAGCTATGACGAACATCATGGTTGCTACTGCGATATCAATGCCTTTCTTAACCTTAGGTTTAGATAACGTCGGGCCTAGCTTTGCCGCGCCCAATGACAAGGAATAAAACCAGACGAACGAAGCCAATATAGTCCCCATAGCAAACGCAATTCTGTCGTTGCCTTCAAATTGCCCACCAATGGATCCAAGAATTACCACGGTATCCAAATATAGGTGTGGATTTAATACAGTTACTGCCAATGCACCTAAAATAACGGTGCGCTTGCCACGCGCCAATATCTCACCTTTCGATTCATCACTAGTACGCGCTTTGAATGCACTGCGAAGTGATAACAAACCATACACAGTCAGAAAAGCGATGCCACCTAAGGTCACGGAGGTGAGTAGCAATTCATTTTGCGACAAAATTGCACCACCGCCAAAGATACCCAATGAGATAAACAGAGTGTCGAGCAGGCTACAAATTGTCGCAGTGGTTAAATGGTGGTTGCGTTTTATCCCTTGATTTAGGACGTACGCATTCTGAGCGCCAATAGGGATAATCATGCTTGCCCCTAGACCAAAACCTTGTAATAAAACCCAAAAACTCATTTTAACCTCCACTTATTTAACGATATTTACGTGCTATATGGTGAAGATACTCCGCCCCTTTAAATAAGTATAATTAATGATTTTAATCTATTATTAGAGTTGCTAATGTGGTGTTGAGTTAGCTTAAAAAGGAAGCAAATTGATGCGCGGATTGGATTATAAGTGGATAGAAGCACTGGATGCTGTGGTGAAACAGCGTAGCTTTGAAAGGGCTGCGGAGCAGTTGTATATATCTCAGTCTGCGGTGTCACAACGTATCAAACAGCTAGAAAAGTGGTTAGCTCAGCCTGCGTTGGTGAGAGAAACCCCGCCTAGGCCAACTCCTGCAGGTAAAAAGTTATTGGGTTTGTATCGCCGAGTTCGTTTGTTAGAGCATGAACTGGTGCCTGAGTTGATGAATGAAGATAGTGCGCAACCTTTATCAATATCTATTGCCACCAATGCCGATAGCTTAGCGACATGGTTGTTGCCTGCATTATCGGATGTGATGAAGTCTCGACAAGTGGAACTGAACCTCGCGATTCATGGCGAGGCGAGAACCATTGATAAGATTAAAAGTGGTGAGGTTGCTGGCGCAATCAGTTTGGAGTCTCAAGCGATTCCCGGTTGCAGTGCTGACTATCTTGGCAGGATGGATTACGTGTGTGTGGCGAGCCCTGACTTTCATCTGCGCTATTTTTCTGAGGGCGTAAACTACGCCACATTAAGTAAGGCACCTGCGGTTTCTTATGACCAATACGATGATCTGCATAAGAAGTTTCTGCATGACCATTTTAATGTACCAAGGGACAGCGTTATTAATCATACGGTCGGCAGCTCGGAAGCATTTGTACGTTTGGCGCTGTCAGGTGTTGCCTATTGTTTGATCCCTCGGTTGCAGATCATCGATGAGCTAGAGTCTGGTGCTCTGATTGATATTACACCTGGTTTTTTGTTGTCTTATCGCATCTACTGGCACCATTGGCAGCTTGAGAGTGGGGTATTAAAAGAGGTATCCCAAGCAATATTGAGTTTTGCTCACAATCACTTACCTCAGTAAACTGTTGGTTTTTTCAGCGTCAAAGTTCTGTTAGAAGTGCGTGCTCTGGATTGGCTAAACGATAAATTGCTCTATGATGAAAGTACATTTGTTTAGCACAGGTCTACCTAATGAAGTTTGCACCAAAGATGTTAGCAACGTCTCTTACTCTTACTGCAGCGTTGAGTGCTGTGAGTTTTCCATCATTGGCTGACTCTCCCTCTTTCCCGCATATTTCAACGACGGGCTACGGTGAAGTGATTGCAACACCAGATATGGCGACATTCTCTGTGAGAGTCGTGGAATCGACGATGACTGCTGAACAAGCTAAAAATACCGTTGATAAAGTAGTGACTGGCTTCCTTAATAAACTGCATCAAGCCGGTGTAGAAGAGGCGAGTGTTCACAGCTCGAACCTGTACCTATCTCCTCAATATCACTACCCAAAAGATGGCAAACCAGAATTGGTCGGCTATCGCGCTTCACGTAACGTGACCGTTCAAGTCAATGAGCTCGCGAATCTTAATGAGTACATGGATATTGCGATTGGAGAAGGTATTAATCAGATCGACAATATTCAGCTTCAAGTGCGTGATCAAGCTAAGTATCAAGAGCAAGCGCGCTTAGAAGCAATTAAAGATGCAACATCAAAAGCGAAATCATTAGCGAGTGGTTTTGAGCGTGAGCTAGGTGATGTTTGGCGTGTTGATTACAACGCACAATCTTCTCAGCCTGTATTAATGCGTTCAATGGCGATGGATGCGAGAACAGAGTCGAACTCTTATGAAGATTCAACGATCACCATTCGCGATCGTGTTAATGTGATCTACCAGATCGAAGAGTAATGATAGTGCTATAGAGGCTTTTGGATCATGATGATCTAATTACCGACGATAGGCCAAATACTAAAAAGGCTCTCACAATGAGAGCCTTTTTGTTTTTACTAATATCAAGTTCGATGATTAGTGAAGTAGACGAGCACGGATTGTGCCTTCGATCTCTTTCAGTTTAAGCAGTGCTTCTTCAGAGCGATCCGCTTCTACATCGATAACGACATAACCCATATCAGCCGCAGTCTGCAGGTACTGACCCGCGATGTTGATGCCTTCTTCAGCGAAGATTGTGTTGATCTGAGTTAGGATACCTGGGCGGTTTTCGTGAATGTGCAGCAAGCGAGACGTGCCAGTGTGTAGCGGTAGAGATACCTCTGGGAAGTTAACACTTGATAGCGTAGAACCGTTATCAGAGTATTTCGCTAGTTTGCCAGCAACTTCAACACCAATGTTTTCTTGTGCTTCTTGAGTTGAACCACCCACGTGAGGCGTTAGGATCACGTTATCGAACTGCATTAATGGTGACTCAAATGGGTCAGCATTGGTTTTTGGTTCCGTTGGGAATACATCGATCGCTGCACCTGAAAGGTGACCAGAATCTAGAGCGCCGCACAGAGCTGGGATATCTACTACCGTGCCACGCGCTGCATTGATAAAGATAGAACCAGGCTTCATGCGCTCGAACTCTTCTTTACCCATCATGTCTTTTGTTTCGTTGGTTTCAGGAACATGCAAAGAGATTACGTCACACTTATTCAACAGTTCAGTCATGGTATGAACTTGCGTTGCGTTACCCAAAGACAGCTTGTTTTCGATGTCGTAGAAGTAAACGCGCATACCAAGGTTTTCCGCAATAATACCCAGCTGAGTACCAATGTGACCGTAACCAATAATACCTAAACGCTTACCACGAGCTTCGTAAGAGTTGTCTGCACTCTTTTTCCAAATACCACGGTGCGCAAGAGCGTTCTTTTCTGGAATGCCACGAAGTAGCAATAGAACCTGACCAAGAACGAGTTCAGCAACACTTCGAGTGTTTGAGAATGGTGCGTTGAACACAGGGATGCCGCGCTTTGCTGCTGCTTGAAGGTTGACTTGGTTAGTTCCAATACAGAAACAACCAACGGCAACCAGCTTTTCAGCGGCATCAATAACTTCTTGGGAGATGTTAGTGCGAGAACGAATACCAATGAAGTGAGCATCTTTAACTGCTTCAAGAAGTTCATCTTCAGGTAGCGAGCCTTTATGGTACTCAATATTTGTGTAACCAGCGGCTTGCAGTACTTCTACAGAAGAAGGGTGAAGACCTTCTAGAAGTAGAATTTTTATTTTTTCTTTTTCCAGTGAAACTTTGGCCATTGTTCTCGTCCTTAAAATGGAAAGGTTGGGCAAATGCGGCGCACGTGCTACAAAATGGCTGAAAGGGGAACAAATTCACCACTTTGTTAGGAGACAAACGTTTTCCCTGTGCGTCTTCTGAACAATAAAGTAACAAAAAAAAAATGTTTTGGGTAAGAAAATTACGGAATAAGACATAATTTTACAGCAATAAAGCAAAAAAAACGGCGCCCTAGGGCACCGTATGTAATGAAGTAACAGAAAAACTCAATCTTCTATTATTTATTCTTCGATTTTTGCACCTTCAGGCGTGCCGGTGATAACCACATCGGCGCCACGGTGAGCAAACAGGCCAACCGTCACCACGCCAGCAATACCATTGATGATATCTTCTAGTTGTTTCGGGTTTTCGATCGCCATGCCGTACACATCTAGGATCACGTTGCCGTTATCGGTTGTGCAGCCTTCGCGGTAAACTGGGTCACCACCAAGCTTAACCAGTTCACGTGCCACGTATGAACGTGCCATTGGGATTACTTCAACAGGCAGTGGGAATTTACCCAACACATCAACTGCTTTAGTACCGTCAACAATACACACAAACTTATCAGAGATAGCCGCTACGATTTTTTCACGAGTCAAAGCAGCGCCGCCGCCTTTGATCATATCGCGTGAAGCGTTAATTTCGTCTGCGCCATCAACATAGATGTCTAGTTTGAATACGTCATTGCACTCAAATACTTTGATTTCTAGTGCTTCTAGTTTTTCAGTAGAGGCTACAGAGCTTGAAACCGCACCTTTGATTTTGTCTTTCATTGTGCCAAGTGCGTCGATGAAGTGATTTACTGTAGAGCCAGTACCTACACCTACAATGCTGCCTTCTTCAACATATTGAAGTGCTGCCCAGCCAGCTGCTTTTTTCATTTCATCTTGAGTCATGCCATTCTCCTGAATAAGGTCTTGCGCTTTGAATTAATCGTTCGCGTATTGAAGTTAACGTTTATATATCAAGGTTAACGTTTGCGGCGCGATTATAGCGCTTTAATGGTTGTTTTCCCATTGCCAAGTTTTACTCGGAGTCACGATTTTAGGTAACGGAATGTCCCATTCTTCAATCGGTAGGGTATCAACATGTTGGCAATCATGGGCCAAACCAATAGGAGTTGCGCCTTCCCCCGTCTCGAACCACTTCGCCAGGGTGCGATCGTAATATCCGCCGCCCATACCTAAACGATGGCCATGAGAGTCAAAGCCCACCAATGGTGTGAGAATAAGATCAAGTTGTTGGCAGGGTTTAACCAGCATCTGATTGAGCTGAGGTTCGACAATACCGTACTTATTCAAGACCGTCGGTGTTTTTGGCGAGTAGTGCAGAAACAGAAGCTGTCCGGCAGAGAAGGGGTGTAATACTGGTAAATAAGTTTGCTTATCTTGCGCCCATAACCATTCGATTAAAGGCTGGGTATCGAGTTCACCATCGATAGAGATATAAAGTGCAATATGCTGAGCAGACTGGATTTCATCAAGCTGCATACACTGCTTAACTAAGTCTATACCGGATTGAGTTTGTTGTTCGCCAGACAAGGCATTGCGTTTAATACGGATCTGTTTGCGAAATTCGCTGCGTGTGAGCGTCTTCATAAGAAGGGATACCCCAAAGTGCCGTTGAGAATAGATGGCCCTTGAACCAGCGAGTTCAAGGCGGATCAGCAATGATTACCGTAGGCTTCTCGGCGGACCGAGCATGCTCAATAGCACTCAAGTACTAACCCTTAGGGATTGCTTATCGGCTCGGGGACGTGAATCCTCTGACAAACACTCCAGGGTAAATTTTGTGTACGCTATTGCTGTCCGTGCTTAACTTTACTGAGGACATCTGAAAGTGATGTCGTGAGCTGTTCCATTCGCTCGGTCAGTGCGTTTTGTTCATCATTTGCTTCAAACTTCTTGGTTTGCAATTCATAGCAAATATTCAGAGCTGCGATAGTCAGCAGCTTCACTTCATTGGTTACTTTAGTACGTTCAGCCATCTCTTTCAATCGATTATCAAGATCGGCCGCCGCTGCAATCAATGACTCTTCTTGCCCTGGTGGACAATTCACTCGAGTCAGTTTTCCTAATATTTCAACGTCTACCGCTTGATTACTCATGATGGATGAACTCTTTAACGCGCTATTTTAAGGCTGTTGCCCTTCGCCATTTTTTGAAAAAGAAAAAGTGCAAGTACCGATGAGGAAGCAATCTCCTCTGAGGGAGAAACTATAGGTAAACCGCTATTAAGATTCAAGCTTTTCAGAGTGACTGTTTGTAAATGAGAGCTTGAGCACACAGTAATTCAGCAAATTGAACAATTGGTAGTCAGTCATCCTTCAATTGCTAGGGATCGACGCTTACCAGAATTGGGGTGAAGTGGTACGATTATACTATCGATATAAAGAATAACTGAGCGAGCTATCTGATGAGCGAAACTACTTTACCTGACTACCTAACGGTTGCGACTGAACTTCAATCGGCAAGTCTAGCCGTAACCCCTGCTGAGATGCACGGTTTATTAACGGGTATGTTAAGCGGAGGCTTAAGCCTCGCAGATAAAAGTTGGCAACCACTGATCTTCGATTACACCAATGAAGGCATGGGTTGGCCAGATCGCGCGCTAACGCTAGCGGAAGCAACACTGAAAGTCACAACCAGTGAAATCACAGGCTCAGGCATGGAATTATCTATGTTACTGCCGGATGAAGATGCAAGCGCGAGCGTGTTTGATCTTGCTGATGGTGTGTCTGATTGGATTAACCATTTCATTTCTGGTTTAGGCTTGGTTGGCGCTCAATTGAACAAAGCGTCTGACAGCGCTAAAGAAGCACTAGCTGATCTTGAAGAGATGGCAAAGCTAGGCATTGATGAAGAAGATGATATGGAAGAGCAAGCGCAGCTTCTAGAACACGTTATTGAGCATGTAAAAGCGTGTGCACTAACGATTCATGCGGAATTTGGTGCTCGCCCATCTGAAGATGCGGCGCCTACCATTCATTAATTCGTTGGCCGGTTTGAGGTTATGATGGCTCAGTATGATGTTGTAATTGCTGGTGGCGCAATGGCAGGGGCAACCTTAGCCCTTGCTCTGAATCACCTAAGCCAAGGTTCGTTGTCGATTGCGGTCGTTGAGCCTTATCAGGTTGATCATCAAGCTCACCCTGGTTTTGATTCTCGTTCGATCGCTTTGTCTTATGGCACGGTACAGATTCTAGATTCATTGCGCTTGTGGCAATCTATCGCTCCGGTAGCGACCCCGATTAAAGATATCCATGTATCGGATCGTGGGCATGCCGGAATGACAGACATCTACAGTGAAGAGCTTGCTGTAGATGCGCTTGGCTACGTGGTCGAGTTGGCAGATGTGGGTCGAATCTATCAACAGAAACTTGAATCAGAAGCGACCATTACGATGCTTTGCCCGGATTCGGTAGCGAAAGTCGAACGAAGTGAATCACTGACGACTATTGACCTCAACAGTGGGCAAACCATAACGACTAAGTTACTGGTTGCGGCTGACGGTGCAATCTCAACCTGTTGTCAGCAACTCAATATCCCATTGACTGAACATGACTTTGAACAGGTCGCTGTGATTGCCAATATCATGGCGAGTGAACCTCATCAAGGTCGTGCGTTTGAGCGTTTTACTCATCATGGGCCAGTTGCTCTACTACCTATGAGTGGTAACCGTTTGTCTCTGGTTTGGTGCCTTCCACCAGAGCAAGCGCAGCAAGTCACCGCTTTAAGCGATAATGAATTTCTTGAGCAACTGCAGAAAGATTTTGGTTGGCGATTGGGTCGATTAGAAAAAGTCGGCAAGCGTGCGAGTTACCCATTAATTCTTCGTCATCGCCAGCAGAATATCTCTCATCGATTTGCCATTGTTGGTAATGCCGCTCAAACGCTTCACCCAATTGCAGGGCAAGGCTTTAACCTAGGTATTCGAGATGTGGCTTCCTTGGCGGAAGAGTTATGTAACCAACTGGATGATGTGGGTCGTTACCGTGGTCTTGTTAACTTTAGAAAGCGTAGAGAACAAGACAGAGATGCAACGATCACGCTGACTTCAAGCCTAGTTCATCTGTTCTCAAACGATTTTATGACCGCTCGCATTGGGCGTAATCTTGGGTTAGCCGTAATAGATAACCTTCCACCACTTAAAGGTCCACTTTTGCGTCATACGCTTGGCCTAGTAGAAAGATAAGGTAATAATTAATGATGCAAAGTGTTGATATCGCGATTGTTGGTGGTGGCATGGTTGGCCTAGCGCTCGCTGCTGCCCTGAAAGACAGTGACTTAAGAATTGCTATCATTGAAGGCAGAACTCCCAGCGAGGGGCTTAGTGAATTGCCTGACGTACGTGTGTCCGCGTTGAGTCGTTCTAGTGAAGTGATTCTTCGTAACCTAGGTGCATGGCAAGGTATCGAACAAAGACGAGCTGCACCGTATCAAGCGATGGAAGTGTGGGAGCAAGACAGCTTTGCTCGTATTGAGTTTGACTCGACACGCTTGGCTCAGCCTAATCTTGGTCATATCGTTGAAAACCGTGTGATTCAACTAGCACTGCTTGATCAGGTTAAGAAGCAAGGCAATGTCAGCCTGTACATGCCCGCAACGTGCAAAACGATGGCGATTGGTGAAAGTGAAGCCTGGTTAACATTGGACAATGGTCAAGCACTGACAGCTAAGTTAGTTGTTGGAGCGGACGGCGCAAACTCTTGGGTTCGTAAACAGCAAGATATCCCATTAACACATTGGGATTACGGACACAGTGCGATTGTCGCGAACATCAAAACCACAGAGCCGCACCACAGCGTTGCTCGTCAAATATTCACACCTCAAGGTCCGTTGGCATTCTTACCAATGCAACCAAGCAACATGAGCTCGATTGTTTGGTCTACGGAACCAAACCGTGCCGAGAAGCTGGTATCCATGTCGGATGCTGATTTTAATAAGCAGCTAACGGCAGAGTTCGACTCGAAGCTTGGATTATGCGAAGTGGTTGGTGACCGTTTTGCCTTCCCATTGCGCATGCGTTATGCGCGTGACTTTGCGGTAGAGCGTGTGGCTTTGGTTGGTGATGCTGCTCATACCATTCACCCATTAGCAGGGCAGGGCGTGAACCTTGGCCTATTAGACGCAGCAAGCTTAGCGCAAGAGCTGTTAAAGCTATGGTCTGCAGGTGAGGACATTGGTACCAAGCGTAACCTACGCGGTTATGAGCGCTGGAGAAAAGCAGAAGCGGCGAAGATGATTGCTTCAATGCAAGGCTTTAAAGATCTGTTTGAAGGCGATAACCCGGCTAAGAAGCTGATTCGTGGTATCGGTATGAAGCTAGCGGGCCAATTACCGGGTGCGAAAGATGAGATCATGAAGCGCGCATTGGGCTTGTCAGGCAATCTTCCTGACTTAGCTAAGCGTCCTGTGGCTCATCGATAGTGACATCGTGTTCTGGTGATTTATCGAATCATCATTGATACGAAAATTGATACGAAAAAAGGGTTGGCATTATGCCAACCCTTTTTGTTTTTAATTCTGTAGATAGTCAGGTCATGCGTACGCGCAGCGCAGTTTCATGATTTCACTATTTATTTCTTTCACTGTTTGAAAATGACGCTTTTCTGCTCGGTCTGGCAGCACTAGCTTACCATTATCAAATTCAAATTTTCCTACGCCGTAAATGTAGATTCGTCCTTTGAAAAGTCGACTTACATGTTTAGCTATCATACTCGGTGTATAGCGCTTAAACAGTCTCATTCTTAATTATCCTTATATTTACCTAGCCTGCATATTATAGAAAAACTCCGAGATAATAATTGTGATAAGCATGGAGTAATATGCAGTAGAGTTGACGTTAATTAGATATTTGTGCTGTTCTAAGCACTTTCTTCAGTAAATATCTATTTTTACGTGAGCTCCTCCCCAAAATAATACTGAGTAGTGAACTGCCGTGAACTTTCCTGTTCGGTATTAAGCAGTGATAATGTTACAAGTATAAGAATAGGCGGGATTTTTTTGTTTGTGTAATCAAATTGTAAATTTCGGACAAAAAAAAGCCCGTCTAAAACGGGCGAATAGTCACAGATGCATTACACAAAAGTGGATACTGATGTTACTCAGTGGATTCACTTGTACTGATTTGCTTAGTAGCTAGTCAGTAAATTTACAATAACGCAGATTTAACCTCGTGACTACTTATGCTTTTATTTTGATTAACTATTTAATAATGATGTGTTCTTCTTATGACGAACCTCACACTAAAAATGTACTCAATGAAATATTTAAATGAAGTTTGCGAAGCATGATGCGTTCGAACGATCATCGACAGATGTCAGCGACGGTCGGTGCACATAGCGCCATAAGATCATCGAGATCCAGTGCGACGCCAGCCATTCGATCGCCAGAGCTGATCGTCACGAATGCGTTGTTCTGCAGAGAAGGATCAAAAATGATCGGCATGTGTCTCTTCAGAGCAAGCGGCCCAACACACCCAGCTTTAAAGCCAGTGATGGATTCAACATCTTTCAGTGATACGCAGGTCATTCGGCGGCAATTCAGTACCGAGCGTACTTTCTTAGGGTCGACAGAGCGATCACCTGCAATACAAGCCAACGCATACTGGTTTCCCATATCCTTGAGTAGGATGCACTTGACCATTTGAGAGGCATCGATGCCTCGTTCTTGCGCTGTTTCTTCGATGCTGGTGGTTGGTTTGCTTTGCATCAACAGGCGGTAGTCCACCTGCTGTTGATCTAACCATTGTGTAATCAGTGTTTCCACGTGGCTACTCTTCGTCAAGGCTGTAAGGCAGTGGCAGAATGTTCCATATTTGGTCAGGTTGCGCAGTCAATCGAAGTTGAACATCGTCATCAAGGTTGTTTGGCAACACCATCAAACCAATCGCCTGATTATCAGTAAATTGATAGACGTTTAATAGTCGGCCTGCACCACGCCAGTTTTCACCCACGCTGCGTTCTAGTTCAATCGTATTCTCAAGAGACAGTACATCTGAAGTCGTTCCAGAAACAATGCGCATCTCACGCTTGTTCATGCCACGGTACTTAGCACGAGCAACCGTTTCTTGACCTGTGTAGCAGCCTTTTGAAAAGCTGATACCGCCAATTGCTTGCAGGTTAAGTGCTTGAGGAATGTGTTCGTTTTGCTCTGCTTTTGATAGGTTCGGTTGAGCATCAAGAATTTCATGATACTGCCAAAGCGCTTCCGATACTTTTTCTGCTGTGCTGTTTGATAGCAAGGCTTCGGCTGCTTCTTGCGTAACAAGTAGAGCCCAACGGTTGTCAGAGACTTGAACTGCTGTGCCACCAGAGATAGCACGTACATTACCTTGGCTTTCTGAAATAGAAGCAATGTATTGATTAGCAGACACACCCATCACACCGATAACAACATCTGTCGTTTGCTCAATATCAACCTTAGAGAATACGGCGTATTTTTTGATTTCGACCAGCTCTACTTCAATCGCAGATTTAGGTTGCATGAGTGCGTAGCCACCGTTGTGATGGAACAAACGGAAGATACTCCATACCTTTCCTTTTGCATCACAGTGTGCGCCTAATGTGGATTCATCATTAGGAAGAGTCACGACGTCGCACGTTACTTGACCTTGCAGGTACGATTTTTTGTCATCGCCTACCATGGTAATAGCGCTCCAATCTGACACGTGTGTCATCATCAGTCCTGGAAGCGAGTCATTTTGCGTATGAGCGTGCGGCTGAAATGTGTTTTTCCAATCCATTTTATCTTTCCTAAGAATTTTATTTGGCTCTATGTTAATCCGGTTCTGTTTCTTTGTCAGCCTAGGTTTTTTTGTGAGCTTAGATAGGGACTGTGACTCACATAGTAGTTGCAGAGCGTATGACTTGTTACACTCCGAGAAAGAAAAATTATAGGTGAGGATAGCCAATGTACACTGCAGAGCAGAAAGCACGAATTAAATGGGGTTGCCGTCGCGGCATGTTAGAACTTGATGTAGTCATCATGCCATTTTTCGAAGAGTGTTTTGATTCATTGCAAGAGCAGGAACAGCGCGAGTTTGTTTCTCTATTAGAGTGTGATGACCCAGATTTGTTTACTTGGGTGATGGGACACGGGCGCAGTGAAAACCTAGGTCATGCATCAATGGTTGATAAAATTGTCGCGCATAACCTCAGCAAGGTTCGTTAGGCTTCAGCTTAACCCTTCATATTCCGCATTATTTGCAAAAGGCACTATTTTTGGGTGCCTTTTGTTTTTCATCGTCCTGTCTTCTATTCCACTTACCGCCAGCCTTTACTGCTTAGCTTTGATGATCCGTTTGTTCAGAAACAACCATATGATGTTAAACAGTGCTCATGGACGTTTTGATTACAAAGAGGATGGTGATATTCGACTCAATGACCGAACTTACCGACTCAAGTCCGTTGATCGGATCTGGGCGCAGTTCTTCGTTAAATTGCAGTTTGAATGTGGATATTCGGTACTGCTTTGGCGGGACAGCTGTTGCGAACGTGAATATCGTAACTTTCTGGTGAACTTACAACGAGCACGCTAGATAAGCTAAATTATTCGATGAAAGAAAGTACTAGATAAAAGAAAAGGGAGCTCTCGGCTCCCTTCATTTAATTACTTTTCTCTGGCGACTAATTCGTTAATCACGTTTAACCAAAAATTAAGACTGGTTTTTCTCGGGTGTCAAAATCGTTGGGCCACTGTCTTTAGCGAGCTCAGGGTAATCCAACGTGTAGTGAAGGCCGCGGCTTTCTTTGCGTTGCATTGCACAGCGAACCATTAGCTCTGCTACCTGTAGCAAGTTACGCAGTTCTAATAGGTTATTTGAAACCTTGAAGTAGCTGTAGTACTCATGAGTTTCTTGTTGCAGCATCTGAATACGACGCAATGCACGCTCTAGTCGTTTATCCGTTCGAACAATACCCATGTAATCCCACATGAACAGGCGAAGTTCGTGCCAGTTGTGTTGAATGATAACTTCTTCATCACTGTTGGTGACTTGGCTTTCATCCCATGCTGGCAGTTCTGCACACAGTTGAGATTGGTCGATGTTCTCAACGATATCTTT
The DNA here is from genome assembly GCA_023206055.1 of Vibrio cyclitrophicus. NCBI lineage: Bacteria > Pseudomonadati > Pseudomonadota > Gammaproteobacteria > Vibrionales > Vibrionaceae > Vibrio > Vibrio cyclitrophicus. The sequence continues at coordinate 3,136,417 of CP065366.1, read as the reverse complement.
TGCTGCTGCCCATGCGTAAACCACACACTCAAGCAATGAGTTAGAAGCCATACGGTTTGCACCGTGTAAGCCGGTGTAGCTCACTTCGCCAATCGCATACAAGTTAGTCAGGTCGGTTTGGCCCTGTTTATTCACCATCACACCACCACACGTGTAGTGAGCGGCTGGCACGATAGGGATCGGCTCTTTGGTCATATCGATGCCCAAGTCCATCAAGCGAGTATGGATCATTGGGAAGTGCGCTGTGATGAACTCTTCAGGTTTGTGGCTGATATCAACATACATGCAGTCGGCACCTAAACGCTTCATTTCGAAGTCAATCGCACGAGCAACCACATCACGTGGCGCCAGTTCACCGCGCTCATCGAAGTCCTTCATGAAGCGAGAACCGTCTGGACGACGCAGGTAGGCACCTTCACCACGTAGTGCTTCCGTCAGTAGGAAGTTACGCGCTTCTGGGTGGAACAAGCAAGTTGGGTGGAACTGGTTGAACTCAAGGTTGGCTACACGGCAACCCGCACGCCAAGCGATAGCAATACCATCACCTGAAGAAACATCTGGGTTTGAGGTGTACTGGTAAACCTTTGAAGCGCCGCCAGTTGCTAGTACAACAAATTTAGCGCGCACGGTTTCAACGTGTTCTTGGTTACGGTTCCAAATGTAGGCACCAATAACCTTGTCTTTTGAACCACCAACCTTATCTTCAGTGATCAAATCCAGCGCATTGTGGCGCTCGAAGATCTCGATATTTGGGTGGTTGTTGACGTTATCTTGTAGTGAGGTTTGCATCGCCATGCCAGTTGCATCGGCAGCGTGCAGAATCCTGCGGTGACTGTGGCCACCCTCACGAGTGAGGTGATATTTTGGTTGGCCTTCTGTGCTGTTCTCATCTTTATCAAATGGAACACCACCATCAATCAGCCATTGCACACACTCTTTAGCATTTTCAGCAATGAATTGAACTGTATCTTCTTCGCATAACCCAGCCCCAGCTATTTGAGTATCCTCTACATGAGACTCAATACTGTCCGACTCATCGAACACCGCGGCGATACCACCTTGTGCGTAATACGTCGATCCTTCGCTGCGTGGTCCTTTGCTTAATACAATTACTTTTGCATGTTCTGCTACGCGTAAGGCTAATGACAAGCCTGCCGCACCACTTCCTACCACTAATACATCACACTGATGTTCACGGTTTGCGTTCATAAAACTTATTAAATCCCGGGCTATAGTCGAGTTGTCCACTCTCAATTGACTTTGTCTTGTTTTAGGAGTTTGGGTAAGACTGTTATAATCTCTCCAGAGTCATCCTTAAACGCTATGCAAAATCAATATATAGACAGCTATCTAGAAATATTTAATTGCTCAATACCATTGCTTTTGCTCAAGTTTCCCCAAATTGATAGGGATAGCTATTTTTATTACATCACATTGTGAAACAATAATGGCAAATAATTTTAAGAAAGTTGGAACTTTCGGTATTTGGCTTAGTCACAATAGTGCTCTTGTAGACGGTGGTGTCAATACTACATTTCGCATAATTAGTACCCATATCTGTGAAGGTGAGGGTTATAACAATAGGAGTACCCGCTCGAATGAACGAGCAGCTAACCGATCAAGTGTTGATTGAGCGAGTTCAGAGTGGAGATAAGCAGGCATTTAACTTACTAGTGGTTAAGTATCAAAACAAAGTTTGTAATCTTATCTCTCGATACGTGAATAATTCCGGTGATGTACCTGATGTAGCACAAGAAGCGTTTATTAAAGCTTACCGCGCGATACCTAACTTTCGTGGCGAGAGTGCCTTCTATACATGGTTGTACCGAATTGCCGTGAACACCGCTAAAAATCATATCGTTGCCCAAAGCCGTAGGCCGCCAGCAACAGATGTAGATGCAGAAGATGCAGAATATTACGAAACAGGCAGCGCGTTAAAAGAAATATCGAACCCTGAGAACTTAACGCTGTCAAAAGAATTGAAACAAGTCGTTTTTGGAGCGATTGAAGCGCTACCAGAAGACTTAAAAACTGCAATGACATTGCGAGAGCTCGAAGGTTTGAGCTACGAAGAAATTGCAGAAGTAATGGATTGCCCTGTAGGAACCGTACGTTCGCGTATTTTCCGAGCTCGTGAAGCGGTGGAAAAGAAAATTAAACCTCTTTTGCAACGCTAGAACTTGTAATAATTATGGTGAAAATAATGGCTGATAAAGAAAAGCTTTCGGCACTCATGGATGGTGAAACGATCGATAAAGCTCTCATTGTAGATCTCGAATCCGATCAAGAAAGCATGGATACCTGGCAGAGTTACCATTTAATTGGTGATGTTATGCGTGGGGATGCGCCAGAAACTCCAGAGTGGAACATTGCTAATAGTGTCTCGGCAGCGCTTGAGAACGAGCCTGCACATGGTTCAATGTCGAGCCTGCACCAAGTGAATGTTGAACCTACTGTTACTCCAATTGAAGAGCAACCTAAACCTCAAAAAGCGAAGCGCCAGCTTCCGGCTTGGTTACAACAGTTTGGACAAGTTGCCGTGGCAGCGTGTGTTTCATTAGCGGTTGTATTAGGTGTTCAACAATATGGTGGTAGCGACCCTGCAGCACCAGAGCAGTTGCCTGTACTCCAGACAATTCCATTTGCCGGTTCTGCAGAACCTGTAAGCTTAACGCGTGACTCTGTTGAGAAGCCAGCATCTGAAGCTAACTTGCAAGAGCAGCGCAAACGCGTTCATGCAATGCTAGAAGATTATGAGCTGCAGCTAAGATTAAACAGTGATGCATCGCCAATGCAAGATGCACATCTAGAATCGGACATTGAATGAAGAAAATCCTGGTCAGTGCACTGACACTGTTCAGCTTGATGTCTCCAACAGCCTTTGCAGAGGAAACCACTGCAAAGGCCTTGTTGCATCAAATGAACGAGGCCAGTCAGCATCTAAATTACGAACTCTCCTACATTTTGATAAAGAAGAGCAGTATTGAACCTCTTGTTTATCGCCATGCGGTTAAAGACGACCAACAGCTTGCACACCTTGTTTACCTAAGTGGCCCTGTTCGTGAAGTCATTCGACGTGGTAACGAAGTTAGCTACATCGAACCGGGTACCGAGCCATTTACGATTCAGTCAGGCAGCATGGTTGCACCTGTTATTCCGATGATTAATCGAGATATTGAGTCCCTAAATCAGTACTACGACTTTGTGAAAGTTGGGCGCTCTCGTGAAGCGGGCAGCACCACTCAAGTGCTACGTGTCGTGCCGAAAGACGGCCTTCGCTATTCTTACGTGGTTTGGGTAGACGAAAAAACGAGTCTTCCTTTGCGTGCCGACCTTTTGGACCGTGATGGCGAAGTGCTTGAACAGTACCGCACCATCTCTTACGTGGTGAACGATAAGATTGCTGAGGCGATGGGTGGCTTGAACCAAGCTCAATTGCCGAAAGTTTTATCATTACCGGAAGGCTTAGTGAGTGAAACCAACTGGCAAGCCTCTTGGATTCCTGAAGGGTTTAAGTCAAAAGAGCTTAGTCGCTATCAAATGGCTGCGACCGATAAAATGGTTGAAAGTCAGCTTTTCAGTGATGGATTGTTTAGCTTTTCGGTTTATATCGCTGAAAAAGACGAACATTCATTGAAAGGGCAATTGGTACGCCAAGGGCGCAGAACCTTGCACAGCTTAGTGATTGGCGACAAAGAAATCTCTGTGGTTGGTGATATTCCGCCAGCAACTGCAAAACGTATTGCTCAGTCAGTTACATTCAATAAATCGGTACAAGCGCAATGATGACCGCGTTAGCGACCGTTAGCTCGGTTGAACAAAAAGGTAAGCAATACTTTGTTCAACTGAGCTGCGAACAACAAACCAGTTGTAGCAGTTGCTCTTCTCAAAAAAGCTGCGGTACGGGCATTGTGACTAAGGCTGTTGGTAATAAATCTTTGTTTTGGCAGCTTAAAACCAAAAGCTTAGTTAAAGCAGGACAAATCGTAGAAATTGGCTTTCCAGAAAAAAGCCTACTTCAGTCGGCGGCGATTGTTTATCTCATCCCACTTTTCATGTTGATGATTGGTGCTGGTTTTGGACAAATCTTGTTACAACCCTTACTCCAAGGGGGCGAGGGCATTGTTATCTTAAGTGCAGCACTGTTTACAGCTGGTGGGATTGCCTTAGCGAAGCGGTTAGCCAAACCTATGGAAGACAAATCCAAGCAAGAAGTCGTCTTGATTCGAATCCTAGGTGAGTCTCTCGTCTAATTTATGATGCTTCTTGCCCTTAAATTGGGTAGAATCTGCCAACTTGATTGAAATGCCGCCACCAATGCTGACTGTAGATTGGACGCGTCGCGGCTTTCTTATTATCCCTATTCAAAGAGTTTAGTCACACCAAGCCTATGAAGCACATTCGTAATTTTTCGATTATCGCCCACATCGACCACGGTAAGTCGACCCTTTCTGACCGCTTAATCCAAGTTTGTGGAGGATTAAGTGAACGTGAGATGGCAGCTCAAGTCCTCGATTCTATGGATATAGAACGCGAGCGTGGTATTACAATTAAAGCGCAGAGTGTGACTTTAGATTACAAAGCTAAAGATGGTGAAACTTACCAACTTAACTTTATCGACACTCCTGGACACGTAGATTTCTCTTACGAAGTATCTCGTTCTCTAGCGGCTTGTGAAGGCGCACTACTTGTAGTAGATGCTGGCCAAGGTGTTGAAGCACAAACTCTAGCAAACTGTTACACAGCAATCGAAATGGAACTGGAAGTAGTGCCAATCTTGAACAAGATTGACTTACCTGCAGCTGAACCAGAACGTGTTGCTGAAGAAATCGAAGAGATCGTTGGCATCGATGCGATGGAAGCGACTCGTTGTTCTGCAAAAACCGGTATCGGTGTTGACGACGTTCTTGAAAACATCGTAACTGCTATCCCACCACCAGAAGGTGATCCAGAAGCGCCGCTACAAGCACTGATCATCGACTCTTGGTTCGATAACTACTTAGGCGTTGTTTCTTTGGTTCGTATCAAAAACGGTAAGCTGAAGAAGAACGACAAGATTAAAGTAATGTCGACAGACCAAGTTTGGGGTGTTGACCGTCTAGGTATTTTCACACCTAAGCAAATCGATACAACTGAACTTAATACTGGCGAAGTTGGTTGGGTTGTTTGTGGTATTAAAGACATCCTTGGCGCACCTGTTGGTGATACGTTGACGCTTGCAAAAGGCGGCAGTACAGAACGTCTACCTGGTTTCCAAAAAGTGAAGCCTCAGGTATACGCAGGTCTATTCCCAGTATCGTCTGATGACTACGAAAACTTCCGTGACGCACTAGGCAAATTAAGCCTGAACGATGCATCACTGTTTTACGAACCAGAAAGTTCAGCAGCACTTGGCTTTGGTTTCCGTTGTGGCTTCTTAGGAATGCTTCACATGGAGATCATCCAAGAGCGTTTAGAGCGTGAATACGACCTAGACCTAATCACGACTGCACCAACAGTAGTGTATGAAGTTGTAAAAACAGATAAAACGGTTCTGTACGTTGATAGCCCGGCTAAACTGCCAGCGGTTAATGACCTAGAAGAAATTCGCGAGCCAATTGCACGCTGTAATATTCTGGTACCTTCGGATTACCTAGGTAACGTAATCACACTATGTGTTGAGAAGCGTGGCGTACAAGTAGACATGGTTTACCACGGTAACCAAGTTGCTGTGACGTACGACCTTCCTATGGCAGAAGTGGTTCTAGACTTCTTTGACCGTCTTAAGTCAACGTCTCGCGGCTACGCATCATTGGATTACAACTTCCAACGTTACGAGCCATCAAACATGGTACGTGTAGACGTACTGCTGAATGGTGAAACGGTTGATGCACTAGCGATCATTACACACAAAGATATTGCTCAGTCTCGTGGCCGTCTACTGGTAGAGAAGATGAAAGAATTCATCCCTCGTCAAATGTTTGATATCGCGATTCAAGCAGCGATTGGTAACCACATCATTGCTCGTTCTACAGTGAAACAACTGCGTAAGAACGTAATCGCAAAATGTTACGGTGGTGATATCAGTCGTAAGAAGAAACTTCTTAAGAAACAAAAAGAAGGTAAGAAGCGTATGAAGCAGATCGGTAACGTTGAACTGCCTCAAGAAGCTTTCCTTGCAATCCTTCACGTTGGAAAAGATTAACTTTATCCAACGGTAAACGAATAATTGAAAGTGGAAGAGTAGCTCGCTATTCTTTCACTTTCGTTATTTTTAAAGAAATGAAATTTAAGGGATATCAATGGCTAATACATTTTCGCTTATCTTAGTGATCGTAACTCTAGTGACCGGCATTGTATGGGCGTTGGAAAAGTTTGTGTGGGCGAAGAAACGCCAACAAAAACTGGCTGACGTCGAAGCACAATCGAATGGCCTAGACGCTGCAACCAGCGCAAAAGTTACGGCTCAGCCTTGGTGGGTTGAGAACAGTGTGTCCATTTTCCCTGTAATTGCATTTGTTTTGGTTTTGCGTTCATTTATTTATGAACCGTTTCAAATTCCATCTGGCTCGATGATGCCAACACTATTGGTTGGTGATTTCATCTTGGTAGAAAAGTACGCTTATGGTCTAAAAGACCCGGTATGGCGCACTCAACTGGTAGAAACGGGCAAGCCAGAGCGTGGTGATTCAATCGTATTTAAGTACCCACCTCAACCTAATATCGACTACATCAAGCGTGTTGTTGGTATGCCAGGTGACACCATTCGCTACAGCAGTCGTAAAGAGATCTGTATTCAAGCGAAGGGTACAAGTAGCTGTGAGCCAGTGAAACTAAGTAACGTCGAAGAAAGCCAATTTGTTCAAGATGGTGTGCCTCTGATTCAGCTGAATGAACAACTTGGAGACGTAGAACACCAAATTTTAGTTAACCCATTACGTCGTGATCGTGTGCAAGCATACCAGCCTCGCAATGGTGTTAACGAGTGGGTCGTTCCAGAAGGCCAGTACTTTGTGATGGGTGATAACCGTGACAACAGTGCCGATAGCCGTTACTGGGGCTTTGTCCCTGAAGCAAACCTTGTTGGTAAGGCCGTTGCTATTTGGATCAGCTTCGAATTCGAACGTGGTTCAGACAGTATACTTCCAACATGGATTCCTACTGGTGTGCGTTTTAATCGCATCGGTGGGATTCATTAATCGATCACATAACACATCGAGAGAGCATGAATTCTCCAATTGATAAACTAGAGAGAAAGATTGGCTATCAGTTTAATGATGCCGATCTTATCCACTTGGCGCTGACTCACCGCAGCGCCGCAGGTAAACATAACGAACGTCTTGAGTTTCTGGGCGATTCAATTTTAAGTTTTGTTATCGCTGATGATCTTTACCACCGTTTTCCTAAGGTAAACGAAGGTGATATGAGCCGCATGCGTGCAACATTGGTACGTGGTCATACATTGGCAGAACTAGGTCGTGAATTCGAACTAGGAGATTACTTAAAATTAGGTCCAGGTGAGTTGAAGAGTGGCGGTTTCCGTCGTGATTCTATTCTAGCGGATGCAGTGGAAGCGATTATCGGTGCTGTCTATTTAGATAGTGATACCGAAGTTGTTCGCCGCATTATTTTAAGCTGGTACCAATCTCGCCTAGATGCTATTCAGCCTGGAGTATCTCAAAAAGATCCGAAAACTCGCCTACAAGAGTTTTTGCAAGGTCGAAGAAATCCTCTACCTGTCTACACAGTGACTAATATTAAAGGTGAAGCACACAACCAAGAGTTTACGGTTGAGTGTGAAGTGGCAGGTGTGGATAAACCTGTTATCGGTAAAGGCACTAGCCGCCGCAAGGCAGAACAAGCGGCTGCTGAAACAGCATTAGAGCAACTAAGCAATGTCTGATAACAACCAAGATTTCGATATCGATGCATTCTTTTCATCTGATAGCAAAAAAACGGGCCTACCGGAAAACCAACACTGTGGCTTCATCGCTATTGTCGGTCGACCAAACGTAGGTAAATCGACGCTTCTGAACCATATTTTGGGTCAGAAAATCTCGATCACATCACGTAAACCTCAGACGACACGCCACCGTATTATGGGCGTAGAAACTGAAGGTGATTACCAAGCGATCTACGTTGATACTCCTGGACTTCACATCGAAGAAAAGCGTGCAATCAACCGTTTGATGAACCGTGCGGCGAACAGCTCACTGAGCGATGTGAACCTAGTATTTTTCCTTGTTGACGGTACTCACTGGACTGACGACGATGAAATGGTACTGAACAAGCTGAGAAAAACAGATTTCCCAGTAGTCCTTTGTATTAACAAGGTAGACAACGTTCAAGACCGTACCGACGTGATGCAACACATGATGGAAGTGTCTAAGAAGATGGACTTCCTTGATGTTGTGCCAATCTCGGCGAAACAAGGTAAGAATATCGATGTACTGCGTAAGCACGTTCGTAACTCTTTACCAAAAGCGACGCACCACTTCCCTGAAGAGTACGTAACGGATCGTTCACAGCGCTTTATGGCCTCTGAAATCATCCGTGAAAAACTAATGCGATTCACAGGCGAAGAGCTACCTTACTCTGTAACGGTTGAAATCGAGCGTTTTGATTACAACCCTGATAACGATGGTTTCCACATCAATGCTTTGATTCTTGTTGAACGTACTGGTCAGAAGAAGATGGTAATTGGTAAAGCGGGCGAGAAGATCAAAACGATTGGTCGTGAAGCGCGTATCGATATGGAAGAACTATTCGGTCGTAAGGTTTACCTAGAGACTTGGGTTAAAGTTAAGTCTGGTTGGGCTGACGATGAGCGTGCACTTCGCTCGTTAGGCTACATCGACGATCTATAATATATGAACGTCACTTTCTGATATTAAGAAAGTTGAATTGAATATAAATACAAGAGAGAGTGCGAACTCTCTCTTTTTGTATCTGTAAGAAGGGTAAGTTATTGAGCGAAGGGTTACAGCGATGCTTTGTGTTGCACCGTCGACCATACAGTGAGTCGAGCCTGATTCTGGACGTCTTCAGTGAAGAGTACGGTCGGGTGACGTTGATGTCTAAAGGTGCGCGGAGTAAGCGTTCTAATTTGAAAGGTGCATTGCAACCTTTTACGCCTCTGCTGCTTAAGTGGTCTGGCAATGGTTCAATGAAAACGTTGCGCCAAGCTGAACCGATCAGCTTGGGGCTTCCTCTTGCCGGTATCAATCTGTATTCAGCAATGTACGTCAACGAGTTAGTTGGGCGAGTGTTGATGGCCGAAGTGGCCATGCCCGCATTTTTTCACGACTATCTTCATGCCTTAACAGAACTCGCTCATAATGAGAATCCTGAGCCAGCGCTACGTCGCTTTGAGCTGGCTCTATTATCCGCTATGGGTTATGGCGTCGACTTTTTACACTGCGCGGGCACTGGCGAAGCGATTGATCCGAGCATGACTTATCGCTATCGAGAGCAGAAAGGTTTCATTGCTTCGGTGCGTCGAGACAACCTGACTTTTATGGGCGATGAACTTATCGCAATCAGTGAACGTAGGTTTATCACTAAAGAGCAGTTAAAAGCGGCAAAACGCTTTACACGCATAGCCTTAAAGCCGTATCTTGGCGGCAAACCATTAAAAAGTAGAGAGCTATTTATGCCAACAATAGCCCTCTCTAGAGCACGGAGTATTGAAAAATGAGCTCAATCCTTTTAGGCGTTAATATCGACCATATTGCAACACTACGTAATGCACGTGGTACTAAATACCCAGATCCAGTACACGCAGCTGAAATTGCTGAACGTGCGGGTGCTGACGGCATTACAGTTCACCTGCGTGAAGACCGTCGTCATATCGTTGATCGCGATGTACGTATTCTGGCTGAGACACTTCAAACTCGTATGAATTTGGAGATGGCAGTAACGGACGAGATGGTTCAAATTGCCCTCGATACTAATCCTGAGTTTGTTTGTCTTGTTCCAGAGAAGCGTGAAGAGCTGACCACTGAAGGTGGCTTGGACGTGGTTGGTCAACTTGAAAAGATCAAAGCGGCGACGGAAAAACTGTCTGCAGCAGGTATCAAAGTATCTCTGTTTATCGATGCTGACCGTGAGCAAATCGACGCAGCAAAAGCGTGTGGCGCACCGTTCATTGAACTGCACACGGGTCACTATGCTGATGCTAAGACTGAAGAAGATCAACAAGACGAGCTGAAGAAGATCGCAGCGGGCGCGAGCTATGCAGATGATCTTGGTATCACAGTCAACGCGGGTCATGGCCTGACGTACCACAACGTTGCTCCAATTGCGGCACTTCCAGAGATCTACGAGCTGAACATCGGTCACTCGATCATGGGGCGCGCAGTGTTTGATGGCTTAAACAAAGCCGTTGCAGACATGAAAGCAATCATGGAAACAGCACGCAACAACGCTTAATTTTCTAAACAGTAAGCGTTAAGTCGTAAGCGACGAATTAGTAGAATCGTTAGATAGAAGTTAAGTTGTAGAGGAAACATGGCAGTTGTTGGATTAGGTACAGATATCGCAGAAATAGAACGTGTTGAAAAGGCATTGTCACGAAGTGGTGACGCTTTTGCTCAGCGTATTTTGACGGATTCTGAATTTGAAGTATTCCAGCAACTTAAGCAAAAAGGACGTTACCTTGCAAAACGTTTTGCTGCAAAAGAAGCGGCATCTAAGGCGTTAGGCACCGGTATCGCTCTGGGTGTGACCTTCCACGACTTTGAGATTTCAAACGATGAACATGGCAAGCCAGTTTTGAGCCTGCATAAAAAAGCGCGTGAAATCGCAGAGGCAAATGGCACAACATCGATTCATCTGACTATCTCGGATGAGCGCCACTACGCCGTGGCAACTGTGTTACTCGAATCGTAAACAGATTATCGCTACTTTATATCTAGTGCTCTATGCTCTAGACAGAAAAAGCAGAGCTCATGAGCTCTGCTTTTTTATTGGCGGATAAACCGTCTAACGAATATTGGTGAGTAACAAGTACTCGCTAGGTCTTCGCGGGTTTCAAATAATGAATCGCGGTTGCTTGAACCTTATCTAATTCATCTTGAAGCTCGAAAAGCTCAGGTTCAATGTCTTCAACAGAAGTACCAGAACGCAGCTCTTTCTCTATCGTCGCACATACCGATTTTAGCCTTGGTACGCCGCTGTACGAGCTGCTGCCGTGCATCTTGTGGATGATGTGTATCAGCTCTTCAACTGGATAGTCACTGTCTTCTATCGCTTTGTCTGCTGCTTCATAAACCTCTGGAATAAAGTCTACGAGCATTTTCAGCATATCGCGTGCGAGGTCTTCTTTATTGGCAGCTTGTTTCAGCGCAGCTTGCCAATCAATGATGATGTTTTTGTGCACGCTGGCTTCAGTTTCTGATATTGGACCGTTGTCGACTTCAGCTGAGACAGCAGGGTGGTCTGGATCTATTTTTTCGATGTGCTCAACCTCAGAGGTTGGACTCCAGTGAATAAGAACCTGTTGTAAAACATGCTCCTCAATAGGCTTCGTTAGATAGTCATCCATACCCGCTTCAAGCAGTCGATCACGTTCGCCAATCATTGCATGCGCGGTAACGGCAATCACAGGTGTATTCGCATTGTTCGCCAGCTTCTTGATGTTCTGGCAAGCGGTCACACCATCCATTTGTGGCATTTGAATATCCATAAATACGATATCAAATGGTGTCTCTGTTGCTTTGTCTATCGCCTGTTGCCCACTGGTACAACTGATGACGGTTTCTACACGTTCTTTGAGCAGAGCTGTGATCAGTTTAAGGTTGGCTGGGTTGTCGTCGACCGCCAATACCGTAAGTGGAAGCTTCTCTTCTGAGTGTGTTTCAATCGCTGGTGCAATCAAGGTTGGTGCTTGATTTGATACTAGAGTTTGCAGTAATTTCTTACGAGAAAGCGGCTTAGTGATGCACTGAACATCGACCTCTTTCATCAGTTGTTCACCCAGCGCTAGCTCGGTACTTGGTGTACCAATAATCACGTTTTGAGCAATCTTCTTCGCACCGATAGCCCAACCACTCACGGTATCAAATTGATACTCTTGGTTCGCGGCTAGGTTAAGCAGAACGTAGTCATACGAGGTCGTCTCGTCTGGCATAACCGAACGATACGTTACCACTAAGCCTTCTTGGGTTAGAATTTGCTGAGTAATCGATGCCGCTTGCATGTTTGGCTCGATAAGCAGCAGTTGTTTACCTTGTAAGCATTGAGTCTCAATCAGCTCAGTCATCGGCATATCAGTCGTTGATAGTCTCAAAGTGAACCAGAAGGTTGAACCTTGGTGTAGACGACTGGTTAGGCTGATCTCTCCGCCCATTTGGCTGACCAGTTTTTGGGTGATCACCAGCCCTAAGCCTGTACCGCCATAACGACGAGAGATACTTGCATCGGCTTGGCTGAAGGCTTGGAACAGCTGAGCTTGTTGACGCTCTGAGATACCAATACCCGTATCGCGAACCATGAACTGCAGTTCGATGTTATCTTCGCTTTGTGAACGAAGCTCAACGCTGATATCAATGTTACCGCGCTCGGTAAACTTGATTGAGTTACCCACTAGGTTAGTCAGGATCTGTTGAATACGCAGTGGATCGCCCACTACGCCTGGCGGTACTTTAGGGTCGATCTTCAGTGTCAGCTCTAGGCCCTTCTCATGAGCGTTGGTTGCCTGAAGGTTTACTACCTCTTCAAGGCTGGCTTGGAATTCAAATGGAATGTTCTCTAGGGCTAATTTACCGGCTTCAAGTTTGGAGAAGTCCAAGATATCGTTGATGATGCTAAGCAGGTTGTTTGCCGAGCGTTCAATGGTTTGCAGGTAATCGGTTTGACTGTTCGATAGGTGAGTCTTGAGCATCTGACGAGTAAAGCCAATCACACCGTTCAGCGGTGTTCTTAGTTCGTGAGACATATTCGCTAAGAACTCAGACTTAACACGAGCCGCTTCTTGCGCGCGTTTCTTCGCGATGTCTAACTCAACGTTTTGAATCTCTAGTTGCTCAAGGGTTTCACGCAAATCGGATGTGGCTTGGTCGATACTGTGCTGCATCTCGACGTGATATTCTGACAACGATACCGCCATCGCGTTGATACCGTTTTTCAGCGAATCTAGCTCACCATGCATCTTGCCTTCGATACGTACATCTAGGTGACCTCGACGAATTCGGTCGACCATATTTTTCATGTGTGTGATCGGTTGGGTTACGTCGTGCATCAAGCGGAACGCAAACACGCCCGATAAACCAAGCCCCAGAATTAATACCAAGAAAGCAGAGAACACTTCTTGATATTGCTGTAATCGAAGTGAAGATAGATCTAACTCTATCGCAATATAGCCGATCGCTTGGTTGGCTTGAGATTGACCGTTGGCTGAGTTGATGTACTGGCCTTCGGCGATGATAGGCGTCCGCAGAATCAGCGTGTTATCGAGCAGATTCGATGAGCTTAAATGCGGGATGGGTTTGTCTTTAGGGTAGGTCAGGCTTTCAAAGTCAGGGTGGAAGTTCGAGGTTACAAACAACTCATGACGTTCATCAAACACCGCGATACTGCGCACCAGTTTAGAATTCTTTCGGTGCGCATAGCTAATAAGCTGACGAACAGACTCTCGACTTTCGAGCTTCATGCCTGATTCACTCGCAATCGCCAGTGGCTCAATGATGCTAGTACCAGTATTAACCACTTGACCCTCAAGGTCTTGATAGCGGTTAAATGAGAAAAATGCACTCAATAGCAACCCAATAATCAGGGTTGGAGCTAGAGTTAAGGTAATTACACGGGCTCTTAAGCCATATCTGGTCATGTTCTTTAATTACATCGAGGTCTGGATATGGGAAAATAACGCACACAATGGCGGTTAAGTGAACGGTAAGCTTAATCAAAGCCGTGACGTTCGACAATGATTCCAAGGCATAATAGTGAGTCCTGGATACCAATTACTTATTAAAAGATACATTAGGCACAAGCAATGGCACGTTTTTTCCAACCAAAAAAGAAAACTCAACTCGAGACCAAGCATCAATCGGTTTTGGTTGAACGAATGGATCACAATGGCGCTGGCATCGCTTATCAAAAAAATAAACCGGTTTTCATTGATGGCGCATTGCCCGGTGAGCAGGTGGTTATTCAACTTACTGAGAGTAAAAGTAAGTTCTCGCGAGCTAAGCTCATCAAGTTATTGAAGCCGAGCGAGCAGCGTTTAAAGCCGTTTTGTAAGCACTTTAATCAGTGTGGCGGCTGTCACCTTCAACACCTTGGTTACTCTTCTCAGGTTGAGCATAAATCGCAATCTCTGACCCACCTGATGAGCCAATACCAAACGGCTAACACTGAAGTTGCACAGCCTATTATCGGTGATGAAACCGGTTATCGACGTCGCGCACGTATCAGCTTATTTGTTGATAAAAAGACACAGCAACTTCAGTTCGGTTTCCGTAAGAAACAGAGCAAGCAGATTGAAAACATCACCGACTGTGCCGTGCTTGAACCTCGCCTTAATGTATTGCTGCCAAAGCTGAAAAATTTACTGAACACTTTCAACAGCCTTACGTCTTTAGGACACGTTGAATTGGTGTTGGGCGATACTGGTCCTGTAATGGTGCTACGTCACCTTAAGCCTTTGGTTGAAAAAGATGAGCAAGCGCTGATTGCGTTAGCAAAAGAAGAAGGCGCTACGCTGTACTCTATGCCCGAAACTGATAAGTTGGTTCGCTTAGTCGGCGATGCACCTTTTTATAGCGAAACTGGCGTGACGTTACCGTTTGAGCCAAACCACTTTATCCAAGTAAACCAGAAAGTGAATCAGCAGATGGTGACTCAAGCGATTGAGTGGTTAGAACCTCAAGCGAATGAACGAGTGCTAGACCTGTTTTGTGGTCTAGGTAACTTCAGTCTGCCTATCGCACAACAATCAGCGTTTGTGGTTGGTGTGGAAGGCGTTGATGAAATGGTCCAGCAAGCCACATCTAATGCAGCGTTAAACCAGTTAAGCAATACGGATTTTTACCAAGCTAATCTGGAAGAAGACTTATCTTCACAGTCTTGGGCAAAAGAGAAATTCGATAAAGTATTACTTGACCCAGCACGCGCTGGAGCTAGTGGGATCGTTGATCAAATTTCAGCGTTAGGAGCGAAGCGTGTGGTTTATGTTTCGTGTAATCCTGCTACTCTAGCTAGAGATTCTGAGAGCTTAGAAAAACAAGGTTATCAATTAGCCAAGCTGGGTATGTTGGACATGTTCCCACACACTAGCCATCTCGAATCGATGGCTCTCTTTATCAAGGCTTAAAGGCCCTTAAACAAGGCTTCAAAATGAATCACAAAGGCGCAGGAAAGCCTGTGCTGATATCAATATGGTCGAACTAACTTGGAATCAGTTAGTCATATTGAATTTGGGTATAAAACATAATAACTAGGAAGGCATGATGGTTGCGGTACGAAGCGCACATTTAAACCCAAGCGAACAGTTTGAGCTAGATAATTGGATTGCGTCACTGAATCAAGACGCAAAAACCTCGAATAAACTGACCAAAGTTTATCGTCACTGTGAAGAGCTATTAAAAGATCACGAGCAAGGCGAGCTCCTGCTTTGGCGTGGTCGCGAGATGATCGAAATCTTGGTCACCTTGTCTATGGATCGCGCAACGTTAGTAGCGGCGCAACTCTTCCCAGTCGTATCAAGCGGTGTTTTTGAGCGCGAAGCGTTTGAAGAAAGTTACGGAAAGGAAACCGTAAAGCTGATTGATGGCGTGGAAGAAATGGCGGCTTTGGGCCAGCTAAATGTGACCCTTGAAGGCAGTGCTGCCTCGGGTCAAGTCGATAATGTTCGACGAATGTTATTGGCAATGGTGGATGATTTCCGCTGCGTAGTCATCAAACTAGCAGAGCGAATTTGTAACCTTATAGAAGTAAAAAAGGCCCCTGATGCTGTGCGCCGTGCGGCAGCAAAAGAGTGTGCCAACATCTACGCGCCTCTAGCAAACCGTCTTGGTATTGGTCAGCTAAAGTGGGAAATTGAAGATTACGCTTTCCGCTACCAACAACCCGATACCTATAAGCAGATTGCTAAACAGCTGTCTGAGCGCCGTATCGTGCGCGAACAATACATCACTGACTTTGTCGACGATCTCACATCAGAAATGAACCGTTCAAGCATCAATGCTGAAGTCAGCGGTCGACCAAAACACATCTACAGTATTTGGCGAAAAATGCAGAAAAAAGGCTTAGAGTTTGATGAGCTTTTTGACGTGCGTGCGGTGCGTATTATCGCAGACCAACTGCAAGATTGTTATGCCGGCTTAGGTGTGGTTCACACCAAATATAAACACCTACCCAGTGAATTTGATGACTACGTGGCGAATCCAAAGCCGAATGGTTATCAGTCGATTCATACCGTAGTTCTTGGCCCTGAAGGCAAGACCATTGAAATTCAGATTCGTACTAAGCAGATGCATGAAGATTCTGAATTGGGCGTTGCTGCGCACTGGAAGTACAAAGAAGGTGCATCTAGCGGCGTACGCAGTGGCTACGATGAGAAAATCACCTGGTTGCGTAAGCTTATCGATTGGCAAGAAGAGATGTCGGACTCTGGCGAAATGCTGGATGAAGTTCGAAGCCAAGTCTTTGATGACCGTGTCTATGCCTTTACACCACGCGGTGATGTGGTCGATTTACCAATGGGTGCAACACCGTTGGATTTTGCTTACCACATCCACTCGATGGTTGGACACCGCTGTATCGGTGCCAAAGTCGCAGGTCGAATCGTTCCGTTTACTCATAAGTTGGCGATGGGCGATCAGGTTGAAATCATCACTCAAAAAGAGCCGAATCCATCACGTGATTGGCTAAATCCGACCACAGGCTTTGTTCATTCAAGCCGAGCTCGAGCAAAAATTAACGCTTGGTTCCGCGCTCAGAGTCGTGAGAAAAACCTCGAAGCTGGACGAGATATTTTAGAAGTCGAGCTAGGCAGAGTCGGCGCAACACTGAAAGATGCAGAGCAATACGCGCTGAAACGATTCAACGTTAACACTCCAGATGAATTGTATGCGGGTATTGGTAGCGGCGATTTGCGTATCAACCAAGTCGTTAATCACATCAATGCTTTGGTCAACAAACCAACGGCGGAAGAAGAAGACAAAAAAGCATTAGAGAAGTTGCTTGAGTCTGACAATAAGCCAGCGCATCAGAGCCGTCCGAAAAAGGATGCTGTCGTTGTTGAAGGTGTCGATAACCTAATGACCCACTTAGCTCGTTGCTGTCAGCCAATCCCAGGCGATGTGATCAAAGGTTACATAACTCAAGGTCGCGGTATTTCAGTACACCGCAGCGATTGTGAGCAGTTAAGTGAACTTAACCTACATGCACCCGAACGTATCATCGATACTGTGTGGGGCGATGGTTTCGTAGGCTCGTATATCTTAACGCTGCGTGTAGAGGCGCTAGAACGTACTGGCTTGTTGAAAGACATAACATCCCTGTTCTTGAACGAAAAAGTCAGTGTGACGACAATGAAGAGCCGTATTGACTATAAACGTCAACTGTCGGTGATGGATTTTGATTTGGAAGTGACCAATATTGAGATTCTGAGTCGAGTGACTAGCCGAGTAGAACAAATCAAAGATGTCATGAGTGTTAAACGCTTGGGCTAGTTTTTACGTCGTACTTGGCTTTCTAACTTCGTTAGTTTCACTTATTTCACTCCATCACATAGGCAAGCTATGCTCAGGAGCCTCATAAGTTTACTGCCTTGTTACAAGAGCCAATTACTTAGTAAAAACCGAACAATGCATTGAATGACACGTTGGCTTAACAAGAAGAATAGAAAGGTGAGTGGTTTTGGCTGCCCACCTTTTTAGTTTCAGTGAAGTTTAAAATTTAAAAATCAAAGACAGTGAATAGGAAGAAAAGATGAATCACCCGATTGAACAACTTGAACAGATTATGACTAAGCTGCGCGATCCTGAAGGTGGCTGTCCTTGGGATTTGAAACAAAATTTTGAAACAATTGTGCCGCATACTATCGAAGAGACTTACGAAGTAGTGGATGCGATTCACAACAAAGACTGGCCGAACCTGCAAGAAGAGTTGGGTGACTTGTTGTTTCAGGTGATCTTTTATAGCCAGTTAGCGAAAGAGCAGGGGCTGTTTGAGTTCTCTGATGTAGTTGATGGTATCAATGAGAAGCTAACGCGACGTCACCCACATGTGTTCTCTGATACCGAGTTTGCCAGTGATGAAGAAATCAATGCCAACTGGGAAGCGGAAAAAGCCAAAGAAAAAGCACAAGCAGGCAAAACTCAAGAAAGTATTCTAGACTCAATACCAAACTCTCTACCTGCGCTTTCACGTGCTACAAAGATTCAAAAGCAGGTCGCAAAATTTGGCTTTGATTGGGACTCGATTGGCCCAGTCGCTGATAAGGTTTTAGAGGAAGTTGACGAGGTACTGGAAGAAGCGCTTCAAGTCACACCTAACGAAGATTTGGTTGAAGAAGAGTTAGGTGATTTGCTGTTTGCGACGGTCAATTTGGTGCGACATTTAGGTAAAAATCCAGAAACGGCGCTGAACAAAGCCAATCTGAAGTTTTCACGTCGCTTTAAAGGGGTGGAACAAAAAGTTCGTCAGCAAGATAAAAATTTGACCGATTTTTCACTACAACAGCTTGATTCCATGTGGGATGAAGTCAAGGTGGCGGAGAAAAGATAACCAAAGCTTTTATCATGAATTGATTTGAAGCAAAAAATAAAAAATAGCAGTGTGATAGATTTCACGTTGTGGCGATAAGGGGCTTCTGGTATATTTTCATCCCGTCCAGAAGTAGTCCATTTCCCTCATTCAACCAATTTCAGGTTAAACATGACGACAAATTACATTTTTGTTACTGGCGGGGTTGTATCCTCTCTAGGTAAAGGTATTGCTGCAGCATCTCTTGCGGCTATTTTAGAAGCTCGTGGTCTTAAAGTGACTATGATGAAGCTTGACCCTTACATCAACGTTGATCCAGGCACTATGAGCCCGACTCAGCACGGTGAAGTGTTCGTTACGGAAGATGGCGCTGAAACAGACCTTGACCTTGGTCACTATGAGCGATTCATTCGCACCAAGATGACTAAGCGTAACAATTTCACTGCAGGTCGTGTTTACTCAGACGTACTCGCTAAAGAGCGTCGCGGTGATTACCTAGGTGCAACTATTCAGGTTATCCCACACATCACTAACTCTATTAAAGAGCGTGTGATTTCTGGCGCAGCTGGCCACGATATCGCGCTTGTTGAAGTTGGTGGTACGGTTGGTGATATCGAATCTCTACCATTCATGGAAGCGATTCGTCAGCTAGCAGTAGAACTAGGCCGTGAACGCGCAATGTTCATGCACCTTACTTTAGTGCCATACCTAGCAGCTGCGGGCGAAGTAAAAACTAAGCCAACGCAACACTCTGTAAAAGAGCTACTGTCTATTGGTATTCAGCCAGACATCCTAGTTTGTCGTTCAGATCGCAACATTCCTTCGAACGAGCGTAAGAAAATTGCTCTGTTCTGTAATGTGCAAGAAAATGCAGTTATTTCTATGCGCGATGTTGACTCTATCTACAAGATCCCTCAGCTTATTAAAGCTCAAGGCACTGACGAACTTGTATGTAAGCGTTTCGGCATCACAGCTCCAGAAGCAGATCTGTCTGAATGGGAACAAGTAATTTACGAAGAAGCTAACCCAACGGGTGAAGTGACGATTGGTATGGTTGGTAAGTACATTGAACTACCTGACGCATACAAATCAGTAAATGAAGCGTTAAAACACGCGGGCTTGAAAAACCGCCTAAGCGTTAATATTAAATACGTAGACTCACAAGACGTTGAGTCTCGTGGCGTAGAAATTTTAGAAGGCCTAGATGCAATTCTAGTTCCTGGTGGCTTTGGTGATCGTGGTGTTGAAGGTAAGATTCTTGCTGCTCAATACGCTCGTGAAAACAAAGTACCGTACTTAGGTATCTGTCTAGGTATGCAAGTAGCACTTATCGAGTACGCTCGTAACGTTGCGAAAATGGAAGGGGCACACTCTTCTGAATTCTGTACTGAAACTAAGTACCCAGTTGTTGGTCTGATTACTGAATGGATCGATGGCGAAGGTAAAGTTGAAGAGCGTACAGAAACATCTGACCTTGGCGGTACAATGCGTCTAGGTTCACAGCTTTGTCACCTTGCTAAAGGTACTAAGGCTTACGAATTATACGGTAGCGCGACGATCCATGAACGTCACCGTCACCGTTACGAAGTGAACAACAATCTTCGTCCACAAATTGAAAAAGCGGGCCTAAAAGTATCTGGTCTATCTGCGGACAAGAAACTGGTTGAAGTTATTGAGAACCCGAATCACCCATGGTTCGTTGCTGCTCAATTCCACCCAGAGTTCACTTCAACACCTCGCGACGGTCACCCGTTGTTTGCAGGTTTCGTTAAAGCAGCTGGTGAATATCAGCGCGGCGAATTAGAAAAGTAAAAAGGAATACAGGTAGCTGCGTAAGTTGTGCTGCTACCTTTTAAATTTGACATTTATATATATTCAACGAGAAGGAAACATTCAATGTCTAAGATCGTTAAAGTTCTAGGTCGTGAAATCATCGATTCACGTGGTAACCCAACTGTAGAAGCTGAAGTACACCTAGAAGGCGGTTTCGTAGGTATGGCTGCTGCTCCATCTGGCGCATCTACTGGTTCTCGCGAAGCTCTTGAGCTACGTGACGGCGACAAATCACGTTTCCTAGGTAAAGGTGTTCTTAAAGCTATTGAAGCTGTAAACGGCCCAATCGCTGAAGCTCTAGTTGGTTCTGACGCTAAAGCACAAGCTGACGTTGACCAAATCATGCTTGACCTAGACGGTACTGATAACAAGTCTAAGTTCGGCGCGAACGCTATCCTAGCTGTATCTCTAGCTAACGCAAAAGCTGCTGCTGCTGCGAAAGGCATGCCTCTATACGAGCACATCGCTGAGCTAAACGGTACTGCTGGTCAGTTCTCTATGCCTCTACCAATGATGAACATCATCAACGGTGGTGAGCACGCAGATAACAACGTTGACATCCAAGAGTTCATGATCCAACCAGTTGGCGCTAAAACTCTTAAAGAAGGTCTACGTATCGGCGCTGAAGTATTCCACAACCTAGCTAAAGTTCTTAAGTCTAAAGGCTACAGCACTGCAGTTGGTGATGAAGGTGGTTTCGCTCCTAACCTTAAGTCTAACGCTGAAGCTCTAGAAGTTATCGCAGAAGCTGTTGCAGCTGCTGGTTACGAACTAGGTAAAGACGTTACTCTTGCTATGGACTGTGCAGCATCTGAGTTCTTCGACAAAGAAGCTGGCATCTACAACATGAAGGGCGAAGGTAAAACTTTCACTTCTGAAGAGTTCAACCACTACCTAGCTGAGCTAGCGAACAACTTCCCAATCGTTTCTATCGAAGACGGTCTTGACGAGTCAGATTGGGATGGCTTCAAGCACCAAACTGAACTTCTAGGCGACAAGCTTCAAATCGTTGGTGACGATCTGTTCGTTACAAACACTAAGATTCTTGCTGAAGGTATCGAGAAAGGCGTAGCTAACTCTATCCTTATCAAGTTCAACCAAATCGGTTCTCTAACAGAGACTCTAGCTGCTATCAAGATGGCTAAAGACGCTGGCTACACTGCAGTAATCTCTCACCGTTCTGGCGAAACTGAAGATGCAACTATCGCTGATCTAGCGGTAGGTACAGCTGCAGGTCAAATCAAAACTGGTTCTATGAGCCGTTCTGACCGTGTTGCTAAGTACAACCAACTTATCCGTATCGAAGAAGCTCTAGGTTCTAAAGCTCCTTACAACGGTCTTAAAGAAGTTAAAGGTCAATAATTCGTCCTATTTGGCACTGTAGCTGCTTAACTGCAGAAGATTCACTAAGTCACATAGGAAACTATGCTCCATAGCTGAATTTTCTTTGTTGCCTTGCTACAGCACCAACTAGTTAGAATTATGCACTAATGCTTTTGAATGCCTCGCTTATGCGGGGTATTTTTTTGCCTGTAGAAAAGTGAGATGAAGAACCTCTAGGTTCCAAAGCTCTCTTTTTGATACCCAAACCCCCTCATTCCCTAGACTGACGTAAGAAGGCATAGGGAATCTCATTACAGGTTTCGAACAGCAATAATTCTCCGACTTATTGATTCCCTGACACCACATATCTCGCACCAATAAGCGCATTATGGTATATATGTGCCTTATTCTAGTTCCTTCTTTTTCAACCGGCGAAAGGTGTTATGCGAATTTTTGCTTTAGTACTGCTCATAGTGTTTGGCTGGCTACAACACACACTGTGGCTCGGTAAAAATGGTATTTCTGATTACTACGGTGTGAGCAACGAAATCCAAGTTCAACAGCAAGTAAATGAAAAGCTTCATCTTCGCAATGCTGAGATGTTTGCAGAAATCGACGATCTACGCCAAGGCTTAGACGCGATAGAAGAGCGCGCTCGTCATGAACTTGGGATGGTGAAAGAAGGCGAAACGTTTTATCGTATTATTGGTGAGGAATCTCATTAATGTCGAACCAACTTCAAAGCGTTATTGCAGTGGTCCCCGCTGCGGGCGTCGGCAGCCGAATGAAGGCAGACCGTCCCAAGCAATATCTTCAAATTCACGGTAAAACGATTTTAGAGCACACGGTTGAGAAACTGTTGTCTCATCCGCAGGTGTCTAAAATCGTGGTAGCGGTCAGCGATGATGACCCTTATTACCCTGAATTACCGCTTAACCTTAATCCACAGGTGATCAGAGTGTCCGGCGGAACGGAACGAGCTGACTCGGTACTTTCTGCTCTGGATTATATTACCCAACAGCAACTCAGTGATTGGGTGATGGTGCATGATGCCGCTAGGCCTTGTATCCAATTGAGCGATATCGACAAACTGATCTCTGGGGCCATGACCCATGATGTGGGCGCAATTTTAGCAGCGCCGGTTCGCGATACAATGAAGCGTGGTGCTCAAGGACAAATTGAACACACGGTCGATCGCGTCGATCTTTGGCATGCGCTTACCCCTCAGATGTTTCGATCTAAGCCTTTACGGAAAGTCTTGAGTGAGGCCTTGCAACAAGGCGTTTCGATTACCGATGAGGCCTCTGCGTTTGAGTGGAAAGGTTTATCACCAGCATTGATTGCTGGGCGTTCAGATAATTTTAAGATTACTCAGCCTGAAGATTTGGCTTTGGCTGAGTTCTATTTAAGTCAGAATAAGGAATAATGATGATTCGTATTGGCCATGGCTTTGATGTACACAAATTTGGTGGTGAAGGCCCGGTAATTATTGGTGGCGTTAGCATTCCTTACGAGCAAGGGCTTATCGCACACTCAGACGGTGATGTTGCCCTTCATGCGTTATGTGACGCTTTGCTGGGTGCGATTGCTGCGGGTGATATTGGTCGTCATTTCCCAGATACAGATGATGAGTGGAAAGGCGCAGATAGTCGTGAATTGCTTAAAGATGTGTACCGTCGAGTAAAAGAGCAAGGTTATGTGATTGGTAATGCGGATATTACTATCATGGCGCAAGCGCCTAAAATGGCTCCTCATATAGACTCTATGTGCCAAGCTATTGCACAAGATTTAGATACCAGCATTGGCAATGTGAATGTAAAAGCGACGACTACTGAGCGTTTAGGTTTTACAGGTCGCAAAGAGGGCATCGCATGTGAAGCGGTAGTCTTAATTACTAAAAGTGCGTAAGCACCAACACGAAAAGAATAGCATGTCAGATATTTTATCTTCATTGGCTTACCTAAACGGTAAACCAACTGCGAAAGCAAAACTAAAAGCAAAAGCCGAACACTTTGTCGTTAATGAAGACTTAGGTTTTGAGTTTACTGGTGAAGGCGAGCATCTAATGGTTCGTATTCGTAAAACTGGTGAAAATACGAGCTTCGTAGCAAATGAGCTGGCTAAAGCCTGCGGTGTTAAGTCGAAGGACGTGAGTTGGGCTGGTTTGAAAGACCGTCACGCGGTTACCGAGCAGTGGTTAAGCGTGCACTTACCAAAGGGTGAACCTGACTTTTCTGCTTTTCTCGCGCAATACCCAAGCATTGAGATCTTGGCGACAGCACGCCACAACAAAAAGTTACGTCCAGGCGATTTAATTGGCAACCAATTTGAGCTGACTTTGTCTGAAGTAACTGACTGTGATGATGTGGTAAAGCGTTTAGAAAAAGTCGCTCAAGTAGGCGTGCCAAATTACTTCGGAGCTCAGCGCTTTGGTAATGAAGGTAACAACTTATCTGAAGCTCGTCGTTGGGGTCGTGAAAACGTTCGTACGCGTAATCAGAATAAGCGCAGCTTGTATCTTTCTGCCGCTCGTTCTTGGATCTACAACTTAATTCTTTCTGACCGTATTGAGCAAGATGCGTTTGCGTCGGCATTGATTGGCGATATTGTCGTGAAAGACGGCGCTCAATTAGCAGTAACAGCGGATAACATCGAAGCGGTAAACCAAGACATCGCGAACGGCTCTGCGTTTATTACTGTTGCTTTAGCTGGAGATAATGCGTTACCGACGACGGATGCATCTCAAGCTTTAGAGCAGCAACACCTTGATGCTGAACCGGATCTAATGGCTCTGATCTGTGGCAACCGTATGCGCCATGATCGCCGTGAAGCTTCGTTGAAGCCGATGGGTTTAGCTTGGGAAGTGAACGAAGACAATGTCACGCTTAAGTTCTCTCTCGATGCGGGTTGTTTCGCAACCGCTATTGTTCGTGAATTGGTTGAAGAAGTTCACGTAGAGAGAAGCTACGAGTAATAACGATTCTGCTTGGAGCGAAGTCACTTGATATCGGAAATTAAGTGACTTGGCATTGGTACAAAAGAAAGGATACAAGATGAAGATTTTACTCAGCAACGATGATGGTGTGCACGCTCAAGGTATTCATGAGCTAGCCAATGAATTACGTGATCTTGCTGAAATTATCATTGTTGCACCTGACCGTAATCGCTCGGGCGCTTCAAATTCATTAACTTTAGAACAGCCTTTACGTGTTCAAAAAATTGCCGAAAATACCTATTCGGTACAAGGAACACCGACCGACTGTGTACATTTTGCGTTAAATGAACTGCTTAAAAATGATATGCCCGATCTGGTTTTAACGGGCATTAATCACGGTGCTAACCTTGGTGACGATGTGCTTTATTCGGGCACAGTCGCAGCCGCAATGGAAGGGCACTTTTTAGGTGTTCAGTCAGTGGCGTTTTCTCTGGTTGGGAAAAAACATTTTAAGACAGCGGCGACTATAGCTCGTCGTATTGTCGAACAACATTTAGCAAATCCAATCCCGACCAATCGCTTATTAAACATTAATGTTCCTGACTTAGCATTGGAGCAACTGTCTGGTACTCAAGTGACGCGCTTAGGGGCTCGTCATCATGCTGAAGACATGATTAAGCAGAAAGATCCTCGTGGGCATGACATCTATTGGCTTGGTCCTCCGGGAAAAGAACAAGATGCTGGCGAAGGTACGGACTTTTATGCGATAGAGCATGGTTTTGTATCGGTAACACCACTACAGGTTGATTTAACGGCGCATGAGTCGTTGGGTGCGATGGCGACATGGTTAGGAGAGAAGTAAGTGAGTAATCCACAAGCAGAGCGCTTAGTTACTTTTCTGATTGAAAATGGCATTCAAGATCAGAAAGTGCTTGATGCGATTTACCAATTGCCAAGAGAGAGTTTTTTGTCGCAGGCGATGTATCATCAAGCTTATGATAATAATGCGCTGCCTATCGGACAAGGGCAGACGATCTCTCAGCCGTACATCGTTGCTAAAATGACAGAGTTACTTGAGCTACAACAAGATAGCCGCGTTTTGGAAATTGGCACGGGTTCTGGTTATCAAACCGCTGTATTAGCTCAACTTGTTGACCATGTGTATTCGGTTGAACGAATAAAGTCTCTACAATGGGATGCTAAACGTAGGTTGAAGCAACTCGATTTCTACAATATTTCAACCAAACATGGTGATGGTTGGCAAGGGTGGTCTTCAAAAGCCCCTTTTGATGCGATTATTGTCACCGCAGCTGCAGAGTCGATTCCTCAAGCGCTTCTGCAACAACTAAAAGATGGCGGCCGTTTACTGATTCCAGTCGGTGATGACGAACAGCAACTATTGAAGATCGTTCGACACGGCGATGAGTTTTTATCGAGTGTTATCGAGATGGTGAGATTTGTACCTCTTGTTCCTGGTGAACTAGCTTAATAACAAGACTAATGGTGTAGGTGGGTAGAGAGTCGATGCGTTCGAAGTTGTTAAAAGTAAGTACTTTGCTGCTTAGCTGTGCCCTTGTTGGGTGTGCAGCGAATTCGCCTGCGCCAGTTTCAAGTTTAAATAAAAAATACTCCTCGATTGATCGTGGCAGCTATCGCGGTAGTTACTACGAAGTGAAAAAAGGCGACACCCTTTATTTCATCGCTTATGTGACCAATAAAGACGTGAATGACCTAGTCAGCTACAACAAGTTGTCTGCCCCATATACGATCCACCCAGGGCAGAAGCTTAAGTTGTGGCGTCCTAGCTATAATGCGCCAGCGTATGGTAAATCAACAGTAGCGGCAGCAGCAGTTGCTGCGCCTGTCGCGGCATCCACAACGTCATCTGCAGCAAGTAAACCTAAAACGACACCTGAACCGAGCAAAAACTCTAAACCTGCCCCAGTTCAAACTACCACCAAAGTGGTGAAAAA
The DNA here is from genome assembly GCA_023206055.1 of Vibrio cyclitrophicus. Taxonomy (NCBI): domain Bacteria; kingdom Pseudomonadati; phylum Pseudomonadota; class Gammaproteobacteria; order Vibrionales; family Vibrionaceae; genus Vibrio; species Vibrio cyclitrophicus. Next base: position 3,109,663 of record CP065366.1, on the reverse strand, counting down.
AGATCCACCAAAGAAGGTTGAACAATCCAAATCAAAGGAGTATGTTGGGTCTAAAGGTAAACAGAATGTTACACCGTCCACCAAACCAACAAGTGATAAAGTATCCAAATGGTTATGGCCAACTAAAGGGAGAGTAATCAAGAATTTCTCTGTAGGCGAACAAGGAAATAAAGGCATAGACATAGCAGGACAGCGAGGTCAGCCAATAGTATCTACTGCAGGGGGAACGGTTGTTTATTCGGGTAATGCATTACGAGGCTACGGCAATCTAGTGATTGTGAAGCATAATGATAATTACTTAAGTGCATACGCGCATAACGACCGACTATTAGTATCTGAAGGGCAAAGTGTGAAACCAGGGCAGAAAATTGCAACAATGGGAAGCTCTGGAGCCAGCAGTGTTATGCTGCACTTTGAGATTCGTTACCAAGGTAAATCAGTTAATCCAAAACGATATTTACCTTAAATACAATATGAATGATTAACGTATTGTATTGAGTGACACAGTCATTTAGCGACATATGAAGTTGTAATGTCATGCTAATTTCGCCAGGGGGAGGCGTTATGAGTATAAGCAATGCAGTAACCAAAGAAGAGTTCGATCTTAACCAAGCAACCACGGAACCGGAAGCTCTTGGAAAAGCAAAACGAACAGTCAAAAAGAAAGCCGAAACGAAAGAAGAGACTGAAGTTACATCTAAAAGTTTAGATGCTACTCAACTCTATCTAGGCGAAATCGGTTTCTCACCACTATTAACCGCTGAAGAAGAAGTGCTTTATGCACGTCGTGCTCTACGCGGTGATGAAGCAGCACGCAAACGCATGATTGAAAGTAACCTGCGTTTGGTGGTGAAAATTTCTCGTCGTTATAGCAACCGTGGCCTTGCACTTCTCGATCTTATTGAAGAAGGCAACCTAGGTTTGATTCGCGCGGTAGAGAAGTTTGACCCAGAGCGTGGCTTCCGCTTCTCAACCTACGCGACATGGTGGATTCGTCAAACCATTGAACGTGCGTTAATGAATCAGACTCGCACTATCCGTTTGCCAATTCATGTTGTGAAAGAGCTGAATATCTACCTACGTACTGCACGAGAGCTATCACAAAAACTTGACCACGAACCAACGGCGGAAGAAATCGCTTCTAAGCTAGATAAACCAGTTGGTGATGTGAGTAAGATGCTTCGTCTAAACGAAAGAGTGAGCTCCGTTGATACGCCGATTGGTGGTGATGGTGAGAAAGCGCTACTGGATATTATTCCGGACATCAACAACTCAGATCCTGAAGTTTCAACTCAAGATAGCGATATCAAGAATTCACTGATTTTCTGGCTTGATGAGCTGAATCCGAAGCAGAAAGAGGTGCTTGCGCGTCGCTTTGGACTACTTGGCTATGAACCGTCAACATTAGAAGAAGTAGGCCGTGAAATCAGCCTGACTCGTGAACGTGTTCGTCAAATCCAAGTTGAAGGTCTTCGTCGTCTACGTGAGATTCTAATCAAGCAAGGCTTGAATATGGAAAATCTGTTCAACGTTGAAAACGACTAATTGAACGGATGATGTTTCTCTAAATAGAAGACAAATAAAAACGCTGACTTTAAGTCAGCGTTTTTTTTTGTGGCTTTGGTATTCCATGCCGTCTAATCAAAATAATAGTACGGCAATAACAAGCTACTTGGTAAGAGACTAAAGCAGCTTCTTCAAGCGATAAAGTTCTTGTAATGCTTGGCGAGGGGTTAGATCATCAGGATCAACATTTGCCAGTGCCTGCTCTACTTCACTCGGCTCTGGGATCAGGCTAAGTTGGTTCGCGATATCGACACCACTTGGCTTTGATGCCGGAGACTCAATACTTAACGCTTCTAGTTGAGTCAGCTTCGCACGTGCGTTTTTGATCACCGCTTTAGGTACGCCAGCCAATCCAGCAACCGCAAGGCCGTAAGATTTACTTGCTGCACCTTCTTGAACTGCGTGCATAAAGGCAATGCTGTCGCCGTGTTCAACCGCGTCCAAGTGCACATTTGCCAATGTTGGCAGTTGGTTCGGCAGTTCAGTTAGCTCAAAGTAGTGCGTTGCAAATAGCGTCATCGCATTGATTTGATTGGCGAGCCATTCAGCACTTGCCCAAGCCAGAGATAGACCATCGTAAGTACTGGTACCACGACCGATTTCATCCATTAACACAAGGCTATTTGGTGTTGCGTTGTGCAGAATATTCGCGGTTTCGGTCATCTCAACCATGAAGGTTGAACGACCCGAAGCCAAATCATCGGATGCGCCAATACGAGTAAAGATACGGTCGATAGAACCAATCGTCGCGCTTTCTGCTGGAACATAACAACCGATATGAGCCATCAGCGCAATAAGGGCTGTTTGACGCATGTAGGTCGACTTACCACCCATGTTTGGACCTGTGATGATCAGCATCTTACGTTGATCATTGAGGTCGATAGGGTTCGCAATAAACGGTTCGTCCATTACTTGTTCAACAACGGGGTGACGGCCCGCCTGAATTTGAACACCAGCAGACTCTGTCATAGTTGGACGACAGTAATCAAGGGTGTCTGCACGTTCAGCTAAGTTTTGTAGAACATCCAGCTGAGATATTGAAGAAGCGATGTTTTGTAGTCGCTCTAGATAAGGCAGTAACAAATCAAACAACTCATCCCACAACTTTTTCTCGATAGCTAGGGCTTTCGATTTAGAGCTGAGAACTTTGTCTTCGTGCTCTTTTAGCTCAGGAATAATGTAGCGTTCTGCATTTTTCAGCGTTTGACGACGAACATAGTGTGGTGGCACAAGATGGCTTTGTCCGCGGCTTACTTGAATGAAGAAACCGTGTACGTTGTTGTAGCCAACTTTAAGCGTGTCGATGCCATGACGTTCGCGCTCTTCTTGCTCAAGTTTATCAAGAAATTCGGTTGCACCAGCTGCAAGGTCGCGCCATTCGTCTAACTCGGCATTGTAGCCTTCTGCAATCACACCACCATCGCGGATCACCACCGGTGGGTTTTCTTTGATAGCACGCTCAAGCAGCTCTGATACTTCACCCACAGGAGATGCATACTGAGCAAGCTGAGTCAGGTACGGGTGCTTAAGTTGCGTCAGCGTTTCTGCAAGCTCCGGCAAGTATTCCATTGCTTGGCGAAGTCGTGCCATATCGCGAGGACGAGCAGAGCGAAGTGCTAATCGAGCAAGAATACGTTCGATATCACCAATCTGTTTTAAGGTTGGTTGCAGCTCTGTGAATAGAGCTAAATCTTTCATTTCACCAATCGCATCTAGGCGTTGATCAAGAGCCGAAATGTTACGCATGGGTTGATGTAACCAACGCTTAAGCATACGGCTACCCATAGCAGTCGCAGTGTGATCAAGTACTTCGGCTAGGGTGTTGTCTGTGCCGCCACTGAGATTTTGGGTGATCTCCAAATTACGGCGAGTAGCCGCATCAAGGATCACCGAATGATCTTGCTTATCCATTGTGAGTGAACGGATGTGTGGAAGAGCAGTACGTTGCGTGTCTTTTACATATTGAATCAAACAACCCGCAGCGCATAAACCAAGTTTTGCACTTTCAACGCCAAAGCCAACGAGATCGCGAGTACCAAATTGTTGATTGAGTTGTTGCTTCGCTGTATCTAATTCAAATTCCCATACTGGACGACGGCGATTGCCATTACGACTTGCCATCAAATTTACGGGTTCGAAATCTTCAGGGAATAACAGCTCACGTGGTGACGTTCTTTGTAACTCAGCCGCCATCGCTTCTTCAGTTTCCGGCTCACATAGCTGGAATCGGCCAGAAGTAATATCAAGCGTTGCGTAGCCAAATTTACCATTATGGTGGTAAATGGAGGCAATTAGGTTATCAACACGCTCAGAAAGCAGTGCTTCATCCGTTACAGTTCCCGGTGTCACAATTCTTACGACAGCGCGATCAACCGGGCCCTTTGAAGTTGCTGGATTACCAATCTGCTCACAAATTGCTACGGACTCGCCCAACTGCACTAACTTCGCCAGGTAACCTTCAACGGCGTGGTATGGGACGCCAGCCATAGGAATCGGCTCACCGTTTGAAGAGCCACGCTTGGTTAGCGAAATATCGAGGAGTTGAGAGGCTTTTTTAGCGTCATCGTAGAAAAGCTCGTAGAAATCTCCCATGCGATAGAACAGCAAAATTTCTGGATTTTCTGCTTTTAATTTTAGGTACTGCTGCATCATGGGAGTATGTTTTTGATCGGCTTTCACAGTTAACTTCTTTCGTTTATTTCTATTGCGGCTTAGGATACGTGAAAGCGTTTCGTGCGAAAAGCGACACATGCGAAAAGATGCAAATCCAAATGATATACATCTAGATAAGGGAAGCCAAAGATGCAGACGACTCAAGCTCTTAGTGAAAAACTCGGACACTTACTTGCGAAACATAAACATGTATTAGTGACGGCTGAATCTTGTACTGGCGGTGGCGTTGCTAGCGCGGTAACCGATATTGCGGGCAGCTCTGGGTGGTTTGATCGCGCTTTTGTTACGTACAGCAATGAAGCCAAGCAAGAGATGATCGGTGTACAGCTTAAAACATTAATTGAGTTCGGCGCTGTGAGTGAGCCTGTAGTAATCGAAATGGCTGATGGTGCGTTGCAAAATTCAAATGGCACAATTTCGGTATCGATAAGTGGTATTGCCGGTCCTGGTGGTGGCTCGGAAGATAAACCTGTAGGGACGGTGTGTTTTGCTTGGAAGGCCTGTGATGGGTGGAATAAAGTAGAAACGAATGTATTTACAGGTGATAGATCACAAGTACGCCAACAAGCGACGCACCATGCCCTGCAAGTTATTTATGATTACCTATCAATGGAAGGTAAGTAACATTTGTACAAATTATTTTCATACAGGTATGGACACTGTATGAATCAACAGTATAATGAAAGCCAATTAGTCACCCCTATGTGGGTTAGAAATAGATTCTAGATCGCTTGTTGAGACAACCGATTATGTGGAGATAGAAATGGACGAGAATAAACAAAAAGCGTTAGCCGCAGCTCTTGGTCAGATTGAAAAGCAATTTGGTAAAGGTTCTATCATGCGTCTTGGTGATAACCGCACAATGGACGTAGAAACTATTTCTACAGGTTCTCTATCTCTAGATATCGCACTAGGTGCTGGTGGCCTACCGATGGGACGTATCGTAGAAGTTTACGGTCCAGAATCATCAGGTAAAACAACGCTAACGCTTGAGCTTATTGCTGCAGCCCAAAAAGTTGGCAAGACGTGTGCTTTCGTTGATGCGGAACACGCCCTCGACCCTATCTACGCTCAAAAACTTGGTGTTGATATCGATGCGCTTCTTGTTTCTCAACCAGATACAGGTGAGCAAGCGCTAGAAATCTGTGATGCACTGGCTCGTTCAGGTGCAATCGATGTACTTGTTATTGACTCAGTCGCAGCACTAACACCAAAAGCAGAAATCGAAGGCGAAATGGGCGATAGCCACATGGGTCTTCAGGCTCGTATGCTTTCTCAAGCGATGCGTAAGCTAACTGGTAACCTTAAGCAGTCTAACTGTATGGCTATCTTCATCAACCAAATCCGTATGAAGATTGGTGTGATGTTTGGTAACCCAGAAACAACAACTGGTGGTAACGCTCTTAAGTTCTACGCATCTGTTCGTCTTGATATTCGCCGTACTGGTGCGATCAAAGATGGTGATGAAGTTGTTGGTAACGAAACTCGTATCAAGGTTGTTAAGAACAAGATTGCTGCACCATTCAAACAAGCTGAAACTCAAATCCTATACGGCAAAGGCTTCAACCGTGAAGGTGAGCTTATCGATTTAGGTGTTAAGAACAAGCTGGTAGAAAAAGCGGGCGCTTGGTACAGCTACAAGGGCGACAAGATCGGCCAAGGTAAAGCTAACGCTGGTAAATATCTACGTGAAAACCCAGAGGTTGCTCTTGAGATCGATACTAAACTTCGTGAGTTGCTACTGACTCCTGCTGTTCTTGAAGAGAAGGGCGCAGAGAAAGAAGAAGAAAACGAAGAGCTATAAGCTAACGTTTTATAGAGCGGTTGTTTTAAAGAAACATTCGCTTTGAAAGAACCTAAAGCCTCGCATATTTTATGCGGGGCTTTTTTATTGGAGCAACTCTGTCGAGAATGTCTTTGGTCAACCTTCTTTCGTTAACTAAGATTCTTAGTTCCTAGGTCATCAATTTAGTTCTGCTTTTCCACGGCTAGATATAGTGGAATATTCTTCATTTTATCGAATTCCCACTAAAATCCTGCCCAAGGGTGTCTTTTCTACAAGAAAACTAGTCGAAGCCTTAACCATGATCTACAATACGGCAAAATTCTAACTCGACTATTTTCAGGAAGAGCTGCATGTACATGAGCACTGATGAGGTTCGCAACGCGTTCCTTAAGTTCTTTGAGAGCAAAGAACACCAAATCGTAGACAGTTCATCGTTAGTTCCACATAACGATCCAACCCTGCTATTTACTAACGCAGGTATGAACCAATTCAAAGATTGCTTCTTAGGCGCCGAAAAGCGTGCCTACACTCGAGCAACTACGGCTCAGCGTTGTGTACGTGCGGGTGGTAAACACAATGACCTTGAAAACGTAGGTTTCACGGCTCGTCACCACACGTTCTTCGAAATGCTAGGCAACTTCAGCTTTGGCGACTACTTCAAAGAAGAAGCAATTGGTTTTGCTTGGGAATTCCTGACTGAGACTCTTCAACTGCCAAAAGACCGTCTGCTGGTAACGGTATACGAGACAGATGATGAAGCATTCGATATCTGGAACAAAAAAGTAGGTGTTCCTGCTGACCGTATCGTTCGCATTGGCGACAAAGAAGGCGGTAAACAGTTCGAGTCTGATAACTTCTGGACGATGGGTGACACGGGTCCTTGTGGTCCATGTACTGAAATCTTCTACGATCACGGTGAGCACATCTGGGGTGGCCGTCCTGGTACACCTGAAGAAGATGGTGACCGTTTCATCGAGATCTGGAACAACGTATTCATGCAGTTCAACCGTCACGCTGACGGCACAATGGAACCGCTACCTAAGCCAGCTGTAGATACTGGTATGGGTATTGAGCGTATCTCTGCAATCATGCAGGGCGTTCACTCTAACTACGAAATTGATGTATTCCAAAAGCTAATCAAAGCGACTGCTGAAGTTGTAGGTCATGATGATCTATCTAACCAATCGCTACGCGTTATTGCTGACCACATCCGTTCTTGTTCATTCCTAATTGCTGACGGCGTTATGCCTTCAAACGAAGGTCGTGGCTACGTTCTACGTCGTATTATTCGTCGTGCAGTTCGTCACGGTAACAAGGTTGGTGCACAAGGCGTGTTCTTCCACAAACTTGTGGGTGTACTGGCTGAAGTGATGGGTTCTGCGGCTGAAGAGCTTAAGAAACAACAAGAGCTTGTTGAAAAAGTACTTCGCATCGAAGAAGAGAACTTTGGTCGTACGCTAGAGCGTGGCATGGTTATCCTTAACGACGCATTAGACGCACTTGAAGGCAAAGAGCTTGACGGTGAAACAGTCTTCAAACTTTACGATACATACGGCTTCCCTGCTGACCTTACTAACGATGTAGCTCGTGAACGCGACTTTACTATCGATGAAGAAGGCTTTGAGAAGGCGATGGAAGCACAGCGCAAGCGTGCACGTGAAGCGGGTCAATTCGGTACTGATTACAACGCAACGATCAAAGTAGACACTAACACTGAGTTCTGTGGTTACACAGGTACTGAAGGTGCGGGTGAAATTTCTGCGTTATTCGTTGACGGCGAAGAAGTATCTTCACTATCGGCTGGTGATAAAGCGATCATCATCCTTGAAGAGACTCCATTCTACGCTGAATCAGGCGGTCAATGTGGTGATGCTGGTACGCTAAAAACAGCCTCTGGTCTATTCAAAGTACAAGACACTCAGAAGCTAGGTAACGCATTTGCGCATCACGGTGAGCTAGTTGAAGGCGTATTCGCTAAGGGCGATAAAGTAGAAGCAACGGTTGACGCTGAGCGTCGTGCTGCTATCTCACTAAATCACTCTGCAACGCACTTACTTCACTCTGCATTGCGCGAAGTTCTAGGTGAGCATGTTGCTCAGAAAGGTTCTTTGGTTAAGCCAGATAACCTACGTTTTGACTTCTCTAACCTTGAAGCGGTAACACCGGCACAGATTAAAGAAGTAGAGCGCTTGGTTAATGCACAAGTTCGTAAGAACCATGTGATTGAAACCAATATCATGGACATCGAGTCAGCGAAAGAAAAAGGTGCGATGGCACTGTTTGGCGAGAAGTACGATGATGAAGTTCGCGTTCTGTCTATGGGCGATTTCTCTACTGAACTTTGTGGTGGTATCCACGCAAGCAACACGGGTGATATCGGCCTATTCAAGATCACTTCTGAAGGTGGTATTGCTGCGGGTATTCGTCGTATCGAAGCGGTAACAGGCGAAGCGGCTCTAGATGCTGTAGAAGCTCAAGCTAACGCTTACGAAGAGAAACTGGCAGAGTCGGCTAAGAAAGCGAAATCTCTAGAGAAAGAAATCCAACTGCTTAAAGAAAAGATGGCTGCAGCAGAAAGCGCAAACATCATGGGCAAAGTAGAAGACATCTCTGGTACTAAAGTTTTGGTTGCTGCAATTGAAGGCGCAGACAACAAGAACCTACGTACCATGGTTGATAACGCTAAAAACCAAGTAGGTAGCGGTATCATTCTGATCGCAAACATAGCAGACGGTAAAGTTGGCTTGATTGCTGGTGTAACCAAAGACCTTATCGGCAAAGTAAAAGCAGGTGACCTCGTTAAGATGGTTGCTGAGCAAATTGGCGGTAAAGGTGGCGGTCGCCCAGATATGGCTCAAGCGGGTGGTACAGACGTTGAAGCACTACCTGAAGCGCTTAAATCAGTACGCACTTGGCTAGAAGAGCGTCTTTAAGCTTAAGTAATTGATACAAAGATGCCCAATCAACTGATTGGGCATCTTTTATTTTGCCTATTGGAAGAACGTCTGAAAAAGATTTGATTGAGATTAACCAAGAAGTCTAATGGTAACGTTAGACTCCTTGGTTAATTTTTTATTGCTTCGCCATGACGCGGAGTATGTGTTTTTTTGTCATATATAGACATTGGTCTTGGGAAGGTGAGGAAGGGTGAAAATGCCTCTTATCGTGCAGAAATTTGGTGGAACGTCGGTGGGTTCAATAGAACGAATCCATCATGTAGCAGAAAAAATCATTGAAGCGAAAAATGAAGGGAACCAGATCCTGGTTGTCGTTTCTGCTATGTCAGGTGAAACAAATCGGTTAGTTAACTTAGCTTCACAAGTTGATAGCGTACCAAACGCTAGAGAGTTAGATGTGTTGTTAACAGCTGGAGAACAAGTTTCCATGGCTTTGTTAGCGATGACGTTGCACAAGTTGGGTTATGAAGCGACATCGATGACTGGCTATCAAGCCAAGATACACACCGATTCTAATCATAATAATGCGACGATTGAGCGTATTGATACCGCTCCTATTAAAGCGCTGTTAGATGATGACCAGATTGTCATTGTTGCAGGTTTTCAAGGCGTTAACGCGAAAGGTGATATCACAACCTTAGGGCGAGGTGGCTCAGACACCACGGCCGTTGCGTTGGCGGGCGCGCTTCAGGCCAAAGAGTGCCAGATTTATACCGATGTTGATGGCGTATATTCCTGCGACCCTAGAGTGGTTAAGCAATCTAAGAAATTAGATACCTTAGACTTTCCCTCTATGGAAGAAATGGCTCGCAGAGGCGCTAAGGTTTTGCACCTTCCATGTGTTCAGCATGCGTGGCGACACAATGTACCACTGAGAGTGCTTTCGAGTTTTGAAGAAGGCGAGGGAACTCTCATCGCGGGTAATGATTGTTTGAATGATATTGCTGGTATAGCGATTCAAAGAGATATGGTTCGCATCGAGTGTTTGAATCAAGATTTACCGTCTCTCATGTCGCATTGCCAGTTGTTAGGGATCGAAGTCTGTAGTGTGATCGAGGAAACAGAACGGGCAGCGCTCATTATCAAACCTGACATAAGTGCTAAATTAAAACTAGTTTTTGCTGAAAAAATCCGTAATAGTGAATATGTTAGTTTGTTAACTGTGGTAGGAAGCCGAACGCAAGAAATTGTGGTCAGTTCACATGGATTGTTGTCTGAAGGCGAAATTGATGTACAACATCACTTATTGCAGCAGCAGTCTTTAACTTTGGTGATATCACCAACGCAAGTCGATATAGCTGCTAACATATTACACAATGCATACATCGTAGCGCGTGAAACACAGGGTTATCTTAAAAAAGAAGTGCATTTTGGTTAAATAAACTCAATCGATAGTTTACGAAAATATAACTTTTGTTGGATAATGCTCTCGTAGCTAGATAAATTTAGAGATTACTCAAGGAGCAAAGAATGCTAATTTTGACTCGCCGTGTTGGCGAAACACTGATGATTGGTGATGAAGTAACAGTTACTGTACTAGGCGTTAAAGGTAACCAAGTACGTATTGGTGTTAACGCACCTAAAGAAGTATCTGTTCACCGTGAAGAGATCTACATGCGCATTCAAGCTGAAAAAGGTAATGGTAACGTTGCATCTGGCAACTACTAATACTTTTGCGTAGAAGAGGGGCTAGCATTGTTGCTAGCCTTTTTTGATCTTGGGAGAGCAAAATCACAAGTTAGTGATTGGTTAATTCAATAACTGGCTTAGTTCTAGATGTTGGGCTGAATGCTTGATATAGAAAAGTTACGCCGCCTGAGTTAACTCTTATTGAAGCATCGTGATATTTGTTTGCCATAGTTCAAGTTTTACTGACTTACCCTATGGCGAAAGAGAGCATCCCGTAGTATGGTGCAAACAGCAGTTGCACTTACTGCGAGATAAATTAGATAATTGTTTTTAGCTGTTTATTATTGCCAATCTTTCACCTTAATTTTTAAGGGAAAAAGCGCTAATTGGATGTTATAAGTTCAATTTGCAAGCGCTTTGATTAAATTGCAAACGGTTGGATGTTTTTGTCCGGTTTTTTTTAATAAAGTGTTTGACATATTTTCGGTAAAACGTAATATGTGCCTCCGCAAGACGGTGAGGTGGCCGAGAGGCCGAAGGCGCTCCCCTGCTAAGGGAGTATGTGGTTTATAGCCGCATCGAGGGTTCGAATCCCTCCCTCACCGCCATTTCTTGCACGTTTGAATTTGCAAGCAAACACAGAAGTAACAATGTGCGCCCTTAGCTCAGCTGGATAGAGTACCTGGCTACGAACCAGGCGGTCGGAGGTTCGAATCCTCCAGGGCGCACCATTCTTTAGATTACTTTGTTAAGAAGTAATGGATAAGAATAATGAATTAGGTGAGGTGGCCGAGTGGCCGAAGGCGCTCCCCTGCTAAGGGAGTATGTGGTTTGTAGCCGCATCGAGGGTTCGAATCCCTCCCTCACCGCCATTCATTACAGGCCTATGGCCTTTTTTTTGTTTCGTAGAAACAAGAATGTGATATATTTCACAACTTCTTCACTTGAAGATACCGTGCGCCCTTAGCTCAGCTGGATAGAGTACCTGGCTACGAACCAGGCGGTCGGAGGTTCGAATCCTCCAGGGCGCACCACTATTTAGGGTTTTCATTAATCCTGATGTTGAATGTTTAGTTTAACTTGATGCTCAATATCGAAACCGTTGCGCCCTTAGCTCAGCTGGATAGAGTACCTGGCTACGAACCAGGCGGTCGGAGGTTCGAATCCTCCAGGGCGCACCACTATTTAGGGTTTTCATTAATCCTGATGTTGAACATTTAGTTTTAACTTGATGCTCAATATCGAAACCGTTGCGCCCTTAGCTCAGCTGGATAGAGTACCTGGCTACGAACCAGGCGGTCGGAGGTTCGAATCCTCCAGGGCGCACCACTATTTAGGGTTTTCATTAATCCTGATGTTGAACGTTTAGTTTTGCTTTATTGCCTTAGCTAACAGCTTAATATCGAAACCGTTGCGCCCTTAGCTCAGCTGGATAGAGTACCTGGCTACGAACCAGGCGGTCGGAGGTTCGAATCCTCCAGGGCGCACCACTATTTAGGGTTTTTATTAATCCTGATGTTGAACATTTAGTTTTAACTGCTTTATTGCGTTAACTAACAGCTTAATATCGAAACCGTTGCGCCCTTAGCTCAGCTGGATAGAGTACCTGGCTACGAACCAGGCGGTCGGAGGTTCGAATCCTCCAGGGCGCACCACTATTTAGGGTTTTCATTAATCCTGATATTGAATGTTTAGTTTTAAGTGCTTTATTGCCTTAACTAACAGCTCAATATCGAAACCGTTGCGCCCTTAGCTCAGCTGGATAGAGTACCTGGCTACGAACCAGGCGGTCGGAGGTTCGAATCCTCCAGGGCGCACCACTATTTAGGGTTTTCATTAATCCTGATGTTGAATGTTTAGTTTTAACTTGATGCTCAATATCGAAACCGTTGCGCCCTTAGCTCAGCTGGATAGAGTACCTGGCTACGAACCAGGCGGTCGGAGGTTCGAATCCTCCAGGGCGCACCACATTATTAGAGAAAGCCTCGTTTTTACGAGGTTTTTTTTATGCTTGCTGTAAATTTGTTGCAACAATGTTAAATTTACGATGTTTTTAACTTGTTGTATTTAAAGTAATTCTTGATTGCTTCTTTGTTATTCCACCTTTCTCATATCATTTCCCAGAAAAGCCCCGTTTAAGTCACAGTTTAAATATCTAAAAATGACTCATTTGACAGATTTATGTGATCTGATAGGCGAATAATTAACCTTATGTGTGCGTTATCCGTAACAGAACCTTAAACAAAATTGACAAACTTTTACCAATCGAGATAATCCATGGGTCGGGATCACTATTCGCTGAAATCCTGCACCTATGTCAGGATGACGAAGAAAGGAAGCAACATGACTAATATTGGAAGCCTGCTAGGAGATGCAGCAACTCTAATGATAACGGGAATGTCCGTTGTCTTTATTTTCCTAACTATTCTAGTTTACCTCGTTCGGTTGATGTCAAAACTGGTACCAGAAGAAGTACCTGAACCGATCGCAGCACCTAAAAAAATTAAAAAATCACAATCAAACCCTTCTGCTGTTAGTCCACAGGTAGTGGCAGCAATTTCGGCCGCGGTTCACCAATACCGTGCGTCTACTGCTAAGTAGCATTTAAAGGATTAAAAAGGAGTTTATGAGCATGTCTAAACCACTAGCTATCACTGATGTGGTACTTCGTGACGCGCACCAGTCACTATTTGCTACACGTATGCGTATCGAAGATATGCTGCCTATTGCGGCAGAACTGGATAAAGTCGGTTACTGGTCTTTAGAGACTTGGGGTGGCGCGACGTTTGATTCGTGTATCCGTTTTCTTGGAGAAGATCCGTGGGAGCGTTTGCGTGAGCTGAAAAAAGCGATGCCAAACACACCAATGCAGATGCTACTGCGTGGTCAAAATTTATTAGGTTACCGCCACTACGCGGATGACGTAGTTGAAAAATTTGTTGAACGTGCCCATAAGAACGGCATGGACGTATTCCGTATTTTTGATGCGATGAATGATGTTCGTAACTTTGAAACGGCAGTGAAAGCAACGATTGATGTTGGCGGCCACGCTCAAGGTACGTTGTCTTATACAACCAGCCCAGTACACAACTCAGATACGTGGGTTGATCTCGCTAAGCGCTTGGAAGACCTAGGCTGCCATTCACTATGTATCAAAGATATGTCAGGCTTATTAAAGCCTTATGAAGCGGAAGAGCTAATCACTCGTATCAAAGCGTCTTGTGATGTTCCCCTAGCGCTGCATAGCCACGCGACAACGGGTCTATCAACCGCTACAGCCGTTAAAGCTGTTGAAGCTGGCATTGATATTCTAGACACCGCAATCTCTTCTATGAGCTGTACTTACGGCCATACACCAACTGAAACGGTTGTTGCTATGTTAGAAGGCACAGAGCGCGACACCAATCTTAAGCTTGATCAGATCGAACCCATCGCGGCTTACTTCCGTGACGTACGTAAAAAGTACGCGAAATGGGAAGGTCAGCTAAAAGGTGTCGATTCTCGCATCTTGATTGCTCAAGTTCCTGGCGGCATGTTAACCAACATGGAAGGTCAGCTTAAAGAGCAAGGCGCAGCCGATCGTATGGACGAAGTGCTTGAAGAGATCCCGCGCGTACGTAAAGAGTTGGGTTACATTCCTTTGGTAACACCTACTTCTCAAATCGTCGGTACTCAAGCGGTTATCAACGTCTTAACGGGTGAGCGCTACAAGAGCATCACGAAAGAGACTGCGGGTCTGCTGAAAGGTGAATACGGTCAAGCGCCTGCTGAGGTTGATGCTGAACTGCAAGCGAAAGTGCTAGATGGTGCAGAGCCAATCACGTGTCGTCCTGCTGATTTACTTAAGTCTGAAATGGATACGTTAACGACGGACCTTTTAGAAAAAGCGAAATCAGATGGCATTTCACTCGCTGAAGATACCGTTGATGATGTGCTGACATACGCACTCTTCCCACAAGTCGGCCTTAAGTTCCTTAAGAACCGTCGTAACCCTGAAGCATTTGAACCTGCACCAACGTTAGAAACAGAGGCTCCAGTTGCGACAGCTCCGGTACAAGCTTCTGGTAGCATTGAAAGCTACAGCGTGAAGGTTGACGGGCAGGTTTATGATGTTGAAGTTGGCCCTCAAGGCGAACTGACATCAGTATCTCCATCAGCGAAACCAGCACAAGCGTCTCAAGCAGCACCAGCTGCGGCTTCTGATGCAGAAGCGGTTCCAGCTCCATTAGCGGGCAACATCTTCAAAGTTATCGTTCAGCCAGGTGCTGAAGTGGCTGAAGGTGATGTGCTACTGATCTTGGAAGCGATGAAGATGGAAACGGAAGTTCGTGCTGCTCGTGGTGGTATCGTTCAAGAGTTGAATGTTAAAGAAGGCGATGCAGTTACTGTAGGCGCTCCACTACTAATCTTAGCGTAAGGGAGTCCCATGGAAGGATTGATGACCTTATGGTCTGAAACAGGTATTGCTAACTTTGAGTTCGGCCAGATCTGTATGATGTTGGTTGGTTGCTTGCTGTTGTTTTTGGCAATTCGTAAAGGATTTGAACCGTTACTTCTACTGCCGATTGGTTTTGGTGCCGTATTAGCAAATATTCCAAATGCTGGGTTTACTGATCCAGGCGGTTTGCTTTACTACGTTTACTACATTGGTATTGAAACGGGTATTTTCCCACTGCTGATCTTTATGGGTGTAGGTGCAATGACGGACTTCGGTGCGTTGATTGCTAACCCTAAAACGTTATGGCTAGGGGCTGCAGCTCAGTTTGGTATCTTCGCAACGCTATTTGGTGCGATCTTGCTGAACTATGTTCCAGGAATGGAATTTTCAATGGCCGATGCTTCGTCAATTGCGATCATTGGTGGTGCCGATGGCCCGACCGCGATCTTCTTAGCAAGTAAACTATCTCCTGATCTTTTAGGTGCAATTGCAGTAGCAGCGTATAGCTACATGGCATTGGTTCCTATTATTCAACCGCCAATCATGAAGGCGTTAACGTCTCCTGAAGAACGTAAGATTAAGATGGCTCAACTTCGTCACGTTAGTAAAGCAGAGAAGATCCTCTTCCCGCTTGCTGTACTACTGATGACAATTCTGTTCCTACCTTCAGCAACACCTCTGGTGGGTATGTTCTGTCTGGGTAACTTGATGCGTGAAGCGGGTGTGGTTGATCGCCTATCGAAAACAGCGCAAAACGAACTGATTAACGTTGTGACTATTTTCCTTGGCCTTGGTGTTGGTTCTAAGCTTCAAGCGGATACTTTCTTGAACTTAGAGACTCTGGGTATTCTTGGCTTAGGTGCAGTTGCGTTTAGTATTGGTACTGCGGGTGGTGTATTGATGGCGAAGGTTCTAAACCGCTTCTCGAAAGAAGACATCAACCCATTGATTGGTGCCGCTGGCGTATCAGCGGTTCCAATGGCGGCACGTGTTGTGAATAAGGTCGGTCTTGAGGCAAACCCTCAGAACTTCTTGTTGATGCATGCGATGGGCCCGAACGTAGCAGGTGTACTTGGTAGTGCGGTTGCGGCGGGTATTCTATTAGCGCTAGTCGGTTAATGGATTACTGGTCATGTATCGTTACGTTAATTGGTCGTCAATTTACGAATGAGCGGTTAACTTAGCCTTATTAAATGGTTTATAGTCAAAGGGATGCTTTCGCATCCCTTTCTTTTTATTAATTAGGGTGCTTGCTCTCTAGGGCTTTTATCAATCAAGGAAATGTGGAAATGGAAAATAAACAGATTGCGATTACTCAATTCGGCGGCGTCGAAAACCTTAGTATTCAAACCAGTGCGATTCCTGAGCCTAAGGCCGGAGAAGTGGTGGTTAAAGTTTCCTTTTCGGGCATTAATCCGATTGATGTGAAAACCCGAGCCGGCCTTGGTTGGGCAGCAGCACAAAACAAAGACAATCTTCCTTGGGTGCCGGGATACGATATTTCAGGCCAAATTGTCACGCTAGGCGATCAGGCTGAACGTTTTACCATTGGTGATAACGTGGCAGGCTTTATTGGCTTCCCACTGCAAGGCGGCGGCTACAGCCAATATGTATGTGTTCCAGAAGCGGCATTAAGCATGGTTCCCGATTCGGTCACCCTAGAAGCGGCAGCGGCATTACCACTTGCTAGCCAAACAGCAGCACAAGCACTTAATAAAGCCGAAGTGAAAGAAGGTGATCGCGTGCTTATTTTAGCGGGCGCGGGTGGCGTGGGTCACCTTGCAGTTCAAATTGCAGTGGCAGCAAAAGCCGAGGTTTACACCACCTGCAGCGAAGCCAACCTCGATTATCTTGCAACGCTAGGCGCTCATGCGATCAACTATAAGTTTGCTCCAGCTTCAGAGCGAGTTTCTGATGTCGATGTACTGATTGATTTGGTCGGTGGCGACACCGCTCTCGATGCGTTGAAGTGCTTGAAAGATGACGCAAGAGTTGTGACAGTCCCAACTTTATCTGCTGAATTGATCTGCGAAAAAGCCACATTATTAGGCTTTACTGCATCAGGTATGTTGGTTGAGCCAAACCCAGAGCAAATGGACACTATGCTGTACATGGTCAGTGTCGGATTGCTCAAAACAGAAATTCAAGGGATCTACCAGTTAGGCGAAGCGCAGTCAGCGCATCTACAGGTTGAAACCGGACACACCAGAGGCAAGGTGCTACTTAAAATGCAAGAAGGCTGATAGGCAGTGCTAGAGTTCTTTAATTCCCTTTTTGAAAACATAGCGCTGTGGTTCTCTGACTCGGCGCTTTGGGTACTCTTCATCAGTGGCTTCTTAAGTGCCACGTTATTGCCCGGCGGTTCAGAAGCCAGCCTTGTTGCAGCATTGAGCCTAGATCAATTCTCAACATCGTCGATTATTCTAATAGCGACACTCGGTAACACCTTAGGTGGCCTGACTAATTATTGGATTGGTTTGTGGCTGCCCAATCGAACTCAATCTGAAAAGCATGGTCATAAGGCTATGGCTTGGCTGAGCCGTTATGGTTACTGGACGCTGTTATTCAGTTGGTTGCCCGTTATTGGTGACCCTTTGTGTCTCGCGGCGGGTTGGCTGAGAATGAAATTTATCCCTAGCGTTATTTTAATAGCGATTGGCAAAGCCGCTCGCTACAGCTTACTTGCTGCTATCTACTTCGGTTTTTTCTAAGGAGAACCTATGAAAAAGGTTTTACTTGGTACATTTTCTCTTATCGCCATCGCTGGCTGTTCTTACAATGTACCTAGCTCAACACCCTTCTTTTCTTCGCTACCTGAAGGTGTCACCTTATTAGAAGAAGTTAAGCCTTCTAAAGATAAAGTCGTGATTCCGTATGCGAAATATCAGCTTGAAAATGGCCTGACAGTTATTCTTTCCCCGGATGATTCTGACCCTCTTGTGCATGTTGATGTGACCTATCACGTAGGTTCCGCCCGTGAAGAGATAGGTAAGTCGGGCTTTGCTCATTTCTTCGAACATATGATGTTCCAAGGTTCTGAGAACGTCGGTGACCAACAGCACTTTAAGATCATTACCGAGGCTGGTGGCTCGTTAAACGGCACGACTAACCGTGACCGTACTAACTACTTTGAAACCGTTCCATCTAACCAACTTGAGAAAATGTTGTGGTTAGAATCAGACCGAATGGGTTTCTTATTAGATGCGGTTTCTCAGAAGAAATTCGAAGTTCAAAGAGGTACGGTTAAAAACGAACGTGCGCAAAGTTATGAAAACCGCCCTTATGGCTTGATGTGGGAACGCATGGGTGAAGCGCTTTATCCTGAAGGCCACCCATACTCGTGGCAACCAATCGGTTATGTTGAAGACTTAGACCGCGTGGATGTGAATGATCTTAAAGCCTTCTTCCTACGCTGGTATGGCCCAAATAATGCGGTACTGACTATCGGTGGTGATATCGACGTTGATGACACGCTAGAGTGGGTGAATAAGTACTTTGGTCCAATCCCTCAAGGCCCAGAAGTTAAGGCCGCAGAGAAGCAACCAGCCGTACTAACAGAAGATAAGTACATCACCCTAGAAGACAATATTCGTCAGCCGATGGTGCTTGTGGGTTGGCCAACAACGTATCGTGGAGAAGAGACACAAGCTTCGCTAAATGCACTGTCTAATGTTTTAGGTTCTGGTACCAACAGTTACCTATATCAAAACTTGGTTAAGACGCAAAAAGCGGTGAGTGCAGGTTCTTTCCATGACTGTGCTGAATTGGCTTGTACCATGTATGTTTATGCGATGGGCGACTCTGGTAAAAAAGGGGATTTGACGGTTCTTAATAAAGAATTGATGGATACCTTAGAGCAGTTCTCGAAAGAGGGCGTTGAACAAGAACGTCTAGACCAGATCACCGGTATGGCTGAAGCGGATGCGGTTTTTGCACTGCAAAGTGTGAAAGGTAAGGTTTCACAACTCGCATCTAACCAAACCTTCTACGGTCAGCCAGATCGCATTGAATCACAATTGGATCAAATCCGAGCTGTGACTCCAGAAAGCGTAAGTCAGGCCTACCAAGATTTCATCGAAGGTAAGCACAAGGTGACCTTGAGTGTGGTTCCTAAGAAGCAACTCGATCTCGCGGTTCGTGAAGCTACATTCACCACGCCAGCTCGCACGTTACCTGAATATGCCAAGGTCACTGAAGATCAGCTTGATTTCAGAAAAGCACCGAACACCTTTGATCGCAGCGTTATGCCAGAAGTGAACTTTGGCGTTGAAGCGACCATGCCTGAGTTGTATCGAATGCACTTTACGAACGGTACTGACTTGATTGGTACTGTGACCAGTGAAACGCCGACAGTACAGCTACAAATTCAATTGCCTGCAGGCGAACGCTATGTTCGTAAAGGGCAAGAAGGCTTAGCGAACTTAACGGCTTCGATGATGGAAGAAGGTTCAACTAAGCGAACGGTTGAAGAGTTACAGGCGACCTTAGATAAGCTAGGTAGCAGTGTGAGCATTAGTGCGGGCAGTTACACCACAGATATTTCAGTCTCGACGCTAGAGAAAAATCTGCCTCAAACCTTAGCGATTGTGCAAGAGGTTCTATTCGAGCCTAAGTTTGATGAGCAAGACTTCGAACGTGTGAAGAAGCAGATGCTTGAAGGCGTCGTGTATCAGCACCAACAACCAAGCTGGATGGCTTCCCAAGCAACCCGTGAAGTGCTGTTTGGTGACAGTATTTTTGCTCGCGCAAGTGATGGCACTAAGGAATCTCTATCGAAATTGACCTTAGATGACGTGAAAAAATTCTATGCGCAACATTACACACCAGAAGGTGCCAATATTGTTGTTGTGGGAGACATCTCGAAGAAAGAGGTAGGGAAACAGCTACAATTCTTTGAACAGTGGCAAGGCGATGCGGCACCATTAACGCGTCCGCAGATCGTCAAAGAGCTTTCTGGTCAGCACTTGTACTTAGTTGATAAACCGGGTGCGCCGCAAAGTATTGTTCGTTTGGTGCGTAAAGGCTTACCTTTTGATGCGACCGGTGAGTTGTATTTGAGCCAGTTGGCTAACTTTAATTTAGCCGGTAATTTCAATAGCCGTATCAACCAGAATCTACGTGAGGACAAAGCCTACACTTACGGTGCGAGCGGTTACTTCGCCAGTACGCGTGAAACTGGTGCAGTAGTATTCAGTGCTCAAGTGAGAGCCAATGCGACGGTTCCATCGATTCAAGAGTTTATCTCTGAGCTAAATGAATTTAGTCAGAGTGGATTAACTGACGAAGAGGTGAAATTTATGCGCCTTGCCGTCGGTCAACAAGATGCACTTAAATACGAAACACCAAGTCAAAAGGCTGGGTTGTTGAGTAATATTGTTGCGCTGAGCCTTGACGAAGATTACCTGCAACAACGTAATCAGATAGTTGAAACTGTCTCAAAAGAGACCTTAAACGAGCTATCTAAGAAATGGTTTGACCCGAATGATTATCAAATAATTGTTGTTGGCGACGCGGCTTCGCTTCGTCCTCAACTAGAAAAGTTAGATATTCCAATAGAAGAGCTTGAAATCATTCGTTAGAGTACACATTAAAGGGGGAGGAAAAAGACTCTATTTTTCTCCTCCGACCTAATTTATGATAGTTCTAATCAGAACGATATAAGATAAGTGAACTGAATTTTGACTGATTTTGCTGCGCGACTAAAGCAAGTTGCAACCAACCCTAAGACCTTCTCTCAATTTGGTCGTGGTGTTGAAAGGGAAACGTTACGCTACACGGAAGATGGGCATCTTGCGACTGGGCCGCACCCAAAGGCTTTGGGATCTGCGTTGATGAACGGATGGGTAACGACCGATTTTTCTGAGTCGCTACTGGAGTTTATTACGCCTGTTTCTAACGACGTTCCGACGCTTTTGAATCAGTTGTCTGATATCCACCATTTCACACAAACCAAGTTAGATGGCGAAAAGATGTGGCCGCTTTCTATGCCTTGTTATGTAGGCAGTGAAGATTACATTCAGCTAGCGCAATACGGCACCTCTAACAATGGCAAGATGAAGACTCTATATCGTGAAGGCCTTAAGCGCCGTTACGGTAGCCTGATGCAGATTATCTCGGGTGTTCACTTCAACTTCTCTTTCCCAGATAGTTTTTGGGATAGCCTTTTTGGAGAGCAAACCGAAGAAGCGCGTTGTGAATCTAAGTCCGATGCTTACTTTGGTTTGATTCGTAATTACTACCGTTTTGGTTGGTTAATTCCTTATTTCTTCGGTGCTTCACCTGCACTATGTCCTTCTTTCATCAAAGGTAGAGAGACAAAGCTACCTTTTGAAAAGATTGGCGAGACGCTGTATCTACCAAAAGCAACGGCACTACGTCTGAGCGATCTTGGCTACACCAACAGTGCTCAAAGTGTATTGAAAATTGGCTTTAATAGCCTAGACCAGTACCTAGAGGGATTGAACCAAGCGATTCGCACACCATCGGAAGAGTTTGCCGAAATTGGTACCAAAGTTGATGGTGAATACCGTCAGTTGAATAGCAACGTTCTTCAAATCGAGAACGAGCTTTATGCGCCAATTCGTCCTAAGCGTGTGGCTAAAAGTGGTGAGAAGCCATCAGAAGCACTAGCTCGTGCTGGTGTCGAGTACATCGAGGTTCGCTCTTTAGACGTAAACCCATTCAGCTCAATTGGTATCAATGAGCAACAAGTTCGCTTCTTAGATTTATTCCTAACTTGGAGTGTGTTAACCGACTCTGCTGAGATGGATAACTGCGAGCTTGAATGCTGGCGTGATAACTGGAACAAGGTGATCTTAGAAGGTCGTCAAGTTGGTCTAGAATTGCAAATCGGTTGTCACGGTGAGCGACTGTCTCTGCAAGATTGGGCGAAGCGTGTCTTCAAAGATCTGCGCTCTATTGCCGAGATGATGGACGCTGAACAAGGTGGTCGTGCATACCAAGAAACGTGCGATACGCTTGAAGCTTGGATTGACAACCCAGAGCTGACCATTTCTGGCCAGTTGCTAGAAGAGACCAAGAAACTGGGTGGTTTGGGTAAAGTGGGCTGCGCACTTGGTAAAACATACGCTCAGCAACACAAAGCCCACCAATACAAAGTATATTCAGCAGAGTTGATGGAAGCAGAAGTTCAACGCTCTGTGACAGCTCAGCAACAAAGTGAAGAAGCAAGCACTCAAGATTTTGATAGCTTCTTAGCGGATTATTTTTCGTATTTAAAAGCATAGCGAGACGTTGGTGGAAAGGAAGCAAGCCTTATTAGGTCAGCCTACTCGTGTGAGTAGTAAATGGTTACCTGTAGTGACTGTTGGTGTTGTCTCTAGCCTATTGGTTGGATGTGCAACGCCACCGCCAAAGCAGCAAGATAATTTGTGTAGCATCTTTAGAGAACACCCTTCGTGGTATGAAGATGCACTCGATATGCAAGAGGAGTGGGGCACACCGATCAACGTAGCGATGGCTTTTGTGAAACAAGAGAGTAGCTATCGTCATGATGCGCGCCCGCCTAAAGATTACATTCTTGGCTTTATTCCGTGGGGTCGTGTGAGTAGTGCCTACGGTTATGCACAAGCTCAAGACCCTGCTTGGGAAGATTTCCAAAAGGCGACCAATAACGGTGGCTCAAGAACCAACTTTGATGATGCATTGATGTTCATCGGTTGGTATACCAGCGAAACGCGTCGTCAATTGGGTATCTCGTTATGGGATCCATATAACCAATATCTGGCTTATCATGAAGGCCGTGGTGGTTATAAGCGCAAGTCATACAACAGCAAACCATCGCTGATTAAGGTGGCGCGTAAAGTTGAACAGCAAGCAAAAGATTATGGATGGCAGCTGAAACAGTGCCGCAAAGAACTAGAAGACAATCGAAGCTGGTTTTTTTAAAGCCAGACGTCATGGAGAAGAGCAATGCCTTTATTAGATAGTTTCACTGTTGATCACACACGCATGAACGCCCCTGCCGTTCGTGTTGCTAAAACAATGCAAACCCCAAAAGGGGATACCATCACTGTGTTTGACCTGCGTTTTACTGCGCCAAACAAAGACATACTATCTGAGAAAGGTATCCATACTCTAGAGCATCTATACGCTGGTTTCATGCGTAATCAATTGAACGGTTCAGATGTAGAGATCATCGATATCTCACCTATGGGTTGCCGTACTGGTTTCTACATGAGCCTGATTGGTACGCCTACAGAGCAACAAGTCGCAGACGGTTGGTTGGCAGCGATGCAAGACGTACTGAAAGTTGAGAACCAGAATAAGATCCCTGAGCTGAACGAATACCAATGTGGTACCGCTGCAATGCACTCTTTGGATGAAGCGAAAGAGATCGCGAATGCAATCATCGCTGCAGGCATTTCTGTAAACAAGAATGATGAACTGGCACTACCAGAGTCTATGCTGCAAGAGCTTAAAATCGACTAGTCATTGATAGCTATCCTAGATATAGATAGGGCGAGTTAGATACTAAAAGGCCCGGTTCAATGAACCGGGCCTTTTTCGTCAACGTATTTTAGGGTGAGACAAGGATTCAGTGATAACTCAGTTAGCCGTTCACGATCTGTGGGAACACACGCACCAGCTTGATACGGTTCTCTTCGAGTTCAACTATCTCCATTGGGTGGCTGGCAACCTGAACACTCAGGTGACTCTCTGGAATATCTTCAAGATGTTCCAGTATCAAACCATTCAGCGTTCTTGGACCATCGGTAGGCAGTGCCCACTGTAAGCCTTTGTTGATGTCTCGGATGTTGGCGCTGCCTTCAATCAAGAAGCTGCCATCGCTTTGCGGCGTAATTTCTTCAGATAAGCTTGGGGCGATTGAGGTGGTAAACTCACCCACGATCTCTTCTAGAATATCTTCTAATGTAACCAAGCCGTTGATATCACCATACTCATCAACAATCAAACCGATACGCTGCTTATTGCGTTGAAACTTAAGCAGTTGAATATTGAGTGGTGTCGCTTCAGGAATAAAGTAGATCTCATCCGCTGCACGCAACAGGGTCTCTTTATTGAATTCGTTCTTTTCAAGCATCAATCGGTAAGCTTCTCGCAGCCTAAGCATACCAACCACTTCATCTATCTGATCACGATAGAGAACCACTCGGCCATGAGGCGAGTGGGTCAATTGACGAACGATAGATTTCCAGTCGTCATTGATGTCGATACCGGTAATCTCATTACGAGGCACCATGATGTCGTTCACGGTGACGTGCTCTAAATCCAGAATAGACACCAACATATCTTGGTGACGCTGAGGGATTAGGCTACCTGCTTCATTTACCACGGTTCTAAGCTCTTCTGAGCTCAAGTGGTCCGTTGCGTCATGGCTGGCTTTGACGCCTAAGATACGAATGAAGCCGTTAGTAATGAAGTTCACTAAGATCACCAATGGCGACAGAACCTTCATTAGTATCATCAATAGGATACTACTCGCGTAAGAGACACGCTCAGGAAATAAAGAGGCGATGGTTTTTGGTGTTACCTCGGCGAAGACGAGGATCACGAGAGTCAGGACACCTGTAGCGATAGCTACACCGATATCCCCGTAGATGCGCATACCAAGAATAGTCGCGATCGCAGATGCAAGAATGTTGACGAGATTGTTGCCGATGAGAATGAGGCCAATCAATCTGTCTGGGCGGTTCAGAAGTTTTTCTACACGTTTGGCACCTTTATGGCCCGTATTGGCCAAGTGCTTTAAACGGTAGCGGTTCAGGGACATCATGCCCGTTTCGGAACCAGAGAAATAACCAGAAATTACAATGAGACACGCGAGTAGCGCAAATAAGATACCCGTTGATATGTCGTCCAAAACTATTCTTTTCCTATTTGTGTATCTTGATTAATTTATGACCGAACATGGTCGAGATGTCAATTGAATGTATTGCACTCAATATTTAAAAGGCAAGGTATGTGAGACCTTGCCTTTATTTTACAGACTAGTTCAGGATGATTTCCTGAACGAAGCGGCTACCAAAGTAGGCTAATGTCAGCATGCTGGCACCGGCCAGTGCGAACCAAGTGACTTTTTGTCCACGCCAACCTTTTTGATAGTGCCCCCAAAGAAGGATGGAGTAGATAACCCAAGCGATAAAAGACAACACCGCTTTGTGCGCCTTTCCTTGAGCAAACATATCTTGTACGAAGATAAGGCCAGTCAATAAAGTACCCGTTAATAAGCCATTACCAATCAGAATGATCTTGAAAAGCTGTCTTTCCACCATCATTAAAGGAGGTAGGTTAGGGTTTATCACCAAGGCTTTTTTCTTTTTAAGTTTGTGATCTAGCCACGCAAGTTGCAGAGCGTATAGCGCACCGATGGTCAGCGTTGCGTATGAGAATAACGCCAAAGAGATGTGCACGAGCAGTTTTGGATCGTTCTCTAAATGTTTGATAAAGGTGCTTGGAAGAAAAGTAGCCGCCATCAAGTTCAACGCAGCGAAGCTATAAACAACAGGTAAGATGAACCACAAACGGGTTTTGAGCATGGCTCCGCTCATTACTACAGAGATAATTAAACTGATTAATGAAGCAACGTTTAAGATACTGAGGTTTTGGCCACTGGCATTAAAAATCAAATCGCCAAGCAACAAAGCATGAAAAACTAGAGCAAGTAATGCGCTGATAAACACCGTTTTTACACGGATCCCTGTTTGATGCACGAGACCTGGAATGATCGTGGAAATCGCCATTATATAAAGAAAGGCTGCTGCGATCGCAATAAGACTGTCCATGGTATCCATTTAAATGATTACTAATTGGCGAATTATACCTCGCATCGCTCTTTGGGGCTATGGTGAACCTCATTCAATTCCAAGTGAATAATGTCTCACATCACAAGCACGGATGATTAACGCTCTACAACGGGTATGACTCTAATCCACGCTAATGTATACTCACAGTAATAGTCGCAGTTTTGAGCGAAGAGAAAACTATGTTTGATAATTTAACGGATCGTCTATCCAAAACGCTGAAGAACATCAGCGGTAAAGGTCGTCTGACCGAAGACAATATTAAAGAGACGCTGCGTGAAGTACGTATGGCGCTACTTGAAGCCGACGTTGCACTGCCCGTTGTCCGCGATTTTGTTAAGCGCGTAAAAGAAGGCGCTGTGGGTGTTGAGGTATCTAAATCTCTAACGCCTGGTCAAGAATTCATTAAGATCGTTCAAGCTGAACTTGAAGCGGTGATGGGTGAGTCTAACGAGGCTCTTAACCTAGCAGCGCAACCGCCAGCAGTCATCTTAATGGCGGGTCTACAAGGTGCGGGTAAAACCACATCTGTAGGTAAGCTATCCAAGCTTCTAACTGAGCGTGATAAGAAGAAAGTCTTGGTTGTGTCTGCCGACGTTTACCGTCCAGCTGCGATCAAACAGCTTGAAACGTTAGCAAGCGATGTTGGCGTAGACTTCTTCCCATCTTCAGCTGATCAAAAGCCTCTTGATATTGCAAACGCTGCAATCGACCACGCGAAGAAGAAATTCTACGACGTGCTACTTGTCGATACTGCTGGTCGTTTGGCTATCGATGAAGAGATGATGGGCGAAATCAAAGAGCTTCATACTGCAATTAAACCAGTAGAGACACTGTTCGTTGTTGATGCAATGACAGGTCAAGATGCTGCGAATACTGCAAAAGCCTTTGGTGATGCTCTACCACTAACCGGTGTTATCTTGACGAAAGTTGATGGTGATGCGCGCGGTGGTGCTGCTCTATCTGTTCGTCATATCACAGGTAAACCGATTAAATTCTTGGGTGTTGGTGAAAAAACTGACGCACTAGAACCGTTCCACCCAGATCGTGTTGCTTCTCGTATCCTTGGTATGGGTGACGTACTGTCTCTTATTGAAGACCTACAGAAAAACGTTGATACCGAGAAAGCAGAGAAACTGGCTAAGAAGTTCAAAGAGAAGAAAGGCTTTGACCTTGAAGACTTCCGTGAACAGCTAGGACAAATGCAGAACATGGGCGGAATGATGGGCATGATGGATAAGCTTCCTGGCATGTCTCAGCTACCGGACAACGTAAAAGATAAAGTTGATGACAAGATGTTCAAGCAAATGGAAGCGATCATCAACTCTATGACAATGAAAGAGCGCCAGCGCCCTGACCTAATCAAAGGCTCACGCAAGAAGCGTATTGCCGCAGGTTCTGGTACTCAAGTACAAGATGTAAACCGTATGCTGAAACAGTTCACTCAAATGCAGAAGATGATGAAGAAAATGCAGAAGGGTGGAATGAAAGGCATGATGCGCAACATGCAAGGCATGATGGGCGGCGGTGGAGGTATGGGCGGAATGGGTGGTGGTTTTAACCCGTTTGGCCGATAATCTACAAATGTAAGCTTTAGCTGCGTTACTTTTCATAGTGTTAGCCGTGTCACAGAAAGTGTTCGGTGGCTATGTTGGTGAAAAAATAGCTAAAGCCCTTGCATTGCACCGGAATAAGAGTAAAATTCCGGGGCTTTAATTTGGCACGAGACCCCAAGCTATTTACTTATACTTGGGGTTAATTATTTTATTAAGAAAGCAAAGAGGACGACATGGTAACCATTCGTTTGGCACGTCACGGTGCAAAGAAGCGCCCATTTTATCAAATCGTAGTTGCGGATAGCCGTAACTCTGTAACTGGCCGTTTCATCGAGAAAGTAGGTTTCTTTAACCCTACTGCTCAAGGTCAAGAAGAAGGTCTACGTCTAGACCTAGATCGTGTTAACCACTGGGTTGGTCAAGGCGCATCTCTATCTGATCGTGTAGCTAAGCTAGTTAAAGACGCTCAAAAAGCGGCTTAATTCTTTTTTAAAGAGAAATAGCTTATGTCGATGAAGGGTAAAGAAACGATGAGCGAGCAAAACAATAGAATTGTCATGGGTAAACTTGGGTCTACCTATGGTATTCGTGGCTGGCTTAAAGTGTTCTCCTACACAGACAATGCTGAAAGCATATTTGATTACAGTCCTTGGTATTTAAAGCTAAAGGGCGAGTGGGTTGAGTATAAAGTTGAAAGCTGGAAACGTCATGGCCAAGGCTATGTATGTAAGCTAGCGGGATTAGATGTACGTGAAGACGCGCAACTGATGACCAACTTTGAAATTGCTATTGACCCTGCTTCATTACCTGAATTGTCAGAAGATGAATTCTACTGGCGCGAATTGTTTGGTATGCAAGTTTTTACCACTAAAGGTTACAACCTTGGTGAGGTCACTGACCTATTAGAAACTGGCTCAAACGATGTTCTAGTAATCAAAGCAAATCTTAAAGATGCTTTTGGCCAAAAGGAACGGTTAGTACCGTACCTTGAAGAGCAAGTGATCAAGAAAGTTGATCGCGAAGCTCGCCGGATCGAAGTTGACTGGGATCCTGGATTCTAACTCCAAATTACAGAGCGAGAGAACACATGTGGGTTGGCGTAATTAGCCTGTTTCCTGAAATGTTCCGTTCTGTTACTGATTTTGGAGTAACAGGTCAAGCGGTTAAGAAAGGTCTTTTATCTATTGAGACATGGAATCCTCGTGATTTCACTCATGATAAACATCGCACTGTTGATGATAGACCTTACGGTGGTGGTCCTGGCATGTTAATGATGGTTCAGCCTTTGCGCGACGCTATCAAAACTGCCAAGCAAGCAGCACCGGGGAAGACGAAAGTTATCTATCTTTCACCTCAAGGTCGTAAACTCGACCAGAAAGGTGTTGAAGAGTTGGCAACAAACGAGAATTTACTTCTTATTTGTGGTCGCTACGAAGGGGTAGATGAGCGCATCATTGAATCTGAAGTCGACGAAGAATGGTCGATTGGAGATTTTGTGATGACGGGTGGTGAACTACCAGCCATGACGTTGATTGATTCAGTATCTCGGTTTGTTCCGGGTGTACTTGGGGATTTCGCGTCAGCAGAAGAAGACTCTTTTGCAAATGGTTTGTTAGATTGCCCTCATTATACGCGCCCTGAGGTGCTAGACGATAAAGATGTACCATCGGTACTCAAGTCTGGAAACCATAAGGATATTCGTCGCTGGCGGTTGAAACAATCGCTGGGCCGAACTTGGCTAAGAAGACCAGAACTCCTGGAAAACCTAGCTCTGACTGACGAACAGGAACAATTACTGGCTGAATTCATTAAAGAGCATCGCTCTTAACGAAAAGCAAGCAGTAACCTATTAAATTTAGTATCAGTTTATTCTAGGAATTTATACAAATGAGCAACATCATCAAGGCTCTTGAAGAAGAGCAACTAAAATCAGACCTTCCTAAATTCGCACCAGGTGACACTGTTGTAGTTCAGGTTAAGGTAAAAGAAGGTGACCGTGAGCGTCTACAGGCTTTCGAAGGCGTTGTAATCGCTATTCGTAACCGTGGTCTACACTCTGCATTCACAGTTCGTAAGATCTCGAACGGTGAAGGCGTAGAGCGTGCGTTCCAAACTCACTCTCCAATGGTTGATAGCATCGAAGTTAAACGCCGTGGTGCAGTACGTCGTGCCAAGTTGTACTACCTACGTGAGCGTTCTGGTAAGTCAGCTCGTATTAAAGAGAAGCTTACTAAGAAGTAATTCTTTTTGCATTCTATCGATAAAAGCGGAGCCATTTGGCTCCGCTTTTTTGTGCCTGCTATTTAGAGCTTCGCAGGTAACATAACCCAACTCACTCGTCCCTCACTCTTGAGGATGACGAATGATAAGCCTTGATAGCCAGTCGAACAGCTAGGGAGTTTTTTGTTACTAATCTTACGGGGCAACCAGGTCTGTCATTCCCTAGACTGACGAAGGAGTAGGGAATCTCTACTAGCGCCGTATTATAGGTAATAAAAAAGGATTGACGTTAAACGCCAACCCTTCAAAGTTTACTCGTTACACTAAGTGGCTTAGTACGGATCTTCCGACCAACCATCGCTATCCGACATATCCGGTGCGCCAGCGATACTGTTCTCTTCGTCTGCCCATTCTCCAAAATCAATCATCTGACATTGCTTGCTGCAAAACGGGCGATGTGGGCTTTGTTCACCCCATTCAACGTCAGCATTACATTGAGGGCATTTAACGATGGTGATTTTTTTCGACATAGTGATTCTTTATTTGGAGGTATAATAACAATGAGTTTAGGCCTGAATAAGTACTCAAGCCAAACGATAAAAGACAATTAATTAGGTGCAGATTGCTAATTCAAATTCGATGTCTTGAGTGCAGGCTTGCCCAGTTTCAAAGCTCATGAACTTAACAGCAAAACGGTTCTTGTGACCTGAGATCATCGGGTAGGCACCGTATTGCATTGGAATAGAAAGGCGAAGGATATTCGCTTCATCAGCATCGCTCTGGAAGAAACCAGCACGCGCAATCTGATCTTTAAAATGACCTGTTTCTCTAGTGAGTTTTAACCATAGCGTGAGCGCTTCATACAAAGGCTGTAGGCTATCCATCCACGTTTTTGCGTCTCTCATTCTCTTATCGAGAGGAAGGTGTAACCAATAATGCAGTGCGGGTAAATCAAAGCAGCATGAGCCACCTGGAAGATTAAAACGTTGGCGAATTGCACTCAGGAAGCGGTCTTCCTTCAGTGATTGACCAAAACGCTCAGCTTGCATTAGATCACGATAGATATTACCAATGTCATTAAGCAGTGATGTCAGCATCTCTTGATCGACACCTTCAACATCCAACCAACTTTTGTAGGTCACACGTTGCTTCTCAATATCTTTTGCGAGTTCGCTCTTGAGTTGGATCTGTTCGAAGATTTCAATCAGATCAAAGATAGAACGGAAAAAGAGTTGATACTGTTGAGCATCGGAAAATGTAGAAGACAAGTGTAGCTGCCTCAAGAGTGATTCGACTCTTAAGTAGATGCGTGTTTTCTCATTTAGCGGATGTTCAAATTTATGGGTGATCATCGAGCAAACCTTCATTCAACATTGTTCTATTCTGACCCATCTACAGCACTGATTGCCAGATACTTTTGATGTAAATCTGTGATTTGAGGCAAAAGTTCTTGGTTTTTAGTATGGTTTTTAATCACGTCATCTGCAACTGCTAAGCGTTGTTCTCTTGAAGCCTGTGATTTTAAAATTGACGCAACTTGTTCCCTAGAAACGTTATCACGACTCATCGTTCGTTCTATTTGCACTTCTGCTGGCACATCAACAATTAATACGCGATCGGCCATGCCTTGCATTTGGTTTTCAACCAGTAGCGGTGCAACTAATAAACCATACGGGGATGTGATTTTAGACAGGTCACTGTCAATTTTGTCACGGATCATGGGATGAAGAAGATCATTGAGCCACTGTTTCTCTTTAGGATCCGAGAAGATAAGTTCACGCAGCCTACTTCGGTTGAGTGTTCCATCTTCAAGCAAGATAGACTCACCAAAGTGTTCTGTAATCTGTTTTAAACCGTCACTGCCCAGCGCAACCACTTCACGTGCTACGATATCAGCATCAACAATATCAATATTAAAATGCTCATTGAACAGGTTAGCGACCGTAGTTTTGCCACTGGCGATACCACCGCTTAATCCGATAATGATTGCCATGGTTAAATTCCTAGTACAGAAGTGAAATACCAACCCATGATGTCGTTACCCCACATCAAGCTTACCCATCCCGCAATCGCAAGGTAGGGGCCAAACGGAAAGGCTTTATCTATGCCTTGCTGTTTCAAGCGAAGTTGAATCAAACCAAACACAAGACCAACAAGCGAAGATAAAAGGATGATCATTGGTAGATGTTGCCAACCAAGCCACGCCCCTAATGCAGCTAACAATTTAAAATCACCGTAACCCATGCCTTCTTTGCCTGTTAATAGCTTGAACAGCCAATAAACAGACCAAAGCGCTAGGTAACCAGCCATCGCTCCAACGACGGAATCTTGCAGCGATACCGGGCTGATATTAAACAGTGCTAAAGCGATACCAGACCAAACTAAAGGCAAGGTGATTTGATCTGGCAATAACATAGTATCGAGATCGATAAAGGTCGCGGTAATCAAAGCAAAGGTGAAAAATATCAGCGCAATCGCGTAATAACTGAAACCAAAGTGGCTAGCGACTACGGTACAAAGTATCGCCGTAAGCAGTTCGACCAAAGGGTAGCGAGCACTGATTGGGTTAGCACAACTGTGGCACTTGCCCTTTAAGAACAACCAGCTTAAGACTGGAATATTGTCGACGATTCTTAATTGGGTTTTGCATTTCGGACAGGTAGAACGAGGAATGCTGAGATTAAACTTTCCCTCTGGTGCTGGAATTTTATATTGAGAGAAATACTCCGAGCACTCTTGTTGCCACTCTCGCTCCATCATAATCGGTAAACGATGTATGACCACGTTGAGGAAGCTACCGATAAGAAGGCTAAAAATGAAAGCTAATACGGGGAATAGCCAAGGATAGTAGTGAAATACTTCCATAGTGTCCTTTACCACTTGATCAAGGTGAGCAGAGGTTTCTACTCATGGGTGTTTAGTTGCTTTTAACTATCCTAACACACTCATAAGATTAAAGATTGGTAAGTACATCGCGACAACAAGCCCACCCACAACCGTACCTAAAAACACGATGATCAGTGGCTCTAAAATTTTGCCTAAGTTGTCGACGGTATTGTCGACTTCAAACTCATAGATGGAAGCGACTTTATTCAGCATATCATCAAGGTTACCTGACTCTTCACCAATCATCACCATCTGTAACACCATCTCCGGGAAGGCATTGGTATTGCGCATTGCAATGTACATCGGCATGCCTGCGGCAGTCTCACGGTGAACCTCGATGATTGCCGATTCATAATGCAGATTGCCTGCAGTCTTTGCGGTGGTTTTGAGGCTCATTAAGATGGGAATACCAGAGCTAAAGCTGGTTGATAAGGTGCGGCTGAACTTGGCGATAGAGGCCTTTGCCATTATTCCACCAAGAACTGGGAAACGTAATCCTAACCGGCTAACAGACAGTCTGATCGAGTGGGAGCGCTGACACAGTTGGTAAATAATCAGGACAACAAGCCCGATGCTTACAGCCGCATAAAAACTGTAAGCCTGCATCCAGTGAGAAAGATGGAGTACCTGTTGAGTAAACCATGGTAGATCAGCACCGAAGCCTGAAAACATCGACTCAAATTCCGGAATCACTATAGTCAGCATTAAATAAGAAACAGTCAGTGCAACGATGACCACCATTGCTGGATAGATAAGCGCTTTCACCACCTTAGCTTTTAACTGTTCACTTTTTTCACGATAGGTCGCTAAGCGTTCGAATACTTGTGCAAGATTGCCGGAGAGCTCTCCTGTCGCGACTAAATCAGTATAGAGATCATCAAAGTGACGGCTTGCGGTTCGCATTGCTTTTGAGATTGGCGTTCCGGCTTCTACACCTTTGCAGATATGCGATAAAATCGATTTCATTTCTGCTTTACGATGGTTATCTGATACCAACTTTATGGCTTGCACGATAGGCACACCCGTAGCGAGCATGGTAGCAAGCTGTCTCGTCAAAATAGTGATGTCCTTGGCTTTGACTCGGTGTGTTATGCGAGTGATTGCGGAGATACTTTTCTTTTTGATTTTCTTAATCTGGATATGCTGTTCTTTGAGCTTTTCCCGTACTTCTAATTCAGTAAGTGCTAAGGTCTGCCCAGACACTTTCTTGCCAGAGCTGTTAATGCCTTTCCAGTGATAGCTTTTTAATTGTGACTGTTTGGACTTGCTACTCATTGGTGCTCCATTGGTTTATATGTACAGAACACGTTGCAGCTCTTGATAGCTGGTGGTGCCTTCAAGCAATTTATCCAGACCTGACTCTTGCAGAGTGCGCATGCCTTCTCGACGCGCGAGATCTTCAATCGCTAGCGCATTGGGTTTGTTGATAAGGCTGGTTTTTAGCTTGTCGGTAAACGGCATCACTTCATAGATACCCACTCGACCTGAGTAACCTTGGTTACACTCATTACAGCCTTGAGAGTTGGCTTTGTAGATGGTTTGGCTGTTTGGGATAGAGTGGCGCAGATAAATGTCTGGTGAGTCGTCTGCGGTTTTACAGTGGTTACACAAGCGCCTCGCAAGACGCTGAGCAATAATCAAGCTTAAAGACGAAGCAAGATTAAAGGGTTCAATTCCCATGTGAGCAAGCCGAGTTACGGTTTCAGCAGCAGAATTGGTGTGCAGTGTAGAAAGCACTAAGTGACCTGTTTGCGATGCTTTGATCGCGATTTCAGCGGTTTCTAAATCTCGGATTTCTCCAACCATCACGATGTCTGGGTCTTGTCGTAAAAACGATCGTAGTGCCTCGGCGAAACCAAAGCCAATCTTAGGCGTCACTTGTACTTGATTTATGCCACACAGGTTAATTTCTACTGGGTCTTCAGCTGTTGAGATGTTACGTTCAGAGGTGTTAAGCACGCGAAGCCCAGTATAAAGAGAAACCGTTTTACCGCTGCCGGTTGGCCCGGTCATTAAGATCATCCCTTGCGGGCGCTTTAGTGCATTGAGGTAGAGGGCTTTTTGAGCCTCGCTGTAACCGAGCTTATCGATATCGAGATTGGCCGCACTGCTATCAAGCAATCGCAGTACGATCTTTTCTCCCCACAATGTTGGCAGCGTAGATACACGCATATCAATTGCCAGTTCGTCATTTAAACGCAGTTTAATACGACCATCTTGAGGTAAGCGACGTTCGGCAATATCGAGTTTAGCGAGAATCTTTAAGCGAGCTGACAGGCGACGGCTTAAATGAGAGGCGGGCTGTTGGATTTCAACCAATATACCATCGCAACGTAGGCGCACTCGGTAGTGTTCTTCGTAGGGTTCGAAGTGAATATCAGAAGCACCTTTACGCACCGCATCAACCAGAATCTGATTGATAAAGCGACTGACAGGGGAGTCGTCTTGGCTGAGATCTTCAATCGACGTTATTTCGTCGTCAGATACCTTCACGAGGTTAGCTAACTCATCTTGGGTGATCTCTTTCCGCTTGGAATCTTGCCCAGAAATAGAACGGCCATACAGCTTTCGTATTGCGCCTTCTAATTCAGAGTAATTAGCGACAACCAATTCAATCTGTAATCCGGTTGCGAATCGAAAGTCATCTTCAGCTTGTAAATCCGTAGGGTCGGCAGAAGCGAGTGTAAGAGTGGAGCTAGAAACTGAAATCGGAATAGCGTGATATTTAGTGATTAGCTCGCGAAGCCCTAACTGTTCGCACAAGGATTCATAGTCCGTATTGGCAAATTGTACTAACGGTAAGCCGAAGATGGTTTTAATGTTGTTTGCTAAGGAATCGCCGCTGAAGAAATCCAGAACGAGCAAAGCTTCAGGTGTCGAAATACCTGAAGCTTGTACATGTTCCGCCACGGCTTGTTCCTGAGTCAGGCTAAGTAAACCAGCCTGACGTAGAACGGTTGGGAGGTTAGTGAGCACTTAATAGGTCGCAGTACAGCTGTTCGGCCTTGATTCTGAAGGGACATTTTTGGATGCACATACCCAACCTGAATCATTATTCTTTTTAAACTGAACGCTAGCAGTGCTACCTTTTAATGAGCCTTCACTAAAACCAAATGTAGCGGTCCCGCCACTGACTGCTGTAGCTAATGTTATAGAACCCAGAGCATTCATTGCTGCTGTTCCGCCAACTTTAGTAATATCTGTTGGAAATGTATTCCCATTTTCTTGTTGGTACATATCAATATTTGTAAGTAAACCTCTTACAGTAGCAGTAGCAGATGCGACTTCTGTTTTTTGGACATAGTTTTTATAAGCAGGTATTGCCACTGCAGATAAAACACCAATAATCGCTACCACAATCATCAATTCAATCAGTGTGAAACCTTTCTGATTTGTTCTTTTACTTTTGTTATTCATTGTTCTATTCCATTGTTTAGTTTATTTCAGTGCAGGCACTGGTTGATGGACAGAATAGAAGTCGGAATGGAGAAGTGGAATGAGATTCAGGTGTGGTCGCGAGTGGTTTGGTATTTATTAGTGTGATGTTTCATATGGCGCGCAAAATTATGCGATCGACTTAAATAAGTGATTGAAATGCTGATAATTTAAGCAATAAAAAAAGCACGGTATTTAACCGTGCCTTTAAAGACAAGCTTGTCCCGTCCTGAAATGTGTTTACACATTGAGGACGAATTATGACTACTTCAAATAATACCTACGTTAAGCGCACTCAGCGTGATTACACACTAGGCTTTAAATTACAGGTCGTCGCCGCTGTAGAAAGAGGCGATATGACATATAAACAAGCCCAAACCATTTATGGTATCCAAGGCCGTTCAACTGTTTTAACTTGGCTTCGAAAGCACGGTAAGATGAATTGGGCGCAAACTCCAAGGATGAATACCATGCACCAATCTAAGCCTAAAGAGTCACCAGCACAGAAAATAAAGCGCCTTGAGAAAGAGCTGGAAGACGAAAAAATAAAGAATCTCTTTTTAAATAGAGTGGTTGATATTCTTGATGCTGAACACGGAACTAGCCTCAGAAAAAAGTATCTCGCCAAGGAGCAAGAAGTCTTCAAGAACAGGACGGAATAAGTTTAGTTCGAGTATGTAAGCTATGCGGGATAACGAGACAAAGCGTTTATCAACGAGAAAAGCGAGCTGTTCATCGCCAGTTAGAACTTAAACCCATCAAACAAATGGTGTTGGATATTAGACGTTATATGCCTCGGGTTGGCACTAGGAAACTCTACTTTTTACTTAAGCCAAAGTTGCAAGAACAAGGTATCAAGCTAGGTCGAGATGCTCTTTTCAACTACTTACGTGATGAACGATTATTGGTAAGACCTAAACGTAGTTTTACAAAAACGACAAACAGTAAGCATTGGATGAAAAAACATCCGAACTTATTAAAGAACTACAAACCATGCAATCCAGAGGGTGTGTTAGTAAGTGACATTACCTATATCCAATCAGATGAAGGTGTTCACTATCTCTCATTGGTAACTGATGCGTTTAGTCGGAAAATTATGGGCTACGAGCTGAGCAACGAAATGAAGGCGACGGATGTTGTGAAAGCGCTAGATATGGCTGTTAAGGGACGTCAATATCATTGTTCGTGTATCCATCACTCTGATCGTGGTCTCCAGTACTGCTCAGGTGTTTATCAAGATAAGTTGAAAAGTAGCGGCATAATCCCCTCGATGACAGACGGTTATGACTGCTACCAAAATGCATTAGCAGAGAGAGTAAATGGAATACTGAAACAAGAGTTCTTACTTGATAAGTGTAAAAACCTCGGAGAGCTTAAACAACTAGTAAAAGAGTCTATAAGTACCTATAACAACATGAGGCCGCACCTTAGCCTTAGGATGAAAACTCCAAATGAGGTGCATGAAAAAAGCCAACAGCTGACGCTATTGGCTTAGTAGAAATACTGTCAACGTATTTTAGGACGAGACAGCTATTTATATTTCAATAAATTAAGCTTTGAATCTCATAGATAAATCCATCGCTTTTAAGTGCTTAGTGAGTGCGCCTACCGAGATGTAATCAACACCCGTTTCAGCAAACTCTGCGATAGTGTCTAGAGTTACATTGCCTGAGTTCTCTAATGCGGCACGGCCAGCGTTAATTTTAACCGCTTCACGCATCATGTCGGTAGTGAAGTTGTCTAGCATGATGATGTCTGCGCCAGCGTTGATTGCTTGCTCTAACTCTTCTAGGCTTTCTGTTTCAACTTCTACAGGCTTACCTGGGTTAAGCTCTTTTGCCGTAGAGATAGCTTTCTCAATGCCACCACAGGCGATGATGTGGTTTTCTTTGATTAGGTAAGCATCGAATACACCAATACGATGATTGAAACCGCCACCACAAGCCACAGCGTATTTTAGTGCGCTACGTAGGCCTGGAATCGTTTTACGAGTATCTAACAGACGGCACTCTGTGTGTTTAATCTTGTCAGCGTAGATAGCTGTTGCTGTCGCACAACCAGACAGTGTTTGAATGAAGTTCATTGCGTTACGCTCGCCCGTTAGTAGCGCGCGTGCTGGGCCAGTTAAAGTACAAAGCGTTTGGTTTGGTTCAACCTTGTCGCCATCTTCTACATTCCACTCGATCGTTACTTCACCGCCCAATTGCTCAAACACTTCATTAGCCCAAGCTTTACCACAGAACACGCCGTGTTCACGGGTAATGATGGTCGCGCTGTTGATTGCGTCTGCTGGGATTAGACTTGCCGTAATATCAGCCGCTGGATCGAGTGTTCCGCCTAGATCTTCTCGGATAGTCTCAGCGACTGCACGAGTGATCTCTAGAGGCAGTTGCTCTTTTAAGTAGTCAAGGCGTTGGTGGCTGTTATGTGTGTTTTTCATCGCAAATCTAATCTTGAAAGGGAGTGGGAATGGAATGATACTCTTGCTTAACTTCAAATTAAAGAGGCTAGCACGACGGCTCTATGGGCAAAGTCACATCTTATTGTGCTAGCAGAAAAGAAAGTGAGACCAAGATGACGATCAGCTCCAACGGATGGTACGACAACGCTCGGCATGTTCCTTCCCCGTATTTTGATGCTAGGCCTAGCGTCGAAGATATTTCTCTGCTGGTGGTTCACAATATTAGTTTGCCTCCCGGTGAGTTTGGAGGCCCGTATATTGAACAATTTTTCACTGGCAAATTGAACCCTGCTGAACACCCGTTTTTTCAGGTGATTCACCAAATGGCCGTGTCTGCACATTGTTTGATTCGTCGTGATGGTGAAGTGGTGCAGTTTGTTTCGTTCTTAGACCGAGCTTGGCACGCTGGCCAATCGAGCTTTGCTGGACGTGAAAGGTGTAATGATTACTCTATTGGTATTGAACTTGAGGGCAGTGACTTTGTGGCTTATACCGAGCAGCAGTATCAATCCTTGTCGCAGCTGACTGATACTCTAATGTCGAATTTTCCAGAGATCACAGAACAACGGATCACTGGCCATCAATATATAGCGCCTCTGCGTAAAACTGACCCTGGCTTGGTGTTCGATTGGCAGAAATTTAAAGGAAAGCTCAAAGCTTAAGCCTCAGTTTTTTATAATGGCCTTACCGCTGTTGGGTGTTGATTAGTCAACGCCTAGCATAATGACTTGTGAATTTTTGTTGTTGCTATGTAAAGAAAGTGGTGGAGAGAAGAGCATCAATAAATTGAGAGTGTGACGAGCTTATCAAACACATATTTATTAAAACTTATGAACAGAATTTCCATCCTAAATGTGCGCTCGGTTCGATTTTTAAACAAGTGCCACTAATCTTTCTGAAACAATTCATTTTTATCCTGAAACTTTCTAGCACGAACACTCCCCAAAAGTATTACCTCTGTAAATGGTAAGACCAATTTGGTTGCTGTTTTAAATTTCATTTGTTAAATCGTGGTTAATTCACGCTGCATTCTATGATGCAGGTCAATTTTACGCTGGACAGTGGCGTTTTAATTATGTTAATTTCTGCCCAACTTAAAATTGGTAATACCAATTGTCAGCGAAGAAAAAGAAGAATAACAAACTATGGCTTATCAAAGGATTCGTCAGCCAAAACTCTCGGACGTTATCGAACAAGAGTTAGAAAGGTTGATAGTGGAAGGAACACTGGCTCCAGGGCAGCAGCTGCCGCCTGAGCGCGAACTGGCGAAACAGTTCGATGTGTCTCGTCCTTCAATCCGAGAAGCGATACAACGTTTAGAAGCAAAACGCTTGCTTACTCGCCGTCAAGGTGGAGGTACGTTTGTTAGCGAAAATATCTGGAAAAGCTTTTCAGATCCTTTGCTTAATTTGTTGTCCTCCCATTCTGAAACCCAACTCGACTTGTTGGAATCGCGTCATGCGATGGAAGGGATTTCGGCTTACTTCGCGGCATTACGTGGCACTGATGAAGACTTTGCTCGAATTCAAGCATGCCAAGAAAAAATTCGCGGTGCGCAAGATAAGGGTGATATTGAAGCCGAATCTGCAGCTGTGATGGCATTTCTTATTGCTTTAACAGAGGCAGCGCACAATGTGGTGTTACTGCACATTGTTCGTAGCTTGGCTCCGTTGCTCGAACAAAACGTCTTAGAAAATTTAAAGCTGTTGCATCGTCGTAAAGACGTTGTGGAGAAAGTGAGTATACATCGAGCTAACATTGTGGATGCGATCGTTTCAGGACAGCCAGAACAGGCACGTGAAATGTCACACTCTCATTTAGCTTACATCGAAGAAACATTGATGGATTTGACCAAAGAAGAATCGCGCCGCGAACGTTCTTTACGTCGAATCCAACAGGGTAAATAGCCGTAATACTTCGGCTTTTTACGTGTTTAGTAGAATCCAACTAACAAAAAGGATAGATCGCCATGTCTGACATGAAGCATGACGTTGATGCTCTGGAAACTCAAGATTGGTTAGAAGCTCTTGAGTCAGTAGTACGTGAAGAAGGTGTAGAACGTGCACAGTTTTTACTAGAACAAGTTCTAGATAAAGCGCGTTTAGATGGTGTTGATATGGCTACAGGCATCAACACGAACTACATCAACACAATTCCAGCAGCACAAGAGCCAGCTTACCCTGGTGACGTAACTCTTGAGCGTCGTATTCGTTCGATTATTCGCTGGAACGCAATCATGATCGTATTGCGTGCTTCTAAGAAAGACCTAGACCTTGGTGGTCACATGGCTTCTTACCAGTCAGCAGCAGCGTTCTACGAAGTATGTTTCAACCACTTCTTCCGTGCTCCAAATGAGACGGACGGTGGCGATCTAGTTTATTACCAAGGTCACATCTCTCCAGGTATCTACTCTCGTGCATTCGTTGAAGGTCGT
Source organism: Vibrio cyclitrophicus (assembly GCA_023206055.1). NCBI lineage: Bacteria > Pseudomonadati > Pseudomonadota > Gammaproteobacteria > Vibrionales > Vibrionaceae > Vibrio > Vibrio cyclitrophicus. The sequence continues at coordinate 3,068,838 of CP065366.1, read as the reverse complement.
CTAACTGAAGAACAGCTAGATAACTTCCGTCAAGAAGTTGATGGTAAAGGTATCCCTTCTTACCCGCACCCGAAACTGATGCCTGAGTTCTGGCAGTTCCCGACAGTATCTATGGGTCTTGGTCCTATCTCTGCGATCTACCAAGCGCGCTTCCTTAAGTACCTTGACGGCCGTGGCCTGAAAGAAACTTCAGCGCAACGCGTATACGCGTTCCTAGGTGACGGTGAGATGGATGAGCCAGAATCACGTGGTGCTATCTCTTTCGCTGCGCGTGAGAAGCTAGACAACCTATGTTTCCTAATCAACTGTAACCTACAGCGTCTAGACGGCCCTGTAATGGGTAACGGTAGCATCATTCAAGAACTTGAAGGCCTATTCAAAGGCGCAGGTTGGAACGTTGTTAAAGTTATCTGGGGTAGCAACTGGGATTCACTACTGGCTAAAGACACGACTGGTAAGCTTCTTCAACTAATGAATGAAACTATCGACGGTGACTACCAGACATTCAAATCTAAAGATGGCGCATACGTACGTGAGCACTTCTTTGGTAAGTACCCAGAAACAGCTGCACTAGTTGCAGACATGACTGACGACGAAATCTTCGCTCTTAAGCGTGGTGGTCACGATTCTTCTAAACTGTTTGCTGCATTCAACAATGCAAAAGAGACAAACGGTAAGCCAACTGTAATCCTAGCTAAAACTGTAAAAGGTTACGGCATGGGTGATGCAGCTGAAGGTAAGAACATTGCACACGGTGTTAAGAAAATGGACATGACTCATGTTCAACACCTACGTGATCGCCTAGGCCTAGAAGACATCCTTTCAGACGAGAAAATCGCTGAACTTCCATACCTAAAACTGGAAGAAGGTTCTGCTGAATACGAATACATGCACGCTCGCCGTAACGCTCTACACGGTTACACACCTCAGCGTCTGCCAAAATTCACTCAAGAGTTCAAAGTTCCTGAGCTAGACGCGTTCGCACCTCTACTGGGTGAACAGAAGCGTGATATCTCTACAACTATGGCTTATGTACGTACGCTAAACATTCTTCTTAAAGATAAGAACATTGGTAAGAACATTGTTCCTATCATCTGTGATGAAGCTCGTACATTTGGTATGGAAGGTCTATTCCGTCAGATTGGTATCTACAACCCACACGGTCAAGACTACACGCCTGAAGATAAAGGCATCGTTTCTTACTACAAAGAAGCGACTTCTGGTCAAGTTCTTCAAGAAGGTATCAACGAACTAGGTTCTATGGCTTCATGGGTTGCAGCTGCAACGTCATACAGCACAAACGATCTACCGATGATCCCGTTCTACATCTACTACTCAATGTTCGGTTTCCAACGTATTGGTGACATGGCTTGGTTAGCAGGTGACCAACAAGCTCGTGGTTTCCTACTTGGTGCAACTGCAGGCCGTACAACGCTAAACGGCGAAGGTCTACAGCACGAAGATGGCCACTCGCACATTATGGCGAACACAGTACCTAACTGTATCTCTTACGACCCAACGTTTGCTTACGAGCTAGCGGTTATCATGCAAGACGGTATCCGTCGCATGTACGGTGAGAACCAAGAGAACGTTTACTACTACCTAACAGTAATGAACGAGAACTACGCAATGCCAGCAATGCCTGAAGGCGCTGAAGAAGGCATTCGTAAGGGTATCTACAAGCTTGAGTCTTACTCTGGTACTAAGTCTAAAGTTCAGCTAATGAGCTCTGGTACTATCATGAACGAAGCGCGTAAAGCCGCTAAGATCTTGAGCGAAGAGTACGGCGTAGCATCTGACGTGTTCTCTGTAACGTCGTTCAACGAACTGACTCGTGACGGCCAAGCGGTAGAGCGTGACAACATGCTTCACCCAGAAGCTGAAGATAAAGTACCGTACATCACAACTGTTCTTGGTAACGAGCCTGCAATCGCAGTAACCGATTACATGAAGAACTACGCTGAGCAAGTACGTGCATTCATGCCTTCTGAGTCTTACAAAGTACTTGGTACTGACGGTTTCGGTCGTTCAGACAGCCGTGAAAATCTACGTCGTCACTTTGAAGTAAATGCAGGCTACGTTGTAGTTGCTGCGCTTACTGAACTGGCTAAACGTGGTGATGTTGAGAAATCAGTAGTTGCTGAAGCAATTGCTAAATTCGGCATCGACGCAGACAAAATTAACCCGCAATACGCATAAGACTGGCATTAAGGTAGGTAAATACAATGACAATCGAAATTAATGTACCAGACATCGGTGCTGACGAGGTTGAAGTAACTGAGATTCTTGTAAACGTTGGCGACAAGGTTGAAGAAGAGCAGTCACTTATTACTGTTGAAGGCGACAAAGCTTCAATGGAAGTTCCTGCGTCTCAAGCGGGTATCGTTAAAGAAATCAAGATCTCAGAAGGTGATTCTGTTTCTACTGGTTCTCTTATCATGATCTTCGAAGCGGAAGGTGCTGCAGCAGCACCGGCTGCGCCAGCAGTTGAAGCGGCGGCACCTGTTGCAGCTGCTCCTGCAGCGGCGGCTGAGCTTAAAGAAGTTCACGTTCCTGATATCGGCGGTGATGAAGTTGAAGTAACTGAAATCATGGTCGCTATCGGCGACGTAGTAGAAGAAGAGCAATCTCTTCTTACTGTTGAAGGTGACAAGGCTTCAATGGAAGTTCCTGCACCATTCGCTGGTATCGTGAAAGAAATCAAGATCGCTTCTGGTGACTCAGTATCTACTGGTTCTCTAGTAATGGTATTTGAAGTGGCAGGTTCTGGCGCTCCAGTTGCAGCAGATCCTGCTCCAGCGGCGGCACCAGTTGCAGCGGCTCCAGCAGCATCTGCTGAGAAAGAAGTGAACGTTCCTGATATCGGTGGTGACGAAGTAGAAGTTACTGAAATCATGGTAGCGGTTGGCGATACAGTAGAAGAAGAGCAATCTCTAATTACTGTTGAAGGCGACAAAGCTTCAATGGAAGTTCCAGCACCATTCGCTGGTACAGTAAAAGAAATCAAGATTGCAGCTGGCGACACAGTGTCAACTGGCTCTCTAATCATGACTTTCGTAGTTGAAGGCGCAGCGCCTGCTCCTGTTGCAGCACCTGCACAAGCAGCAGCTCCAGCGGCGGCACCTGCTCCTAAAGCAGAAGCTCCAGCAGCGGCTCCAGCAGCAGCTGGCGACTTCCAAGAGAACGGTGACTACGCGCACGCTTCTCCAGTAGTTCGTCGTCTTGCTCGCGAATTTGGCGTTAACCTTTCTAAGGTTAAAGGTACTGGTCGTAAGAGCCGTATCCTTAAAGAAGACGTTCAGTCTTACGTTAAAGATGCACTTAAGCGTCTAGAGTCTGGTGCTGCGGCATCTGGCAAAGGCGGCGACGGTTCTGCTCTTGGTCTACTACCATGGCCAAAAGTTGACTTCAGCAAGTTCGGCGAAACTGAAGTTCAGAAGCTGTCTAAGATTAAGAAGATCTCTGGCGCTAACCTGCACCGTAACTGGGTAATGATCCCTCACGTTACACAGTGGGATAACGCAGACATCACTGAGCTAGAAGCATTCCGTAAAGAACAGAACGCAATCGAAGCGAAGAAAGACACTGGTATGAAGATCACTCCACTTGTGTTCATCATGAAAGCTGTTGCTAAAGCGCTAGAAGCATTCCCAGCGTTTAACTCTTCTCTTTCTGAAGATGGCGAAAGCATCATTCTTAAGAAGTACGTAAACGTGGGTATCGCTGTTGATACACCAAACGGTCTAGTTGTTCCTGTATTCAAAGACGTGAACAAGAAAGGCATTTACGAGTTATCTGAAGAGCTAATGGCTGTTTCTAAGAAAGCACGCTCTGGTAAGCTAACAGCGGCAGACATGCAAGGCGGTTGTTTCACAATCTCTAGCCTTGGTGGTATTGGCGGTACTGCATTTACTCCAATCGTAAATGCTCCAGAAGTAGGTATCCTAGGTGTATCTAAGTCTGAGATTAAGCCAGTTTGGAATGGTAAAGAGTTCCAACCACGTCTACAGCTTCCACTGTCTCTATCATACGATCACCGTGTGATCGATGGTGCAGAAGGTGCACGCTTCATTACTTTCTTAAACAGCGCACTATCTGACATTCGTCGTCTAGTACTGTAATTGAGAAAGTAATTATTAAGGTGACTTTCGGGTCACCTTAATTCTTTATATAAAGACTATTTTTAGAGAACAGTTTCCTGCATTTCTCATAATCTGATGGGGAATTGTTGTCTAGCTCACAGGCTAACTTAAAGCTACTTTCACACTGTTAACATCTCTGTAAAATGTTTCCTGTTTGAAAGCCCAATAATTTTAAGAATATCTACTCAGCCTGTTAGGGATAATGACTACAAGAGGTCACAATGAGCAAAGAAATTAAAGCCCAAGTTGTTGTACTTGGTTCAGGCCCTGCTGGTTACTCAGCGGCATTCCGTTGTGCGGATTTAGGTCTAGAAACAGTACTAGTTGAACGTTACAGCACTCTTGGTGGTGTATGTCTAAACGTTGGTTGTATTCCATCAAAAGCACTTCTTCACGTATCTAAAGTAATTGAAGAAGCAAAAGCGATGGCAGAGCACGGCGTTGTATTCGGCGAGCCACAAACGGACATCAACAAAGTTCGTATCTGGAAAGACAAAGTAGTTGATCAACTGACTGGCGGTCTTGGCGGTATGGCTAAGATGCGTAACGTTACTGTTGTTAACGGTTTCGGTAAGTTTACTGGTCCGAACAGCATCGAAGTTGTTGGCGAAGAGACGACAACAATTAACTTTGATAATGCAATCATTGCAGCGGGTTCTCGCCCAATCAAACTTCCTTTCATCCCACATGAAGACCCACGTATTTGGGATTCTACGGATGCACTAGAACTAAACGAAGTACCTGAAAAACTGCTTATCATGGGCGGCGGTATCATCGGTCTTGAGATGGGTACGGTTTACCACTCTCTAGGTTCTAAAGTTGAAGTTGTTGAGATGTTCGATCAAGTTATCCCAGCTGCGGATAAAGACATCGTTAAAGTCTTCACTAAACGTATCAAGAACAAGTTCAAGCTAATGCTTGAAACTAAAGTAACTGCTGTTGAAGCGAAAGAAGACGGTATCTACGTTTCAATGGAAGGCAAAAAAGCACCAGCTGAAGCTGAGCGCTACGATGCTGTTCTTGTTGCTATCGGTCGTGTTCCAAACGGTGCACTTATCGATGCTGAAAAAGCGGGTATCGAAGTTGATGAGCGTGGTTTCATCAATGTTGATAAGCAAATGCGTACTAACGTTCCTCACATCCACGCGATCGGTGACGTTGTTGGTCAACCAATGCTTGCTCACAAAGGTGTGCATGAAGGTCACGTAGCTGCTGAAGTTATCTCTGGTAAGAAGCACTATTTCGACCCTAAAGTAATCCCATCAATTGCGTACACTGAGCCAGAAGTTGCTTGGGTAGGTAAGACTGAGAAAGAAGCGAAAGCGGAAGGCCTAAACTACGAAGTTGCGACTTTCCCTTGGGCTGCTTCTGGTCGTGCAATCGCTTCTGACTGTGCCGACGGTATGACTAAGATGATCTTCGATAAAGATACTCATCGCGTAATCGGTGGTGCTGTTGTTGGTACTAACGGCGGTGAACTTCTTGGCGAAATCGGCCTAGCAATCGAAATGGGTTGTGACGCAGAAGATATCGCTCTTACTATCCACGCTCACCCAACTCTACACGAGTCTGTTGGTCTAGCTGCGGAAGTATTCGAAGGTTCAATCACTGACCTTCCAAACAAAAAAGCAGTGAAAAAGAAGAAGTAATTTTTTCTTAGTCACTCGCTAATGTTTTTAAAAGCCGCTGATTCGTCAGCGGTTTTTTTATGTCCGAAGAAAAGTGGGTCGTCATGTCTGTATGAGATCCCCAACTCGCTCGTCCCTCGCTCTTGAGGATGACGAAGGAAGGAGTAGGGAATCTCATTCTATTTTTCTATCGGTAATAAAAAAGGGCTGGCGTTAAAGCCAACCCTTTAGTTTTACGCGAATCTACTTATAGATGCACAGCATGTTTAGGTAGCTATCCGTTAAGCTTGAAAGCTCTTCAGGCGTTTCTACACGTTTCGCTTGAATGAATAGCGAGTAGCAGATGCCGTGGAATAGGTTCGCTAGATGCTTAGGATCGTGATCGTCGCAAACTTCGCCGCGTTCAATCGCTTTGCTAAACATATTCTGTACTAACATTTGGTTAGTGCGGTTAGTGGTTACGAATAGAGGCCATACTTCATCACGAGTTGATGCGCTCCATTCGAACCATACGTTCAACCAATGGCTATCTTGAGCCACTAACGTCACCATTTCAGTCGCAATATTATGTAGGTTTTCTTTTGCGTGAATATCTAAGTCGATATTGTCTGAAAGGAAGTTAGAGAATTGGCGTACGACGTGATTCAGTACTTCATCAACCAGATCTTCACGGGTTGGGAAGTAGTTAAATACGGTTGCTACAGACACCTGAGCAATATCTGCAATGTCTGCGTGTCCACCACGGCCAATGCCACGGCGAGAGAACACTTCAAGTGCGATTTCCATCAATTGAAGTTTTCTTTTTAGGGGTGAAAGCCTAGTTCTAGGTCTCTTAGAGATTGAGTCCATTTTGTTTTCCTTGCCAACGAATTTCTTATATTAATGATTTTATTATTATTTAAGCCAAGATGAGTGTAATGGTGCATATGCGAATGGTCAATCCTTTGAGCTTATTTAATAGACAGTTACATCAAACTTGATACATAAAGCGTGATCAGTATTGATGTGAAAGGAAGCGAGTATCGGATAAGGCAGTAGCGCACATTATCGTGGATAATCTGACAGTAAATTTGAACCATAAGGTGGTGTGGGTATTTGAGCAGTGCTAGACTTACGCACAAATTGAGCGGCGCCGATGGCAGAACTGTCTACACTTGTCGCAATCACCAAATAAAATGAGAGCAGTATGAAGCATACAGTTGAAGTCATGATCTCTGAGCAAGAAGTTCAGGATCGAGTGAACGAACTAGGCAAACAGATCACGGAACACTACAAGGGTAGTGAAGATCTAGTTTTAGTTGGCTTATTACGTGGATCTTTTGTCTTTATGGCGGATCTTGCTCGTGCTATCGATTTAACTCACCAAGTTGATTTCATGACTGCGTCTAGCTACGGCAACGGCATGGAAAGCTCACGTGATGTTCGTATCTTGAAAGACTTGGATGATGATATCCAAGGTAAAGACGTTCTACTTGTAGAAGACATTATCGATACAGGTAACACACTGACGAAAGTGAAAGAGATTCTGAGCCTACGTGGTCCTAAATCTATCGAAATCTGTACGCTACTAGACAAGCCTTCTCGTCGTGAAGTGACGGTAGATACTAAGTGGATTGGTTTTGAAATCCCTGACGAATTCGTTGTTGGTGTTGGTATCGACTACGCACAAAAATATCGTCACCTGCCGTACATCGGTAAAGTTGTACCTCAAGAGTAATTATTACGCTTGTTGAATAGAAGTCATTAAAAAGCCCGCATCAAGCGGGCTTTTTGTATTTATAGCGGAATGGTCTAGCCTTGCTGGCTAAGAAGAGGCGTCGTTAAGATTTTGTTCAATGCCTCTAAGTGACTGTTCTCTAAGGTATCGTTACTTGAGCAACGTACGCCAAGGTCTTGTAACTTGCCATCGCCAATGCCGTAAACCACACCGTGAATTTCAACCTCTTGGCCTCGCTCCCATGCGTTTTGCATAATGGTTGAGTTACCTAGGTTATAAACCTGCTCTGCGACGTTAATCTCGCACAGTTTGTCACCCCATTGCTCACGAGGAAGTCCCTCGATCTGTTTACGGTATTTTAGGTAATTGTCGCGGATGTGAAGTAACCAGTTATTGATTAGACCAAGTTTAGGATTATCAATCGCCGCGTTAACACCGCCACAACCGTAGTGGCCACAAACAATAATGTGTTTAACTTTGAGTACATCGACCGCGTACTGCACAACAGATAGGCAGTTTAGGTCGGTATGAACCACTTGGTTAGCAACATTTCGATGAACAAACAGTTCGCCAGAATACAAACCAGTGAGACGCTCGGCCGGTACACGGCTATCAGAACAGCCGATCCATAGGAAACCAGGGTTTTGACCCTCTTCAAGCGTTGTAAAATACTCTGGTCGCTCTGAACGAATTTCTTCAGACCATTTAGAGTTGTTTTCAAAAAGCTGTTTAATCTCTGGCATTTTGCGTCTTACATCCCTTAATTAAGAATCACAACTATACACAATGTTACAAATTCAATCTCGTAAAAACTGTGTCAATTAGTACTCATCTGACGTGTTCTAGTCGTTAAAATCATGAACTTAGCTTAGAAGCTATGATCCGGTTATAAGACATGAATAATGTGATTGAATTAACACTTTCTGAACACTTGATACATTTGTTAAAGTGATAAGGTTTGTCATTTCATCATCAGGAAGGTGTGTTTTGTTTGGAAGTCGTTTTACGGATATCAATCTCAAAGGGGATATGTTTGGCGGTGTGACTACAGCCATCATCTCACTGCCTTTAGCGTTGGCATTTGGTGTTGCTTCTGGGGCAGGAGCTGAAGCAGGCCTTTGGGGCGCGATTATGGTCGGCCTATTTGCCGCTTTGTTTGGCGGTTCAAGCAGCCTGATATCTGAGCCAACCGGCCCGATGACAGTAATCATGACAGCAGTAATGACGAGCATGGTCGCTAAATATCCTGAAACCGGAATGGCAATGACCTTTACCGTCGTGATGATGGCGGGTGCGTTTCAAATACTACTTGGGACGTTAAAGCTCGGAAAATACGTTACTTTGATGCCTTATAGCGTGATATCCGGTTTTATGTCGGGTATTGGCGTTATTCTAATTATCTTGCAGCTATCTCCATTGCTAGGACATGCAGCTCCATCCGGTGGTGTGATGGGCACGCTCTCTGCTTTGCCTGATACGCTAGCAAACTTAAAAGTGAGTGAGCTTTTTCTAGGTGCACTGACGCTCGGTATTCTGTTTGGCTTCCCTGCTAAGTACCGTAAGTATGTGCCCGCACAACTGGTCGCGTTAGTCGCTGTAACTCTGCTATCCGTTATTTTCTTCGATACTGACTCTATTCGCCGCATTGGTGAAATCCCTGCAGGCCTACCTTCTCTTGTTATTCCTACTATCAGCGCTGAGCAGTTTACTACCATGGTTATCGATGCCTTAGTGCTTGGTACGTTGGGTTGTATTGATACGCTTTTGACTGCGGTTATTGGTGATTCACTGACTCGTAAAGAGCATGACTCTGATAAAGAGCTGCGAGGGCAGGGCATCGCCAATATGCTTTCAGGCCTGTTCGGCGCACTACCTGGTGCGGGCGCGACTATGGGCACCGTGACCAATATTCAGGTTGGTGCGCGCTCTCCACTGTCTGGTGTAATTCGTGCCTTAGTATTAGCGCTAGTTGTTTTGGTCGCTGGTGGCTTAACCGAGCCTATTCCTATGGCGGTGTTGGCAGGTATCGCCATGTATGTGGGCTTCAACATCCTTGACTGGAGTTTCATTCAGCGCGCGCACAAGGTTAGTTATGCTGGCATGGGCGTGATGTATGGTGTAATGCTACTAACCGTATTCGTTGACCTGATTATTGCTGTTGGGCTTGGTGTCTTTATCTCGAATATCCTGATCATTGAAAGGCTAAGTCGCGAGCAAGCAAGGCAAGTTAAAGCCATCAGTGATGGTGATGACGAGGACGATATCCCACTCACTGATAGTGAACGTCAGCTACTCGATAGTGCGAATGGTAAAGTTCTGTTCTTCTATCTTTCAGGGCCAATGATCTTCAGTGTATCGAAAGCGATTTCGCGCCAGCACTCGAGTATCTCTGACTATGAAGCGATGATTCTAGATTTAACGGACGTTCCGATGATTGATGTAACCGTTGGTCTAGCGCTGGAGAATGCCATCAAGGATGCTCTAGATGCGCAATGTGAGGTGTACTTGTTGTGTCCAAACGAGAATACACGTCAGCAACTTGAGAAATTCCATGTCATTGACTTGGTTCCTGAGTCCAATACTTACCGATTCAGATACGAAGCACTGACAGCTGCAACCAGCTATGTTGAGAGAGACGAGCACCAGTTTGAGTCCGTCTAAGTTTCATTGATGAACTGATTTGATTAATCAGTCCTTCATTTCGTTCTGATAAAAATGCCGTTAAGCGAATGACTTGGCGGCATTTTTTGTGTTTATCGAACATGTTTTTTCTCTTTAGTTAGCTGAGATTTTCCACTGTTTTAAAAAGAAAGCACGAATCGATATTTGTATTAATCGTCAATCAACGATAAACTTGTTCGCAAAATGGCCGAGTTAAAAAATCTTGGGTTAGCTTTCAGCTAGTTCGTTTTACGTTTCACTCTCTTCCTCATGCTCGGTCATCAACATCTATCTATAGCAAATGGCAGTCTATCTCTATGTATGCATTAGAAATTGAGCAATTAAGAAAAACTTATGCTGGGGGCTTTGAAGCTCTTAAAGGCATTAGTTTACAAGTAGAAAAAGGCGATTTTTACGCACTACTTGGTCCAAACGGTGCGGGTAAGTCGACCACCATCGGTGTTATCTCTTCACTGGTTAACAAGACTTCAGGCAAGGTTAAAGTGTTCGGCTACGACATTGATACTGATCTGGAGTTGGCGAAACAAAACCTAGGCTTAGTGCCTCAAGAGTTTAACTTTAACCCGTTTGAAACTGTTGAGCAGATCGTTTTGCAGCAGGCTGGTTACTACGGTGTGCAGAAAGCTCTTGCGAAAGAGCGAGCGAAAAAGTACCTATCTCAACTCGATTTGTGGGAAAAACGTAGCGAACGTGCACGTAACTTATCTGGTGGTATGAAGCGTCGTTTGATGATTGCTCGCGCTCTGATGCACGAGCCGCAGCTGCTTATCCTTGATGAGCCAACAGCAGGTGTCGATATTGAACTGCGTCGCTCTATGTGGGAATTCCTGAAAGAGATCAACGAGAAGCAGGGCATTACCATTATCTTGACCACGCACTACCTAGAAGAAGCGGAAATGCTGTGTCGCAATATCGGTATCATCAATCGTGGTGAGTTGATTGAGAACACAACCATGAAAGCGTTGCTAGGTAAGTTGAGCGCAGAGACCTTTATTTTGGATCTTGAAGAGGGCGCGGCTGAACCTAAGTTAGAAGGCGTGAATAGCCAAGTGATGGTCAATGGCTCGCTTGAAATTGAAATCGATAAGAACCTCGGCTTGAATACCATCTTTGCTCAATTGAGCGATCAACAGGTTAAAGTCCTCTCTATGCGTAACAAAGCAAACCGTCTAGAAGAGCTATTCGTGAGTATTGTCCGTGAGGGGAGTAAATAATATGTACAGCCTATATTGGACAGCTTTCTGTAGTTTATTAACTAAAGAGATCAATCGCTTTACGCGTATTTGGGTGCAAACTCTAGTGCCGCCAGCGATTACTATGACGCTTTATTTCATCATCTTCGGTAACCTGATTGGTGCGCGTATTGGTGAAATGAACGGCTTTAGCTACATGGAATACATTGTTCCTGGTTTGATCATGATGTCGGTGATCACCAACTCATATTCGAATGTGGCGTCGTCGTTCTTTAGTGCTAAGTTCCAAAAGAACATTGAAGAGCTGCTTGTAGCACCAGTACCTAACTATGTGATTATCGCGGGTTTTGTGATGGGTGGTGTCGTGCGTGGTTTGTTAGTAGGTACTATCGTTACTTTCGTATCACTGTTCTTTGTTGACCTACAAGTCGATCATTGGGGGGTGATCATTGCGACTGTATTTCTAACTTCAGTCGTGTTCTCACTGGGTGGTTTGATTAACGCGGTTTTTGCTCGCACGTTTGATGACATCTCGATTATCCCTACATTCATCTTAACGCCACTGACTTATCTTGGTGGTGTGTTCTACTCAATCAGCCTATTGCCTGAGTTTTGGCAAGGCATATCGAAACTGAACCCTATCGTGTACATGGTAAACGCGTTCAGATATGGCTTCTTAGGTGTGTCTGATGTAGGTATTGTGACGTCGTTTGGTGTGCTAGGTGTGTTTATCGTAGTGCTGTATGGCATCGCACACTACCTAGTGACGAAGGGTATCGGCTTACGCAGTTAATACCAATCGTAGGAAATAACGGGTTATCTTGAATAACAGACAAAGAAAAAGGTCGATATTATATCGACCTTTTTTATGTTCTGCGTTTGTGCTTTTGCTTTGCGTTAGAAGCTGGTTTACGCAAAGAGAAGAACGCGATTACTCAGCCGTTTCTTCTTTCACTTCTTCTTTTGTTTCCGTTACCAAGTCAAGAACTTGGTTGTCGATAAGACGAGTCTTACCTAGGAAAGCTGACATAAGAATCACTGCTTGAGTCGATTCTGAAGTGATGGCTTGTAGCGTCCTAGCATCACAAATGAAGATCTCATCTGGTTGCAGATCGGCTGCGCGAAGCTGGTCAGTTGCATCTTCAATCACTGATGCGTAATCATCACGACCGCCGCGAATTGCACTGCTGATCCAACGCATGGTACGCGCTAGAACGGGAGCACGTTGACGCTCATCAATGGTTAGGTTGCTATTGCGAGAGCTCATTGCCAAACCGTCCATTTCACGAACCGTCGCGACACCCACAACTTCAATGTCTAACGCTAAGTCAGTCGTCATCTGGCGAATAACAGCAAGTTGTTGGAAATCTTTCTCGCCGAAGCATGCAAAATCTGGCTGAACGATGTTGAACAGTTTAGTGACAATCGTTGAGACACCGCGGAAGTGACCCGGACGAGAAGCACCTTCAAGCATGTGAGATATTCCCGGGACTTCAACAAACGTCTGCTTGTCTAATCCTTCTGGGTACATTACCTCTGGCGTTGGTGTAAATACCAGTTCAACACCTTCGCCTGTTAGTTTGCTTAAATCAGCTTCTAACGTACGAGGGTAGTTGTTTAGGTCGTCGGCACGGTCAAACTGCATCGGGTTAACAAAGATGCTTACCACAACAATGTCAGCCAGCTCGCGAGCTTTCTTTACCAGAGTTAGGTGGCCTTCATGCAGGTTTCCCATTGTCGGAACAAAAGCAACCGTACGTCCATCACGCTTAAACTGTTTAATCTGCTCACGAAGAGCCGCTATTTCAGCAAAAGTTTGCATACTTACTCCTAAGCGATTGTATGAGCTTCATCAGGGAAGCGCGCGCTCTCTACTTCTTCTTTGTATAGAGCTACAGCCTTACGCATATCACCTGTTTCAGCTAGGAAATTCTTAGAGAATTTCGGCATGTAATTCGCAGAAATACCGAACATGTCATGCATAACAAGGATCTGACCATCGGTAACGTTACCTGCGCCGATACCGATAACCGGTACGTCACAAGCTTCTGTAATTCGTTTTGCCAATGAAGCTGGTACACATTCAAGTAGAACGATTTGTGCGCCTGCATTTTGCAATGCTAGAGCATCAGCAACCATTTTATCGGCTTGCTCGTCGTCACGGCCTTGAATCTTGTAACCACCAAAGATGTTCACAGACTGAGGCGTTAAACCCAAGTGTGCACATACTGGTACAGCACGCTCTGTTAGCATTTTCACAGTATCAACCAACCAGCTTCCGCCTTCGATTTTTACCATGTTCGCGCCAGCACGCATTAAGGTTGCTGCGCTCTCACAAGCTTGCTCTGGAGTTGCATAGCTCATGAAAGGCATGTCAGCCATAAGAAGGCAGTTAGGGCTACCTGCACGCACTGAGCGCGTATGGTAAGCAATCTCTTCAACGGTAACTGGTAGAGTGTCGTTATGGCCTTGTAGAACCATACCCAGTGAATCACCGACAAGCAGCACTGGCATTTCTTGGCTTTCGAATAATTGAGCAAAGCTCGCATCGTAAGCTGTCGAAGTCGCGAATTTACGGCCTTCAGTTTTGCATTTGATAAGGTCGTTAATGGTTACTTTTTTCATTGGTTTTCCTTAATGCGTTTGGCTATTGCTGCCAAACATTGAGCCCGTTCTTATCTACTATTTTGAGTAGTTCTGTCAGCTCAGTCCCATCAGGGAGTTGTAAACTTGGTGCGATTTCAGCAAGCGGGTAGAGTACAAACTCTCGTTCTTTCATTCCGTAATGAGGAACGATTAAGCGCTCTGAATCGATCACCTCATTGCCGTATAACACAATGTCGAGATCCAAGGTTCTTGGCCCCCAACGCTCGTCTTTACGGACGCGCCCTTGCTCTAGCTCGATTTTTTGAGTGCAATCAAGCAGTTCAATTGGCGTTAATTCGGTTTGGATTGCCACTACCGCGTTGATGTAGTCCGGTTGATTTTGTGGCCCCATTGGAGTGCTACTATATAGCTGTGAGGTCGCAACAAACGTTGATCGCGGTAGGTTTTTTAGCGTTTCGATAGCCAAATTTGCTTGGCTAACTGGGTCGGCAAGGTTGCTGCCGACCGCAATGTAAGCAGTGATCATTCTGATTGCTTACTCTTTTTGTTTCGGTAAGTCTTACGGCGACGATTGCCCGACTTTGCTGGTGCTGCTACGTCATTAGCCATAGCTTGGCGCATATTGCGACCGGCTGTTTGGTAGCGCTCCCACCATTTCGCTAGATCTTTGGTTTCGCCACCTTCAATCTCACCACGCATTTCTAGGAAATCGTAGCCTGCACGGAACTTGTTCAGCTCCATTAGGCGAACGGCGCGTTTACCGTTGCGGCGAGGCAGTCGTAATTGCAGCAGCCAAACTTCACGAATGGTTGCTGTGTGACGACGAGGGATGGCAATAGATTTTACTTGCTGGTCAAGGATGATGTTGCTTGCTTCCATGATCGCATCGTAGTGCGCCATGCCTTGCTCTGCGACTAGCTTGTCTGCCAACTTGTTCATTGGATACCAAAGGATCGCAGCAAACATAAACGCAGGGTTTACTCGTTTGCCATCTTCGATGCGAAGGTCGGTAGAGTCGAGCACCAAGTCAAGCATCTGTTCTGTGTGAGAATCGTAACTCTCTGTAAAGTGCTCAGCGATTGATGGGAACATCTGTTGAAACAGGTTGTACTCGCGCATCAAGTGGTAGGTTTCTAAACCGTGGCCTGATTGCAGTAACTTCAGAGACTCTTCGTAAAGGCGTGCTGCTGGGATATCTTTTAGAAGATGCGCTAACTCTTCGATAGGGTCGGCAGTATCTTCTTCGATATCAAAATCCAGTTTAGCGGCGAAGCGCATTGCACGTAGCATACGTACTGGGTCTTCGCGGTAACGCGTTTCTGGATCGCCAATCAGGCGTATCAGTTTATCTTCTAAATCTTCTACACCACCAGCGTAATCGTGGATGCTGTAGTCTGCAATGTTGTAGTACATCGCATTAATAGTGAAGTCACGACGCTCTGCATCTTCATCAACATTGCCGTATACGTTATCGCGTAGCAACATGCCTTCTTCTGATTGGGCAGAAACGTTTTTCGATGGTTCCTGATGGTGGCCACGGAAAGTCGCTACTTCAATGATGTCTCGGCCAAACATGATATGTGCTAATCGAAAACGGCGACCAATAAGGCGACAGTTTCTAAATAGGTGTTTGATTTGTTCTGGCGTTGCGTTGGTCGCAATATCAAAATCTTTTGGCTGAGAGCCTAATAAGATATCGCGTACACCACCACCGACTAAAAACGCGTCAAAACCCGCACCATTCAGGCGATATAACACTTTTAGTGCGTTGTCACTGATCTGCTTGCGTGAAATATTGTGCTCTTGACGAGTATAAATATTCAGTGCTAATTCGTGGAATCCGCGTTGTTCGCTTGGGGTATTGTCGTTTGTATTCATTAGTTTAGAACAAAGTAGGTATCGCCAACTTTGTTTTTCTCTTAGTCCAAAGTGGTAGTGCAGAGTTTAATTGCGGCTAATAATAGCTTAGCGCGAGCCATTTGAGAACATCGTCTGCTTAACCACTGTGGTTGGTTATGGCATTTTTATGTGTCGTTTTTGCTATTTGCCGTGATTTTCGAGCTAATTACAGTGCTCTTTTTGTAAACTATCAGGTAACTGACTGACGTTCCATTGCAGGCTGCCCCACAATAAAATCTCATCCATTGAAGCCTCACAAAGGGCTGTTGGGATATCAAAACCTAAAAATCGCATAGCGTTGAGTAACGTTGGTTTTGGGTTGTCGAGATCTATCGCGGTGGCATGGTTCTGTTTTGACAGTTTATTCCCCAAGCCATCGGTTGCCAATGGTAAGTGCAAGTAGCTCACTGTTTTTTTCTTGAGTGTCTTATACAAACTGATTTGTCGACCTGTTGGTTCGATTAGGTCTGCGCCTCTAACAACTTCGGTTACACCTTGGTCGATATCATCAAGGACAACCGCCAAGTTATAAGCAAACAATCCATCTCGGCGTTTGATAATAAAATCTTCTTCAGCTAATGCTTTAGGTATCTGGATTGTACCGTGACGAACATCGTCAAACGACTCTACTGGAAAGTCCATGCACAAGCGAACTGCCTGTTCACCTGAATCAATTAAGCCTGCATCTCGACAATGACCATTGTAAAAGCCACCCAAAGCTTTTATCTGCTTGCGGGTGCATTGGCAGTAGTAGGCTTGTTTATCGGCGACCCATTGATCGATTTGAGCTTGATACAAGCCATGACGTTGGCTCTGATAGACGACTTCACTATCCCAAAATAGGTGATAAGCCTCAAGTGTCTTAAGAATGAGGTCTGCAGCGCCGACCATTTCTCTTGGTGGATCTAGGTCTTCCATACGAACTAACCATTTTCCTTGGTTAGATTTCGCTTGAAAGTAGCTACCAAGAGCAGCAACAAGTGAGCCAAAATGAAGAGGACCTGACGGTGATGGTGCAAAGCGCCCGATATAATTCATGAGTGAACAACCTAATCTAAATGGTACCGCAGTAGCCGATTCTTAAGACGTTTAACAAGAGCTTTAATACGTAGAACTAAGCTTCAATCTCTATAAACAAGGTTTGATGTATAGAACAAAGGCTTAAAGCTGCTATTTACTATCAAGCGTGTGAAATACTTCGCTTGGATAACAAACAAAAAAGGGAGCCAAGGCTCCCTTTCTTTACATCTGCAAGAATTAACCTTGCATCTGTTTCTCTTTGATCTCTGCAAGTGTTTTACAGTCAATACAAAGATCAGCAGTTGGACGAGCTTCAAGGCGACGAATGCCAATCTCGATACCGCAAGAATCACAGAAGCCGAAATCGTCTTCTTCGATCTTGTCTAATGTCTTCTCAATTTTTTTGATAAGACGACGCTCACGGTCACGATTACGTAACTCTAGGCTGAATTCTTCTTCTTGAGAAGCACGGTCAACTGGGTCTGGGAAATTCGCTGCTTCGTCCTGCATGTGGTGCACAGTACGATCAACTTCTTCCCTGAGCTGGTTGCGCCAAGCTGCTAAAATTTTTGTAAAATGTTCCGTTTGCTCAGGTGACATGTACTCTTCACCTGGCTTTTCTTGGTACGGTTCAACACCTGCGATGGCTAGGATGCCTAGCGCTTTTTTCTTAGATTCTGGCATACAGCATCTCCTATTTACACCTAGTCAACTGCAAAGCAGCTAATTTTAAGGCGGGTATCTATAGCAGAAAGAACGAATGGTGGCAAATACTCTTACTAAAACTTGCAATCAATGTGATTAGTTCAGCATCTTTGCTTAGCTATTGATAAATTCAACAGCTTGTTTTAGTTGTATTTGAGTACTGCTGAGCTCTGCTTTATAGCAAAGCACTTCAACTCCAGCGTCTTGTGCTTGTTTTAGTAATAACGAATATTTGGCGTCTATATGGTGTGCCGCAGACACTTTTTCAATACCTGAATGTAAAACAGTGAATAAAAGTACGGCTCTATTGCCAGATTCGACCATTTTTGTGAGTTCGCGCAGATGTTTTTGACCTCTGGTTGTAACCGCATCAGGGAAAAAACCTTGCCCTTCGGTTGACGCTTGTTGTTTAGTTGATATTTGCTGCTCGTCGAGCAAGGTGACGCTTTTTACTTCGATATAGCAAGGTGGCTTTTCGTTATCTTCAAGCAGAATATCAATGCGACTATTCTCACTGCCATATTTCACTTCGGTTCGTAACGCGTTATAACCTAAGAGTTCAACTATAGTCCCATTTTCAATTGCTTCCACTGCTAGCTGGTTTGCCCGCGCAGTATTTACGCAAATACGATGACCTTTCTCTGTTTCTGAGATCTCCCAGCTGTTTGGGTATTTTCTTTTTGCATTATCGGATGTTGAGTACCACACCGTATTGCCAGGAGTCGCACATCCTGTCATCGCTCCAGTGTTAGCGCAGTGAATAGTACGCTCGCTGCCGTCAGGAAGTTGGATGTCAGTGAGAAAGCGTTTATAGCGTTTAATAAGAGTCGCTGACTCTAATGGAGGATTGAAGTGCATATTACTTATTTAGACAGGTAGGTTTTTATGTACAATGTTGCCAACATTACACCACAAGGTTCTCCCATTGCCACAACTGCCCATAGAAGCTGTGATGCCAGATCTGCTCGCTGGCGTAGAAACACACACTCAACTTATTCTAAAGGCCGCTCCCGGTGCGGGTAAGTCAACATTCTTCCCTTTACAGTTAGTTAAGACCAACGCCGTTCAAGGTAAAATTATCATGCTTGAACCGAGGCGTTTGGCGGCAAGGAATATTGCTACTTACTTAGCGAATCAATTGGGAGAAAAGGTGGGAGAGAGCATTGGTTTTAGAGTTCGTGGTGAATCTAAAACCAGTAGTTCAACTCGCTTGGAAATCGTCACCGAAGGGATCATGACCAGAATGATCCAAACCGACCCTGAATTGACTGGCGTTGATATTGTGATCTTTGATGAATTTCACGAGCGCAGTATTCATGCAGATACCGCATTGGCCTTTAGCTTAGAGATCCAAGATGCGTTGCGTGACGATCTAAAAGTGGTTGTGATGTCGGCAACTTTAGATCAACAAGCGCTGCAATCTTTGCTACCGAATGCCAAATACGTTGAATCACAAGGTCGTACTTTTCCGGTCGATTTCCGTTACCAGCCTTTGACTGCCAATGAATATCTAGCTCCTAAAATGGCCAACGTGATTCGCTCTCTGATGGAGAAAGAGTCAGGCTCACTTTTAGCCTTCTTACCGGGCGTTTCTGCGATTAAGCAAGTCGAATCTCAACTGGAACAACTCGCTAGCGATATCGATGTGTGTCCTTTGTATGGCCAACTCAGCTTTTCTCAACAGCAGAAAGCAATCGCGCCATCAGAGAAAGGGCGTCGAAAGGTGGTGTTAGCGACCAATATTGCTGAGACTTCTTTGACGATTGAAGGTATTCGATTAGTGGTCGATTCCGGGCTCGAACGTGTGGCGAAATTCGATCTTAAAACCGGCATTACTAAGCTTGAGCAAGTGAAAATCTCGCAGTCTTCCGCTGAGCAGCGTGCAGGCCGTGCAGGTCGAATTGAAGAAGGTCTGTGTGTTCGCTTGTACAGCGAAACGCAGTTAATGCAGCAACCTGCTGTACCTGAGCCTGAAATTCTACATTCAGATCTCTCTTCGTTGGTGTCTGAATTGACGCAATGGGGGGCTGTGAGTGCCGATGATCTGCAATGGTTAGACGTTCCACCAAAAGCTTCTATTGGACAAGCCAAGCAACTCTTACAGACTCTTGAATTGTTAGACGATAATGGTCAATTTACGGCATTAGGAAAACAGGCCCAACGTTTAGGTTTAGAGCCTCGTATTGCCAGCATGTTGGTTAAAGCGCAGCAAAGCAGTCCTGCTTTATTGAATGTCGCGATTGTAGCCGCAGCTTTGCTTGAAGAGCCTGAACGCAACGTCACCGATATTCAGCACTCTTTGCATCGACTTAAGCAAAGAAAACACTCGAAAAATAGCGTGGTGATGCAGCGAGCGAAAAGTCTCGCGAGCAAACTCAATCATCACTTAGATTTGTCACAAGTCGACGAATCATTGCTACCATTAGTGCTTTGTTTTGCCTTTCCAGATCGGATTGCACAAGTGAGAAGCGCGACCAGCAATGCTTTCCTTCTGGCGAATGGTCATGGCGCTGAGGTTCGTGACGATGACCCATTGGCGAACAATGACTATGTCGTAGTGATTGATTTAATGCGCAGTACAGGGCGAGCCAGTCAAATTTTCTTAGCCATTGCGGTTGATATCTCGCAGTTAGAATCTGAATTTCCAAAACTGTTTGTGCGTTCCGATTACGCCGATTGGGATGAGAAACGTGGCCGTTTAGTTGCCGAGCAGCGAGTGTCTTTGGGTAAGTTGATTATCAGTACCAAAGCTTTACCCGATCCCGATGCGAATCAGGTGAGCCAAGCGCTGCTCAATTATGTCGCTCGATGCGGATTGGATCGCTTACATTGGACACTTTCGGCTAAGCAGTTGGTTGAGCGTGTACGCTGTGCAGAACTTTGGATGCCAGAGCATGATTGGCCAGCGATGGATGACGCGAGTTTAATTGAACACCTTGATGAGTGGCTATCACCCTATCTGAATGGCATTAAATCGGCAAAAGGGCTGGCTAGTGTTTCGATTGAACAGGCATTGTCTGCTTATCTTGGTTGGCCTTTGAATCAAGAAATCGACCAATGGCTGCCAACGCACTATCTGATGCCGACAGGCAGTAAGAAGGCTATTCGTTATCAATATAAGTCTGAACCAGTGATCTCAGTGCGAATGCAGGAAGTCTTTGGAGAACAAGACTCGCCATTGATCGCGCAAGGGCGTAAAAAAGTAGTGCTTGAGCTACTTTCTCCAGCACAGCGACCACTGCAAATTACTCAAGATTTAGCCGGCTTTTGGGCTGGCGCGTACAAAGAAGTACAAAAAGAAATGAAAGGCCGTTACCCAAAACATTCTTGGCCGGATGACCCTGCTAACCATGTAGCAACCACTAAAACCAAACGACAGTTGAATCGATGATGACCAAAATGTTAACGCCAAAAAAGGCACCACCTAAAAAAGCGCCAGCAAAGAAGTCACCAGCGACCAAAGCCAAGCCAAGAAAACCAAGATCGGCTGCGAAAAAGACCAAACCTAAGGCTAAGAAAACAGGCAAAAGAGGTTGGTTGAAGATCCTATGGGGCATTTCTTGGAAAGCGGGCTTGGCGCTCGCGGCATTGCTGTTGTTCGTCGGCATTTATCTTGATTCTGTGGTCAAACAGCGTTTTGAAGGTCAATTGTTTGATTTGCCAACGGTCGTTTATGCGCGAGTGCTAGACCTGTCTCCGGGAACTCCGGTAAGTTTGGTACAGGTTAAGAATGAGCTCGATGTACTTAATTATCGTAAGGTGAATGCTCCTCGTCACCCTGGCGAATACTCTTCCTCTTCAACTAAGATTGAAATGATTCGTCGTCCATTCGAGTTTGTCGATGGACCGGAAGCGGATCGTCATGTGATGCTGCATTTCAACGGTAATGAGTTAACTCGTATTCAGTCGCTAGAGAAGAAAGGCGACATGGGTTATCTGCGTGTTGAACCGAAAATGCTTGGCATGCTTGAGAAAAGTAACGATGAGCAGCGCCTGTTCTTAAAACGTAATCAATTCCCAGAAGTGATGGTTGATGCCTTATTAGCAACCGAAGACCGAAACTTCTATCAACACGATGGTGTGTCGCCACTGGCCATCGCTCGTGCAATGGTCGTTAACGTCAAAGCCGGGCGAACGGTACAAGGTGGTAGTACGCTGACACAACAGCTGGCAAAAAACCTGTTCCTGTCGAGTGAACGTACATTGTGGCGTAAGGTTCGTGAAGCTTACATTGCACTTATTTTGGACCATCGTTACAGCAAAGACCGTATCCTAGAGGCTTATTTAAACGAGGTTTATCTTGGGCAAAATGGTGGGCAAGCGATCCATGGTTTCGGTTTAGCATCTCGCTTGTACTTCGGACAGCCAATTCAAGAGCTCCGCATCGATCAGCTAGCACTGCTTGTTGGTATGGTGAAAGGGCCATCGTATTACAATCCGGTTCGTTATCCTGAGCGTACTAAGACTCGACGAGATCTGGTTCTTCGCTTGTTGATGCAGCAAGACATATTAACTCCGCGACAATACGAAGAGGCGGCGAGTCGTGATTTGGATATTCAAGACAACCCACGCATTGCTAGCCGTCAGCCAGCTTACTTCCAACAAGTAAATATTGAGCTTAAGAAGTATGTCGGCGACCGATTTGAGGCGAAAAAAGGGATTCGAGTCTTCACCTCTCTGGATCCGGTGTCTCAAGATAAGTTAGAGAAGTCGATTGCTCGCAAGGTGCCTGATTTATCGAAAACCGCAGGTAACAAACTGGAAGCTGCGGCTATTGCCGTGGATAGAAATACCGGTGAAATCCGAGCGATGGTCGGTGGTAAGCGTACTGGCTACGATGGCTTTAACCGTGCCTTGAACGCGAGTCGTCCTATTGGTTCTTTGGTTAAGCCTGCAATCTACCTAACCGCATTGGAACAGCCCCAGAAATACACGTTGGCGACAACATTGAAGGACACTCCACTGAGCTTGAAAGGCAGTAAAGGTAGCGTATGGAGCCCAAGAAACTTCGATCGTAAGTTCCGTGGCGATGTGCCCTTGTATGTGGCGCTTTCGAAATCTTATAACGTGCCAACGGTTCGATTGGGAATGCAGTTAGGTATTGATAGTGTCTCAGACACGATTGGAAAACTGGGTGTCGATAAAAATGAGATTCGCCCAGTGCCATCGATGTTTTTGGGTTCATTCTCACTGACTCCGTTCCAAGTTGCACAGATGTACCAAACAATCACCAACTCTGGGCGTATTGCCCCGTTGTCTGCGCTTCGCTCTGTGGTTGATAACGATGGTGAGGTTTTATATCAATCAATCCCTCGCGTATCGCAAAGTGTTGATCAACAAGCCGCTTGGCTAACAACCTATGCGATGAAACGTGGTGTGTCGGAAGGCACTGGACGCTTCCTACAAGGTCAGTTTGCATGGGCAGGGTTAGCCGGTAAAACGGGCACCAGTAACGACAGTCGCGATAGTTGGTTTGTTGGTGTCGATGGTCGTGAAGTGACGACGATTTGGCTCGGGCGTGATGACAATAAACCGACTAAACTGACAGGTTCTAGTGGTGCGCTGCGTGTCTATGCCGATTACTTGAAGCAAAGAACACCAGAACAGTTATTGCTGCCTTGGCCGACAGGGATTGCGACCGCCAGCTTTACTCGAACTCCCGAAGGCGCTTTAGAGTTTGACTGTGATGGTACCGTTAAATTGCCAGTTTGGGATGAAGGCGGGAACATTAAAAAGGGCTGTGAAAGTCAACCAAAACAGTGGCTAAAGAAGCTTTTTCAGTGGTAAAGTCATAACAGAAAACAATGACAAGGATAGTTTAAAGAATGATTTCTCGTTGGTTAGTGAGCAGCTTAGGTGTTGTCGGTACAGTGATCAGTTTTCAACTGTTTGCAGCAACTGTGGCGAAGGTTGATTCATCAGAACACGTTGAACTTGCACAAGCTCATAAAAGGCCAACCGTCGCTGTCGTTCTTGCTGGTGGGGGAGCGAAAGGTGCTGCCCACATCGGTGTGCTTAAAGCGTTAGAAGAGATGCAAATCCCGGTCGATTACATCACTGGTACAAGTATGGGCGCCTACGTTGGTGGTCTTTATGCGACAGGGATGAGCGCGGACGAGATTGAAAGTTTTATCTATACGGTGGATTGGAATCGCGGCTATCGCGATCGCGTTAACCGTAGTGATCGCCGTGTGCGTGATAAAGAGTATGAAGATCGCTATCAATTGAACACCGACCTCGGTTTAGGTTGGGGTGAAATCAAAGCGAGAAAAGGTGTGGTTCAAGGCCAGAATATGTTGCGTATTTTGCGTGAGACCACCGGAAATCTATCTTCTTTCGACTCTTTCGACAACCTTGCTATCCCATACCGTTCTGTCGCAACCGACATCATAGAACTTGAAGAGGTGGTCATCGACCATGGTCACCTTGTTGATGCCATGATGGCCAGTATGTCAGTTCCTGGAGCTCTTCCCCCTTATGCCCTAGATGGTCGAATGCTAGTTGATGGTGGTGTCACCAATAACATGCCAGTCGACGTTGCCAGAGCGATGGGAGCAGACATCGTCATTGCGGTGGATATCAGTACCAACTACAAAGGCAAAGATGATTTTACGAATTTTCTTGCCGCAGCTGACCAACTCTCTAATTATCTTGTTCAACGCAGCACCCAAGAGCAAGCTGAAACACTAACAGACGATGACGTCTTCCTGCGCCCTGATGTTGGGGAAATGGAGACGACTGACTTTGATAAAATGCCATCGGCTTTCCTAGCTGGTTATGAAGCCGCCAAGCAGCATACTGATGAACTTTCCAAGCTATCGCTCTCAAATGCCGATTATCAACATTATATAGAGGATAAACAAAAAGCACGCAGACAGCTAAAACACGGCGATAAGACCGTCGTTGACCGGGTTGTTATCAACAACAATACCCACTACTCAGATAAGTTGCTCGAAAATCGCTTAAACCTTGATTCAGGTAAGATCTTAAAGACCAGTGAAATTGAATCTAAAGTGCAAGACCTCTATGCGTTAGATAGATTCGAGTTGGTGACTTATGAATTTGACACCGTGGATGGCGAGGATCAACTAAAGGTCGATGTGAACGAAAAATCTTGGGGTCCAAACTATCTCAACTTTCGATTCTTTCTTGAAGATGATTTCTCTACTACCAGTCAGTACTCGATCGGTGTTTCAGCCAACTTTACTGATATTAATAAGCATGGTGCAGAGTTAAGAACCAATATCGAGATGGGAACGGACAAACGAATTGAAGCGGAACTTTACTCGCCATTCTTTTCGAGTCAAAAGCTGTTTACTTCGGCATCGGTTGTTTACAGC
The DNA here is from genome assembly GCA_023206055.1 of Vibrio cyclitrophicus. Lineage (NCBI taxonomy): Bacteria > Pseudomonadati > Pseudomonadota > Gammaproteobacteria > Vibrionales > Vibrionaceae > Vibrio > Vibrio cyclitrophicus. The sequence goes on along the minus strand of CP065366.1, from coordinate 3,043,905 downwards.
AAAGAGAACAGAAACCTACCCGCAAATATTGATGATATTGAAGAGCCGACACTGGACGTAACGAAAGATTATCTCCCTATGACGTATAGTGAATATGTCGGTGAATTGGCATTAGGCTATCAACCGACCTTGTGGCAGGAGCTGAAATTTGGTGTTCGTTATACTGATGGGGATGTTGAGGTTTCTTCGTTACCTTCATTGGGCAATGGTGGTTACAAGCGTATTGGTGGCTTCATGGGTTACCGATTGGATACTTTGGATAATTTCAGCTTACCGACCAAGGGTTACTTTGTCGATTTAGAGTACCTTGTTTCTCATGATGACTTTCAGAATGATACTTCTATTAACGAAACAGAGTTGACGTCTGAGAGCGATACTGTTTATGAGTTTTCGGCTAATTTAATGGCTGCAAAGAGTATCGATAAGCATACTTTAGTCGCAAAGCTTGATTACGGTATTGTAGAAAGTAAAAACTCGATTTTTCCTGTTGCCCCTAAAGAACTCGGTGGCTTTTTAAACCTGTCAGGTATTCCAAGGAATAGTATGATAGGTCAGAACTTGGCCTATACCAGCCTTATCTATCGTTATAAGTGGTTTGAAAATGACTTCGGCCTCTTTGAATCACCATTCTACGTGGGTGCATCCATTGAGCATGGTGGCGTTTGGTCGAACAATGATTTGAGTATTGATGAGGCGCCAATGTACACCGCGGGTTCTGTTTTCGCGGGTGTCGATTCGCCAATCGGGCCGATCATTTTAGCTTATGGCCGAACTGAAGATAACTTCGATTCGGTGTATCTGATTGTAGGTACTTCCTACAAATAATCATGCGTAGAGTCGCCATTTAAGTGCGTAATTAGGCAAAAATAGTGGGACTTTCGTCTTAACTTGCTATGTTGGTCAAAATGATAAGATTTTAATTTAACGTTAAATTTGCTATTCTACCGCCCACAGTTTGGCCTCTATGATGCCGCTCATCAATACAAATTGAATGACAAAAATGGCAATGGAGAGCCAAGTTTCCAAGGATGTTCACTTCTTTATTTTACTAATAATTATGAAGGTAAGAAGTGAACCGCAATGAGAGGAAAAAAGTCGTGCTTGAAGCCTACCGTAAACACGTCGAAGAACGTGCTGCCGAGGGAGTTGTCCCAAGACCACTAGATGCTGAGCAAGTCGCTGGCCTAGTTGAACTTCTGAAGAATCCACCTCAAGGTGAAGAAGAAATCATTCTTGACCTTCTCGAAAATCGCATTCCACCGGGTGTAGATGAAGCTGCTTACGTAAAAGCTGGCTTTCTTACGGCTATCACTAAAGGTGAAGTAACTTCTCCACTAGTGAGCAAAGCAAAAGCTGCAGAACTGCTTGGTACTATGCAAGGCGGTTACAACATCGAATCTCTAGTATCTCTACTAGACGATGCAGAGCTTGCTCCAATCGCTGTTAAAGCGCTATCTCATACTCTACTGATGTTCGATGCGTTCTATGACGTAGAAGAGAAAGCGAAAGCTGGCAATGCATTTGCGCAACAAGTGCTTCAATCTTGGGCTGATGCTGAATGGTTTACAGCGAAAAACAAAGTAGCGGAAAAGATCACCGTTAAAGTATTTAAAGTTACCGGTGAAACGAACACCGATGACTTATCTCCAGCGCCTGATGCATGGTCACGCCCTGATATCCCAGTACACGCAAAAGCGATGCTGAAGATGGAACGTGATGGTATTACTCCTGATGAACAGGGTAGCGTTGGTCCAATCAATCAAATTGAAGAAATGCAAAAAGATGGCATTCCACTGGCTTACGTTGGTGATGTTGTTGGTACAGGTTCTTCACGTAAGTCGGCAACAAACTCAGTACTTTGGTTCATGGGTGAAGATATCCCATTCGTCCCAAACAAGCGTACTGGCGGTGTTTGTCTTGGTGGTAAAATTGCACCAATCTTCTATAACACAATGGAAGATTCAGGCGCACTACCCATTGAACTGAACGTACAAGACATGAACATGGGCGATATCATTGATATCTACCCGTACGAAGGTGTTGTTCACAAGAACGGTTCTGTGATTTCAAGCTTTGAGCTAAGCAAAGTACTTCTTGATGAAGTGCGTGCTGGTGGCCGTATCCCACTGATCATCGGTCGTGGTCTAACGGGTCGTGCTCGTGACGCACTAGGTCTAGAAGAAACGGATCTGTTTGCTAAACCAATCGACCCATCGGCATCTGATAAAGGCTACACGCTAGCTCAGAAGATGGTTGGTAAAGCATGTGGCGTTGAAGGTGTGCGTGCTGGTCAGTACTGTGAACCTAAAATGACTACAGTCGGTTCTCAAGATACTACCGGCCCTATGACTCGTGATGAGCTTAAAGATCTGGCGTGTCTTGGTTTCTCTGCTGACCTTGTAATGCAGTCTTTCTGTCACACATCTGCATACCCTAAACCAGTCGATGTAAATACTCACCATACGCTACCTGATTTCATTATGAACCGTGCGGGTGTTTCACTTCGTCCGGGTGATGGTGTTATCCACTCATGGCTAAACCGTATGCTTCTTCCTGATACTGTAGGTACAGGTGGTGATTCGCATACTCGTTTCCCTCTAGGTATTTCGTTCCCTGCGGGTTCTGGCTTGGTAGCATTTGCTGCGGCAACAGGCGTTATGCCTCTTGATATGCCTGAATCTATCTTGGTTCGCTTTAAAGGTGAAATGCAACCGGGTATCACGCTACGTGACCTAGTACATGCCATTCCTCTTTACGGTATCAAGCAAGGTCTACTAACGGTAGAGAAAGCAGGTAAGATCAATGAATTCTCTGGTCGTGTACTCGAAATTGAAGGTGTTGAGCACTTATCTGTTGAGCAAGCATTTGAGCTTTCTGATGCATCTGCTGAGCGTTCTGCTGCAGGTTGTACGGTTAAGCTATCTCAAGAGTCTATCGATGAGTACCTGAACTCGAATATCGTTATGCTTAAGTGGATGATTGCTGAAGGTTACGGTGATGTTCGTACGATTGAGCGTCGTATCACTGCAATGGAAGAGTGGTTAGCGAACCCTGAGTTGCTATCTGCTGATTCAGATGCGGAATACGCTCATGTTATTGAGATCGATCTTGCTGACATCGATCAGCCAATCCTATGTGCACCAAACGATCCAGATGATGCTCGTCTTCTTTCTGACGTTCAAGGCACAGAGATTCAAGAAGTATTCATCGGTTCTTGTATGACGAACATCGGTCACTTCCGTGCTGCAGGTAAGATGCTAGAAGAGTTTAACGGCTCGCTAAATACTCGCCTATGGGTCGCTCCGCCAACGAAGATGGATAAAGACCAACTGACAGAAGAAGGCTATTACGGCATCTTCGGTCGTGCTGGGGTACGTATCGAAACTCCGGGCTGTTCACTATGTATGGGTAACCAAGCTCGTGTTGCTGATGCTTCGACGGTTATGTCGACGTCAACACGTAACTTCCCGAACCGCTTAGGTAATGGCGCGAACGTTTATCTGGCTTCTGCTGAGCTTTCTGCTGTTGGCGCGATTCTAGGTCGTATCCCAACGAAAGAAGAGTACTTAGAGTACGCTGAGAAGATTAATGCAACGGCTGCTGATACATACCGTTACCTGAACTTCCATAAAATGGGTCAGTACACGGAAAAAGCGGACACGGTTATCTTCCAAGAGCCAGCGTAATCGCTTGACTGACTAAGTAACTGATTGAACGCCTTCTATTCGTAGAAGGCGTTTTTTATGTCTGAGTGCTGACGACGAGCGACTCGATCTCTTGATAACTTCGCTATATACTCTCGCCTCATTTTTGCAACAACCCTTTTATTGAACCTCTTTTTATTAGAGCTTTGGAGCCTTATGGAATTCGAATTTACTAGAAACACTCTAATGGGTGAATACTATGTGAAATGCAGCATGGACCATGAGATTGTTGGCCGTTGGCTTCAAGAAGAGATCGGTAAAGATAGGCAGAAATTAGATCATGTGATGGCGTTAATTGAGCAATCTCGACAGGATCTGAGCAATGAAGTGACGTTGCTTGGCAAAGAGATCAGTCTTGCGATTAATGAAGATGAAGTAACGATTCAAGAAAACGTATTAACGCATGAGCAAGAGATGGAAGAGGGCAGTGAGTTCGACTTCTATAATTGTGAAAGCCAAGCAAGCTGTGGAATCGAGGATTTCGAACGGCTCATAGAACGCTGGATGGATTTTTTAGGTTACTAGTCTTGAACACCTATTTGTTAGTTATTTAGAGCTTTGAATGCTCTGTTGCCCAAAACTGGAGCAATAAGAGCATCACGCATTAAGATAGTGAAAAGGCCGCACCATATTGGTGCGGTCTTTTTCTTTATTACGACCTTATTATGTTTATATAGTTTAAAATCAGTCACTTAACTTTTTGGCACGCTACTTGGATTGTAATAAGAGAATTAACGGATTAAGTAAGAATTTAAGGAACGAATATGAAATTAATAAATGCCATTGTTAAGCCATTCAAATTAGATGATGTACGCGAAGCGCTCTCTGATGTGGGTATTGAAGGTATGACTGTTTCTGAAGTGAAAGGCTTTGGTCGTCAGAAGGGACACACTGAATTGTATCGCGGTGCAGAGTACCAAGTGGATTTCCTACCAAAGGTGAAACTAGAGATTGCTACCCAAGCTGAAAATGTTGACCGAGTTGTTGAAGCGATTAGCCAAGCGGCACACACCGGAAAAATCGGCGATGGCAAAATTTTTGTGTATGACTTAAGCCAAGCCGTACGAATTCGTACTGGTGAAATGGATGCTGAAGCACTTTAAAGAATTACAAGGACTGGAGATTTTAATATGGAACTTACAACAACAGTAACGGAACTACGTTACGCACTAGACACTTTTTTCTTCCTCATTTCAGGTGCGTTGGTAATGTGGATGGCAGCAGGCTTCGCGATGTTAGAAGCTGGCCTAGTTCGTTCAAAGAACACCACAGAAATTTTAACTAAGAACATCTGCTTGTACGCGATTGCTTGTACAGCTTTCTTAGTGGTTGGTTACAACATCATGTATGTCGACAACGGTGAAGGCGGTTGGTTGCCATCATTTGGTACTCTAATTGGTACACAAGGTGAAGGTGCAGACCACTCTCTAGAATCAGACTTCTTCTTCCAGGTAGTATTCGTTGCAACAGCAATGTCTGTAGTTTCTGGTGCGGTTGCTGAGCGTATGAAGCTTTGGTCATTCCTAATCTTCTCTGTAGTACTAACAGCGTTCATATACCCAGTTGAAGGTTACTGGACTTGGGGCGGTGGTTTCCTATCAGAAGCGGGTTTCAGTGACTTCGCAGGTTCAGGTATCGTGCACATGGCTGGTGCAGCAGCAGCGTTGGCTGGTGTTCTACTACTCGGCGCTCGTAAAGGTAAATACGGTAAGAATGGTGAAATCTTCCCTATTCCTGGTTCAAACATGCCACTTGCAACGCTAGGTACATTTATCCTTTGGTTCGGTTGGTTCGGTTTCAACGGCGGTTCTCAACTGATGGTTTCGGATTTTGAGAACGCAACAGCAGTAGGTCAAATCTTCCTTAACACCAACGCAGCAGCAGCAGCTGGCGCAATCGCAGCACTACTAGTATGTAAAACAACTTGGGGTAAAGCAGACCTAACAATGATTCTAAACGGCGCGTTAGCTGGCCTAGTAGCAATCACTGCAGACCCTCTATCACCATCACCTCTATTTGCTGTAGCGATTGGTTCGGTATCTGGTGCATTGGTTGTATTCAGCATCATCGCTCTAGACAAAGCTAAGATTGATGATCCAGTAGGTGCTATCTCTGTACACGGTGTATGTGGTTTCTTCGGTCTAATGGCTGTGCCACTAAGCAACGCTGATGCGACGTTTGGTGCTCAACTAATGGGTGCAGCAGTAATCTTTGCATGGGTATTCGGTGCGAGCCTAGCAGTATGGGCAGTGCTTAAAGCAACAATCGGTATCCGAGTAACGGAAGATGAAGAACTTGAAGGTATGGACATGCACGATTGTGGTGTCGGCGCTTACCCTGAGTTTGTTTCTGTAAAATAATCAACAGTCGTCGCCTAATCTGAATGGGTTAGGTTGGACAAAGAAAGCCCCGCAACTCTTGTTGCGGGGCTTTGTTGTATTTACGCTTGCACAATATATAAACACGAGCGTTGAAGTTAGGCTCATTGTTTAAGGGGAATGACAAGACACAAAGTTGAAATGGTTTGTTACAAAAGTGAGGGTTTAAATGGTCTGAGTAGACGGATTTTTTGTTGGTCGTCATTGTAATTATGTTACTGATGAATATAATAACGCAACTGATATAGATTATCATTTCGATATAAAGGATTTTACCATGAAAAAACTGCTAACACTTTCAGCTCTAGCGTGTGGTGTAATTGCCCCGACAGCAATGGCTGCGGAAGAAGTAAACGTATACTCTTACCGTCAACCTTTCCTTGTTGAGCCAATGTTCAAAGAGTTCACAAAAGAGACTGGCATTAAAGTAAACGTTAAGTTTGCTAAAAAAGGTTTAGCAGAGAAGCTGGCTCAAGAGGGCGAATACAGCCCAGCTGACGTTGTCTTAACTGTCGATATCAGCCGTCTATCTGAGCTAACTAAACAAGGTCTGGTTCAATCTGTAGAGAGCGATGTACTTGAAAAGAACATCCCAGCTCAATACCAAGATACAGACAACGAGTGGTTCGCTCTAACAACTCGTACACGTAGCGTTTATTCTTCACGTGACCGTGTTGGTCGTCTAGGTGAAGAGTTCACTTACGAAGATCTAACTAAGCCTGAGTTTAAAGGCAAAATCTGTACTCGTAGCGGCAAGCACCCATACAATGTTTCTCTAGTATCTTCGATGATTGCTCACAAAGGTGAAGCTGAAACGAAAGAATGGCTAGAAGGCGTAAAAGCAAACCTAGCACGTAAGCCTCAAGGCAACGACCGCGCGCAAGTTAAAGCGATTAAAGAAGGTCTATGTGATGTTGCTCTTGGTAACAGCTACTACCTAGGTAAAATGGTTAATGATAAAGAGCAAAAAGCTTGGGCTGACTCTGTTTACATTAACTTCCCTAACCAAGAGACTACAGGTACTCACGTAAACATCTCTGGTATGGCAATGGCTAAATACTCTCCAAATGAAGAGAATGCCGTTAAGCTGATGGAATTCCTATCTGGTAACACAGCGCAAAGCATGTACGCAGAAGTGAACTACGAATACCCAGTGAAAGCAGATGTTAAACCTTCTGAGCTTGTTGCTTCATGGGGCGAGTTCAAAGCGGATACTATTTCTCTAGATGAAATTGCAAACCACCACGCGGCTGCAATCAAGCTATTAGACGAAGTTAAGTTCGATCTATAATTTATTACTGTAGGCTTCGGCCTAAGTAAAATGACAACCTCAAGTCGCCATTTTGGCTACTTGGGGTTGTTTGTTATTGGAAAATCACTTTTTGATACAAAGCACTCCGTTGATCCCTTGAGTTATTAGTATCTCACCTTGAAGTCATTAGAGTATATGGGTATAAATAACCCCACCATTAAAAGGATATGAGATGTATTTGCAAGTGCATTTGTGTTTCATTAAGCCTCGTTGTAGTTAGGCGATGAAAGAAAAGAATTATTTATGGAACACCAGTAGTGGCATTATTGCTGTATTACTGGTTTTACCGATCTTAGCGATTTTTATGACGGCTGTTGGAGAAACAGATGAGCTATTTTCTCATCTGATGTCCACAGTGATGCCTGCCTATACCTACAATACGGTGGTTTTAGTCATAGGAACCATGTCCCTGTCTTTAGTTTTTGGTATTCCGTCAGCTTGGGTTATGGCAATGTGTCGTGTCCCTGGAGAGCGCATTTTGCAGTGGGCACTCGTCCTGCCATTAGCAATGCCAGGTTATATTGTTGGGTATATCTTTACTGATTGGTTCGACTTTGCTGGTCCTGTTCAAGTGCTACTGCGAGACCTTACTGGGTGGGGGCCCGGAGAGTATTGGTTCCCGGATATTAGAACCTTATCCGGCGCTATTATAGTTTTGTCTCTCGTTCTCTATCCTTATGTTTATTTGCTGTGCCGCGCGGCATTTATGGAGCAAAACGTCTCCTTATTGCAATCCGCTCGTTTGCTAAAATGCTCACCTTGGGAAAGCTTCCGTCGTATCTCTTTACCACTTGTTCGTCCATCAATGGCGGTCGGTTTATCGCTTGTTGCTATGGAAACCATCGGTGACTTTGGAACCGTGAGTTACTTTGCGGTAAATACTTTAACGACTGCGGTTTATGATACTTGGCTAGGCTACTCAAGCTTAACGGCAGCAGCGAAAATATCGGCAATTATGCTGGTTATCGTGATCCTATTATTGAGCTCAGAGCGATACAGTCGCCGTAAGCAGAAGCTATTCCAGAATCAATTTAGCAGCCGTGAAGATTTTCGTTACAACCTCTCTGGTTGGAAAAAATGGCTGGCACTATTTTGGTGCTGGGGATTAGTTTGCGTTGCGTTCTTGTTCCCTCTTGGTCAGCTCATTATTTATGCCTACAAATATTTTGCTCAAAGCTGGACCCCTGAATTCAGAGAGTATGCCGTTAACAGCCTTTATGTGTCGGTGGTTGCTGCGATTATTGGCGTGATTATCGCGATGATTGTTAACTTCAATCAACGCGTTAGCCCGAGCAAGAAAAATCAGGCTTATATGCGCCTCGCTTCTATGGGCTATGCCGTTCCAGGCACCGTGTTAGCGATTGGTGTGATGGTACCTGTTTTGTTCATGGATCACTTAGTCAATGACATTGCGAAAGTGATGGAGTGGGGACGACCTGGTTTGATCTTCTCTGGTTCCATGTTCGCGCTAATCTTTGCCATGGTCGTGCGCTTCTCGGCAGTGGCAATTGGCAGTATTGAAAGTAGCTTGAGTAAAGTCTCCCCTTCATTGGATATGGCTTCCAAAACCATGGGTTGCAATACCAACCAGATGTTACGCCGTGTTCATTTACCTTTGATTAAACGTGGCGCATTGATCGCTGGCTTACTGGTGTTTATCGAATCAATGAAAGAGTTAAATGCGGCATTGCTGCTGCGTCCTTTTAACTTCGAAACATTGGCGACTTATGTTTATAACTATGCCTCAGATGAGCACCTAGAATTGGCGGCGATGCCTGCTGTATTATTAGTGTTGGTGGGTTTAATTCCTCTGATCATCGTAAACCGTTCCTTGGAGCAGAAAAACTAATGAGTTGTGCATTATCAATTAAAGATCTGACTTGTAAGTATGAGTCGCAAACCATTTTGGAAGCGCTCTCGTTAGAAGTTGAGCATGGTGAAATTGTTTGTCTTCTTGGTGCTAGTGGTTGCGGTAAAACGACCTTACTTAAGGCGATTGCCGGCTTACTTCCATTGAGTAGCGGTGTGATGAGTTTAAACTGTCAAACCATTGATGATGGCAAGAATTGGTTGCCACCAGAGCAGCGTAACATTGGTATGATTTTCCAAGATTACGCCCTGTTTCCGCACCTGACGGTAAACCAGAATGTTGGCTTTGGCTTGAAAGACCTTGCTGAGCAGCAAAAGAAAGACAAGGTTCAAGAGATGCTGGAGCTGGTTCACTTGGGTGAGTTTGGTGACCGCTACCCGCACCAACTTTCAGGTGGTCAACAACAACGTGTCGCAATTGCTCGTTCTTTAGCGTACAAGCCAGACTTATTGCTGTTAGATGAACCATTCTCAAACATCGATACTCAGGTTCGTCATGAGCTGATTTCTCAGATTCGTAAGATCTTTAAGAAGCAGGGTGTTACAGCTATCTTCGTTACTCACAGTCGTGAAGAAGCGTTCGCATTTGCAGATAAGATGGCAGTAATGAACCACGGTGTGATTGAGCAGTATGGTTCGGCCTCTGAGTTGTATTTCCATCCTTCGAGTAAGTTCGTTGCAGACTTTTTGGGCGGCGGTAGCTACCTTAATGCACAGCGTATTTCAGAGCATGAATTTGAAACCAGTTTGGGTATGGTTGAAGCCAAACCACAAACGGAGATTGAATTCGGTAATACGTGTGAACTTCTGTTAAGACCCCAGCATATCCAAGCAAGTTACGAGCAAGATAGTGCCATTTCAGTGCTAGAACAGCAATTTATGGGCGATCACTGTCGTTATGTAATCGAAGCGCATGGTCAGAAGTTGTTAGCAACCTCGTCAGAAGCACTTGAAGTGGGTATGCCGGTCAACGTAAAAGTCGATACCAAAGGCGTATTAGCTTTCTAACTAGGTACAACTCATAGTACCGTTAATTCTCGATGAATCATAAAAAAGCCCAGCACTTTAATCTAAAGTACTGGGCAAAAGTTCTTCATCTATAGGGCTAACAAGGCAGTGATTTGCTAAGTCCCATACAAGACTGCTGCGCTCTATAAGCCTATAGAGATAGGAAGTCTTTCACTTTTTGAAGAACATGTTCTGCAGTGTCTTTATCTTCCATTTCTGCGAAGATTCGTAGTAACGGCTCTGTTCCTGAGAAACGAGCAATTACCCAACCGCCATTCTTGAAGTACACCTTGGCACCATCTTCATAGCTGACTTTTTCAATTTCATATTCAAATTCAGGTAGTTGCTTCTCGACGTAGATCTTAGTGTAGAGCGCTTCTTTCTCTGAAGGTTTAAACTTACAATCGCCTTCTGCGGTATAGGCATAGCCATATTTAGAGTAAATCTCATCAAGCAGTTCAGACAGCTTCTTGCCTGTCACACTGATCATCTCAACGAGTAAGCTTGAAGCAAATACGCCATCCTTACCTTTGATGTGACCACGAATGGTTAAACCACCCGAACTTTCTCCACCAATCAGAGAGTCATCGGCCTCCATTTGCGAGCTGATGTGCTTAAAGCCTACAGGAACCTCAAAGCTCTTCTCACCATGATCTGCCGCCACTTTATCCAGTAGATGTGTGGTTGCGATGTTACGAACGACAGAGCCCTTCCAGCCTTTGTATTCCAGCAAGTAATAGTAAAGCAGGAGTAGTACTTCGTTAGGGTGAATGAAGTGACCTTTCTCATCAATAATACCCAGACGATCGGCATCGCCATCAGTACCAATACCAATGTCATAGCCTTCTGCTGCAACTAAGTGCTTCAAGCGATAGAGCGTTGCGGCATTTGGCGATGGCATCAAGCCACCAAAATCTGGGTTTTTGCCATCGTTGATGACGTCGACATCACATCGACCGTTGATCAGGACAGTCTGTAAAGCATTTTTCGCTACGCCAAACATTGGGTCGATAAGCACGCGTAGGTTGGCTTTTTTGATCGACTCGATATCGATGAAGTTGATGATCGAATCAACAAAGTCGTTCATCGGGTTGATGATCTCGATTTCTTTGTCATTCAACGCTTGTTCGAAATCGACTCGGATAACGTCTTCGTTGGTCAGTGTTGCGATTTGCTGTTCGATCTTCTCTGTGATGATCTCATCGGCATCGCGGCCACCTTCAATGAACACCTTAATGCCATTGTAGTCTGCTGGGTTGTGAGAAGCGGTGATACACGCTGAGTAGGTGCATCCCATCTCTTTTGCTTGGAACATCACGATAGGTGTTGGAACAAACTTATCGATGAAGCTTACTTTGATGTTGTTCGCCGCAAGTACTTCTGCAAACCAACATGCTGCTTTATCTGAAAGGAAGCGGCGGTCATAGCCGATCACAAACCCGTTCTTTGCGGCATTTTCATTATTGATGATGTTAGCGAGCGCTTGTGCCACCAAGCGAACATTGTCTCTGGTGAACTCTTCACCAATGAAAGCGCGCCAGCCACCTGTACCAAATTTAATCATTAGAAAATCCTTTTAGTCTCATTGTCTCAAGCTCGTAAAAACTTGAGACAAGAGCTGTTCATCAAATTGAGTGACTAGCCTAGAACAACGACAACATCGTTCACGCTGCCCTCTGCTTGTACTGGGATTGCGCCTTCAACTGATTCACCATTGATAGTGATAGAGGCAACGCCCTTGCTTACTGCATTCGGGTTTTGCACTGTGATGTTGTAAGTCGCACCGCGCCATTGACGAGTAACCTCAAACTCTGGCCAGTCAGTCGGAATGCAAGGATCGACGGTTAAACCTTCAAAGCCTGTGCGAACACCAAGAATGAAGTTGGTTACCGCAAAGTAAGCCCAACCAGAAGTACCGGTTAACCAGGGGTGGTTTGCACGGCCGTGGTCTTGATGGTCTTTACCCATGATGAACTGCACGTACGAGTATGGTTCTGCGTAACGTGTTTCAATCATGTCGTTTTGGTTGTATGGGTTGAGTGCGTCGTAGAATTTCATCGCACGGTCACCACGACCTAGCTTCGCTTCGGCTACCCAAGCCCATGGGTTCGGGTGAGAGAAGATAGCGCCGTTCTCTTTAACGCCTTGGTAAACGCGAGTCACAAAGCCGATATCGTCGTTTGGTGTTGCGAACGATGGAGAGTTTAGGTGTAAGCCGTATTCAGAGAATAAGTTCTCGTCAACTGCGTCCATCGCTTTCTCGCCACGTTCTTGAGATACCGCGCCAGATAGAACCGCTAGCGTGTTTGATTCAAGGTGAACTCGACCTTCAGTTTGTTGAGCGGTACCGATCTTGTCGCCATTCTTTGTTAGACCACGGATGTACCAGCCGCCTTCATCATCCCAAAGGTGTGTTTCACACGCTTCGCGAACATTCGCAGCCATTTCAGTGTATTTCGCAACGTCAGCGTCGTTATTGCGGAACTTAGCTAAGTCTAAGAATTCTTGCAGAGCCCAGAAGTGTAGGAATGAAACCATTGACGATTCACCGCCACCTAGGTTCAAACAGTCATTCCAGTCAGCACGTAGACCTTTACAGATACCGGTTTGACCTACGTATTCTGCAGAGAAGTTAAGTGCGGCTTTCATGTGTTCGTAAACCGTTGCTTCGCCACCATCTGCATATGGAATCACTTCGTCAAAGAAATCGTGTTCACCGGTTTCCATCACGTATTTGATGATGGTTGGTACGATCCATAAGTGATCATCAGAACAGGTATCGTCAATGCCGTGGATCTTGTCGTCATCTGACGGCGTTGGAACAACCGTTGGTGATTTAGATGGCTCAACGTCTGCTTTTTCTGGATCGAACCAGTCTGGATCGAACAAGTGTAGACCGTAGCCCGCTTTCACTTGGCCACGAAGCAGGTCGATAATACGTTTCTTGGTCATTTGTGGGTTGGCATGAGGCACTGAGATGGCATCTTGCGCTGTATCACGGTAACCAAGGCCAGTACGACCACCCACTTCAATGAAGGATGCAAAGCGAGACCAAACAACACAGGTTTCCGCTTGGTATAGCGTCCATGTGTTGATCATGGTGTCTAAGCCTTCGTTTGGAGACTTAACTTGGAATTTGTTGCAACGCTCGTCCCAGTGATCTTTGATACCTTTGAAAGCCGCATCTACGTTGGCTGTGTCTTGGTACTTCTCACGTAGGCGTTCACCGTTGCCTTTACCGATACCTAGTACATAAGCAAAGCGAACTTCTTCACCTGGCTGAATGGTAAATTGCTTGTGCAGAGAACCACAGTGGTTGTAACAGGTTTGAGCGCTGTTAGAACATTTACCGTTCTCAACCGCAATTGGGTTCGCTTCATCACGGTACATGCCAAGGAAGTTGTCACGCTGACCATCGTAGCTGTCTGGAGAGAAGGTTGATGCTAGGTAGTAGAAGCCTTCAAAGTCGTTGGTGTTGTAGTACAGGTCGTATTCAAGAACACCTTCTTGGTAAGACGTGCCCGCAGAGTACAAAGACATCTGGTGGTTCTGGTTATCCGATTGGATGTGGCTGAATGAGAACTCAACAAATGAGAATGTGCTGATAGTACGTGGCTTATCAGTGTTGTTCTTTAGTACAACGTCCCAAACTTCTGCATCTTCGCCTTTAGGTACGAATAGTGTTTTGGTCGCGGTAATACCGCTGTATTCACATTTGAACTTTGAGTAAGACAGGCCGTGACGAACTTCGTAATTCGCCTCATCTAGGCTTTTTGCCACAGGCTGCCAAGAGATAGACCAGTAATCACCGGTCTCATCATCACGCAGGTAAACATAGTGTCCAGGACGGTCAAAGGTGCCGTTTGGACGGAATTTAGTAACACGGTTGTATTCCGGAGAATTGTAGAACGAGTAACCGCCCGCATTGTGCGAAATCACGGTACAAAACTTTTCAGTACCTAGGTAGTTGGTCCAAGGTGCTGGTACATCAGGGCGAGTGATGACGTATTCGCGATTGTCGTTATCGAAATAGCCGTATTTCATTGTCATTTCCTTTTTAACAAACTGCATCTATGCAGCTAATTTTTAAATAGTGATGCTGAGTTTTATTAGACTGAGCACCTTAATTTGAGTCAGCAATCACTTGATGGAAGTGTGCTGTGGTTTTGTCTTATTCAGCTTTCCAAGGGTTGCGATAATCGACATTGAGCCTGTCGAGTAGCGGCAAGTGACCCTTTAGGCGAGACAGGTAATCTAGCCAGTTTCGGTTGTTTTTATGTGTCCAACATCCTTCAGCTAAAGCGCTAATTCTTGGAAATACCATGTAATCCATACGCTTTTGGTTGGTGACGATCTCACACCATAAAGCACACTGAATTCCGCGGATCCGCTTACGAATTGGGTCGGTGTCGGATATCTCAGCAAGCGCTTCGTAGGTATAAGCTTGTTCTAATGGGATAACGGCAGCCCAATCGACGCCCGGTTCTTCCGGTGCATAATCTTGGGTCATGTCGAGATAGGTAAACTGTGCCGGTTGCAGTACCACATCAAAGCCTTGGCGAGCACAGTTCACAGCGGCTTCTTCGCTGAGCCACGAGTAGATGATGGTCTCTTTACTCACCTTGTCGCCGTGCTGTGCTTCTTCCCAGCCCACCATGCGTTTTCCGAGTTGTTTAAGCTTATTTTCGGCATAGCGGAATAGGTGACCTTGCAAGTCTTTGCTGTCTTGGTATTGGTGCTCTTTCATCAGCGCTTGAGCGGCAGGGCTGTTAGTCCACACGCCCGGTGGTACTTCGTCTGCGCCCATGTGAATCAATTCGCTAGGGAATAGTTCTGCGACTTCTTCAATAACCGCATCTAAGAATTGGTAAGTACCTGGTAAACCTGGATTTAGCACGTTGTCGTTGTAGTGCTGAATACTCTTATATTGTGTGGTGTCTGCTTGCTCTACTAGCATGTTAGGCAGTGACTTTATTGCGGCGCGGCAGTGTCCTGGGATATCGATTTCAGGAATAACCGTGATACTGCGCTGCCCTGCGTATTCAATGACTTCACGAATTTGTTGTTGCGTGTAGAAGCCGCCATAGTTGTCAGCAAGGTGTGTGTATTGCGGTTCTAATGCATGGTCAGGGCCACGCCAAGCGCCGATATCCGTCAGCTGAGGCAGGCTCTTAATCTCAATTCTCCAACCTTCATCGTCAGTTAGGTGCCAATGAAATACGTTGAATTTGTAGTGTGCCAGTTGATTGATTAAACGCTTAACTTGCTCTACAGAGTGGAAGTGACGAGCGCAGTCCAACATCATGCCTCGGTATTTGAAACGAGGTTGATCGGCGATTTTGCAACATGGAATAGAGAAGTTCTCGGCATCCAGTTGTTGTACCAACTGAATCAAGCTTGCCACGGCGTGTGTGAAGCCAGACTGGCTGCCTGATTCAACCATGATCTGCTGTGCTGTGACGGTGAGCTTGTACTCGGCTTCGTCTAACGTCGGGTTGCTGCGAAATAGAATATCGCCGCTTTCGTCTTTTGAAAATTCAGTTGAAAGCTGATTCGAAATCGACAGTTCAAAGGTAGAAAGTAATTCTTGTTGCAGCCAAGAGACGGCTTTATCTGCAAGGTGAGATTGAACCTCAATCTTACATTCGCTGTTTAGTGCGAAGCTACCTTGCTTAATTTCGATCTGGTTCGGTTGAGGAATCAATGCAACCTCAGCAGCATTCACTTTAGGTATCTGATTGCGTTCACGGTATGGTGAAGCTAGAACTATCGGTGATATCGCGACAGGTAACACTGACGTTTCGCCTTTGTGATGCGTTTGGATAAAGGCATCGTTTAGACCGTCAGAATAAAAACGGAATGGGGCGCTTTGAATGCTGAATTCAAGGTAGTAATGGTTGTTCGCTTTTAACACTGACGAACTTGGTTTGAACGAACAAAAACTGCCAACTTGAGTCAGTTCGCCTTGCGATAAACTCTCTGGAAGGATGAATCGATCAAACGCAAAGTGCAGAGACCAATCTTTTACGTCGAGGTCACTTAAGTTATGTACCGTAAGGCCAAATCGGCAGTTATTTTTTTGTTCAGAAAGAACAGCTAAGTCGATGCGATAATTCATATAACTTCCCTGCTAAGCCTGTTGATACAAGTTGTGTTGTGGTTTTCCGGCAAACATCAATGCGCCTTCAATAGCGTCAAATTGAGGTTCAACGATCCATTGTTGTACTGGTGGTGATAGCCAGTTGAGAATGCGCTCAGCGATACTGCCCATCAGGCATACCTTGTCCGCACCTTTGCTATGCAGTGCTAGTACAAACATTTCGATATCAGCTGCGGTTTGCTTGAGCATCTCGATAGCCAGCTCATCGCCTTCGTTAGCGAGTTGAAAAATGACAGGTGAGAATTGACCGTAATCCTTTGGAATCGCGCCTTTCGACCACGCCACAATCGCATCCACATCATTATTAAAGTGATTCATAACATGCTGAGTCAGTGGGGTTTTGCTGCGAATACCGTCTTCTGCTAACAGGACTTGTTGAATCAAGCGAAGGCCCATCACTGCACCGCCGCCTTGGTCTGAAATTGGGAATTCACGACCACCAACGACGTGCTGCTCACCATCTTGTAGGTAGATGCCGCATGAGCCAGTTCCACCAATCATGATCGCGCCGTTTTGGCCATTGTGGGCACCAATACAAGCACCGTAAGCGTCAGTGTTGAGCGTCATACTTGCGAAAGGGTGTGATTGAACCATGAAGTCGAACCATGCCGATTTTTGCTCAGCGCCAGCCAGTGCAAGGCCGACATGCATATTTAAAAAATGATTTGAGTCTAGTTGCCCTTGCTGAGCCGCTTGAGTAATCGCATCAATAATAGAGTTCATCGCCACATCAACACCCAAAAGGATGTTGGCACTACCGCTCTTAGCTTCACCAATCAGGTTGCCTTGGTCATCTCTGATTCGAGCTCGGCAAGAAGTGCCTCCACCATCAATACCTATGTAGTAAAGAGTCATGATTATTGCTCCTTACTTTGCGCTAGGAAGTTGAACTGCGCAGCCGTTGCTAGCAAATACCACGCCCCATGAGGGATCCATTGTTCACCCCAACGCCAGTTTTGTAGCATGTCATCTATTTGAGCCGGTGGATTGAATGCGATGTCTTGTTCATCGTCAAAGCCCGCCGTGATGCCGTTGCAGACCCCACCTTTCGCATTAAAGAAACCAAGCTGAGGTAGGTAATCTAGGTTGTTATGGCCATGACCATCGAGCATACACATATGGTAAGGATTCAATCCTAAAATCCAATCAAGGCTGTTTTGTGAAAGCTGGATTAAGCGCTTTTGAAGATCGGCATCTTTAATGTGTGGTTGAACTAAGTATGCCATGGTCGCAATTGAGCCAAGACGAGCGTTTTCACCTTGCCACCAGTAGCCTGTTTCGTTCTGTTGAGCGACAAAGAAGGCATCACGCTTATCACCATCGACAGACTTAACGTATTGTCTTGGGTAGCCAAATGGATTGATGACTTTGTCGGTAATATTGATTTCGAATTGACAGGCTTGTTCAACAACCGTGCGAGCTCGTTCTTTCAGCTCTGTATCGGTTTCATTATCTATGTATTCGCATAGCGCAATCACTGGAAGGCCAGCTTCAGCTGCATGGAAATAGGGACGAGAGCCATCAGAGTTAGCTGACCAGAAGTGCTCAAATGAGTCATCTGACTGTTGGCGAGAGATTAAACGATTCGCCCAAGTTCTTGCTTCTGAAAGATATTGTCCGTCTTGTGTTACTCGGTACAGCTCATTGGCTGCGAGTAGGGCGCAATACTCATCGATGATGTTCTCTTCACCATCGTTTAGGTATTGCAGGTTGTATTCTTTGAGATGCCAGTAACCTTTGGTTGCGGTATCAAGATAGGTTTGGCTAGAGTAGCTACCTGAAACCTCAAGCTCGGAAGCTGCGGCTAATGCAGCAATAGCAACACCTGCACCTTGTCGATAGCCTGCTTGTAAGTCTGTTGACTTATGGCCTTCTTGAGTGGCGTACGCGCAGATGTCGCGTTGGTTGATGTCTTTACTCCACTTGTCGAATACTGTCATATAGAAGTATCCAGCCGCGTCTTGCATACGAACCAAGAAATCAGCACCGAATAGCGCTTCTTCTGTTAGGCGAGTCATGGAGAATTTAGGGAAGTCTGAATTGTCGCTAGTTAAGCGCACGCTTTTAAGCATGTTCCAAACAACCATAGGAATCTGTTGTGGGTTGAGGTAGTTGCCATAAGACAGGTGGCTAAAGTACTTGCTTACATCACCTGATGCATCGTACCAACCACCGTGGACATCGACGTATCTGTCGGTGCCGAGAATTTGTGCTTGTCGATCTTTCTTGTCAAAAGTGCCGCCACAACGTTGAGACTTGAAGTAATGAAGCACATCAGAAAAGGTGTGGTTCATTAGTAGGTTGCTGCCAATCTCAAACACTTCTGAGCGTAGGTTATCAAAGCGCAGGTAGTAGCGACCGGATTCGGTAAATGAACTGAAATCGATTGTGAAGAATTGTCCTTGATGCCAGTTTGCTACGCGGCCTTGTTTTACAACATCAAAGTTGCCCACAGTAATGTGGTTGTCGGCACACACCAAAAGTGCAGTCGTACTCGATAAACGAGCCTTTTTAGTTTGTAAGATCGCCTGCTTGGGAGCCGAAGATTCGTAGCCAATATGGTTGGTCAATAACAGCATCAATGTTCTCCAAAGGTCCTAGTTTCTTTTGGCTAGGTACCTGAATTGGTTTGGATATAAATAGTTAGGGCCCGCAGACCCTAACTCAGTCTTAATGTTTAGCTTTCGTGTAGGTAACAACGAACAAAGTGGTTATCGGCTAATTGAGTCACGCCTGGTAACTGCTCTTTACACTTATCCATGGCATGAGTACAACGACCTGCAAATGGGCAACCCGCTGAGACTGGTGTCCAAAGAGGGATTTCCCCTTTGTTACCTGCCAGTTTCTCGTGGATCGATTTCTTAGGATCTGGAACTGCCGAAACCAATAGCTGAGTGTAAGGGTGTTGAGGGTTAGCAATAACGTCATCGGTATCGCCCCATTCCACCATGTGTCCTACGTACATCACTGAAAGATCTTCAGCGATGTAACGAGCGGTTGCGATATCGTGAGTGATGTAAAGAAGAGACATTTGCTTCTCAAATTTCATCTCTTCCATTAGGTTTAAAACACCAGCACGAATCGATACATCAAGCATTGACGTAGGTTCATCGGCTAATACAACTTCTGCACCTACTGCGATATTACGAGCTAGGTTGACACGTTGACGCTGACCACCAGAGAGTTGGTGAGGGTACTTCTCTGCCGTTGCTTGTGGTGGTACTAAGCCAACTTGCTCTAGAAGATCGTACACACGCTCCTGTAACTCTTTCTTGTTACCTGGAGATACTTTTTTGTGGATCAACAATGGTCGAGCAATATGGTGGAAGATGTTATGTGTTGGGTTTAGGGAACCAAACGGGTCTTGCCATACCATTTGCACGCCTTCACGGTAATGCATAAGATCTTTTCTGCTTGAGATCTCTTGGATATCACGGCCTTTGTATTCGATCGTACCGCCCGAAGGCGCGTACATTTTTGCGATCATTTTTGCTGTTGTTGATTTACCTGAACCAGACTCACCAACGACAGCTAGGCCGCGGCTTTTGTACATCTTGAATGACACGTCGTTAATCGCACGCATCATTGGGGTTTGAATTGTGGTACTGCTTATTGGGAAGTCTTTTACGACATTCTTGCCTTCTACCAATAATTGACCGAAATCTTTGCTCATAATTGTCTCCAGAATCCTTATTCGCTTTGCTTGCATTTCGGCGGTCGAGCCGCCTTATTCGTTATTCACGCTGAATCAGCGTGCAAGCTATAGCTTCCTTTGTACTATTGGGTCACCGTACAGGTGGCAGTTAGACAAATGCCCCGGGTCGATAGAACGCAGCTTGGTTGGTACCTTGGTACACGTTTCATGTACACGGTCACAACGAGCTTGGAAACGACACCCTTCAGGAATCTCTAACAAGTTCAGAGGGTTGCCCGGAATGCCCGCTAGTTTTGTCTTTGGCCCTGTTAGTGGAGGGAAAGAACTTCCCAGCCCTTTGGTATAAGGGTGGTAAGGGTTTTCTAGAATATCTTGAGCATTAGCAACCTCGATAAGTTCACCTGAATACATGATGCCGATGCGGTCAGAGAACTCGACCATCAATGACAAGTCATGGGTGATGAACAGAATCGAGAAGCCAAATTCTTCTTTCAGTGCATAGATCTTTTGTAGGATTTCGCGCTGAACAACCACATCAAGCGCGGTCGTTGGCTCATCCATAATGATCAGCTTTGGATTCAATGCTAACGCGATAGCAATAACCAAGCGCTGACGCATGCCGCCAGAGAATTGGTGAGGGTAGTCACTCAATCGGCTTGGGTGAATATCTACGATTTCAAGTAAACCTTCAGCGCGTTGCTTAGCTTGCTCACGAGTCATGTTGGTGTGACGCATAATTACGTCACAGAACTGCTCTTCCATTGGTAATACTGGGTTGAGTGCGTTCATCGCACTCTGGAATACCATCGACATCTCGCTCCAACGGAACGCTTGCATACGGTCATCACTGTATTCAAGGATGTTCTCACCATTGAAGATAACCTCACCACCACTGATGTAAGCGGGCGGCTTATGCAGACGCATAAGAGAGAAAGCAACGGTTGATTTACCACAGCCAGACTCACCAGCTAGGCCGAATACTTCACCTGGAGCAATGTCGAAACTTACGTTGTTACACGCACGAACATCGCCAGACTCTGTGATGTAATCCACGCATAAATTGCGGATAGAAATTAGTGGTTCAGACATGATTATTTATCTCCGCTCCAAAGTGCATTTTGTGGTGGTAGTTCTGGTTCACGTTCTTCTTTGTCTTGTGCTGCTAATTTCTTCCAACGCTTCATGCCTTTGTGAGAACGCAGTTGCGGGTTGGCAATTTCATCGACAGCGAAGTTAAGTAGAGCAAGACCAGTTACAAGTAGTGTCAGTGCGATACAAGGAGCCAATAGTTCCCACCAAGCGCCAATCAGCATTGATGAAGAGGTTTGAACGTTGTAAAGCATGATGCCCCAGCTGATTGTGTTCGGGTCACCAAGACCTAGGAACGAAATCGTTGCTTCCATCATGATTGCGTACATCACCGAACCGATGAAGCTCGCGCCAACGATAGAGATAAGGTTTGGAAGAATCTCTACGAAGATAATACGGAATGAAGATTCACCCAGAACTTCAGCGGCTTTTACAAACTCTTTTTCGCGCAGTGCTAAGGTTTGGGAACGAACAACACGCGCACCCCAAGCCCAGGACATAAAGCCGATAACCAAGGTTATGGTGAGTGGCCCTGCCTCACCGATAAAGGCTGCAACGACGAACAGTAATGGGTATTGAGGAATAACCAACATGATATTCATTGCGGCTGTCAGAACATCATCGACACGTCCGCCAAAGTAACCCGCAGAAACACCGATCACTGTTGCGAGTAAACATACGGTAAGACCCGCACCAAAACCTACAGCAAGAGATACGCGTGCGCCGTATACCACTTGTGACCAAACGTCACGACCCATACGAGTTGTCCCCAGTACGTGGTCTGCCTTCTTAGACATTATCAACGTACGACGATCGTCTGCTAGGTTTTGAGCAACCCAGCCATCAGGGTTAGTTTGTGCAGACTTAACCACGAAGCCAGGGTATTCGTGTGGATTACCTGTACGCTTGTCTGGCACATGTTTTGTGATCAATGGAGCCGCAATAGCACCAAGAATAAAAATACTTAGGATGATGACGCCTGTTAGGGCCATCGGGTTACGCCAAATGAGTTTTAGAATATCTTTCATGATTATTTACCACCCTTACGAAGACGAGGGTCAAGAACAACGTAAAGCATGTCTGCAACTAAGTTAAAGAACAGCATGAATAGCGTCATGATAAGCAGTTGACCTTGCAGTACTTGGTAGTCACGAGCGTTAATTGCGTTGAAAAGTACGCTGCCAAGACCAGGGTAGTTAAAGATGATTTCGATAATCAACTGACCACCGATTGCCATACCTAGTGACATCGAAAGTGCCGTCACACTTGGTAGCATCGCGTTACGAGCTGCGTAGTTGAAAACTACTCGGTTTTCGCTCAAGCCTTTGCCTTTCGCCATGGTGATGTAGTCTTCAGCTAGCAGGTTGATCATGTTGTTACGCATGTTTACTAGGAAGCCACCAATTTGAACAATAGATGCACATAGCAAAGGTAAGAAGGCGTGGAAAGCGACATCTTTAATGAATGCCCAGCTTGTCCAATCCGGAATCGTACCTGCGGTATAGGCGTAGCCGGTTGGGAACCATTTCAAGCCGATTGCGAAGGTAAACAGCGCAATCATGGCAATAACAACTTGAGGAACAGCTTGGAGAATCAGCATCCCTGGAGTTACAAATGCATCGTATTTACTGCCGCGTTTCCATGCTGCGAAAATACCTAGGATTGAACCAATAGAGAAAGAAAGAATAACCGCGGTGCCAGCTAAGAAAAGCGACCAACCGAATGCACCACCCAGCAGTGTATTTACTGAAAGTGGGTAGAATTGGATTGATGTACCAAGCTCCCAGCTAAGAATGTTCTTCATGTACGCCACGTATTGAACTAATAAGCCGCCATCAACGAAGCCTAATAATTCTTTCATTGCAGCAATACGTTCAGGAGTAACTTGAACAGAAGCGTTCGCAAACATCATGGTAACTGGGTCACCAGGCATTGCTCTTGGAATAATAAAGTTTAACGTCGCTGCAACTAATAGCGCGACAAAATAAAATGACAAACGTCTTAAAAAATAACCCATAACTCACACCTTACTCACCCAGATTGTTTCCCTGTTTCTGGATTCAGGTCGCTCCTAGCGAAATTTGGAACGAAAAATCCCCTGACGACTAGCGCCATACTTTCAATTGATAGTGTGGGGATTTTTATAAGCGGCGTAAGAAGTTACGCCGCAAAGATTGAACGATTACCTATTTAACTGGTTTTAGGTCCAGTACATGAAGTAGACGCTCTGGAATACCAGCCCAAATGTTTGGGCGGCCTTTTGGATTTTCTTCGTTCCACCAACCAGTGAATCGAGTTGTGTTGTATTGGTACATGTAAGCACCAGACATCACAGGGATTGTCACTTGGTCTGCAGCGATAATTTGCTGGATGCCATGTGCAATATCTAGCTGTTCGTTCTTGTCAGCTGTTTTGTAGAAGCTGTTTAGAAGACCATCTAGCTTGTCGTTTTTGTAGAAGTGCATAGCGAAACGAGGCATACCATCACCAGATTGTAGTGATGAGTTGTAAGCACTGTTCCAGTACGTGTATGGATCCGCACCGTGGAAGTAGTTTGTGTATGCTACGTCGTATGTACCTTCAAGCATTGCTTGGTTGTAAACAGAGAAGTCAGGCGTACGAGCTTTCGCTTTAATGCCGATTTCGTTTAGCTGTTCTACCGCTAGTTGAACTGTGTTGTTGAAGTCAGTCCAGCCGTTTGGCGATTGAATCATTAGTTCGAAAGACTTGCCAGATGGAGTGTCAACAAAACCATCTTTGTTTACATCTTTGAAGCCTGCGTCAGCAAGAAGCTTCTTCGCGCCTTCAGCGTTGTAAGTGTTGAAGCCTTTGTACTTGTCATGAGTTTTTTCATCAGACCAAGCTTCAAACGCGTAACCAAGACCCGATGCGAAATCGTTCACAGTACCGCCGCCGTAGAATGCGATATCGATGATAGTTTGACGGTCAAGAGCCATAGAGAAAGCACGACGGAATTCAACGTTGCTCAATGCTTCATGCTTCGCAGCATCTGGGTGCTTGAAGTTAACGATGAATGCTTGTGTACCTGCTGGCGGGTACCAGTAATGGTGTTTCGGGCTCGCTGCTGCGTATGTACGGTCGATATCTGGAACGAAAGAAGACGTCCAATCCATCTCACTGTTTACAACTTTACCTAGGAACTGATCGTTGTTCGCAATTTGTGGAACACGTAGACAGTCAACATCTAGGTTGTCAGCATCCCAGTAGTTCGGGTTTTCACACTGAATGTAAAGTTGAGCTGTAAACGTATCGATTTCTGTAAATGGACCAGAACCCACTGGATTTTCATTAGTGAAAGTTGATGGGTCTTTAATGTCTTTCCAGATGTGCTTAGGTACTACAGGTACTTTAGCAATCTCATAAGGTACGTTCGAGTTTGCTTCTGTTAGGCTGAATTTAACTTGGTGATCGTTCAGCTTTTCTACAGAAGTTACCCAAGAGTTGATACCAGACTGGTCAAGCTCTGGCTTCTCTTTTACAAGGTTGAAAGAAAAAACAACATCATCAGCAGAGAAAGTTTCTCCATCAGACCATTTAACACCCTTACGAATGTCGAAAACAACGCTCATCAGATCATCTGACATCTTGAAGTTTTCAGCTAGACGGAACACTGGAGTGTTACCGTGCATTTCGTTAAATACTACTAGCGGCTCATACATGAAGTCAGTTGTAGTATGTAGGTTAGTAGCACCAAGGTACGGGTTAAAGTTACGTACGAATGTAGTGTACTCTTTCGGGTGAACGGTCAGTTCGCTGCGTTCTGCAGCAGTTGCTACTGATGCAAAACCTGTTGTAGCAGTTGCAATAATTGCTGTTGCTAGTGCTGTTTTTTTTATATTGGCAAGCATAGCTGTTCCTTACTATTTGCTTTCATTTCACTAATGGATTGAATGTTATCTGTCGCTAATTGTTTAGTAGATACACACTCTAGTTAAAGGCCTACCTCTGTCTTCGTTGCTCCAGATTCATCGTTGATTCTGAGAAGTGGTAAGAGTGGCCTGTAGGCCTTTGGCAGGAGTAAGAAAACACCTTATCGATGAATTAATCAAACTCGTTTCCCGTCAAAAACGTTAAAAATACACAGCCCCACGTCATTAACGTCAAAATAGGGTGGTTTGATGGTTTTTTGTGCGTAATTGTTAGAGTGATGTGACTCGCAGTTGAATTTGCAGTGATACTTGGTTGTTAGTGCTTACTTACTTGAATTGTACTTTATTATATAGGTTTGTTTGGTTTTTATGTAATTGTAGATCTTGGTCACTTGCTAATTTTACGTTAAATTTCTCTAGAAAATTAAATCTGCCGTTCTGTTGTGACTCGCTTCTCAAACTGCAACAATGAGTAGGGGAATAGTGAAATGCAGCCAAGAATAAGCTTAAAAATAGCGGTTGAACTGGTGATTGTTTAAGCTTGAGCAACGTGTCATTTTGCTTGTTTAATATCGTGAAAGAAGTGTATTTGAGTAGACGTTATTGTGCTTTATCGCAAATGATACCCACAAAAAAGCCCACGCTAGGTGGGCTCCATGATTCACAGTGTTGTGATCTTACTTCAAGGTTAACTAGTCAGTAGCTTCTGTAGCTTATCCCTTAGCATCTCAATATGAGTTCTTTCTGGTGTTTGTTCTTTACAGTGCTCAAGTATGAATTCGATTGAGCTTAGTACCGTTCGCCAGCGAGGCGTTTTCGGTAGGGTTTCGACGCGTAGGTATTTGTCTAGCGTTCGAGTTTGCAGGGTGCTGCGGTCTAAATAGACGCGCCACAAGCCACTCTTCTCGGCGAAAGCAAACTTGGTTTCCCCAGTCACCGATTCCCAGTAGATGATGGCATTAGTCATTACATCGACTAGTACTTCACGCATCAGTTCTTGTTTGTTTTTACCTTCACCAGTTGCCTTATCAGCAAGGCGAGTAAACTCACCGCCGAGCTCTTTCAATTGTTGCAGTTTGTCTTTGTCGCCTTCAAAAGCATAACTTGAAAGCGCCTCAACCGCGGTTTCAAGATTATTAACTCGGTTTGAGTTAACACCACCACCCACATTAAAGATATACATGGTGTCGAGCCCTGAGCCTTCCGGTAGTTTAAGAATATCACTTGGTATGCGCTGACGTGTGTCATCTATGTAGATATCAATATCACCACAGTAATGGGCTTGTTCCACTTTAAGATATTTAGGCGCTATTATCTCGTCGGCCATTGAACGCTTGAGTTGTTCTTGCCCACGTCTAAATAGTTTCGCTGCCGCTTCGTTGGCGAAGCGAATACGTTGGTCATTACGAATACATATAATGGCTTCAGGGGCTGATTCTAGTTGTTCTAGCAGTCGACCTTGAGTTTCCAACAGGTTAGCTTCAACCATGGCTCTATGCTTGAGTTCCAGTTGCAGTTGGTCGTTTTCAAGGCGTCTTTGCTCGGCTTTACTTGCTGATAGATGCGCTGTGATTCGAGCGGCCAGTTCCTGTTTGTTAAACGGCTTGGATAAGTAATCGTTGGCACCTGCTTCAAAGCCACGAACACGGTCTTCTGCTTGATTAAGAGCTGTGAGCATGATGATTGGCAATTGTGCATGATCGTATTGCTTACGCAGTGCTTCACAAACCTGATAGCCGCTCATACCTGGCATCATGATATCGAGTAGAAGCAGATCTGGCTTCTCTTTTTCAATCAGTTCAATGGTTTCAGGGCCATCACATGCAGTACGTACTCGATAACCTTCTAATTTCAAGAAGCTGTCTAATACTCGCAGGTTGACTGGCTCATCGTCAGCAATCACTAACAACGGACCATTAGGGTCTTCATTGATAACACTGTTTTCTTGCTGAGAGTTATCAATTAAATCTGGCGCTTGGAAATGTGAGTAGCTCCCTGATTCATTGTAACTATCCAATTCTTCTTGGGTGGCTAGAGGTAATGTGAAGCTGAATGTGGTCCCAAGCATTGGTTGACTACTCACGTACAACGAGCCGCCCATTAGTTCAATGAGCTGACGGCTAATGGACAACCCAAGCCCTGCACCTTGGCGATAGTTACTTGAGTCTTGCCCTGCTTGAATCAGTGGTTCAAAGATATGTTCCAGGTATTCTGCTGGGATGCCTTGGCCCGTATCGACAACTTGTACACGAATGTTGTCGTCGATAACGCTTGCCGAGATAACAATTTTACCTTCGGATGTGTACTTAATGGCATTACCGACCAAGTTATACATCACTTGTTCCAGTCGTTGAGGATCAGACGAGACTAACCCTAAATCACTTGGAACTTGGTTGATAATGCGAATTGGCTTGTTACCTAACAGGTGATGAGATAAC
The DNA here is from genome assembly GCA_023206055.1 of Vibrio cyclitrophicus. Lineage (NCBI taxonomy): Bacteria > Pseudomonadati > Pseudomonadota > Gammaproteobacteria > Vibrionales > Vibrionaceae > Vibrio > Vibrio cyclitrophicus. The sequence continues at coordinate 3,016,402 of CP065366.1, read as the reverse complement.
TCAAGTACCAAGCTGGTGGCAGCCGACAGGTCAACCGCTGACTTTTTAATGTCCAAGCTGCCATAACGCATTTTGTGATAATCGAGCAGATCATCAACCAATGTTGCCAATCTCTGACCACTATTGATGATGATATCCAGTTGGTATTTCTGGTTGGCAGGGATAGGACCATTCGCACCAGATATCAGCGCTTCAGCAATACCAACCATGCCATGCAATGGCGTTCTCAATTCATGTGAGGTGGTGGCTAAGAACTCATCTTTCAGTTTATTGGCCAGTTGCAACTCTTCGTTTTGCTTTTGAATGGTCTTAAGGTTGTCTTCTAGTTCATCATTTTGGCTCTTGATCAGCTGCATCTTTTCACGAATCGATCGCTGCATTCTTTCGAAACTAACCGCCAAGCGACCTATTTCATCTTTGCGTTCTGTATTGATCATGGTTTCATCAAGATCTCCCGCCGAGACTTTCTCAGCAGCCCACGTCAGTTTAAGTAATGGGGAAGTGATAAAGTTAGACAGATAATGCGATGCGACAAACACAAGAATGATCGCTGTTAGCATAACGATCACGAAGATCTTTTCTAGCTGATGAATACGAGCAAAGGCTTCTTTTTCTGGAAGTTCCACGACCAAAGCCCATGTTGCGTATTTAAGATCAATAGGAGTGTAGGCCGCGATGATCGCTTGATCTTGAGTGTTATCAAACGTCCCAACGGCTGTTTCACCGGCAAGTGCCTTATCGACAACATCCAAACTCAAATTAATAGACTCTTGAGAGTGCGCAAGGCTGCGAGGCAAGTGATCGTCACCAACCAAAAGGGTTTGAATATTTGAGCGCTTATTTAAATCGGCGATCAGCTTAGTAATGCCGTTAATCGGTAGTCTAAACATCGCATAACTGTGTAGATAGCCCTGTTGTACGATAGGCGCACCTAACCATGCGGTTTGTTTTCCGTCTTCGTATTTAAAGTCGGAAACAATAACGGGCGTGTAATCTTCGTTGGATTTTCGTTTGTCTTTGACGTCTTTTGCTAAGCGTTGAAAGGTAACACCGAGATTTGAATCTTTGTATTTTCCAGTCAGTAAATTGGTGCCGTAATCGTCATTTTTAAAGACTGAATAAGCCACATTGCCGTTAATATCAACCAATAAGATATCGTCAAAATCGGAGCGTTTCAGCAGCTCTAGGTAAGCATTATGGTAGCGCTTGTGCAGCAGACGATAACGTTCACTGCCTATAAAGCTGCTGGATTCTGGAAGAATCGATGTTTTAATTTGATCGCCGGAGCCTTGGATGTAGCGTTGCTGAGCATTGCTGCGTGCCTCGTCAATATCTAAACCGAGACGCTGGAAGGCGTTGATCAAACCATAAAAGCGTCCGCCACTGGCATTGGCCAATTCTGAGCGAACAAAGCCCATGACTTGGGATTCTTGAGCTTGCAGGTAATCGACAATTTGCTGTTGCTTAGTATCACGGACCGAAACAAGGTGTGAGGTGCTTTGTTCCTGAAGATCCTGACTGTGCGATTGAAGGAAAAATATCGCGATAAGTGTCACTGGGGTAATACTGAGGACAAGAAATGCCAACATTAGGGTATTTTGAAGGCGCTTAAACTTCTGCTTACGATAGAATCTAAACATAAATTGGGTACTACTTTCCTTTGATGTACTGCTAAAAGGGGCGAAAACAAGTACAGAGAATAGAATTAACGGGTTCCAATTTAACGAAATTAACGAGTTTTTTTACTTTGACAAGTAAGTGGTATTTAAAGCGTGTGCAAAAGCTCATTTTTATAGAGTTTTGACAAAAACATGAGTAGACAGCGCAGATAATGCCCTGCGCTGTGCTAGATAGGTTATTTGTTTGCGTGATAGATCGCGAATTTAGTGGTCTTATTTAGAGTCGCGCATTTTCCAAACGCCTGTTCAATAATTGGAATATATTTTAAGAAACTGTTCGCAACAATAATCATCTCACCAGAACGCTTCAAATGCTTAGGAGCCTGAGCAAGTAAGGTTTCAGTCGCGCTGTAGCTAGTGTCCAAACCTGAATGGAATGGTGGGTTACTGATGATGAACTGGTAGTCTTCTGCAGTATCAGAATAGACATCTGAAGCGAAGACTTTACCCGTTAAACCATTTGCTTCTAGCGTCGCTTGGCTTGATGCGACGGCAAATGCACTGATGTCGCACATTTCTAGTTCGATGTCAGGGTTGCGAGATGCCATTACCGCGCCTAGTACTCCTGCACCACAACCAAAGTCGAGTACTTTGCCTTTCAGTTTTGGAAGAGTATCAAGCAGAAGTTGGCTACCGACATCGAACTGACCGTGACTGAAGACGCCAGGCAGGCTTTTTACCGTCAGAGGTTGTTCATCAATGTTAACTGTGTAGGTCTTAAACCAGTCTTGCAGGTTGAAAGCTTGTGGCTGTTCGAAGCATTGGCCCCAGTAGAAAGAACAGCGACGTGCTGAATCGTATTTAACAACTTTGCCGTAAGGAGCAAACATCTTCTCGATGCTTTTCACGCCTGAACGGTTCTCACCAACCACGACGATCTCGGTATCTTTGCCTAGCTTGGCAAATAGCATCGCCAACAAAAATTCTGCTTCCGCTTTGGCTTTTGGCCAGTACAGCATCACTAAGTCGGCTTTGGTCTCTTCGGTAAACTCTGCACCGTAAAAGCGTTGGATGCTGCTATAACCTTCAAGCTGACGGTAGTAGCTGTAATTAGAGGTGAATACAGATACAGATTCACAATACTTGGCTAACTCAACAGGGAACAAGTCTTCTGCCTCTCCTGCAACTAAAACATGTTTGCCTTCAAAGTAGGCAAGTTGGCGTTGAGCAATCTGGCTTGGGGCAATATAAGCTGACATAGGACACTCTGTTGAATCGTTAGCAAAAAATGAGGGCGGATTTTCGCATAATCCGCCCAAAGCTTGAAGTGTTTAATACTCGTTCGGCAAGTAAGTGATTGAAGAGCGGTTTAACTCTTGTCTTGCTGATTTAAAAAGTCCTTAAACTCTTCATCGTAGATGTTGAATAGGACAATGGTAATCGCAAAAATCAGTGGGCCGTAGATAAGACCAATTAGGCCAAACAGTTGAATACCGCCCAATAGTGAGAAGAAGATCATTAGGGTATTCATGCCGGCACTGCCTTGCATTAGCAGCGGACGTAGCAAGTTATCAATTGAACCAACAATCGCTACACAGTAAACCGTTAGGAAAATCGCCCACGTGGTATCACCAGTTAGGAACAAGTAAGTTGCAGCTGGGATCCAGATTAATGCGGTACCCACCACAGGGATGAAAGAGGCAAAGCCCATCATAGTGCCCCAGAATAGGCCTGGGAAACCGGCAATCCACATACCTAAACCGCCCGCAAAACCTTGTGCTATTGCGGTTAAGAATGAACCCATTACAGCTGATTTCGATACTTGCTCAATCTCTGTTAGAAGTTTGTCTTCTTGGCTACGAGACAGCGGAAGAATATGACGAACCACACTGATGATTTTGTCGTGATCTCGTAATAAGAAGAACAAAACAAACAGCATCAAGAAGAAATCCATCAGGAAATTGGTCGCATCACCAAGGATTTTTGCACTGATACCAACCAGTTTTGAACCAAAGCTGGTCGCGAACTCACCGACTTTCTGTGCGATGGCTTGAGGCTCAATGTTGTCGAAAGGCAGGTAGTTATTCACAAACGACAAAGCTTTGACCACTAGTGGGTGAGCAAACAGAGTCTGAATGCCGCCGTGTGTTACCCATTGGTAAGTATTTTGAGAGAACAGAGAACCTTGCTGAACAATTGCTGCGAATACTGCCAATAAAGGGATAACAATAATGAAAGTCAGAATCACACAAGACAGCAGAGAGACGATGTTTTCTTTATTTGGGAGCTTTTTTTCAAGCCACTCATGGATTGGGAACATCAATAGTGAAATGATAAAGGCCATCACGATTGAGTTGACGTACGGCTCGATAAGCAGGTAACAAGCATAAGCCGCCGCAAGTAGGGCAATGATGATCACCCAGTGGCTGGTATTGATTTTGAGTTTTTCTGACACGTTAATGGTCTCTATATTTGCGTTCTGAGTTTATAATGGCTGCAAAACAGAGAGTTAGCAATGAGGAGTTTTGATAATGGGATGCTGTAATAAAGATAAGAAATGCCAAGACGAAGAACAGCAAACAAAAAAAGAGATCCCTTGGTTCAGAATGTTCCTTGGTACCTTGATGCTGTTGGTTTTCCTTTTCTGGGAACGTTAATCGCTTTTGGTTCAGCTTTAGCCTTAATCGACGGCCAAAAAAGCTGTCATATTTGTAGCTAATGAACGCTATGTATAAAAAAGGGCTGCATTTAATGCAGCCCTAAATTCAATCGGTTAGCGACTTATAAAGTGCTTTCGACTATTTGCTCTCAGCAGCGATGATCGCAAGAGAGCGGTCAGCAGCTTCTAGTGTTGCATCAAGTTCTTTTGAACCATGAGCAAGAGAAGTAAAGCTTGCTTCGAATGCTGAAGGTGCAAGGTAAACACCATGATCTAACATTAGGTGGAAGAAGCGCTTGAAGCGTTCTACATCACACTTAGTTACATCTTCGTAGCACGTCACAGTTTCTTGATCTGTGAAGAAGAAACCAAACATACCGCCAACTTGGTGAACTAGCATTGGGATGCCGTGCTTGTCAGCAAGTTGCTTGAAGCCTTTTGCCAACTGCTTAGTTTTTGAAGCTAGACGCTTTTCGTTGCCTTCTTCTCGTAGAAGGTTCAAACATGCGTAGCCAGCAGCCATTGCAACAGGGTTACCTGAAAGCGTACCTGCTTGGTAAACTGGGCCCGTTGGTGCGATGTATTGCATCACGTCTTTACGACCACCGAAAGCACCCACTGGCATGCCGCCGCCAATCACTTTACCAAGACACGTTAGGTCTGGCTTGATGTTGTAGTAAGCCTGAGCACAACCTTCAGCAACGCGGAAACCTGTCATTACTTCATCAAAGATTAGCAATGCACCCTCTTGGTCACAGATTTCACGTAGACCTTCGTGGAAGCCTTCGACAGGAGGGATACAGTTCATGTTGCCCGCTACTGGCTCAACGATGATACAAGCGATCTCGCCTTTGTTTGCTGCGAAGATTTCACGTACTGAATCTAGATTGTTGAAGGTTGCTGTTAGGGTTAGTTTCGCAAAATCAGCAGGTACGCCAGGAGAGCTTGGTTGACCTAAAGTCAGTGCGCCAGAACCAGCTTTTACAAGTAGGCTGTCTGCGTGGCCGTGGTAGCAGCCTTCAAACTTAAGAATCTTGTCACGACCAGTGAAGCCACGAGCAAGACGAATCGCACTCATTGTTGCTTCTGTACCTGAGCTCACCATACGTAGCTGTTCCATCGATGGAACCATCTCAGAGACAAGTTCAGCCATTTTTATTTCAGTTTCGGTTGGAGCACCGAAGCTAAGGCCGCGTTGAGCTGCTGCAATCACAGCATCACGAATAACAGCGTGGTTGTGACCAAGGATCATTGGACCCCAAGAGCCAACGTAGTCGATATACGCTTTACCATCAGCATCAAAAATAAGTGGGCCGTCAGCGCGTTCAACGAAGATTGGAGAACCACCTACGCCATTGAATGCACGAACTGGAGAGTTTACGCCACCTGGAATAGTTTGCTGTGCTTTTTCGTATAGCTCTGCTGATTTGGTCATTGATATATCCTCTTTTGACTGTCGGACCAATTGGCACGCATTGTACCTATCCACAATCCAAGTAGGAATGCTTTCGCCCAGATAATCACCCGAATCTGGTTGTTTTGTGTGGTTACACGTTTTAATTGTTAGATATTAGCGAGTTTACAGCAGTAAAAGGACCGATCCGGTGGTGAATACTTGAACGTTTCAGTCAGGTATTAGATAATCATCAGAATATAAGAAAATACTCAACAACTATGGTCTCGAATTAGATTTGTATCATGTTGTTTTTGACACAGGTAAGAGAGGTTGTCGTGAGCGAAGTAAATATCCCATTGTCTTTTTCTGATGCAGCAGCTACCCGCGTACAAACGCTAATTGCTGAAGAAGAAAACCCAGAACTAAAACTACGTGTATACATTACAGGTGGTGGTTGTAGTGGCTTCCAATACGGCTTCACATTTGATGAAAAAGTAAATGATGGCGACACTACGATTGTAAACAGCGGTGTAACGCTAGTTGTTGACCCTATGAGCCTACAGTACTTAATGGGCGGCATGGTTGATTACACAGAAGGCCTAGAAGGCGCACGTTTCTTTGTGAACAACCCGAACGCGACAACAACATGTGGTTGTGGCGCATCATTCAGCGTCTAGCATGAGTTGAAAATAGCTTGAGCTCAAAGCTGCATTAGATACATTTCAAACGCTGAACTTATGTTCGGCGTTTTTGTTTTTATATCCCCAAATTTCTCTTCATAACAAAGCTCCGTTCTGAGCAAGGCTGTTGTTTTTCACGCAGCCTCAAAATTGCTAAGACATATTAAGTCATTGCTTTTAAAACCATTCCAACCCTCTATTTTGTCATTTTTAGTACACGGCATATTTTTTAAACTGTCGATAGCGTCCAACTTCGTTTGGTTTTGGTCTGTTAAGGTTACCTATGTGTATCAGGAAGTTGCACATGACAATGTTAAGCCATTTAGCGCGTCTTAATCACATCGGACAAAAGGATTTGTTATGCCCACTCTATTTTCTAACTCACCACTTTTTCAGAAACTGAAACAGCCGTGGCTGGTGTCTCTGATTTTAGTGATGTTGTTGTCTATTTGGCTTGGCCTAGGAGTAGGGCAAGCAGAAGAGTCACCTGAAAAAAAGGCGACAGAAATTCCGTTGGCCAAGGTCTCCTTTCAAACCTTCACTTCATCACCGACCTTTAAAACGATTGATCTCTATGGAAGAACGGCGCCCGATAGGCATGCTCGATTAGGAGCGGAAGTTGCGGGTAAGATTGTTCGACTTAACGTCGTGAAAGGTGATGCCGTTAAAGCAGGGCAAGCTATCGCTCAGATTGATAAAGGTGATTTGGAAATACAGTTAGAGCGTGCATCGGCTTTATATCGTTTAAAGCAAAAAGAGTTCAAAGCGGCGCAATCTTTGAAGAAAAGAGGGTTGCAAGGTGAAATCGCCTACACCACTGCAGAGGCTTCGTTAACAGAAGCAAAAGCCATGATGCGCAATGCGGAATTGGCTCTAAAGAATACTGTAATTACTTCCCCTTTCTCTGGTGTGGTTCAAGATTTGATGGTGGAGCTCGGTGATTTCGTTGGTGTTGGCGATCCTGTCGCCGGCGTGATTGACCTCGATCCTTTGGTTATTGAGGCCGATGTCAGTGAGCGTCATATCCAGCATTTGTTAGTCAATCAATCCGCTTTGGTTCGTTTGTTAGGAAGAGAAGAAGCGGAGGGTCGGCTGCGTTACGTCTCTCGAATCTCTTCTGCCTCAACCAATACTTTCCCTATCGAGATTGAAATCGATAACTCCGATGGTCTGTTACCTGCCGGTGTCAGTGCTGAAGTAACCCTCAATCTAGAAACGAGAGACGCTATCAAAGTGACACCTGCCATGTTGGCACTAGATGAGGCGGGTAACCTCGGGGTCAAAACCTTGGTCTCTGCTAGTGACTCACCAACGGTGAAGTTTGTGGGCATCCAATTAGTAAAGGCAGAACAAGATGGAGTCTGGCTCACTGGGCTGGGTCAACGCGTCGATATCATAACCGTAGGCCAAGGTTTTGTGCGTGATGGTGATTCTGTGATTGCTGTTGAGCAAGGTGCTGAACTCTCAAATGTAACCGCTGAGTAGGAGATTACCGATGTATTCAATTATTGATGCAGCTTTGTCTCGTGCTCGAACAATGCTCTCCCTTTTGGCGCTTATTCTTGTTGCAGGTGTTATTACCTATATCACGATCCCCAAAGAATCGAGCCCTGATATCACCATCCCGATTATTTACGTTTCTGTCGGACACCAAGGTATTTCGCCAACCGATGCAGAACGTTTATTGGTTAGGCCGATAGAACAAGAGCTGAGGTCGATTGAGGGCGTAAAAGAGATGACGGCAACCGCAGCTGAAGGCCACGCCTCTGTTGTGTTGGAGTTTAATGTAGGCGTCGATCTCACCAAAGCGATGGCCGATGTGCGTGACGCGGTTGATCTGGCTAAACCAAAACTGCCAGAAGACAGTGATGAGCCGACCGTAAATGAGGTGACGCTTGCTTCGGAGCAACCTGTTCTGTCTGTTGTGCTATTCGGTACCGTTCCTGAGCGCACGATAGTGCAAATTGCCCGAGAGCTTGGAGATAAATTAGAAAGCTATCGCCAAATTCTTGAAGTCGATATTGCGGGCGATCGCGATGACATCGTTGAGATCATTGTCGATCCGTTATTGATGGAGAGCTATAGCTTAGATCAAGCGGATATCTACAATCTGATCGCTCTGAACAATCGAGTCGTTGCGGCAGGTTTTGTGGATACGGGTTACGGACGTTTCTCTGTCAAAGTCCCTTCGGTGTTTAATTCCCTAAAAGACGTGCTTGAGTTGCCTATCAAAGTGGATGGCAAGCAAGTGGTGACTTTTGGTGATGTGGCCACGGTTCGTCGAGCGTTTCGAGATCCTGAAAGCTTTGCCCGTTTAGATGGCAAATCCGCGGTTGTCTTGGATATAAAGAAGCGAGCGGGTGAAAACATCATTGAAACCGTTGAGCTAGTCAAGGCAGTAATGGCAGGTGCTCAGCAGCAAGCGGAATGGCCAAACAACCTTTTGGTCAAATACACTTGGGATGAATCTAAAGATGTGAAGATCATGCTCAACGATCTGCAAAACAATATCTTATCCGCCATCATTTTAGTGGTGATCGTGATCATCGCCATTCTTGGTGTTCGAACCGCTCTATTGGTCGGAATTTCAATTCCTGGATCATTCCTCACGGGGTTACTAGTTCTATCGGTGTTTGGTTTAACCGTAAACATCGTGGTGCTTTTTTCGCTGATTATGGCGGTGGGGATGTTGGTCGATGGTGCGATTGTGGTCACCGAGTTTGCTGACCGGAGAATGCAAGAAGGGGAAGGGCGCAAAGCCGCTTACCGAGATGCAGCCAAACGAATGGCATGGCCGATAACGGCATCAACGGCTACAACCTTAGCCGCATTTGCTCCGTTACTGTTTTGGCCTGATGTAACGGGCGAATTCATGAAGTTCCTACCATTAACATTGATTGCCACGTTAACTGCTTCATTGATCATGGCGTTGTTGTTTGTCCCTGTACTAGGTGGTTTGATTGGTAAACCTCAATACGTATCGCCTCAAAGCCAAGCGCGAATGGTGGCATTGCACAATGGTGATTTCTCACAGGCGACTGGTTTAACCAAGGCGTATTACCACACGCTTTCGATTGCGATTAAACACCCATTTAAGATTCTCTTCAGTGCGATTTTACTCGCAGTTGCGGTTGGTTTGACTTATTCAAAAGCGGGTCTAGGTGCTGAGTTCTTCCCAGAAGTTGATCCGCCATTCTTTAACGTCAAAGTTCGTTCTCATGGTGATCTGTCTATCCAAGAAAAGGATGACATTATGCGCGATATTGAACTGATGATGCTCAATCATGATGAGTTCGATACCGTTTACACGCGTACTGGTGGTGACGACCAGATTGGTTTGATCTCAATTACGCCTGTTGACTGGCAATATCGCCGCAGCGTTAAGGCGATCATTGATGAGTTGAAGGTACAAACCGATCAATACGCTGGTGTTGAGATTGAATATAAGTTCCCTGATGCTGGGCCTCCGGTTGAAAATGACTTAGTGATTGAGCTATCGGCTAAAACACCTGAGCAACTCAATCAGGCGGCAAAGATTGTGAGAGGTTGGGCCGATGGCAATCAAGCACTGACCAATATCAGTGATACCGCGAGTAAAGATGGCATCGATTGGAAAGTGGATATCCGCCGTGACGATGCCGCACGTTTTGCAGCAGACGCGACCTTGGTAGGCAATACCGTTCAATTCGTTACCAATGGTCTCAAGATTGGTGATTACCTGCCTGATGACTCATCAGAAGAGGTCGATATATTGGTGCGTTATCCGAATGACAAGAGGGATATTGGACGCTTTGATCAATTGAGAGTGAAAACGCCAGCAGGCTTAGTACCGATCACCAACTTTGCTCAGATTGTTCCTGACCATAAGCAAGATACGATTAAGCGCCTTGACGGTAAGCGAGTCGTGAACATCATGGCTGATATGGAAGAGGGCTATAACCTTGCGCTCGAACTGCCAAAGATTGAGCAAGCGTTGAGTGAACTGGGGCTACCGAGTAGCGTAGAATTTCGTATCCGTGGTCAAAATGAAGAACAAGAAAACTCGTCAGCCTTCTTACAAAGTGCTTTCTTAGTGGCGTTGGCGGTAATGGCGTTGATTTTGATTACTCAGTTCAATAGTTTCTATCAAGCGTTTTTAATTCTTAGTGCGGTGTTGTTCTCAACGGTTGGCGTGTTTGTTGGTTTGCTTATCTTCCAACGTCCGTTTGGTATAGTGATGTCTGGTATTGGGGTGATTGCATTGGCCGGAATTGTGGTAAACAACAATATCGTGTTGATTGATACCTATAACCAACTGATAAAGCGCGGCTTGGAGAAGCGAGATGCGATTCTCAGAACGGGAGTTCAGCGTTTAAGGCCAGTAATGCTGACCACGGTTACCACCATTTTAGGCTTGATGCCTATGGTGTTGGAGATGAACATCGATTTGATTAACCAAAAAATTGAGTTTGGTGCACCGAGCACGCAATGGTGGTCGCAACTCGCTACGGCTATTGCTGGAGGTTTGGCATTTGCAACGGTACTAACCTTGGTGCTGACGCCTTGTTTGCTGATGCTAGGGCGAGGTAATAAACCCGATATACTCCAAAGCAACGACGATGAACGATAAGTACAGGTTCGACGGAAATAAAAAAGAGCGCCTTGGTGGGCGCTCTTTTCGTTGGCTTATAGGGTTCTTAACCTAATTAGTCGCGAGCAACTGGCCGTATCGCTCAAGGTTATTCAGTCGAATCTCTGAGTTCGCAATAAATGTTGCTTTTGCTTTACCTGTTAACGACTTAGATTGAGGCAATTTCACGGTTCGCGCATTTTTATGTACACCATTGACCAAAAATTCATAGTGTAAGTGCGGGCCCGTCACTCGACCTGTACCACCCAAGGTACCAATGGTTTGGCCTTGTTTTACGCGCTGGCCAGCCTTAACCATGCGTCGCTTCATGTGCAGGTACTTGGTGATGTAGGTGTTGCTGTGTCGAATGAACACGTAGTTACCATTAAATTGGTTGTAACCCGACTTCTGAACAATACCGTCACCGGCTGCCCAGATAGGCGTGCCAACAGGAGCTGCGTAGTCAGTACCTCGGTGAGCTCGAACCTTACCGGTTACTGGGTGCTTCCTGTTAGGATTAAAGTTCGATGTTACGCGACGAAAATCAATCGGTGAGCGCAAGAACGCTTTCTTCATTGCTCGACCATTTTCATCGAAGTAGTTGCCGCTCTTATCATCTAATACCGCGGTAAATGAATCACCTTGGTTTTTGAATACGGCGGCCATGATCTTACCGCGACCAACCACTTCACCTTCAACTACTTTTTCTTGGTATAAGATTTTGAAGCTGTCGTTCTTACGAATATCTAACGCAAAGTCGATATCCCAACCGAAGATGCCCGCCAGTTCCATAATTTGGTTTGCGGTTAAACCTGCACTTACGCCAGCGTTCCAGAAATTAGAGGTGATGTTGGCTTCGGCATAGTTGTATTGGTAGGCCACTTCTTTTTTGTCGAAGCTAGAGGAGAATGAATCGCCAGACTTAGTGATCTTAAAGCTTTCAAACGCACTAAGTTGTCGTTTTAACTGAATAAGGTCGTTGTTTTCATCGAAGCCGAACTGCAATACATCGCCAGGTCTTAGATTCGATAGTTGTTTCTTAATATCGTCATTGGTATTGAGTAGCGTGAGCAGCAAGCGATATGAGAGGCCAATACGCTCAAATAAAACCGAGGTGCTTTCGCCAGAACGAACAGTGTATTTCTCCCAATTGAGCACAGCTGTCGGCGGTGCATCACTTGAGCTAACAAGTGCAGATGCATTGATAGTCAGCGGGTAATGTTTCCCCACCACTAAAGCGTCCGTATCGTCACGTAAACTGCTGACGTCGGGGAGTAAGAAAATCGCGACGAAAATTATGGCACTAAAAAATGCGATAAAAGCCCGGTGCAAAATAGGAAGGCGTGCAAAAATAGACAACATGTTCCGGTTCGTTCTGTAAATATTATGAAAATCGACGACGGAATAGTGTAACTGGTTTCAAAATACATCGCTATTCAAGTAAGATGTCTAATTAATGTATTTTTGCCAAATCTGTGGGAGTGAACAAGAATGGCGAGTATTGAAGCTGCACTAGCCGAGATCAAACGTGGCGTAGAAGAACTGATTCCAGAAGACGAACTGATTGCTAAATTAAAAGAAGGTCGTCCTTTACGCATTAAACTGGGTGCCGATCCAACAGCTCCAGATATCCACCTAGGCCATACGGTTATCTTTAACAAGCTTCGTGCTTTCCAAGAGCTTGGTCATGAAGTGACATTCCTTATCGGTGATTTCACTGCAATGGTTGGTGACCCATCAGGTAAGAACTCAACGCGTCCACCGCTAAGCCGTGAAGACGTATTGAAGAATGCTGAAACGTACAAAGAGCAAGTATTCAAGATTCTAGACCCTGCGAAAACACAAATTCGTTTCAACTCTGAATGGCTATCTGAGCTTGGTGCTGAAGGCATGATTCGTCTTGCTTCTAACCAAACTGTTGCTCGTATGCTTGAGCGTGATGACTTCAAAAAGCGTTACGCTGGTGGTCAACCGATCGCAATCCACGAATTTATGTACCCACTTCTTCAAGGTCACGACTCTGTTGCACTAGAGAGTGATGTTGAGCTTGGTGGTACTGACCAAAAGTTTAACCTTCTAATGGGGCGTGAACTGCAAAAAGCTGCAGGTCAAAAACCACAAGCGGTACTGATGATGCCACTACTTGTTGGTCTAGACGGCGTTAAGAAGATGTCTAAGTCTGCGCACAACTACATCGGTATCAGCGAAGCACCAAGCGAAATGTTTGGTAAGATCATGTCTATCTCTGACGATCTAATGTGGAGCTACTACGAACTACTGTCTTTCCGTCCACTTGAAGAAGTTGCGGAACTGAAAGCTGGCGTTGATGCAGGTAAAAACCCGCGTGACGTTAAAGTACTTCTGGCGAAAGAGATCATCGCGCGTTTCCACAGTGAAGCAGATGCTGAAGCCGCTGAGCAAGAGTTCGTTAACCGTTTTGCTAAGAACCAAGTTCCTGATGAAATGCCTGAATTTGAATTCGAAGCAGGTCTACCAATTGCGAACGTTCTAAAAGAAGCGGGTCTAGTAAACTCGACTTCTGATGCGATGCGTATGATCAAGCAAGGCGCGGCTAAGCTTGAAGGCGAGAAGATTGAAGACAGCAGATTCGTACCTGAAGCAGGTACTGCGGTTTACCAAGTAGGTAAGCGTAAGTTTGCTCGTATTACTATTAAGTAATAACGCACATCAATAATTGAACAAAAGGCATCCACGGATGCCTTTTTTATTGACACAAAGTTGACGAAGTTTTTGAGCGTGCATTGCTACACTGTGCGCGCTGTCATATTGACAGTAATTCTGGAGATTTTTATGAACAATACCGACCATCCTCCTAGTTTGAATGGAGAAGAATAACCTGTCTCGGTATTGATCTATTGTCCTGCCATTCAGGTAGGGTATCTTTGTTTTTCCCCATCATTCTTTTCCACACTCTAGATTCTAACAAGTAGACACACCAGTAGCTTTCAGCTCTTGGTGCGCATAAATCTATAAATCTATAAATCTATGCTATTTGTTTTGATGGTCGTTACCTTTGCCAATCGGGAGATTCGCCATGACGGTAATGAACAACACTTTTTTATCTATTGAAGCTCTGTACTCAGAGCAAGAAATCCAAGCTGTATCGAATGCATTTCAACAGTACGGACGTGAGCAACAAATTAACCTTTTAAATCGAATGCCGCTCGAAGATGCGGTGCTAGTGCTAGGGCAATGTTCTCTTAGTACGATTCAGACTTTACTTAGTGAGTTAGAAGAGCAGGGCTTTGAGAAGCGCTCTCGACATCTAGCTCACCAACTAGGGCTGATTTACTCAGAGGTGGAGCCTCAACAGGGTTACCTTTCAACTGGAGTGCTTAGCCATGTTAGGCAGCGTATCGGTTGGATTATTGCGTTAGCACTATTGGGAATTGTCTCAGGGCTTATCATTGCTCAGTATGAAGACATTCTTAGTCAGCTAGTACTTCTGGCGATCTATATGCCGGTAATCGCAGCTGCTGGTGGTAACACCGGAACACAAGCCGCGACTTTGGTCATTAGGGCCTTAGCCACGGGAGAGTTGAAAAAACGCCAATGGGCTAACGTTCTATGGAAAGAGTTTAGAGTTGCTATTTGCTTGGCATTTGCGATTGCTTTGGTGATGATTGGGCGTATTTTACTATTCAGTGACAACCAATCGACAGGTGGTTATGACATCAACATGATTGCATTAGCGATTGCGGTAGCGCTGTTTATTCAGGTGACCATATCTACCGTGCTCGGCGGTGGGTTACCGATAGTTGCTAGGCTATTTAAGCTTGATCCAGCGGTGTTAGTGAGCCCTGTGCTTGCTTCGATAGTGGATATCTCAGGAATGTGGATCTACTTCACTGTCGTGAACTCATTCCTAGGAATCGCTTAAAAGCTGATAAAAATAGCTAAATACAACTTAAACAATAAAAATGGCGCTGAAAATTGATAGTTTTCAGCGCCATTTTTATTGTTTAAGTAGATGCTTACACAGAGCTAAGCATTACTTAGATTTGCTTTGTGTTTGACTAAATTCGACCACATCTTTGTAGAAAGCACGTTCAAATTGTGTGATTGGCGCTTCTACTGGTTTGTCTGGATCTTGTTCTTCAGGGAAGTAATCACGGACAAACTGAACAAACAGAGAGTTTGGTTTTCCCGCCTTATCTAATCCGTATCCTGCCATGTTGTAACTTCCGTATAGAGAACCACTTTTGGCGATAATGTTGCCTTGGATTGGTGCCTTTCGCATGCTTTGACGGTATTTGAGCGTTCCATCAGTACCAGATGTAGGCATAGCCTCAATCAGGTTAAGTTGTTGGTCGTTTTCCCAGATATAACGAAGCACCTGCGCCATGGTTTGCGATCTCATTCGGTTATTTCTAGATAGCCCTGAACCATCCACTAGCTGCGCTTTACTGAGGTCAATATTAGCCTTAGTCAGTAAGATCTGTTTTATCGCTTCGGTACCGTTATTGAAACTACCAGGCTGGACATAAAATGTTGCACCCAGTGTTTTGGTTAGGTTGTCAGCTATGAGGTTGTCTGATTTCTTCAGCATGGTATCGAGCAGTTCAGGAAGTTTTTCTGAATGGTGGCTCGCGACTAACTTGGTTTTATCTGCTTTATCTTTTTTACCAACAATTACATCGCCTTTAACTTGGATTTTCAGCTCTTTAAGAAGCGAGGTCACGACTTGGTAGGTATAAAGCTCTGGATTTTGAATCGCGAACTTGAGCGGTAGTGGCTTCTTACGCTCTACTAAGCAACCAGAGAGCGTGTAAGTGTTGTCTGGAGTAGTAATGAGCTCTAAGTCGCATTGTGTGGCTTTCTGCCCTGAGCGAGTTACGGTGGCAGCGGTGGTTGTCACGTCTATCGGATAGTGAGCGGGAATATAGACACGAGTGCTGCCGTTATCTTTTGTATAAATAGAAGCTTGCGCGCAGTTGCTGTCCAGTGTCATCGCACTCGAAGGCGCGCTGTAACAAACCCCTAGAATGTCCCAAGGCCAACCAACGGCACGTTGATAGCCTGTATAAGCCGAGTTATCGAGGTATAAGTTGCCCTTGATGGTTCTAGATTGCGACTTAGCGTATTGAGCTAGCAGGCTTTTTAGCTGTTCACGTTGTAGTGTTGGGTCACCGCTAAATGAAACGATCGAATCATTGCCAGAATGGACAATGCTGGTGGTGTAATGAAAGTTGTTTCCCAGCTCTAATTTAGCCGCTAAAGCCGTCACCAGCTTCAAAGTACTGGCGGGTGGATAGAAGCTATCACTGTTGGAATTCATTTTGTTTGAATCGCTACTCAGAGATTCCAAAATAACACTGGTGCTACTGCCATCAGGCAATTTATCTAGTGGGGCGTAAGCGAAAGCGTTAACTGAGAAAGCGCTAATGGAAAAACTACATACAAGTAGCGTGGATAGAAGGCGCATAGAAGATTTCATGGATGGCTGATGTTTTCAGTATACAGATATAAAAAACGCCCGCTAGATAGCGGGCGTTTTGATTCTCAATTAACTAATTAATCAATTAGATAATCAGAATTAGAAGTCGTAACGTAGACCAATAGCTAGCTCGTCGTCAGCTTGTGCTTTAGTTGCACCTAGATTTACTGCAGTATCAGCTTTACCGAACTTGTCGCCTTCAGAGATAAGGTTGAAGTTGTACGAGATGTACGTACGGAAGTTAGGCTTGAAGTAGTAAGTTGCATCTACAGCAACGTTGTCAGCTGATGTATCACCATCTGTTTCCGCGTTGTTGTACGTTAGAGTGAATGCAGCTTTATCTAGCGTGTATGCTGTTGCGAATTCATAACCAGTGTAATCACCGTTGTCTTTCGATAGTTCACCATCTGTGAACGTACCAGCAAAGTATAGAGCGTCAGTGCGGTAAGATGCCGCTAGCATGTATTCGTTTTGATCGTCTTGATCAGCGTAACCAGCACCTAGCTTAAAGCCAGAATCGCCGATTGCGTAGATACCAGATAGAGAGTAGCCATCTTCACCATTATCAACGTACTCACCAGCAGCGTTTTCTGAACGGTCAGCAAAACGGTAGCTTGCTTTTACGCTTAGGTCTTGGAATTGACCTTTGTAAGACAGCATGTTGTCTGTGCGGTCTGCTACAGCGATTTTCATTGCTGCAGAGTTACCGTGGTAAGACATGATATCGGTAAAGTCTGTGATTACGCCTAGCGCACCGTCGTTTTTACCGTATGTTACTTCACCGAATGTACCGCCGATACCAGCGTATGTGTAACGGTGGTCGATATCAGAACCATTGTCGGTAGCTGTCGCGTCAGAGTCTGCAGTAGTGTATTCACCTTCGTAGAAACCAACACCGTATAGGCCGTCTTGGATTTCAACTTTACCTAGGAAGTTTAGACGTACACGAGAGTTGTCTTGGGCTTTGCCATCTTTCATAGATAGACGAGCTTCAGCACGACCACCGATCTCTAGAGAAGTGCCGTTTGAGCTGTATACTGAAGTACCGTCAATACCACCAGCTTGTTTACCGTCCGCTGCCACTGCGTTAGTAGCAAGAGCTGCAGCAGATACAGCAAGCGCGATCATAGTCTTGTTCATGTTATTATTTCCTAATTACTGTCCATAGAAGTTTTATCAAGGATTTAAACCCTTTTGTGTATTGCCTGTATTAATCAGGCTTCATAATCATGATTAGAACAGAAGTCTGAAAAATGCCAGTGCAATCCATGGGTTACTTTTTACCTCTAAAGTTCCGTGGTTAGTTAGTAAAATGATATAAAACTAAAAAATGAACACTGTTTTATTATATTTATTGTTATTTAAGTGTATGTTTTAAATTGGTTTTTATAAAAGTGTGATCTGCGTTTGTTTTGTTTGTTTTTTGTTTTTTTAGGTATTCTTTCGCTGATTTATTGATGGGGAGGTTATTATTCATTTTTGTGATGTCTGTAATTTAGACCTAGATAAAGCTTTTATAACGCAAAGTGGAATAAACGTGATTTAGCCATAAAGTTTGTTTACACTAAGCCAAATCGTTTTGTTTCTATCACCCAATAAATACGTTGGGTGTATTTATGTTGGCCAAAGAAAGCTTTGGCATAGAGGTAAAAAATGGAAAAGGTTCCAATGACAGTACGTGGCGCTCAGCAGCTACGTGACGAATTAGATCGCCTACTTAAGCTACGCCCTGTTATCTCAGCAGCTATTGGTGAAGCACGTGAACTAGGTGACTTGAAAGAGAATGCTGAATACCACGCTGCTCGTGAAGAGCAGGGTATTTGTGAAGCTCAGATCCGTGATATTGAATATAAGCTATCACTGGCTCAAATCATCGATGTAACGCAAATGGATAATACGGGCAAGATTATCTTCGGTACGACAGTGACACTGATTGATGTGGATACCGATGATGAGTTCCGCTACCAAATCGTTTCAGAAGACGAAGCAGACATCAAAACCGGTCGTATTTCAGTGAAATCGCCAATTGCTCGCGGCCTTATCGGTAAGATGGAAGGCGACGAAGTCATGATCTCTACCCCTGGTGGTGACAAAGACTTCGAAATCGACAAAGTAGAATATATCTAATTGAATTTTCTTTGTTTCTGATAAGTAAAAAGGTCGCTAAATGCGACCTTTTTCGTTTCTCACGCTACACTAACAGATAAGCGCTGTGGCTTCCTATTAGTGAAGTTAGCTTATATTAAGCTCGCTTATTTACGTGGAATCTCGATTTTACGTGCTTCTGACTGACGGAAGAGTACTAGAACTTTACCGATAGTCTGTACTTTCTCAGCTTTAGATTCACGTACAATTGCATCGATAATCAGTTGCTTAGTCTCACGGTCTTCTGATGCAACTTTAATCTTGATCAGTTCGTGGTGGTCTAGAGCTAATTCGATTTCCGCTAGAACAGCTTCAGTAAGTCCATTTGCGCCCATTAGCACGACAGGTTTTAAACTGTGAGCTAGGCCCTTTAGATGCTGCTTTTGTTTGGTACTTAGGTTCATTACGCGGCCAATTTTATTTAGTATTAGGGTTGAAAAAACCTATTTTAACGCCATCTAAAGCTGAAGACTATAATTTATTCAGCAATTAGTACTTTCCTCCAATTTAGGTATCCAATGAGCAAACAGAAACACTCGGCCAGTTCAGGCCGTTGGTTGAAGGAACACTTCGACGACAAGTACGCAAATGAAGCAAGAAAGAAAGGCTATCGTTCACGTGCTTATTTCAAAATGGAAGAGATTCAAACGAAAGATAAATTGCTGTCTCCTGGGATGACCATTGTGGATTTGGGTGCAGCACCTGGCGGTTGGTCTCAATATGCTGCTAAGATTGTTGGAGACAACGGACAAATCATTGCGTGTGACTTGTTGCCAATGGATCCGATTGCTGGTGTTAGCTTTTTACAAGGTGATTTCCGCGAAGAAGCTGTGCTAGATGCCTTGTTGGAACGTATACAACCAAGCATGGTTGATGTCGTGATGTCAGATATGGCACCGAATATAGCAGGTAACAATTCTGTGGATCAGCCAAGAGCTATGTATTTAGTTGAATTAGCTTTGGATATGTGTCGACAAGTTCTAGCTACCAATGGTAGTTTTGTTGTAAAAGTATTCCAAGGCGAAGGGTTTGACCAATACGTTAAGGACGTCCGTGAGATGTTTAAAACAGTAAAAGTTAGAAAACCCGACTCTTCTCGAGCTCGATCTCGTGAAGTGTTTATCGTAGCAACTGGTTACAAAGGTTAACGATTCTCTTCCAAGAGTGAGAGTTAACAACATGGCTACAGGTTACAAACTGTAGTACCCTACCTTTAATTACAATTAGTTATCGAGAGGCTTACACCTTGAGTGACATGGCAAAAAATTTAATTCTGTGGCTTGTTATCGCGGTAGTGTTGATGTCGGTATTCCAGAGCTTCGGCCCTGGGGAAAGTAACGGCAGAGCAGTAGATTACACCACGTTTGTACAGGAAGTTGGCCAAGGCCAGATTCAAGACGCACAGTTCAATAACAGCGAAATCACTTTCACACGTCGTGGTGGTGGCTCTAAGTATGTAACTTACATGCCTGTTTATGATCAAAAGCTACTTGATGACTTAATTAATCAAAACGTAAAAGTTCAGGGTACACCACCTGAAGAGCAGAGCCTGCTTGGCACTATCTTCATCTCATGGTTCCCAATGATCTTACTGATTGGTGTATGGATTTTCTTCATGCGTCAAATGCAAGGCGGCGGCGGCGGTAAAGGCGCGATGTCTTTCGGTAAGAGTAAAGCTCGAATGATGAGCGAAGAACAAATCAAAACGATGTTTGCTGATGTTGCTGGTTGTGACGAAGCAAAAGAAGACGTGAAAGAGCTTGTGGATTACCTTCGTGACCCAAGTCGCTTCCAAAAACTGGGTGGTAAGATCCCGACAGGTATCCTGTTGGTTGGACCTCCTGGTACGGGTAAAACATTGCTTGCAAAAGCGATTGCCGGTGAAGCGAAAGTACCGTTCTTTACTATCTCAGGTTCTGACTTCGTTGAAATGTTTGTTGGTGTTGGTGCATCTCGTGTGCGTGACATGTTCGAACAAGCAAAGAAAGCGGCGCCTTGTATCATCTTTATCGATGAAATCGATGCTGTAGGTCGTCAACGTGGCGCTGGTGTTGGTGGTGGTCACGATGAACGTGAACAAACACTGAACCAAATGCTGGTTGAGATGGATGGTTTCGAAGGTAACGAAGGTATTATCGTTATCGCTGCGACTAACCGTCCAGATGTACTAGACCCTGCATTACTTCGTCCTGGTCGTTTTGACCGTCAAGTTGTGGTTGGTCTACCAGATGTACGTGGTCGTGAACAGATTCTTAAAGTACACATGCGTAAAGTGCCATTATCGGGTGATGTGGAACCATCTCTGATTGCTCGTGGTACTCCAGGTTTCTCTGGTGCAGATCTTGCGAACCTTGTGAATGAAGCAGCGCTATTTGCTGCTCGTGGTAACAAGCGCAATGTATCTATGGTTGAGTTTGAACTTGCGAAAGATAAGATCATGATGGGTGCCGAGCGCCGTTCAATGGTGATGTCTGAAGAAGTGAAAGAGTCAACGGCTTACCACGAAGCGGGTCACGCAATTGTTGGTCGTTTGGTGCCAGAACACGATCCAGTGTACAAGGTGTCAATCATTCCACGTGGTCGTGCACTTGGTGTGACGATGTACCTACCTGAGCAAGACCGCGTAAGCATGTCTCGCCAACATCTAGAATCAATGATCTCTAGCTTGTACGGTGGTCGTCTTGCTGAAGAGCTTATCTACGGTAAAGACAAAGTTTCGACTGGTGCGTCTAACGATATCGAACGTGCAACTGATATTGCTCGTAAGATGGTTACGCAATGGGGCTTCTCTGAAAAACTGGGTCCTCTTCTTTATGCTGAAGAAGAAGGTGAAGTTTTCTTAGGTCGCGGTATGAGCCAAGCGAAACATGTTTCTGACGATACGACTAAGCTTATCGATGAAGAAATTCGTATTCTAATCGACCGTAACTATGCTCGTGCGAAGCAAATTCTTGAAGAGAACATGGATATCATGCACTCGATGAAAGACGCGCTAATGAAGTTTGAAACGATTGATGCAGGTCAGATTGATGACTTGATGGAACGTAAAGACGACATTCGTGAGCCTGCTGGTTGGGGTGATCAGGCGAAAGCAGAACCTGCAAAGGAAGAAGCTAAACCTGAAGCGAAATCAGAAGAAGCAACAGCGGAACCAAAAGCTGAAGAGCCGAAAGTTGAAGAAGTTAAATCTGAAACAGATGATGCTCAAAACAAAGATTCTTAATTGCTAAGCTTTAAATTAAAACCCTGAGTACGCTCAGGGTTTTTCTGTTTCTAGCCCAAGATGTTTTTACCTTAAGACCCGCCTTCCATGATATTAAAAGCACATAATAAAACGCTCGTTTTAGACCGCCCACATGTGATGGGTATCCTCAATGTCACGCCTGACTCTTTCTCTGATGGCGGAAAATTCAATTCATTAGATAATGCTTTACTGCAAGCAGAACGAATGATTCAAGCTGGTGTTAGCATTATTGACATTGGTGGTGAATCAACTCGTCCGGGAGCGCCTGACGTAGCTTTAGAAGAAGAGCTCGCCCGCGTTATACCTGCCATTAAAGCAATTCGCGCCAAGTTCGATGTGTGGATCTCCATTGATACCAGTAAAGCTGAAGTAATGCGTCAAGCCGTTGAAGCGGGCGCTGATTTGATCAATGATGTGCGCGCATTACAAGAGCCCGGAGCTCTAGAAGCGGCCTCCGATGCTAAGGTTCCTGTTTGCCTGATGCACATGAAAGGTCAGCCAAGAACCATGCAAGCCAACCCAAATTACGATGATGTCCTAACGGATGTTGAAGCGTTCTTAAAAGAAAGGGTGGAGGCTTGTGAGGCTGTTGGCATATCAAAAGAGCAGTTGATTCTGGATCCTGGTTTTGGTTTTGGTAAAACCATTGAGCATAATTACCACCTATTAGCGCACCTTGAAAAGTTTCATACGCTTGGGTTGCCAGTCTTAGCGGGGATGTCGAGAAAGTCGATGATCTTTAAGTTATTAGACAAAGCCCCAGCAGATTGCATGGTCGCTAGCGTTACTTGTGCGACCATCGCTGCAATGAAAGGTGCACAAATTATTCGCGTTCACGATGTAGAAGATACATTGGAAGCGATGAAGATAATCGAAGTGATGAATAACAATCACTAATCATAATTAAGGAAAATCAATATGTCTGATAAGAGACGTTACTTCGGCACAGATGGTGTACGTGGCAAAGTTGGCCAGTACCCGATTACACCTGATTTTGTTCTGAAGCTTGGCTGGGCTGCAGGTCGTGTTCTTGCGAAACAGGGCACAAAGAAAGTCATCATTGGTAAAGATACTCGTATATCTGGCTACATGCTTGAGTCTGCGTTAGAAGCTGGCCTTGCTGCTGCTGGTCTTCAGGCTACGTTTACTGGCCCAATGCCAACACCTGCTGTTGCTTACCTAACTCAAACCTTCCGCGCTGAAGCGGGGATTGTTATATCTGCATCGCACAACCCTTACTACGATAACGGTATCAAATTCTTCTCTTCTGAGGGAACAAAACTGCCAGATGATATCGAGTTGGCGATTGAAGCAGAATTGGATAAAGACATCGAATGCGTTGACTCATTCGAACTTGGTAAAGCGGTACGGTTGAACGATGCGGCTGGCCGTTACATCGAGTTCTGTAAGAGCACATTCCCAAATCAGATGACACTTGCTGGAATGAAGATTGTTGTCGATTGTGCACATGGTGCGACTTACCATATTGCACCTGCTGTATTTAAAGAACTAGGTGCTGAAGTAATTGCGATTGGTGTTGAGCCAAACGGTACTAACATCAACCACGAAGTAGGTGCGACGGATGTTCGTGCTCTGCAAGCAAAAGTACTTGAAGAAAAAGCGACCTTAGGCCTTGGCTTTGATGGTGATGGTGATCGTATCATTATGGTTGACGAGCTAGGCAACAAAGTTGATGGTGACCAAATTGCTTACATCATTGCTCGTGATGCACTGCGTCGCGGTGAGTTGAAAGGTGGCGTTGTTGGTACACTAATGACCAACCTTGGTATGGAAAACGGCCTTAAGCAGTTAGGTATTCCGTTTGTACGAGCTGCTGTTGGTGACCGTTATGTAATGGAACAGCTTCTTGCTAAAGGCTGGAAGATCGGTGCCGAAAACTCGGGTCACGTTATCCTGCTAGATAAAGTGACGACGGGTGATGCTATCGTTGCTGCTCTGCAAGTATTGGCTTCAGTTGTTGATAGCGCAATGACACTGAATGAGTTGTCTCAAGGTATGACGTTATACCCTCAAGTTCTAGAAAACGTTCGTTTCAGCGGAGATTCAAACCCACTAGAAGCCGAAGCGGTAAAAGCAGCGGTTGTTGAAGTAGAAGCTGAGCTTGGTGAGAAAGGTCGTGTGCTATTACGTAAGTCTGGCACAGAGCCACTACTGCGTGTCATGGTTGAAGGCGAAGATGCTGAGCTTGTTCAATCATCAGCACTTAAGATTGCAGATGCAGTAAAAGCAAACTGCTAATTTAGTGCTTTACTCAGCAGGTACAATCAAGAGTACCTGTACGTAAAAACGGTTAAATTATAGAGTGGTCAAAAGGGGCATAAATGAGTTTCGTGTCGCTTTTGGCCTTTTTTTAACCGTTCACTTGGTAAAGGCTTATTTTTTAGCAAATTCTCCTTGTCAGCCATCGTCGCATTCGCTAGTATTGCTCGGCCTTCAGTTAGGAGGTCGCTAGCCTTGTTCTTAAAAATAGTTTTTTGAACGGCGCTGGCTCAACAATTAGGAACATAGGTGGAAAAATGTTTACAGTTCTACTTGTGATTTACCTGTTGGCAGCGCTTGGTGTAATTGGCCTAGTGTTGATTCAACAAGGTAAAGGCGCAGATATGGGAGCCTCTTTCGGTGCTGGCGCTTCAAACACTGTGTTTGGTGCTGGTGGCTCAGGAAATTTCCTTACCCGAATGACTGCAATTTTTGCAACTACATTTTTTATCCTTAGCTTAGTGCTTGGTAATATGTCTACACATAAGACTGAGTCACAGTGGATTGACCCGACCCAAGGTCAGGTAATTCAGCAAGCTGATGATGCAGTGAGTGAAGTTCCATCGCAAGGCGATGAAATTCCACAATAATCTGTAAAGATTTGATGCCGAGATGGTGAAATTGGTAGACACGCTAGCATGAGGTGCTAGTGCCTTAGGGTGTGAGGGTTCGAGTCCCTCTCTCGGCACCATGTTTACAAACTTGTAAAACATCTTGTTGGGCGTATAATGCTCGCAAGTCGGACGCGGGATGGAGCAGTTTGGTAGCTCGTCGGGCTCATAACCCGAAGGTCGTCGGTTCAAATCCGGCTCCCGCAACCAATTTCAATGCTATTATATAGCTTGTATTGGTAGCAAGTTTGCACAGTGTGAACCTCACTGTGAGTTAAGTGTGATGACACTTAACATATAAGGGTCCAGCAACAAAAACCCCGGCTTATACGGGGTTTTTTGTTATCTAAGCATTTGTAAATGTATTTAGATAATGTTTGCTTGGAATTTAAATTGGGCTTTGAGCCCTTTTTTTGTTTCTGGAGTGGTTAAATGACTGGTTTAGAAAGACAACTTACTGAAATGCTTGACGCTCCAGTAGCAGCATCAGGTTATGAGTTAGTTGGATTAGAATTTATTCGTGCTGGTGAGCACTCAACGCTACGTATTTACATCGATTCACCAAATGGTATCAATGTAGATGATTGCGCTGAAGTTAGTCACCAAGTAAGTGCCGTAATGGACGTTGAAGATCCAATTTCAGTGGCTTATAACCTTGAAGTGTCTTCACCAGGTTTAGAGAGACCACTGTTCAAAGCAGAGCATTACCAACAATTTATTGGTCACGAGGTAAGCATCGTTTTGAAAATGGCTGTCGGCAACCGTCGTAAATGGAAAGGTGATATCCAATCTATCGAAGGCGAGACAGTGAAAGTATTGGTTGAAGGACAAGAAGAAGAATTCGTCCTGAGCAATATTGCGAAAGCTAACCTGATCCCTAAATTTTAGTTCTCCTAGAGAGAAGAGCTTAAGAGGCTAGATTAATGAACAAAGAAATTTTGGCGGTAGTAGAAGCTGTTTCTAATGAGAAAGCAGTTCCTCGTGAGCGTATTTTTGAAGCGCTTGAAATCGCGCTTGCAACAGCAACCAAAAAGAAAAGCGAACTAGAAATTGAAGTTCGTGTTGAAATCGACCGTAAAACGGGTGATTTCGAAACTTTCCGTCGTTGGGAAGCTGTTGAGGAAGTTGAATTCCCAACAAAAGAAATCTCTATTGAAGCTGCAAAGTACGATGACCCAGAGATCGAACTTGGCGGTTTCATTGAAGATGATATCGAATCAGTAACGTTTGACCGTATTACGACTCAAACGGCTAAGCAAGTTATCGTACAGAAAGTACGTGAAGCTGAACGCGCTCAAATCGTTGAGCAGTTCATCGATAACGAAGGCGAGCTAGTCACTGGTGCAGTTAAGAAAGTTAACCGTGACACCGTTATTCTAGACCTAGGTAACAACGCTGAAGCGGTAATCCTTCGTGATGACCAACTTCCTCGTGAAAACTTCCGTCCAGGTGACCGTGTTCGTGGTCTTCTTTACGCAGTTAAACCAGAAGCTCGTGGTTTCCAGCTTTTCGTTACTCGTTCGAAGCCAGAAATGCTAGCTGAACTATTCCGTGTTGAAGTGCCTGAAATTGGTGAAGAGCTAATTGAACTTAAAGGTGCTGCACGTGACGCTGGTTCTCGTGCTAAAATCGCTGTGAAAACAAACGACAAACGTATTGACCCAGTTGGTGCGTGTGTTGGTATGCGTGGCGCACGTGTACAAGCTGTTTCTAACGATCTTGGTGGTGAGCGTATTGATATCGTTCTTTGGGATGATAACCCGGCTCAATTCGTAATCAACGCAATGGCTCCTGCTGATGTTGCTTCAATCATCGTTGATGAAGACGCACACTCTATGGATATCGCTGTTGAAGCGGATAACCTAGCACAAGCGATTGGCCGTAGCGGTCAAAACGTACGTCTAGCTTCTCAACTTACTGGTTGGGAACTGAACGTAATGACAGTTGCTGATCTAGAGAAGAAGCACCAAGAAGAAGCCGTTGCTTCTATTGAAAACTTCATGAAGCACCTAGACATTGAAGAAGACTTTGCTCAAATGCTTGTTGAAGAAGGCTTCTCTACGCTTGAAGAAGTAGCATACGTTCCTGTGAACGAGCTTCTTGAAGTAGATGGTCTAGACGAAGGTATCGTTGAAGAACTACGTAACCGCGCAAAAGACGCACTGACTACTCTAGCGCTAGCGAAAGAAGAAACTTTCGACGGTGTTGAGCCTGCTGAAGACTTACTTGCACTTGAAGGTCTTGAGCGTGAAATGGCTTACAAGCTAGCAGCAAAAGGCGTTGCGACATTGGAAGACCTAGCTGACCAAGGCGTTGATGAACTAGAAGGCATCGAAGACCTAACTGCAGAACGTGCAGGCGAGCTAATTATGGCTGCGCGTAACATCTGTTGGTTCGGCGACGAAGAATAATTCAGCAAGGAGAGAAAGCGGTATGACACAATTAACAGTTAAAGCACTGAGTGAAGAGATTGGTACGCCAGTTGACCGCTTAATTGAACAACTTGCTGATGCAGGCATGAAGAAAGCAGGGTCGGATCAAGTGACTGATTCAGAGAAGCAAACATTGCTAACGCACCTTAAAAAGGAGCACGGCGATACTTCAGGCGAAACAGAACCGACTCGTTTAACTCTTCAACGCAAGACCCGCAGCACGCTAAGTGTTGCCGCTGGAGGCGGTAAGAGTAAGGATGTTCAAGTAGAGGTACGTAAAAAGCGTACTTACGTGAAGCGCAGCACTATTGAAGATGAAGCGAAACGTGAGGCTGAGGAAGTAGCTAATCGTGAAGCGGAAGAGAAAGCACAACGCGATGCTGAAGAGCAAGCGAAACGTGATGCTGCAGAGAAAGCACAGCGCGAAGCCGAAGAAAAAGTAACACGTGAAGCGGATGCAAAACGTGATGCTGAAGAGAAGGCTCAACGCGCACAAGCTGAAAAGGCTAAAAAAGACATGAATTCAAAAAATGCAGACGCTAACGCACAAGCGAAAAAAGAAGCGGATGAACTTAAAGCTCGTCAAGAGCAAGAAGCAACTCGTAAAGCAGAAGCTGAAGCAGCTAAGCTTGTTGAAGAAGCTCGTAAGTTAGCAGAAGAGAACCAAGAACGTTGGTCTGAAGAAGAGAAGAAGAAGAAAGAGCAAGAGAAATCTGCGGATTACCATGTGACTACTTCTACTTACGCTCGTGAAGCTGAAGATGCGGCAGATAAGAAAGATGAGAAAGCACCTCGTCGTCGCAAGAAGAAAGCAGCTCCTGCTAACCAACCTGCAAACAACCGTGGTGGTCGTAACCAACGTGGTCGTGGCGGTAAAGGTAAGCTTGCTAAACCAACTTCAATGCAGCAAGGCTTCGATAAGTCAGCGACTGTTGCTAAATCTGATGTTGCTATCGGCGAAACTATTGTTGTTTCTGAACTGGCTAGCAAAATGTCAGTTAAAGCAACTGAAGTTATCAAAGTAATGATGAAGATGGGCGCTATGGCGACTATCAACCAAGTGATCGACCAAGAAACAGCACAACTTGTTGCTGAAGAAATGGGTCACAAGGTAATCCTACGTAAAGAAAATGAACTTGAAGAAGCAGTACTAGCTGACCGTGATAGCGATGCTATCGCTGAAGGTCGTGCTCCTGTTGTTACTATCATGGGTCACGTTGACCACGGTAAAACTTCAACACTTGATTACATTCGTAAAGCACACGTTGCTTCTGGCGAAGCTGGCGGTATCACGCAGCACATTGGTGCTTACCACGTAGATACTGACAACGGCATGATCACTTTCCTTGATACTCCTGGACACGCGGCGTTTACCGCTATGCGTGCTCGTGGTGCTCAAGCGACAGATATCGTTGTACTTGTCGTTGCAGCAGACGATGGCGTAATGCCACAAACAATCGAAGCAATCCAGCACGCGAAAGCGGCAGGCGTTCCTCTGATTGTTGCTGTGAACAAGATTGACAAAGAGGGTGCAAACCCAGACAACGTTAAGAATGAGCTAGCTCAATACGACGTTATCCCTGAAGAATGGGGCGGTGAGAACATCTTCGTTCACATCTCTGCTAAACAGGGTACAAACATCGATGGTCTTCTAGAAGCAATCCTTCTTCAGTCTGAAGTTCTTGAGCTTACAGCGGTTAAAGAAGGCATGGCGTCTGGTGTTGTTGTTGAATCTCGTCTTGATAAAGGCCGTGGTCCAGTTGCAACAGTACTAGTACAGTCTGGTACTCTAAACAAAGGCGACATCGTTCTTTGTGGTCAAGAGTATGGCCGTGTTCGTGCAATGCGCGATGAGAACGGCAGAGACATCGAAACTGCAGGTCCATCTATCCCTGTAGAAATTCTAGGTCTTTCTGGCGTACCTGCATCAGGTGACGAAGCGACTGTTGTACGTGATGAGCGTAAAGCACGTGAAGTTGCGAACTACCGTCAAGGTAAATTCCGTGATGTTAAACTAGCTCGCCAACAAAAAGCGAAACTAGAGAACATGTTCGCGAACATGACAGCTGGCGAAGTAGCTGAGCTTAATGTTGTACTTAAAGCTGACGTTCAAGGTTCTGTAGAAGCGATTGCTGACTCTCTACTGAAACTGTCAACTGACGAAGTTAAAGTGAACATCGTAGGTTCTGGTGTTGGTGGTATTACTGAAACTGATGCAACTCTTGCTGCAGCTTCTAACGCTATCATCCTTGGTTTCAACGTTCGTGCTGACGCAACTGCGCGTAACACGGTTCAGAACGAAAACCTAGATCTACGTTACTACTCAATCATTTACCAACTGATTGACGAAGTGAAACAGGCGATGGGCGGTATGCTTGCTCCTGAATTCCGTCAAGAGATCATTGGTCTTGCACAAGTTCGTGACGTATTTAAGTCGCCTAAACTTGGTGCAATCGCTGGTTGTATCGTTACTGAAGGTACGATTAAGCGTAGCAACCCAATCCGTGTACTTCGTGAAAACGTTGTTATCTACGAAGGTGAACTTGAGTCACTTCGTCGCTTTAAAGATGACGTACAAGAAGTTAAGAACGGTTACGAGTGTGGTGTCGGCGTTAAGAACTACAACGACGTTCGCGTTGGTGACCAGATCGAAGTATTCGAAATCGTTGAGGTTAAACGTACTCTAGACTAATCAGTCTGTACGACTCGACATATTGACTAAGGTTACTAACATTACTAGTAAAGGTAATAAGTAATCGGTTGTTGAATACACCATGGGGGGCTGGTAATTACCAAGCCCCCCATCTTTCTAAGTGAGAAAAGAAAATGTCAAAAGAATTTAGCCGCACACAACGTGTGTCTCAGCAGCTTCAAAAAGAGCTTGCTCTTATCCTACAACGTGAAGTTCGTGACTCACGTATTGGTATGGTAACTATCTCAGACGTAGAAGTGTCTCGTGACCTTGCTTACGCAAAAGTGTTCGTGACCTTCCTATGTGTTGGTGAGCAAACTCCTGAATCATGTCTTAAAGCTCTTAAAGAGCATGAAGTGCCAGTTCGTATGGCTCTTGGTAAGCGTATTCGCCACCGTTTAACGCCTGAAGTTCGTTTTACTTACGACAACACACTAGTAGAAGGCATGCGTATGTCTAACCTAGTAAGTGAAGTTCTGAACGACGACAAGCGTAAGCAAGAAGAAGCAGGCCGTACTGACGAAACTCAGTCTAAGGGCGAAGAGTAATGGCTCGCCGTCGTAAAGGTCGCCCTATCAACGGGGTAATTCTATTAGATAAGCCGACTGGCATTTCGTCTAATGATGCACTGCAAAAAGTAAAGCGTATTTACTTTGCAGAGAAGGCAGGGCACACCGGTGCTCTGGATCCTCTTGCGACTGGCATGCTGCCAATTTGTCTTGGTGAAGCAACAAAGTTCTCTCAGTTTCTTCTAGATTCTGATAAGCGCTACGTTGTTATCGCTAAGCTTGGTGAGCGTACCAATACCTCTGACTCTGACGGTGAAGTGGTAGAGACACGTGATGTTAACGTAACTCAAGAACAACTGGAGCGTTGCATTGCGAGCTTCAAAGGTGAAACCGACCAGATTCCATCAATGTTTTCAGCATTGAAGTATCAAGGTAAGCCTTTGTATGAATACGCACGTGCAGGTATTGAGGTTCCTCGTGAGTCTCGTAAGATCACTGTGTACTCTATTGAACTGCTTCGCTTTGAAGGTGATGAAGTTGAAATGGAAGTGCATTGTTCGAAAGGTACTTACATCCGTACAATCACCGACGATCTTGGTGAAATGCTAGGTTGTGGTGCTCATGTGACAATGCTTCGTCGTACTGGTGTTGCAAAGTACCCGTATGAACGCATGGTTACCTTAGAACAGTTGAACGAAATTCTAGAGCAAGCACAGGCGCAAGAAATTGCCCCGAAAGAGCTGCTTGACCCACTGCTGATGCCAATGGACACTGCCGTTGAAGACTTACCAGAAGTAAACCTGAACGCGGAACTGACTGACCTAGTTCAGCACGGTATGCCAGTTCAGGTTGCTGGTGCGCCCAATGAAGGCACGGTTCGCATGACAAGCGGCGAAGAGAAGCTGTTTGTCGGCGTTGCTCAGATTGGCGAAGATGGCCGAGTTGCACCGAAGCGTTTGGTTGTTTTCAGAGATGAAGAGCCACAAGCGTAGCGCTTACATAGAGTTTGATTTTAGCGCTGAGTCGTGAAAGACGAGTAAATAATATAGAAAGCGAACGCCTAATTTAGGTGGTTCGCTTTTTTCGTTTTTAATGGGTTCGATTGTTATTGCACCAACTGACAAACTTCCCTATAATCCTCGGCTCGCGTAGCGGCTGAATCAGAGATTGGCTGCTACAAATATAAACTTACTCTTATCAGGAGAGATTTATGTCTCTGAATGCAGAAACTAAAGCAGCAATCGTTGCAGAATACGCACAATCTGAAGGCGACACAGGTTCACCAGAAGTACAAGTAGCACTACTTACTGCTTCTATCAACCACCTACAAGGTCACTTCAAAGCGCACAAACACGATCACCACAGCCGTCGTGGTCTACTACGTATGGTTTCTAGCCGTCGTAAGCTTCTTGATTACTTGAAAGGCAAAAACCTTGCTCGTTACCAAGACCTAATCAAGCGTCTAGGCCTACGTCGCTAATAGCGATGTCTGCAAAGACAGTTTGAAGAAAAGGAGC
Source organism: Vibrio cyclitrophicus (assembly GCA_023206055.1). Classification (NCBI taxonomy): domain Bacteria; kingdom Pseudomonadati; phylum Pseudomonadota; class Gammaproteobacteria; order Vibrionales; family Vibrionaceae; genus Vibrio; species Vibrio cyclitrophicus. The sequence continues at coordinate 2,984,551 of CP065366.1, read as the reverse complement.
ATTTATGCTCCTTTTTTTGTGCCTGTAAGAAAATGCTAGGCTGGATGGTCAGAATATCATCTGGCTTTTTCTGATAGGAAATATATCTCCTAATAAAAATAGTTTATACTACGCCCGCCTATAGCGTTTTCAGCGTTTGGCAATCAACCTCTCAAGAGATTACAGTCACAGATGTCGGCCAATAGGTCGCGACTATTCAAAGGCGGATTTGGTCCTAATTCGGCGTATGAACTCATACAAAGAGTCACCATCCTAAGTCCCTTTTCACTAGTCGCGATTGGTAATGTCTTGAGTCATTCTTCACTTAATCTAAAGTCTGACTTTAGAGCTAAGGATATACAATGTTTGAAAAACCAGTTGTAAAATCGTTCCAGTACGGTAACCACACCGTTACTCTAGAAACGGGCGTAATTGCACGTCAAGCTACTGCTGCTGTAATGGCGACTATGGACGATACATCAGTATTCGTTTCTGTTGTTGCTAAGAAAGAAGCAGTTGCAGGCCAAGATTTCTTCCCTCTAACAGTTAACTACCAAGAGCGTACATACGCTGCGGGTAAAATCCCTGGTGGTTTCTTCAAGCGTGAAGGTCGTCCATCTGAAGGCGAAACACTAACAGCTCGTCTGATTGACCGTCCAATTCGTCCACTTTTCCCAAGTGCGTTTAAAAACGAAGTTCAAGTTATCGCTACGGTTGTTTCTATCAACCCTGACGTAAACCCAGACATGATCACTATGATCGCAACGTCTGCTGCACTTGCTATCTCTGGTGCTCCATTCAATGGTCCTATCGGTGCTGCACGTGTTGGTCACATCGACGGCGAACTTGTTCTTAACCCATCAAATACTGAGCTTGAAAACTCTAAACTAGACCTAGTTGTGTCTGGTACAGAAGGCGCAGTACTAATGGTTGAATCTGAAGCTGATAACCTATCTGAAGAAGAAATGCTTTCAGCTGTTGTTTACGGTCACGACCAACAACAAGTTGTAATCAAAGCGATCAACGAATTTGCAGCTGAAGTTGCAACTCCATCTTGGAACTGGGAAGCGCCAGCAGTTAACACTGAGCTTAAAGCTAAAGTTGCTGAGCAAGCTGAAACTCGTCTATCTGACGCGTACCAGATCACTGAGAAAATGGCTCGTTACGAGCAAGTTGGCGCAATCAAGAACGACGTTGTTGAAGCTCTAATTGCACAAGACGAAAACCTAGATGAGCGCGAAATTCGCGGCATGCTTGGTTCTCTAGAGAAAAACGTAGTACGTAGCCGCATCATCGCGGGCAACCCACGTATCGATGGCCGTGAAAAAGACATGGTTCGTGCGCTAGACGTACGTACTGGTGTTCTTCCACGTACACACGGTTCTTCTCTATTCACTCGTGGTGAAACTCAAGCACTTGTTACTGCAACGCTTGGTACACAACGTGATGCACAAATCATCGACAGCCTAATGGGTGAGAAGAAAGACAACTTCCTTCTACACTACAACTTCCCTCCATACTGTGTAGGTGAAACTGGTTTCGTTGGTTCTCCTAAGCGTCGTGAAATTGGTCACGGTAAGCTTGCTAAACGTGGTATCCAAGCAGTAATGCCTTCTGTTGACGAATTCCCATACACAGTTCGTGTTGTATCGGAAATCACAGAATCTAACGGTTCTTCTTCAATGGCTTCTGTATGTGGTACATCTCTAGCTCTTATGGATGCTGGTGTTCCAATCAAAGCTTCTGTTGCGGGTATCGCAATGGGTCTTGTTAAAGAAGGCGACGATTTCGTTGTTCTTTCTGACATCCTTGGCGACGAAGATCACCTAGGTGACATGGACTTTAAAGTAGCAGGTACTAACGCTGGTATCACTGCACTTCAAATGGACATCAAGATCGAAGGTATCACTAAAGAGATCATGCAAATTGCACTTAACCAAGCGCAAGGTGCACGTAAGCACATCCTTTCTGTAATGGATGAAGCTATCTCTGGTGCTCGTGAAGATATCTCTGAATTCGCTCCACGTATCCACACAATGAAAATCAGCTCTGATAAGATCAAAGATGTTATCGGTAAAGGCGGCGCAGTTATCCGTGCTCTTTGTGAAGAAACGGGTACTACAATCGAAATCGAAGACGATGGCACAATCAAGATTGCTGCTACTGAAGGCGCAGCTGCTAAAGAAGCTATCCGTCGTATCGAAGAGATCACAGCTGAAGTTGAAGTTGGCCGCATTTACCAAGGTAAAGTTGCTCGTCTAGCTGACTTCGGTGCATTCGTTACTATCCTTCCAGGTAAAGATGGTCTAGTACACATATCTCAAATCGCTGACAAGCGCGTTGAGAAAGTGTCTGACTACCTAACTGAAGGTCAAGAAGTTCCTGTTAAGGTTCTTGAAATTGACCGTCAAGGCCGTGTACGTCTAAGCATGAAAGAAGCAGTTGAAACGCCAGCTGAAGGCGAAGCACCTGCTGCTGAGTAATTCTCAGTGTGTCGATGGTGATATCGCTTTTTAGTGATTTCTAACCTATCGTCAACAAAGCATGTTATAAAGGGGAGCATATCGCTCCCCTTTTTTATTGCGGTCATAACAGGAGTAATTATTTGTGAAATGGTTTCAAACCGCGAGTATGTGTTTACTGCTTGTACTAACAGGTTGTGCGACAACATCAGATAACACCTCACGTTGGGTTTATCCACCGATGGCTGTGCCACTGCAACCAAGCGTTCAACAAGAAGTTCAAATTGCACGTCTTAGTCAGTTATTACAGCGCCCAGATTTGAACGATGAAGTTCGAGCTAAGATGCTGTTTGAACGTGGTAACTATTATGACAGTGTTGGCCTACGTGATCTCGCGCGCCTCGACTTCAACCAATCTCTTTCATTGAACCCTGCTCAACCTGATATCTTCAATCTTTTGGGTGTTTACTTTACGCAGGTAGGGGAGTTTGATGCCGCTTATGAATCTTTTGATTCAACGTTAGAGCTTGATCCTGCAAACTCTTATGCAGAAAGAAACCGCTCTATCGCACTTTACTATGGTGAGCGTTACGACTTAGCCAATGAAGAGATGATGAAGCACTATGCCGATGATCCTAGCGATCCATTTCGCGCTCTGTGGTTGTACATCATTCAGCATGAACTCACGCCAGAACAAGCTAAGCTTGATTTACAAACACGTTATGAGAGTCGTGATGAGCAGTGGGGCTGGGTATTAGTCGCGATTATGCTTGATGACATCACTGAAGAGCAGGCTTTCAAGGCGATCTTAACCGGTACTCGTGACAACACGTTACTTGCGCAGCGCCTAACAGAGACGTACTTCTATCTTGCTAAGCGTTACCATATGAATGGTGACTACGCGAATGCTATATCTTTGTACAAGTTAGCGGTTTCTTTTAACGTGTATGAATACGTAGAACACCGTTACTCTTTCTTAGAGTTAAGCCGTATTTTCACCACGCTTAAAGCTGAGCACTTAGCGCAAGTTAAGCTGGCTGAGGCCGAAGAAGAAGCCAACGCTAAGTAAGCAACACATTTTGATTCCGAAAAGCCGCTGCCTGTCAGCGGTTTTTTTATGCGCCTTTTTTATGATCTTCATCTCGTTTTGATTGCTTTTTATTTAAACAACACTAAAATAGTTAGCCTTGCTAACTAAATGCTATTCTTTGATTAGGTGAGTATGCTGAACCAGAATTTAGAAAAGATTGAGCGCTTCGCCTCCAAGATATGGCGCACTCAGGTAAATGAAGATCCTATTTGCCAATTGAGCTTCAATGAGTATGACTATTTGAAGGTCATTCAAGCCTCTCCTGAACCGATCCGATTGACTGATCTTGCGGTTGAGATGCAGGTGACCAAGCCTTCAGCAACCACTATGGTTCAAAGGTTAGAGAGAAAGGGACTTGTTGAGCGTAAAGCTTCGCTCGAAGATGCGAGGTCTAAGTTGGTCGTACTGACCAGCAAAGCTGAAGTTGGCTTGGAAGAAGAAAGTAAGATCTATCAGGTCATGGCACAGATACTGGAAAGTCGTTTGTCTGAGCAAGAATCTCAGCAGCTAAACCTATTATTAAATAAAGCTTTGAAGTAAATAATTTAGATATTTAGTTAGCCTTGTTAACTAATTTTTCGAGTCATATCTTGTTGATATGCGACTCACAAATGAAAGTAGAGTAAGAAATGAGTAACTCAATTCGTCGCCAGTTTTGGCGATACACAATCCCTACCGTGGCGGCCATGTTGGTTAATGGGCTGTACCAAGTGGTGGATGGCATCTTCATTGGCCGATATGTGGGGGCTGATGGACTTGCAGGTATCAATGTTGCGTGGCCTGTGATTGGTTCGATTCTCGGTATTGGTATGTTGGTGGGTGTGGGTACAGGTGCGCTTGTCTCAATTCGTCAAGGTGAAAAAGATACTCAAGGCGCTAAGCAGATCTTAGCAACGGGGTTAACCTTGTTGTTAGCGATAACTCCTATTGTCTCTGCATTGCTGTTTTTGTTTGCTGATAACTTCTTGCTTTGGCAAGGCGCTGAAGGGCGAGTATATGAACTTGGCCTGCAGTACTTACACATTCTGATTGGTGCCAGTGTCTTCACGTTAGGTTCGATCGCGATGCCGTTTTTACTGCGTAACGATGATAGCCCTAATCTAGCGACGATATTGATGATCGTTGGTGCGGTAATTAACATCGTACTCGATTACCTGTTTATCGCTCTCTATGGCTGGGAGTTGATGGGCGCAGCATTAGCAACAGCAATTGCCCAATTTGTGGTAACGGCTCTCGGCTTGGCTTACTTCTTCTCACGTCGAGCAAACCTACGTTTACGTTGGAATGAGTTGAGATTGAAGCTGGATGTGATTCCACAAATCTTCGCCATTGGTACATCAAGCTTCTTTATGTACGCTTATGGGTCGATGATGGTGGCGCTGCACAATGCGTTGTTCTCTCAATATGGCGACCAGTTGATGATTGGCGCGTACGCGATTTTGGGCTACATCGTGACGGTGTACTACCTCACGGCTGAAGGTATCGCCAACGGCATGCAACCATTGGTGAGCTACAACCATGGTGCGCGTAACCAAGCGAACATCCGTAAGTTACTTAAGATAGCGATGATGAGTTCGGTATTGATTGGTGTGGCGTTCGTGCTGCTTCTGAACGCGTTCCCACGTGAGTTTGTGTCAGTATTTAACTCAGACGAACCTCAGCTAGTTGAGTACACCGTGTTGGGTATTCGACTTCACATGTTTGCACTGGCGCTGGATGGCTTCTTAGTAGTTGCAGGTGCTTACTATCAGGCAGTGAACAAGGGCAGCAAGGCGATGTTTGTGACGATAGGTAACATGCTTATCCAGCTGCCGTTTTTATACATTATGCCTAAGTTGTATGGTGTGCCGGGGATCTGGATTGCGTACCCATTGTCTAACATTGCGCTAAGTGTGGTGGTGATGGTGATGCTCTACAAAGACCTAAAGAAGCTCGATGCCTCACCGATGGAGACAGCGACGGCATAGGTCGTGTTTCTTAAGTCGAATTAAAAAGGTCTAGCGAATGCTAGACCTTTTTTGTATCTGTTGCTGGTTAGTTCAATGCGAGGAACTAGATGTTCTTAACGTCTAAACCTGCAAGCTGATGCCAGTAACCATTACATTGGCGGCTTTCAATCTTTATCGGTTTTTGACCTTGCTCGTTGGCTCTGAAGTTATTGATTTCAGAGAAGGTATCAATACCTAACGGGCTCAAACGAACCACGTCGACCAAGTCATGCATGCTCGGCAAGTCATTGACTAGGTTGTAGCAGTAACCCGATTGGGTTTGGATGCCATTAAGGTTAAAGACCGACTGACCTTCTTGGCTATCGACTTGTAAGCCTGTTGGGTATTTGATGCAGCAGGTTTCGCAATCGTCTTTGGCTTTGTTTTCAGCGCGAGCGGTAAAGCAGCGTGCCGAGTAAGCAAGCGGCAGGTAGCCATGGCTAAACACTTCTACTTCAAATTTATTACGGATGTTCAGTTCTTCACACTGGGTCATCACGTTGTTTAGCCATTCGCGAGACAGCTCAACCGGCATACACCAACGCGTCATACCTTGTTTCAAGAACAGGTTCAGCGTGCGGGCGTTGTATGTATTTACAGCTGGGCCAACCACGAACGGTACTTTGCTTTCGCTGGCTAGCTGAATTGCAGATACATCATTGGCTTCGATCGCAAAGTCACCATTATCGATGTACTTTTTCATGATGTTGACTTCGCTTGGCGCTTCGAGCAATGCCATGGTCGAGAGGACAACTTGCTTACCTGAAGCAGACAGCTCTTTAGCAATGTCCATCCAGTGTTTCGCTTTCATCTCACGACGCTTTGAACACACCGCTTCACCTAGGTAGATGATGTCGGCAGAGCTTGATTTCGCTTGCTCATAGAAGCTTTCAACGTCTTGTTTTGGCCAAAAATAAAGTAGAGGGCCTAATGCGTATTTCATTGAGTTCTCCATTTGGCTCTATTGCCATTTACGGTGATAAGCGCCAAGCGTGGTTTGTGTACCTTCTGATACATTCGCCAGTGTCGCATTCCAAGCTTGTTCCACTTGGTATTGTTCTGGGTTCGCTAAGTAGCGATCGATAGCTGCGCGCCACGTACGGGTGACTTGTTCAACATAAGCAGGGCTGCGCTGGCGACCTTCAATCTTCACCGAGGCAACATTTGCTGCGAAAAGCTCAGGCAACATGGATAGTGTGTTGAGGCTCGTTGGCTCTTCAAGTGCGTGATAGCGCTTACGTTCACCATCGATCTCCGCTTCAAAGCGACCTTTACACAACGTTGGGTAACCAGCGTTTTCACCTGCTTCATACTTATCGATAAGGATTTCGTTCAAGCGAGACTCTAAGCCGGTTTCTGTTTCTTGCCAGCGAACGTATTTCGCCGGAGAGCAAGCACCAACGGTATTGGGTGATTCGCCAGTCATGTATGAAGAGAGGTAACAACGACCTTCTGCCATGATACACAAGCTACCAAAAGCGAATACTTCAAGGTCAACGTCAGAAGTGATATTACGAGAAAGCTGTTTGACCTGATGAATCGACAATACACGTGGCAGTACGACACGCTTAACGTTGAAGTTTTTATGGTAGAAGTCGATAGCTACTGCATTGGTCGCAGATGCTTGCACTGATAGGTGCAGTTCTAGATCTGGATACTTATTTGCTGCGTACTCAAGCACCGCGATATCTGCGATGATCAGCGCATCAACACCCAGTGCAGCGGCATTGTCTACGGCATTAGTCCAACGGTCGAAGCCATTTGGGTGAGCAAACGTATTTAGGGCAACATGAATTTTCTTGTTGTGGTCATGCACATACTGCACAGCACGATCGAGCTTTTTACCCGCAAAGTTCAGTCCTGCAAAGTGTCGGGCATTGGTATCGTCTTTGAATCCGATATAGACAGCATCCGCACCACAATCAATAGCGGTTTTCAAAGCAGGTAAGTTACCCGCTGGGCATAAGAGTTCCATTTGCTCACTACCAGTAGAATTAAGTTGAAGCGAGCATTTTATGAAGAATTATGAATGACGGAATTGATGTAAGGCAGGTTTAGATGGATAAATCTGCTTTTACTCCGTTTGAGGTACTGACGAGTAGTAGTTTTATGTGTTGGTTTAGCTTTCGGAGGATGACGTATTCGAATCTTCTAATTAGTTCTTATGACGGCGGTTTTGTGCGAACAGCTCTTCGACGTCTTGTTTTGGTTGAGGACGATAGAAGTGGAAACCTTGAATGGAGCTACAGTTGAGATTCGATAGCAGAGTCGCTTGCTCACTGGTTTCGACACCTTCTGCAACCACGGTTAAATCGAGAGACTTGCCAAGGTTAATGATGTTTTCAATCACAGTGATTTGCTTTGGTAGCGTATCGATATCAGAGATAAACGCACGGTCAATCTTAAGTTCATCAATAGGGAAGCGAGCTAAGTAAGACAGCGATGAATAGCCTGTACCAAAGTCATCGATGGACAAGGCGAATCCTAATCTCTTGATAGCGTTTAGCATTTGTAGCGTGTGTTCGCTGTCACTCATCACTGCACTTTCTGTCAGCTCAAAAGTAATCGCGCTTGGGTCAAGTTCTGTTGAACGGAGTAGCTTTTCAACGTAATCAATCAGCTTTGGGTTACCAAACTGCTCTGGAGACAAGTTGATCGCCACTCGACCAGGCAGGATACCTTGCATCTTCCAACGCTTAACCGTCGCAAATACTTCACGCATTACCACACGACCAAGCTGTTCGATAAGACCTGCACGTTCCGCAACTGGGATGAATGCAGCAGGGCTGATGTAGCCTTCAACTGGGTGCTTCCAACGAACCAGAGCTTCTGCGCCGTTGATGGTGAAATCACGGGCATTCACTTTCGGCTGATACCAAACCTCGAGTCCATTTTGTTGCAGTGCTTTTTGCAGTTCTATCTCAAGCCACAGTCGCATACGCGCTTCTTTGTTCATCTGTTCGTTGAACTTGATCAAGCGGTTGCGACCACGATCTTTGGCTTCATACATTGCTGTGTCAGCATTTTGCAGCAAGATACGAGCATCAGTTCCATCTTGAGGAAAGCTCACGCTACCAATCGAGCAGGCCAAGCGCTTGCTAAAGTGGTGAAGATCAAAGGGTTGATTGATCAGGGAAATGATCTTTTCAGCGAGTATTTCAGGTGTTCGCTGATGTTCAGGTTCTGGCAGGATAATACCAAACTCATCACCGCCTAAATGCCCAATCACGGCCTTACGAGGCAGCAAGCGTTTAAGACGCGAAGCGACCTCTTTAATCACCTTGTCACCGATGTGATGACCCAGTGAGTCATTGATATTCTTAAAGTTATCAATGTCTAAGTAGAGCATCACCACCGGCGTATCGTTGTGAATGAACTGCTCAAGACGCTTAGTAAAGCCAACTCGGTTGTAGAGCTTAGTCAGTGCATCGATATAAGCATCTTCACTGTTTGCCGGTGTATATTGTTTTGCGGTTTCTTGTGCGTCTTGGATAAGCACCAGCTGAGTGTTGCTTCCAAGAACGGTGGTGGAGTCGATGTTGAGCTGAACCTTACGTTCAAAGCCGCATCGGGCACCCGTTAAGCAAACCAAACCAGACTCAGAAATAATAGAGCTGAGGTTATTATTGAAGACTGTTTTGGTTTGTTCATCGATAAATAGGCGTCCCAACTCTTCACCAATTAACTCTGTGGTTGAGTTAAAGCCAAGCAAGCGCGCCGCTGCTGGGTTGGATGACAAGATGTAGTCACTTTCAACGAGCAGTAATCCATCTGGAAGTAGTTGAGATAGTTTGTGGAATTTGGCTTCGGATTCTTCTAAAGAACGGACAAGTACTTGGTTTTCTGAAGTGTCGAAGGCGTGAAAGACGATGTAGTCGGTTTTGTTGCCATTGGTAAGCGGAGATAGGCTGAAATGAAGGCTGGTATCGAGGTCAGTTTCGTTGAGTGTGACTTCGGCCTCAATCGTTTCGCCACTGAATGCACGCTCATAGTAAGGCTTAAGATGTTGGTAGAATTGTTCGCCCAATGTTTGGCGGTCATTCATGCCAGCAAGCTCTGTTTGACTCAAACCAGCAATATCGCAGTAACGCTCATTTACCATAAAATAGTTATGTTGAGCATCAAGTACTGCAAAAAAGAACGGACTATTTGCAGTTAGCTGGGTAAACCAATGTTGTAGTTGCTGGGGAGGCATCAAAGTACTACCAATTCTCCAAGAGCTTGAATATTCACTATCGATAAATATTTATTACTTTTTGTGTGGCTATCGATATTTACCTGTGAGTGCAGCGATCCGCTGTAATTCTCATTACCTGAGTTACTATAACTGTGATTTTCAGGATATTAAAGGTCGAGTATCAAACAGAAGTTAATTTGATACATAACAGTAACTGAGATCTCAACATCATCTATGATGCATTCCATATTATTGACAAAGTTACGGATAAGTCACGTGATAAACAAGATTCGCACTCAACTAGTTCAAAATGCCGCATCAATTTTGCGATCTCCAGTCCAGTTATTGCCTAGAACAGTACAAAAAAGAGCCTTGTTGGAGGCGCTTAAGAATGTCTTTAAGGAAGCTTTAGAGGACGGTGACTTTGAGTTTTTAGAAGACAAATGGCTGAAAGTCTCAATAAAAGATATGGGGTTAAGTTGGTGTATTAGCTACAAAAATGAGCAACTGGTTGTAGCTGACAAAGAGGTGGCTGAAGATGTAAGCTTTAGCGGCAATCTTAACGATCTTGTGTTGATAGCGGGGCGTAAAGAAGACCCAGATACGCTTTTCTTCCAACGTAGACTGTCTATTGAAGGCGATACCGAGCTCGGTTTAGAAGTCAAAAACTTGATGGATAGCGTAGATTTGGACTTATTGCCGACTCCTATGAAAACTTTGTTAAATCAATTAGCTGATTTTGTGCAGAAGGGAGTACAATCCCCAGATACACAAAGTGAGGTAATGAATGCTTATTCGAACTGAAGCACCGGCAGATATACTTGTCATTGATCGTTTATTGAAATCTGTTTTTGAAACCGATGCAGAAGCTAACTTGGTTATGAGCTTGCGTGAGAATAGCCATTTAACACTATCGCTGGTGGCTTGTTCTGATGAAGGCGAGGTGGTTGGCCACCTGATGTTTAGCCCTATCACTCTTGATGGCGACGATCATAACTGGCAAGGGCTTGCGCCTCTCGCTGTGAAAGAAGAGTTCCGAAACCAAGGCATTGCCAAATCTTTAGTTGAAGATGCGTTTTCCACTTTGGTTGATTTTGGTTACCCAGCTTGCGTTGTACTTGGTGATCCTGCTTATTACTGCCGCTTTGGTTTCAAGGCAGCGAGCGAGTTTGGTCTGAGTTGTGTTTGGGATGTACCTGAAGGTGCTTTCCAAGCGATTGAGTTGGTAGACGGTGCGTTTGCTGGACATACTGGTGAGATTGCTTACAGCCCAGAGTTCAACGACTTATAAGCTGATTTATCACGCAATAAGATACAAACTGATTTAGTCTAAATAAAGGAGCTTGATGCTCCTTTATTTTTTGTTAGTATCAGCCCAGTTCTAATAAGCTCTCTTTCAATAGAGGCAGCTTTCACCAAACTAGTTCTAACAAACTTCTGGTTTCAATAAACTTTGGCTCCAATAAACTTAAGGTTACTACCGCTAGATATGTCACAAACACACGCGCAATACCTACAAGAGATGGGGATTAGCCAATGGGAGCTAAGTCACCCAGAGCGTTTAGCAGGTTATGAATCTGAGTTAACTCCGCTCTCTAACGATTGCAAGTTACTGTTGGTTTCGCCTGAAAAACCTCAGGAAGATCTCGCCGTGATGTTTGAGCGAGTACTCAAAAGTATCAAGCTCGACTTGTCTCAGGCTTTACACCTTCAACCACAACACTTGTCTACTGTGGATTTAGGTTCGGTTGAGTGGGTATGGTTTGCGGGTTGTGAGTCCGTCCAAGAACTGAAAGCTAAAACATTACAGTCACCATTACTGTCTGACATTAATGGTAATAACCAACACCGCCGCGACTTATGGCAACAAATTTGTGCTTATGACTAATCAATTACTACCAACTTCAGAACAACACCTCGACGCTATTTGGCAGATAGAACAGACCGCTCATTCTCATCCTTGGTCTGAAAACATGATCCGTGATCTTAATAGCCGTGGAGGTAGCCACCGTGTTCTAGAGGTGGGTGGAGAAGTTGTAGGCTATTTCTATGCTCAGAACATTGTCGGTGAAGTGACTTTGCTGACGATAGCGGTTGACCCTAAGCAGCAAGGTAAAGGCTACGGCAAAGCTTTGGTTGAGCACTTTCTTGATATGTGTGAACAGGCTGACGCTGAAAGTGCTTGGCTGGAAGTTCGCGAAAGTAATGTGAATGCGTTTAATCTTTACGAGAAGGTTGGCTTTAATGAAGTCGACCGTCGTCGTAACTATTACCCAACCAAGCAAGGCAACGAAGATGCGATCATTATGAGCTATCTTTTCATGTCCTTTAGCTAATCATATTATGTCTTTTAGCTAACCCTAAATAGCTAACCACAGAATCAGCGATAAATAGGGTGTAAACTGACCCTTTAGAAAGTGACACGCTTTCTGTATAATCCTCACACAGAATTCAAGGGCAAGTATTATCTACTTGCCCTTTTTACGCTTTAGATCAGCAAAGGGCGACTATGTCTTTCCAACAAGAAGTGAGCAAACGTAGAACGTTTGCAATTATCTCTCACCCGGATGCGGGTAAAACCACGATTACTGAAAAAGTTCTTTTATTCGGAAACGCGATTCAAAAAGCGGGTACCGTAAAAGGCCGTGGCTCTAACCAGCACGCTAAATCTGACTGGATGGAGATGGAAAAAGAACGTGGTATCTCGGTAACTACGTCTGTAATGCAATTCCCATACAACGATTGCCTAGTAAACCTACTCGATACTCCAGGACACGAAGATTTCTCGGAAGATACGTACCGTACGCTAACAGCAGTTGACTCTTGTTTGATGGTTATCGATGCTGCAAAAGGTGTCGAGGATCGTACTCGTAAACTGATGGAAGTAACGCGTCTACGTGATACACCAATCGTAACGTTTATGAACAAACTTGACCGTGATGTTCGTGACCCAATGGAAGTGCTAGACGAAGTGGAAAGCGAGCTAGGTATGGCTTGTGCTCCAATCTCTTGGCCTATCGGTTGTGGTAAAGAGTTTAAAGGCGTTTACCACATTCACCGTGATGAAACGATCTTGTATGAATCTGGCCACGGCCATGAGATCCAAGAAGTTCGCATCATCAAAGGTCTAGATAACCCTGAACTAGACGAAGCTGTTGGCGAAGATCTGGCGAGCAGCGTTCGTGAAGAGCTTGAATTGGTTATCGGCGCATGTCCTGAGTTTGATCACGAGCTGTTCCTTGCTGGCGAGTTGACTCCGGTTTACTTCGGTACTGCATTGGGTAACTTCGGTGTTGACCACATGCTTGATGGCCTAACTCGATGGGCTCCTGCACCTCAAACGCGTCAAGCGAATGAGCGTGATGTTGAAGCTACTGAAGAAAAGTTCTCTGGTTTCGTTTTTAAGATCCAAGCAAACATGGATCCAAAACACCGTGACCGTATTGCATTCATGCGTATCGTATCGGGTACTTACGACCAAGGTATGAAGATGAACCATGTTCGTACTGGTAAGAACGTGAGCATCTCAGATGCGGTAACATTCATGGCGGGTGACCGTGCGCGTGCTGAAAAAGCATACGCTGGTGACATCATTGGTCTGCATAACCACGGCACAATCCAGATTGGCGATACCTTTACTCAAGGCGAAAGCTTGAAGTTCGCGGGTATTCCAAATTTCGCGCCTGAGCTATTCCGTCGTATTCGTCTGCGTGATCCACTGAAGCAGAAGCAACTTCTAAAAGGCTTGGTTCAGCTTTCTGAAGAGGGAGCGGTTCAAGTATTCCGTCCTTTGCAAAATAACGATCTGATCGTTGGTGCAGTTGGTGTACTTCAGTTTGATGTGGTTGTAGCGCGCTTGAAAGCGGAATACAACGTTGAAGCGATTTACGAAGGTGTGAACGTTGCAACAGCACGTTGGGTTGAATGTGATGACGCTAAGAAACTAGAAGAATTCAAACGTAAGAGCCAAGCTAACCTAGCGTTAGATGGTGGTGATAACCTGTCTTACATTGCACCAACTATGGTGAACTTGAACCTAGCTTCTGAACGTTTTCCTGAAGTTCAATTCCGAGCGACGCGCGAGCACTAATTTCTCCGCGATCTATTCGAGTTTAAAAGAAACGTCTATTGTTCTGCAATAGGCGTTTTTTAATACGTTTTATTTAAGGTTTAAAGGCTGAGGTTAGAGGCAGTGATGTTGGGTTGGATAAAAGCTTGGATTGAGAAATACGATAAGTGGTGTGAGGAGCTTGGTTTAACACCTGAGAACAAGCGTAGTTGCGTGGCTTATCGTCGTGAACCTCAAGGACAACAAACAGAGAGTGGGGAATATGACACAGCAAATAAGTGACTTTCCGCTGTTTGATACTCATTGCCATGCGGATTTTGAGGCGTTTGAGCAAGGCTTTACATGTGATCAAAGTATTGATGATTACCTAAAAGAAGCGAAACAAGCCCAAGTTGAGAAGCTGCTGATTCCTTCTATTGGTAAAAGTAACTGGAAAAAACTCGACAAAATCACTCAATCGCACCCCAATATTTACTATGCATTAGGCTTCCATCCTTACTTTTTAGAGCTGGCCAATGACGAACAATTTTCGGAACTTCGCCAATTACTCTCTTCAAAAAACAGCCAATGTGTTGCGATAGGTGAGTGCGGGCTCGACTTTTTTGTGGACGTTGAACGAGAGAAACAAGAGCGCTTTTTCATCCAACAAATGGAGCTTGCGAAGGAGTTTGATCTGCCTTTAATCATCCATGAGAGGAAGTCTTATAACCGACTTATTGAGTTGTTAAAGCAACACAAGTTTACCTTTGGAGGGGTGATTCACGGTTTTTCTGGGAGTGAACAGCAAGCTTTGGCGTGGATCAAGCTCGGTTTCTATATTGGCGTCGGTGGAACGATAACTTACCCAAGAGCGCAAAAAACACGCACAACCATCACAAAATTGCCTCTTGAATGCTTGGTATTGGAGACAGATGCTCCGGACATGCCCATGTATGGAAACCAAGGAAATGTTAATCATTCCAAACATTTAGTTACGATCTTAAATGAACTTTTTTTGCTTAGAAAAGAGCCAAAGCAATCGATTGCAGCGCAAATTTGGCAAAATAGCCATCGCGCATTCGGTATATGTGAATAAAATCGAAGGTTTTTGTTTATCGTTTGCGTAAATTGCACTGAGCTTGTGATTTGGCTCACATTTGCGTGTGAATGGTACATGAATCTTCTACAAAAGTGTGAGGACGGCATTACTTTATTAGTGGTCGCATGAGTATAATTGCCCCCGCTTTATAGCCCCATTTTGTAACACGCCAATAAATAACTAATAAGGAAGTCATAAACTATGAGCCTGTTTATGAGCCTAGTCGGAATGGTTGCACTGATCGCAATCGCAGTACTACTATCTGACAACCGCAAAGCTATTAATCTAAGAACAGTGGGTGGCGCTTTCGCTATCCAATTCGCACTTGGTGCATTCGTACTTTACATC
This sequence comes from Vibrio cyclitrophicus, assembly GCA_023206055.1. Taxonomy (NCBI): domain Bacteria; kingdom Pseudomonadati; phylum Pseudomonadota; class Gammaproteobacteria; order Vibrionales; family Vibrionaceae; genus Vibrio; species Vibrio cyclitrophicus. Next base: position 2,969,360 of record CP065366.1, on the reverse strand, counting down.
CCTTGGGGTCGTGATCTACTTGCAGGTTTCTCTGCTGGTGTAGCAAACGTGATCGACTACGGTAAAGACGGTACTGGTTTCCTATTCGGCAGCCTAGTTAACTTCTCAGTTGACGGTATCGGTTTCATCTTTGCTTTCCAAGTACTACCAACTCTGATTTTCTTCTCTGCACTTATCTCTGTACTTTACTACATTGGTGTTATGCAAATTGTAATCAAAGTTCTTGGTGGTGGTCTTCAGAAAGCTCTAGGTACTTCTCGCGCCGAGTCTATGTCTGCAGCAGCAAACATCTTCGTTGGTCAAACTGAAGCACCTCTAGTTGTTCGTCCATTTGTTCCTAAAATGACTAACTCTGAACTATTCGCAGTAATGTGTGGTGGTTTGGCTTCTGTAGCTGGTGGTGTACTAGCAGGTTACGCATCTATGGGTGTACCTCTAGAGTACCTAGTTGCAGCGTCATTCATGGCAGCACCTGGTGGTCTACTATTCGCTAAAATCATCAAGCCTGAAACAGATACGCCAGACGACAACATCGCTGACGAAATGGACGGTGGCGATGACAAACCAGCTAACGTTATCGACGCAGCAGCAGGTGGCGCATCAGTTGGTCTACAACTAGCACTTAACGTTGGTGCAATGCTACTAGCATTCATCGGTCTAATTGCTCTAATCAACGGTATCCTAGGTGGCATCGGTGGTTGGTTCGGTATGGAAAACCTAACTCTAGAACTTCTTCTAGGTTGGATCTTCGCACCGCTAGCATTCATCATTGGTGTTCCATGGGAAGAAGCAACTATCGCTGGTTCTTTCATTGGTCAGAAGACAGTTGTTAACGAATTCGTTGCATACCTAAACTTCGTACCATACGTTGGTGAAAACGCTCAAGTTGTTGCAGCAACTGGTCAAGTTATGTCTGAGAAGACTCAAGCTATCATCGCATTCGCACTATGTGGTTTCGCAAACCTTTCTTCAATTGCGATTCTTCTAGGTGGTCTAGGTGGTATTGCACCAAGCCGTCGCCATGACATCGCACGTATGGGTGTTAAAGCGGTAATTGCTGGTACTCTATCTAACCTGATGGCAGCAACAATTGCTGGCTTCTTCCTGTCTTTCTAATTAGTTAGAAATCGATATATAGACGCCATAATAATATCGCCCCGTAGCAAGAAATTGCTGCGGGGCTTTTTTGTTTTTAGGCCTAGTGATTCTTTGGCATGAGCATAAGCATCAGCTTGAAGTCGACAATGGGTCTAGAATGTTTTTTTGAGATACAAACCGTTTGCGTTCTAAGGAGCACTACAATTTATTGATGGATACCTATAATGTATAAGCTAAAGGGATAGGATGTCTCTGTTGGCAAGAAAGTAACCTCGAAATCAACTCGAACGTTATTCTTCTGGGATTAAGCCAAAATTAGCGATACGCTATAGATGTTAGACACAACATGACTGATTTGTTGTGCCATAGACCAAACTGGTACTGTGCGGTGACAAGGATTGCAATTGGTAGCGAAAGTTATCAAGTCTTCAGGGAACCAAGTCCGTTCATTTGTGGCTACTGAGCATTACTAAAATATCCATCTATACTGGATGGAGGGCGAAGTAGTTAACTATTTGAATATATTGATCGGAGATAGAAATGAGCGATTTAAAAGCAGCAGCTCTACGTGCACTTAAACTTATGGACCTAACTACGCTAAATGACGACGACACTACTGAAAAAGTAGTGGCGCTTTGTCATGACGCGAAGACTGCAGTAGGCAATACCGCTGCAATCTGTATTTACCCTCGCTTTATCCCAGCCGCTAAGAAAGCGTTGCGTGAGCAAGGTACTCCAGAAGTACGCATTGCGACTGTAACTAACTTCCCTCATGGTAATGACGACATCGAAATTGCTGTTGCAGAAACAAAAGCAGCAGTAGCGTACGGCGCAGACGAAGTTGACGTAGTATTCCCATACCGTGCTCTTATTGCTGGCAACGAAGAAGTTGGCTTTGAGCTAGTTAAACAGTGTAAAGCAGCTTGTGGTGACATCACGCTTAAAGTGATCATCGAAACAGGTGAACTGAAAGAAGAAGCGCTGATCAAGAAAGCTTCTCAAATCTGTATCGAAGCCGGTGCAGACTTCATCAAAACTTCAACAGGTAAAGTGCCAGTAAACGCGACTCCAGAGTACGCGCGCATGATGCTAGAAGTTATTCGTGACATGGGCGTTGCTAAAACAGTTGGTTTCAAACCTGCTGGTGGCGTACGTACTGCGCAAGATGCAGCACTATACCTAGCAATGGCTGATGAGCTACTAGGCGCTGAGTGGGCAGACAACATGCACTACCGTTTTGGCGCTTCAAGCCTACTAACTAACCTTCTTAATACATTAGAAGTGACAGACCAAACTGCTGATCCAGCAGCATACTAATTTACTCGTCATATTTGACGCCGCAGCGTTGTTGACTGCGTAAGTTCACCGGTTCGCCGGCCGTCCTAATCACATAGAGCCTCTATGCTCATAGGAATGAACTTCGATTTTCTTTCAAGAGAATAGTCGCCTAGCTGCAACGCTAAATATTTAGAGTATTGAAAATAACAAGTCTGTTTGATGGAGTGGCGTTAAGTCACTCCACATTACCTCTTTCCCTACAAACCATACTCACTAGAGTTTGGGAGGCACTAATGTATCTACCTCAAGAAATTATTCGCAGAAAACGTGATAACGAAGTACTGACCACAGAAGAAATTAACTTCTTCATCCAAGGTGTCGCTAAAAACACGGTTTCTGAAGGCCAAATTGCTGCATTCGCAATGGCTATCTTTTTTAATGAAATGACGATGCCAGAACGTATCGCACTAACATGTGCAATGCGTGATTCAGGCATGGTGATTGATTGGAGCCACATGAACTTTGATGGCCCAATCGTTGATAAACACTCTACTGGAGGTGTTGGCGACGTAACTTCTCTGATGCTTGGCCCTATGGTGGCAGCATGTGGCGGTTTCGTTCCAATGATCTCTGGTCGTGGTTTAGGCCACACTGGCGGTACGCTAGACAAGCTCGAATCTATCCCTGGTTACAACATTACACCTACCAACGATGTGTTCGGTGCAGTAACCAAAGACGCTGGCGTGGCGATCATCGGCCAAACGGGTGATCTAGCACCTGCTGACAAGCGTGTTTATGCGACTCGTGATATCACAGCAACAGTCGACAACATCTCACTGATCACCGCTTCAATCCTATCTAAGAAACTGGCTGCTGGCCTTGATTCTCTAGTGATGGATGTAAAAGTAGGTTCAGGCGCATTCATGCCGACTTACGAAGCGTCAGAAGAGCTAGCGAAATCGATCGTTGCAGTAGCAAACGGTGCAGGTACTAAGACAACAGCAATCCTAACGGACATGAACCAAGTTCTGGCTTCTTCAGCGGGTAACGCAGTTGAAGTCCGTGAAGCGGTTCAATTCTTAACAGGCGAATACCGTAACCCACGCTTATTAGAGATCACTCTAGCATCGTGTGCTGAAATGTTGGTGTTGGGTAACCTAGCTAAAGATTCAGACGAAGCGCGTGAAAAACTGATGGCAGTACTGGATAACGGTAAAGCAGCAGAGTGCTTCGGTAAAATGGTAGCGGGCCTTGGTGGCCCAGCAGATTTCGTAACGAACTACGATAACTACCTAGAAAAAGCAGACATTATTAAACCAGTGTACGCACTTGAAAGCGGTGTAGTATCAGCGATGGATACGCGTGCCATTGGTATGGCTGTAGTTGGTATGGGCGGTGGTCGCCGCGTAGCAACAGACAACATTGATTACGCAGTCGGTTTTGATAGCTTCATTCGCCTTGGCGAAGTAACAAGCGACGATAAACCATTAGCAATGATTCATGCTCGCAATGAACAACAGTGGCAAGAAGCTGCGACGGCATTACAAAATGCAATCACTGTGGGCGGAGAATATACAGCAACGCCAGATGTTTACCGTCAGATTCGTTCTGAAGACGTGTAAATAACAGGTATCGGTATACCTCGTGTATACCGATAAACAGAGTTCTGGTGCAAAGAGCAATAAGTTGGTGAAGAAAATGAAAAGAGCATTTATTTTAGTTTTAGATTCATTCGGTATCGGTGAAACAGCGGATGCTGACACATTCGGCGATGTAGGTTCGGATACAATGGGTCACATTGCTGACCATTGTGATCAAGGCCTTGCAGATAACGCGGATCGTAAAGGTCCACTAACGCTGCCAAACCTGTCTAAGCTAGGTTTAGCGATGGCTCACAAAGAGTCTACAGGTCGTTTTGCTCCTGGTATGGATGCAGACGCTGAGATAATTGGCGCTTACGGTCACGCTGCTGAACTGTCTTCTGGTAAAGACACGCCATCAGGTCACTGGGAAATCGCAGGTGTACCGGTATTGTTTGACTGGGGCTACTTCACTGACAAAGAGAACAGCTTTCCAAAAGAACTGACAGATCGCATCCTTGAGCGTGCTGGTCTATCTGACTTCTTAGGTAACTGCCACTCATCGGGTACAGAAATCCTAGATAACCTAGGTGAAGAACACATGAAGACTGGCCTGCCAATCTTCTACACTTCTGCAGATTCTGTTTTTCAGATCGCATGTCATGAAGAGACATTCGGCCTACAAAACCTATTAGACCTTTGTCAGATTGCTCGTGAAGAGCTAGCTGACTACAACATTGGTCGTGTTATCGCTCGTCCGTTTATTGGCGCAGGTAAAGGTCAATTCGAACGTACTGGTAACCGTCGTGACCTTTCTGTTGAGCCACCAGCGGCGACGGTACTTCAGAAACTGGTTGATGAGAAGGGCGGCAACGTTCACTCAATCGGTAAGATCTCTGATATCTACGCAGGTTGTGGTATCACTCAGAAAACCAAAGCAACAGGTATTCCAGCGCTATTTGAAGCAACTAAAGAAGCGATCACTGAAGCGGGCGACAACACTATCGTGTTCACTAACTTCGTTGATTTCGACTCAGCATACGGCCACCGTCGTGATGTTGCAGGTTACGCAGCTGCGCTTGAGTACTTTGATGGCCGCATCAATGAAATCATCGATATGATGAAAGAAGATGACGTGCTTATCCTAACTGCAGACCACGGCTGTGACCCAACATGGCCGGGTTCAGACCATACTCGTGAACATATCCCTGTGATTGTTTACGGTAACAAGGTTCCAGCTGGCTCTCTAGGCCGTCGTGATACCTTCGCTGATATCGGTCAAAGCTTAGCGTCATACTTTGGCACATCGCCAATGGGATACGGTACAAGCTTTCTGTAATGGTTAACTAAGAGAGAGGGAAACCTCTCTCTTTTCTTTTGTTTTGAGACTAAGGATATTTTCAATGGCTACTCCACATATTAATGCTGAAATGGGTGATTTCGCTGACGTAGTTCTAATGCCAGGCGATCCGCTACGTGCTAAATACATTGCTGAAACCTTCTTAGAAGAAGTAGTTCAGGTGTGTGATGTTCGTAATATGTTTGGTTACACGGGTACTTACAAAGGTCGTAAGGTTTCGGTAATGGGGCACGGTATGGGCATCCCATCTTGTTCTATTTACGCGACTGAGCTGATCAAAGACTTTGGTGTGAAAAAGATCATTCGTGTCGGTAGTTGTGGTGCAGTAAGCGAAGATATCAAAGTGCGTGATGTGGTTATTGGCATGGGCGCATGTACCGACTCAAAAGTGAACCGCATTCGCTTTAAAGGTCATGACTTCGCGGCTATCGCAGATTACAAAATGGTGCGCGCGGCAGAAGATGCAGCTAAAGCTCGCGGTGTGGATGTTAAAGTCGGCAACCTTTTCTCTGCTGAACTGTTCTACACGCCAGATCCTGAAATGTTCGAAGTTATGGACAAATACGGCATCGTCGGCGTTGAGATGGAAGCGGCAGGTATCTACGGCGTTTGTGCAGAATACGGCGCAAAAGCTCTGACGATTTGTACTGTTTCGGATCACATCAAAACCGGTGAGCAAACCACATCAGATGAACGTCAAACGACCTTCAACGACATGATGGTGATTGCACTGGATTCTGTGCTTCTTGGTGACCAAGAATAATTGTTCTTCACTGTAGCTTGATAAAGTAACAGATAACAAAAAGCCCCGACGCTGCCTGAGCGTCGGGGCTTTTTATTGGATCTTTTGAACTGAGTCGTTATGAGTTTACGTTTTTCAACAGTAAGTTCTCGCCTGACTTAGTTGGTCTTCTACGAATCAACATAATGAACAACACACCACTGACGAAGCCCATCAAAACCATACCAATCATATAGCGATCACTTTTGCGGTAGTGGTGATCAGAAATCGCCGTCATCTTTCCGGTTTCAAAAGTCACTCGAATAAAGCCGATGATCGTCTTCTCTGGTGAATAAATAGGTTCAACTAATTGTTGTCTGCCGATACTTGCTGTTGAAAGTGGCGTATCTAAGCCAAGAACCTCACGTACCGAGAGGGCTTTTTCGCTCGAAGCCAGTCGAATACCCTCTGCGTCATAGATGGTGGTATCGAACACCAATCGGTCTTGGGATAGCTGGTTAGTGAGATCAAGCAATCGCTCTTGGTCTTGTTGCGTGATCATCTTGCTGGCTGAAAGTGATGCCTGAGAGATAAGCAGCTTAGTAAGAGTTTCCAACTGTTTTGCTTGGATCTTCTCGTTACCTTTACTGATCACGACCGTATTTTTAATCGTTACAACGAACATGGTAGCCAACAAAATGAGGGCTAGCATTCGTAAAGCGTTACGTATTGAGAACAATGATTCATTCATGTTTCACGAAGCCTGAAATAAACAAATGTTATGATTAAGACATATTGAGACTTGCGTTTTCAAATTGCAATAGGTTAACGTTTAGCATAGTTAATTAGGAATCATACACATGGACGCTCAGAAATATCTGCCGATTAAAAGGCATACGACATTATTAACTCGACTCCCCGAGACTCGTTTCGCTTCTCAACTCGCTAAGACCAAAGCCAACTGGATTGTATTTGGCGAGTACCTATCTCCACAATATTTTGATGACATCGACTTTTTCACTGGCACTTACAACACCATTCTCGATACATGGAAGGTTGGGCATTATGAAGTGGCTTTGATGTCAGGCAATTTAACGCCTGCCCACGAAGAAATCCTACAAGCATTGAAGCTTGATTATGCTTGCCTTAGCGAGGTCCCAGACTTATCTAAGCCAGGTTTGATTGTGATGGATATGGACTCCACAGCGATTCAAATTGAATGTATTGATGAGATCGCTAAGTTAGCTGGAGTGGGGGAATTAGTCTCTGAAATTACAGAGCGCGCAATGCAAGGTGAGCTCGATTTTGAACAGAGCCTTCGCCAGAGGGTTGGAGCACTTAAAGGTGCTGATGAAGCGATTCTTGAGCAAGTGCGTCAATCTCTGCCATTCATGCCAGACCTTGTTGAACTTGTTAATACGCTCAATAAACTTGGCTGGAAAACTGCTATCGCATCCGGTGGCTTTACTTACTTCTCAGACTACCTGAAAGATACCCTTGATCTTGACCATGCTCAGTCGAACACGCTTGAGATCGTCAATGGTAAGTTGACGGGGGAAGTCTTAGGAGATGTTGTTTCGGCGCAGACCAAAGCGGATATCTTGGTAGAGTTGGCTGAAGAGTACGAATTGGAACTGCATAACACGGTTGCTGTGGGTGATGGTGCTAACGACTTGGTTATGATGGGCTCTGCGGGTTTAGGGATTGCTTACCATGCAAAACCCAAGGTAGAGCAGCAAGCTCAAACCGCAGTGCGTTACGCAGGTTTAGGTGGTGTGCTGTGTATCTTGTCTGGCGTATTAGCAAAGCAACAAAAAATCAGTTGGCAAGCGAAACCTTAGTCATATTCGTTAAGCGCTAAACAAGAGCGCGTTTACAACGGACACAAAAAAGCAGGCGATGAGCCTGCTTTTTCTATTTTTATGCTTAAGTTAAGACATCATTCGAAGCTAGCGAGTCAGTTCTAATCGAATCAACACTTCATCAGTAATGTCTTCGATTTCACCATAGCCGATAAAAGCGGTGATCTCATTCTCTAGCTTCTTCGCTTGGTGCATGCTAATTCGTGCCAGTGCTTCTAAATCCGATTGGAACAAGGTGGTCAATGGATTAAAGATTGGCGCGGTTGTAACACGCAGCACATACACATCACCTAAGTGCTGCGCCTTCTTAATGAATAAGATGCGTTCTTTTGCCGAAGCAAAATCTTTCACGAGCTTGGTATGCACCGATTGGATCTTGTCACCAAACTTTACCGCAGCAATATAGACGTCATGATGTTTAGGCTCTGCGCCTTCGATTCTTTTCATTGGCTCAGCCAGTAATGAGCTAGTGTGACCCTTAAATATTGGCTCTAGTGAGAACTTTTGGTTGTGTCCAAGCTTAGCCAGTAACGTTAGGTGCTTATTCAGTGGGAAATTAACACCAATGATCTTACAGCGCAGCGTTGAGCTTGGCTTATCAATGAAGATCGGGTTACTGACCATCTTGCTTAGCAATATATTGTGCAATGATTCTAGCAACGAGTTCGTTGGCAGTATCTCTTGCTTCTTAATCAGTTTGCTTTGATTTTGGTCGATAAGCCCCTTAAGGAAAGCGATGGTACGCATTGTCTTGGTATTCTCGGCAATAACCAATTGCACGTTACGGCCATTCGGGCTCACTCGAATTACATGGTAAGGCACCGTGCTCAGTGGCAGGTTCTTGTCATAGAGCTGCAGTTCATTGAAGTTCACTAATACCGGATCATTAATCTTGAGTGCCATCGGGTGTTCAAGGCTAATGCTCAGTCCACGCTTCGAGATATCTAAGGTGTGTCCGTTCGCCGCTGCGCCATCTTGTGATGTCAGTTGCAACGGTGACTTAAATTGGTATCTCGGCTCTTTACGACGAGTCTGAGAATCAAAGTAGATGCTTTGAATATTGCCAACGACAGTACGCGGGTGACGGAAGCGGTTCAATTCACTGCTTGGAATGCGTGGCTTTTCACTCAAAAGATAGTCAGCTGCACTTTCGTGATCGCCGATCTCTTGCAAAATTCCGCAATGCGTCAGTTGAGCTGAGCTTTGAGCGAGCGTATCCGAGTGTTTAGCTAATGCTTGTCGCTCGGTGTCTGAAAGTTCGAAAACCGAGAACTTGAACGCCTTCCAACTTTTACGTTTACCACCGATGTGCCAGAACAGTTGTCTTTGTTCACGAGAGGCTTCAGGTAGCATCATTGAATAGAACAAGGTCTTGCTTTGGTGTTCATGGGTAAAAGAGTAGATAACGTTACTGGTTCCCTTCACTCCTGGTTTCGCCAGCAGGTTCATACGTTGCTCGTTGAACAGGGTGCCCAGCGCTTGTTGATTACGCTCGTCGTGCCAGTATTGCCATAACGGGTGGTTGTTATCCGTCAGTAGGGCAAGCTTGAGTTCGCTACCGCTGAAGAACAAAGGCAGGTTACAGGTATGTTTTAGGTAGGTGTGTTCGATGCCTCGTGTACGAGTTCTAATGATCCTATCTTGGTTCTCATGGCTGGTTTTCTTACTGGTGCTATTTAAAGACTCATCAAGCAAACGAGCCACAATATTATTGTCGCTAACCTTGATGGTTCTTAGAAATTTGACCGCATTGTTCTCGTATGATTCATCGATACCCAGAACACGAAATTCAACCGCTTGGTTAACATCGTTTTCTTGGGACTTTTCGATAAGCTCTGAGAACTTAACGCTGATGATTTCGCCGAGGTTGTATCGAAAGGCGCTCGGCACCTTGAACTTTGCACCCGACGGGGAGATATCAACCGTTACACCATGTAGGCTTTGCCCTTTCGATGTGGTGATCTCAACCTGTGAGCTAATCTTGAGTCTGTTCTCTTGACGTTTTAAGTCGTAACCTAGGTTAATAGCTTCCGCTTCATACGGGCTATTGGCGCTAGTAATATCGTGGTTACCTTGAGAAGACGTTTTAACAACGCTCAGAGGCTGAGTTCGCGGAGTCATGACTAACTCCCATGCGCCTTCTGTGTAGCCCTTAAACTTTTTAGTACCACGTTGGTATGCGTTTAACGCGATGTCATCGAGCCAGTGCTTACGGCCGTCTAACGTGAACTGACGACATTCATTATCAATGCGCCCACGTAAATCAATGCTCTTTGTACACGGAGCCATGATACGATTCAGTTCCATTTTAACCAGCAGTTTTAGAGACGGAGATTCGCCTTCTGTCATTTGAGAAAGAAGGAATTCGAAATCTTCGGCGTGGTAGGCCGGGATAAGACGTTCTGCTACAGATAGAATTTCAGATTGCTGCATACTTTTCTTGTTAGAATGGACGGTGCATTTATGTTATCGACTAGTTTAAATCGATCTTTAAGTATAAGTGGTATGACTGCAACGTTTATTTTCACCCGTACGGTCAAATAAGTCACAAATTGACAACATCATTGTGTAACTGAGTAAATTATTGAGGTTTTATGGCTAAGGCAAAACGAGCTTATGTGTGTAATGACTGTGGTGCTGACTTTCCACGTTGGCAGGGGCAGTGCAACGCATGTGGTGCTTGGAACACGATTACAGAAGTTAGACTAGCGGCTTCACCTCAAGTTGCGCGTAATGAACGACTCAGTGGTGGTTATGCGGGGGGCACAACAGAATCTTCGGTTCAAACCCTCTCAGAGATTGATCTACAAGAAGTCCCTCGTTTTAGTAGCGGCTTCAAAGAGCTCGACCGCGTACTCGGCGGCGGCGTCGTTCCTGGCGCTGCGATTCTGATCGGTGGTAATCCCGGTGCAGGTAAATCAACCCTGTTACTGCAGACCATGTGTCAGCTTTCTTCGCAATTACCGACTCTCTATGTCACTGGGGAAGAATCCTTACAGCAGGTAGCGATGCGAGCGTCTCGATTGGGCTTACCAAAAGAGCACTTAAAAATGCTCTCTGAAACCAACGTCGATAAAATCTGTCAGGTCGCTGAAAAAGAGCAGCCTAAGATCATGGTTATCGACTCGATCCAAGTTATGCATGTCGCTGATGTTCAGTCATCGCCAGGCAGTGTTGCTCAAGTTCGTGAGTCAGCAACGGCATTAACGCGCTATGCGAAACAAAACAACGTTGCTGTGTTCTTAGTGGGACACGTAACTAAAGACGGTACTCTGGCTGGCCCCAAGGTACTTGAACACATTATTGACTGTTCCGTGCTGTTAGATGGCGGAACCGATAGCCGCTTTAGAACGCTACGTAGCCACAAAAACCGTTTTGGTGCGGTTAATGAGTTGGGTGTGTTTGCAATGACAGGCCAAGGCCTGAAAGAAGTCAGCAATCCATCAGCTATTTTCTTGTCTCGCGGTGAAGAAGAAACCTCAGGCAGTTCCGTGATGGTGGTTTGGGAAGGGACGCGTCCACTTCTTGTTGAAATCCAAGCGCTGGTGGACTATTCGCAGCTGGCAAACCCACGTCGTGTCGCTGTCGGCCTAGAGCAAAACAGGCTTTCGTTGTTATTAGCGGTGCTGCATAAACACGGCGGCTTACAAATGGCTGACCAAGATGTGTTTGTGAATGTCGTCGGTGGTGTTAAAGTAACCGAAACCAGTGCTGATCTTGCGTTGGTGATGGCTCTACTTTCAAGTTTCAGAGATCGCGCATTGCCAAAAGATGTGGTGGTATTTGGAGAAGTAGGCCTAGCGGGTGAGATTCGACCGGTACCGAGTGGGCAAGAGCGTCTAAATGAGGCATTTAAACACGGCTTTAAGAAAGCGATTGTACCGGCAGCAAACATGCCTAAAGGTGGCATTCCTGGAATGCAGATCCACGGCGTGAAAAAATTATCGGAAGCAATTAATGCTTTTGATGAGTTGTAATTGAGCTCACTTCAGCTACTCTATACAGCAGAAATTCAGTCTAACTTGAGCATGATATTCGCCCTAAGTTAGCACTAAACTAAACAGTCACTTAGATTGTTTCCATAGATTGCCTTTTTCTATATGTTAGAAAAAGGCAAAGTTTTTTAGTCCCAAATGCATGCAAAGCTATCAGTCTTCACAGATTGTGATATACTCTGCGCGCATTTTATATCCTATTAACAGAGTAAGACAATGGCAGATTTATCGAAATACAGAAACATTGGTATTTTCGCGCACGTTGATGCGGGTAAAACAACTACCACTGAGCGTATCCTTAAGCTAACTGGTCAAATCCACAAGACTGGTGAAGTACATGATGGCGAATCAACGACTGACTTCATGGAACAGGAAGCTGAGCGCGGTATTACTATCCAATCAGCAGCTGTAAGCTGTTTTTGGAACGATCACCGTCTAAACGTTATCGATACTCCTGGACACGTTGACTTCACAGTTGAAGTATACCGTTCTCTTAAAGTTCTTGATGGCGGTATCGGTGTATTCTGTGGTTCTGGTGGTGTTGAACCTCAATCAGAAACTAACTGGCGCTACGCTAACGAATCAGAAGTATCTCGTCTGATCTTCGTTAACAAACTAGACCGTATGGGTGCAGATTTCTACAACGTTGTTGACCAAGTTAAAAACGTTCTAGGTGCTACTCCTCTAGTTATGGTTCTACCAATCGGTCGTGAAGACGAATTCGTTGGTGTTGTAGACCTACTAAGCCGTAAAGCATACGTTTGGGATGACACTGGTCTTCCTGAAAACTACGAAATCACTGACGTTCCTGCGGACATGGTTGATGACGTTGAGCAATACCGTGAAGAGCTAATCGAAACTGCTGTAGAGCAAGACGATGACCTAATGGAAGCTTACATGGAAGGTGAAGAGCCTTCTATCGAAGACATCAAGCGTTGTATCCGTAAAGGTACTCGTGATATCGCATTCTTCCCAACGTTCTGTGGTTCTGCGTTCAAGAACAAAGGTATGCAACTTATCCTTGATGCTGTAGTAGATTACCTACCAGCACCAACTGAAGTTGATCCTCAGCCTCTAATGGATGAGAACGGCGAAGAAACTGGCGAACACGCTATCGTTTCTACAGATGAAACATTCAAAGCGCTTGCATTCAAAATCATGGATGACCGCTTCGGTGCTCTAACTTTCGTTCGTATTTACTCTGGTAAACTGAACAAAGGTGACACGATTCTTAACTCATTCACTGGCAAAACAGAACGTGTTGGCCGTATGGTTGAGATGCAAGCTGATGACCGTAACGAACTAACTAGCGCACAAGCTGGTGACATCATTGCGATCGTTGGTATGAAGAACGTGCAAACTGGTCACACTCTATGTGATCCTAAAGATCAAGTAACGCTTGAGCCAATGGTATTCCCAACTCCAGTAATCTCAATCGCTGTATCTCCAAAAGATAAAGGCGGTTCTGAGAAAATGGGTATCGCGATCGGTAAAATGGTTGCAGAAGATCCATCTTTCCAAGTTGAGACTGACGAAGAGACTGGCGAAACTATCCTGAAAGGTATGGGTGAACTTCACCTAGACATCAAGGTAGATATCCTTAAGCGTACATACGGCGTTGACCTAACTGTAGGTGCTCCTCAAGTTGCTTACCGTGAAACTATCACTCAAGCAATTGAAGATAGCTACACGCACAAGAAGCAATCTGGTGGTTCTGGTCAATTCGGTAAGATCGATTACCGTATCAAACCAGGCGAAGCAGGTTCTGGCTTCAAGTTCAACTCTGTAGTTGTGGGCGGTAACGTTCCTAAAGAATTCTGGCCTGCAGTTGAGAAAGGCTTCGCATCTATGATGGAAAACGGCGTACTAGCTGGCTTCCCAACTCTAGACGTTGAAGTTGAACTGTTCGATGGTGGCTTCCACGCAGTCGATTCATCTGCTATCGCATTTGAAATCGCAGCGAAAGGCGCATTCCGTCAATCTATGCCTAAAGCTGGCGCGCAACTTCTTGAGCCAATCATGAACGTTGACGTGTTCACTCCAGACGATCACGTTGGTGATGTTATCGGTGACCTTAACCGTCGTCGTGGCATGATCAAAGATCAACAAGCTGGCGTTACTGGTGTTCGTATTAAAGCTGACGTACCTCTTTCTGAGATGTTCGGCTACATCGGTCACCTACGTACTATCACTTCTGGTCGTGGCCAATTCTCTATGGAATTCGCACAATACGCACCATGTCCAACTAACGTTGCTGACGAAGTGATTGCAAAAGTTAAAGCAGAAAAAGAAGCTGGTAAGTAATTAGCCCTTTTCTCAATTAGCTAAAAAAGCCCCGCAAGTGAAAGCTTGCGGGGCTTTTTATTTTCAATAAAACTAATTCTGCTCTCCTATCTTAAGGGCTTATATCCAAACACTTAAAGTTGCAGTGATGCATTAGTTTCTTTTCTTAGGATAGTGGTAGAGCCATATAAGGCGTTCGTTAAAGTTTGGAAGTATTTTCCGTTGTCCACTGATTAAACCGTAGGTTTCTTCATCACGTGTATCTATGGCATAGCTTTAACTTCAACCGTTATCGTATCTTTATATTTACCCGCTCTCGCAAAGTCGATGTTACCTAGCATTACTTCAAGGGGAACCCCCCAACGCTTGGTTTCATCATTGTTTGAGAAGGTATAAACTGACTTCTGGTTTACCAAGGCGTTGTTAAATCGCAATGTATATGGGATTGAGATATTGCGTTCCGACTGCTGCTTTAACTCTCCATATTTCTGCTTTACGACTAATCTTACATTCGAGTTCGAAATAAGATCAAAATCAGAACGGTATGTGCGGTTAGATTCAAGGTCACCAAGCTGGAAGCGATAACCTGAACTCCCTGAACGTTGAACGTGTGGCGCATTTGGCACTGAGTTGAAAGCTACAAACGCTGGTACTTTGAGTTTAACTTTGGCATTTTTGGTCTCTTGCTTTCTATCTAAGGAAATAGAGGCTTCAAGAAGTCCGTTATAGCTACCAGATGCGGCTACTTTAGCTTCTGGTACCTTTATCCAAAACTTCGTCCTTTGGCTATTATCCAGAGGTAGTTGAAAGCCTTTGCTAGGAAAGTGACTCAATTGACGGAAGTTCTTGTCCAGAATAGTAAGGGGCAAATTCGTTCCAATTGAACTTAAGTAGCTAGATTGTTTACTGTTGACCGATACTAGGGCCATTGGGAATCGACAATTCTGAATATCACGTGACAATTCTAAATAAACAGGAATATAAGCTCCTAAATCTCGCTTAAATTCAACATTGCTTCTGTCGATGTTTAGCATCCACTTGCCATTGCATTCGGCGGCCCAAATTGGTTGAGATAATATGGCTAAACCGAACACTGATATCTTAAGAAAGCGTTTCATGGTTTATCCCTCTTTAATGAGTAAAGTTGGTAGATAAATCAGATTGTCATTGATTTCTGGCACGTTCAATTTTGTTGGGCTAAAGCCATCTATGACGATGGTGTAGTTACCCGGCGCAACGCCTTCCACAACGAACCTACCTGATCGATTAGTGAAAAATTCATACGTTTTCTGTTGTCCAACCAACTGACCTTGGAAGAGTTTTAATGGTTTGTTTTGCCCGATTTCAATCTTACCTATGATGGTTTTCGATGCTGCAGAGCCGATTTTTATTAGATGGCCTGTTTGTGATCCTGGCGTAATGCTGTGCTCGTGGTTGCCAAAGTCATAGCCTATCGGTGCATCTGGCACATCAATGTAGACACTGGACAATTGGTGCCCTCCAGACAACTGAACGGCATTACTGATAGTATAGGTAGATATTGCTTCTGCAGGATCATCTGCAACCGCATTTATTTCTACATCAGAATCTAACGAGTTATGAACGGCAATAATTGCCACTGGACCATTGATGGGACGTGACCAAGCTAAGTTACCGTCAGCTAGAGTAAGCGCTGTACTTGCTCGTAAAGAAGCAGTTTGGTAGCTCGCTGAGTTATCAAATGCTAGGTGAGAAATCTTAGCATCTGTGATAAAACGGTTTGCCACATAATTACCCTCGACAGAGTAAGTTTGAGAGTCGGTCTCGCCTTCAGCAGTCATCGCATAGCCATAACTGCCCGTATAGTCCTCTGATGGGCGTTGAAATTGAGCTCGATAGGTATCTGGTTCATTGGAGTAGGATATATTTGCGTTGTATTCTCCATTGTCAGAGTTCCAGTCCCAATCTGCAGAAAAAGTAAAGCGCGTTTCGTCAATGTTTTCATTTGGGTTCTCTTCTTTCTCTATGCCTGCAGAGAGTGATATATTATAAAATTGCCAAGAAACTTCAGTAGAAGCCTGCCATTGCACTTCTGACTCTTCAAAGTCACGATAGTCACCACTCAGGATTAAACTAAGGTTATCCGTAATACTGAAAACGTAGTTTGAAAAGACGCGGAGCCCAGTATTTGCATCCGTAATCTGCCAAGGCAATGCAAAATAATTGTCTTGATACTCACTTCCAAGACGAAAGTTTGGGGAACCGTAACTGTCTGTTCCCCATAATTGGTGGGAATAATCTAAGCTGTAGATACTACCTGTATCATTACTGGGCTTGTTGTTTTGTGCAGAAGCTCGAACACCTAAATTCCCCCAATCAGAACCAATTGTTGCAATTATGCCGACTTGTTGTCCTTCTGGGTGATACAGAGCGTTTCCGCCAATTGTTAAGGTATCGCTGACACCATAGTCGTAATACCCAGAAGTTACCCATTGCTCGTCGTCATACTTAAAGTTGTTATCTTCAATCGTCGACGTTAAACCAGAGTAGAAGCCAAAATCAGAAATGCCTTCACGTAACAAACGTGAGTTAAAGAACTGGCTATAAACTATGGTATCGGTCCTACCTGATTGATAACTAATATCCAATCGGACGTCATTGGTACCAGAAACGAGAGGCAAGTCGTCAAGTGTATATCGCCCCGGGGGTAAACGAATTTCAGTGAGAAAAACGTCGTTAATATAGACTTCGACATCTGCGCTCTCATTCAATACCAGTGGTTGAGTTCCTCCATTTTGGATATTTCGGGTAGGTTGTAAGTCTTGATACAAACGTTCAAAAGCAATGCCTCCGAGAGGTGTACTAGGAAGGTGTCCAGCACTTGCTTGGGTTACATCACCAAAGGTTAGTCGAAAAGGGGTATTAGGTTCATCAAAGAAAAGACGAGCTTCACCACGATACACATCAGAGTTGATATCGTTACCACCGCTAACAAAACCGGACATGTCAATATTGGCGCCTCGAACGCCACCAATATTGGCTTTTAATAACCACTCACCAAGCCATCTTTGCGTGTCCTCTGTATTTGGGGCGCTGAAAAAGGAGTAGTCCGTACTAGCATTCAGTGTATTTTGCATTGTCCAAAAAGTGCTTTCTGAATATTGAGCCGGTTCATACTTGCTACCAAACGACAGCAAGAACTCAGCTGCAGCCTTTTCATTAATGACTAAATTAATATTTTGATCGGAAGAGTTGAAGGTCGCACTGATGCCCATATGGTTCAGTTGTTCGATCGTAATGTATTCTTCGGGGAAATTTCGTAACGCTGTCAGTGTCTCAGGGTTGACCAGTTTTTGAGTTGACTGAGCAAGCTGTTCCACGTTAATAGAGCCAACAGTCATACCATCAGAATACGCATTCACTTCGCCGATAGTATTTACGCCCCAAGTAAGGGGAAATGGGAATAACCAACTTTGCGCAAACGCGGTTTGTATGGCTGTTACTAATGTGAGGCATAAAATGAGATTCTTCACGAGAGTCTCGTTAATCGATAGTTTTAACAGAAACTTTCTTTGGCTGTCCTAATTCACTTGGTAAAGTGTACTTGACGGTCGTTCCTGGCATTAAATAGGCGCTTGTCTTCTTACTTAATACTTCCCAATCAACTGTTTTGTTTGCTTTACCACCAGAGAAGCTAAACTCCATGCCATTCATGTTCAGTACTCGTTTTCCATCGTTGCGGATAGCGACCTGGCTGTTTTGAACTGTAGTGGTTGGAATCGATTTACTGGATGTGGGGGAGACAAAAACCAAAGTTGCAAACTCTAGTAGCATGGAAATAGAACTGTCGTCATTTTCCTCAACTTTATTTTCTAGTTCAATTTGCGAAAAGACGATACGGTAGGTGACAGTTTGTTTTATTGGCCCTGTTGGCATGTAACGTACGCGGAAAGTCTGAGACTTTTGCCCGTCAATTTTAGCTTGAGGTGGAAGGATGAGAAACTCATCTTCCGATGGTGTTAAAATTTCTTCGCCAGTAGAAAAATCAGTTTGGTAAACATTTACTTCTAGGAGGATTGGCTCTTCTTCCACGTTGGTTACTTTATACAAGCCTTGGGCGTTTCGACCAACATCATCCAGTTCTAAATAAATGGGACTGACTTCGTACGCGAAAAGGATAGAGCTGAACAATAAAGAAAATAGAAGAGTTATAATCCTAGTCATTGATATTTCTCCATAAAATAAACTTGGCTCGATAACCGAGCCAAGTTGTATTTGTCTATAAGACATTATCCATCAACTATCATTCGGTTATTAGCTTGCTGGGCCTGCTGCTGCAAGACTCACTTTGATTTTACCTTCATACTTCCCTGCTTTCGCAAAGCCCGAATCTTCAGGTTGCACATAAATTGGGTGCTTGTTGATTTTGTTGACCAAGTGTTCGCCCAATGATGGAATTGGAGACGCCGTTACTTCCATGCCATGGTCTATTTCAGTGTTCGCCACCGTATCTGAACCAATTCTCACTTCGTAATTAATCTTCTCACCCATATTGTGCTTGGTTACGCCGTCAAGCTGGTAAGCAGTTACTGAAAACTCCAAATCAGTCCCGTAGTTACACCAAGCACGTAAGTTACCTACCAATACTTCTTCGTTGGTATAGCTATTTACCCATGAATCAGTGTGCACTTTGTTTGCTTTACGCAGAACGTTGTTCTTCACGTCTTTTTTACCGATTCGTAGCAGACAGCGTTTTGGAACTCGACCTTCAATTTTAATTGTTTTTTGGTCCGTGTTACTCAGTGTCTTAAAGTCCACAGTATTGTTAAATTGTACCGCAGAAGCGCCAAAAGAAAGTGAAGCGGCTGCTACAGCAGTAGCAAGAAGTAACTTTTTCATAACTCAATCCCTCGTTAGTTGAGATGCATACCCGTGCATCACTTCTAAAGACTACGAGGGAACAGTTAGTCAAACCTCATCACATGGAGTGAAAAATATCGTTTGCATAGGGTGAGTTTAGAATGAGTTTTGTTATATTCCACTGTTCTTGTGATCTTATTGTGGTCGGCTCCTAATTGGAGTTTTTTACCTGAGCAAGAAGTTCATATCTGGATCGTAAGTTTAATTTACGAAGTAAGTTTGATGAGTGAGTTTTCACTGTATTGATACTGACGTGCTGCTGAGATGCAATCTGAGAATTTGAAAGCCCCTTCAGCATCAATGTGCAGGTATCCCTTTCCTTTTTAGTTAACTCTTTGTAATTGATTATATTTTCGCAAGCTGATTCATAATTAGGTTCATTGCTTTGATAGGAAGAAACTAGTTTATTTAACACTGACCTTGGGAACCATATATCTTCTTGATAAACAGATAAAATTGCTTTCGATATAAACTCAAAGTGCTGATCTATTTGCCCTGAAAAGCCTTTCTCTAGCCATACTGTAGATGTATTGTCATTCACATTGACTGCTAACCAAAATTCGTTTCTTTCATGTAGGATAAATCCGTATCTTTTGGGGCATGGCATGGTTTGAATATCAAATAGAACAACCGTTTCAGGTTCGAGTTTCGGTACTTGCATAAAGCATTGTGAATGAGTGATTTGCGCACTAGGAATAGATACTGAAAGTAGGTCTTTTATCACCCTATAGTATGAATTGTTGCGGGTAAGAACATGAATGTCTAACGCGAGTTCAGAATCAACTTCCATGATTGACCTCTCTATTTACTCATACAAAAAATCTTTAATAATCGGTAGGTTAATGAGGAGTTATCCCACTGTGTCTAGTTAAATAATATTAGTATTGATTAAGTATTATTCAATGCAATTGATGTGATATTTGTTTTACCTGTTGATTTTTAAGGTAATATAAGAAAATTTAATGAAATGCGCACCAACGGTTTCATACTTTAGTACCGTAAATGGTGCGTTTGTTAAAGGTGGGGACTAGCTAGTTTTTAGTTGGATGTAAATCTGCTCTACCTTGGTACGAGCCCAATCTGTTTTACGCAAAAACTTTAAGCTCGATTTAATGCTCGGGTCTTTTTTAAAGCAGTTGATGTTCACCATGTAACTCAACTCTTCCCAACCGTAATGTTCAACCAATTCAGTCAGTAGTTTCTGTAGAGTGATACCGTGAAGTGGATTATTATCTTGTGTCATGAGATGTTCTCGCCATTTATTTGAGCTAAGTATACCAGTTTCGCTTTATGAATTATCAGACCATTTTAGTTCGTAATCGGTGTGGATAATCGAAAGCTCTTCTCTACCTGTATCACCAAACAATTTAACCTGAGCCTGCATCCATTCTTCGAAACGCTTTATCTTTTCTCGATGAAAGTAACCTGGGGGCGCACATAAAAAGTAATTATATTTAGGCTTCAGCGCCATATTACCAATTCGCACCAGTTTCTTTTCTTGGAGATAGCGGTGGACCAAGCTGTGCTTAACGAGTGCGACACCTTGAACGGATAGCGCACCTTCTAACACAAAATGTGAGCCATCAAATTGTAATGATGTGCGGCCAGCTTTTACCCCGGCGATTTGTAACCAAAGACTCCAATCCATATCAGGCCAACGGTCTTCAATAAGCTCAGCTTTATGTAGATCGTCGATGTCATAAATACCATGTTTATCTTGATAAATAGGGTGACAAACCGGGTAAATAACCTCGTCCATCAACCAGCGTGATTCGATATTTGGGTAATTTCCATGACCATATCGAACGCAGATATCGATATTAGAATCTTCAAACGTGACTAGCTTATTGGTCGGCTCAATTAACATGGATAGATCAGGGTGGCGATCGCGAAAGTCGCCAATTCTCGGTACTAGCCAATGCTGAGCAAAGGAAGGCACGGTAGAGATCGACAGCTGAGTAGGGCTAGGATCTTGGTTAATTCGCCTCACACCATCTTGAATATGGGCAAAGCCTTTCTTCGCTTGCAGGTACAGTACTTCGCCTTCATGGGTTAATACTATTTTTCGGTGTTGGCGAATAAACAAGTCTGCACCTAACCATTCTTCAAGTTGACGAATTTGTTGGCTGACGGCAGCTGCCGTGACAAACAGCTTTTCAGCGGCAAGTTTAAAACTGCCTGTTTCAGCCGCCGTATAAAAATAGTAGATCCCTTGGAAAGGTGGGGTTCGCTCTCTCACATTAGTTTTCCTTAACTGAATGTCAGTATCTATCGTTTGTCGCGTGTGTGTTGTTGGTCGATTATTGACCATGATAAAGCAGTAAATCAATAGGAGAAAGGTTATGAATACGATAACTGCGCGAACAAATAGTCATCAAGCATTCTTTTCATCATTATCAGTTAAGAAATTCTATTCTAAATTTAGACTTTATTTTCAGAACCGTAGAACGAGAAAGCACCTAGCTGAACTATCGGATCATTTGCTTGAAGATGTTGGTATTACCCGAGAGCAGGCTAATGAAGAGGTGAGGAAAGTATTTTGGGAATAAACAAAATTCACATACGTAACTCTCTATATTTAAAAGGAGTTACGTGAGAAGCGAGTGTGATAAGTGATGTCTAAGCTATCTTTGCAAAGCCAAAGTTAGCTCCTAGATACTTCTGAAACCTCTTCATGCAACCATTCAGTAAATGCCTTAATACGCTCTTCTCTCGGGGAGTTAGGATCAAAGCATGGGTTGACTTGAACGCCAGGTGTCATACTTATATCAAAGGCATCTATTTCCATCCAACTTGTTGGCTCGTAATCGTTAAGTCATCTAATGAGAAATGACGTCGGTTTAGATTGCAAGAGTAGTGATTCTGTTGATTATGCTAAGTACTTATAATTTGAGCTTACAAAAAAGGAGCCATAATGGCTCCCTCTCGATTTTGACTATTCTTCCCAAACCACTAATTTATCTTTCGGCCAGTTATGACCGACTTCATGGTATTTCTGCTCAAGAATATGTCGCTTTATCTTGAGGGTTGGGGTGAGCACACCATTATCAATGCTCCACGGTTCCTTAATCATCAGTACGCCTTTGATCTTCTCATGCGAGGCTAACTGTTCGTTCATTTTTTCAATGACACGTTTACTTGTTCTTTCATAACGAGCACGATCAAAATTAGGGAAGTCATGCGGTACTACGAGTAGGATCGGGCCCGGTAAGCCTAAGCCGATCAAACACATCATTTCTACACGGCTGTACTCAAAGAGTTTGTTTTCGATTGGCACGGGAGCCACAAACTTACCTTTAGAGGTTTTAAAGGTATCTTTCTTACGTCCACGAATCGTTAGATAACCTTCACTATCGATATCACCGATATCACCGGTATGAAGCCAACCATCCGAGTTAAAAGACTCTTGGGTTGCTATGTCATTTTTGTAATAACCAGAGAACATACCTTTGCTTCGAACCAAAATTTCTTCATCTTCTGCAATTTTGAGCTCGATGCCCGGGCCAGCATTACCTACAGTACCAATTTTGTCGGCTCTAAACGGGTGGTTAATCGTGCTGTAGGCGAAAGACTCTGTCATGCCCCATGCCTCGGTAATGTGCAGGCCAACACTCTCATACCATGCGAGTAGAGCAGGTGATACAGGTGCAGAACCACATCCAAGAACGCGAGCTTGGTCTAACCCTAAACCATCAGCAAGCTTCTTCTTAATGATGTTGTTGATAAACGGAATCTTAAGCAAGAAGTTCAGTTTCTTCTGTGGCAATTTGTCTTGGATTCGCTGCTGGAATAGAGTCCATAAGCGAGGAACTGAAATAAACAGTGTAGGGCGATGCATTTTCACATCATCAATAAAGGTGTCTAAAGATTCAGGGAAAGCCGTAACCACGCCCCCCATTACTGAAGAACCAAAGATGTAAACGCGTTCTGTAATATGAGCAAGCGGTAGGTAAGAAAACAGGCGATCGCCAGGTTGGATTCCAATATGGTCAATTAACCTTTGAACAGACCAAGTAAACGCGCCGTATGTGAGCATTGCGCCTTTTGGTAACCCTGATGTACCCGATGTATAAACAAGTGACATCAGCTTATCGTCGTGATGCTGAGGTCGTTTGGTTGATGGTTCATGTGTCTCTATGAGCTGCTCAAATGTGTGTTGGCACTTCGCAGCGGTATCGTAGGGCAGTGAGATACTGGTTAGACTCGGGTTATCATCGAGTACTTTTTGAGTGGCTTTAGGATCGTCAAGCTTACCCGCAATCACAATTTTACTTTCACTGTGTTCAATACAGTATTGAATGGTATCTGCACCTGCTGTTGGAAAGATTGGGACGCTGACAAAATCTCCTAACATCATGGCAAGATCGCAGATGAACCATTCTGCACAGTTTTTCGATACGAGAGCGACTCGATCGCCAGGTTGGGCTCCGAGTCCTTCTAATGCTGACGCCAATTTCAGTGCTTTGTCGGCTACTTCTTTATAAGTAAATTCGACAAATTGGCGGTTAATAATCTGTTTCAAATAGACTTCATCTGGGCGTTCTTCTGCCCATTTTAAAATCATGTCATTGGGTGTAGGGAGAGCTGTTGCTTGTTCTTGGCTAAACTCGTTAGGCTGAATCATTGTCTAACTCCATGTTTTTCGCTAAGTTATTTTTGGTTATTTTTGTTAAAATCATGTTAAATGTACCATGATTTTTTCTTTTAGGGAGTAAAATTAGCGTTTTCTGTTATCTGTGCAGGCACGTCTTTAGCTTGCAGGGGTTACGCCTGTCCTTTTCTTTAAAATTCTTGAAAAATACGACACATCCTTGTGGCCAAATTGATAAAAATTACAGCTATCTTTGATTCGGTAGCCGCCACGTTATTGCGCTAAATTGTCATAGATAAATCCGATCAGTATGAGTCCACAGTTTGTTGTAAGAGATGATAGAAACAGCCTTGCGATTCACAGAGTTTCCATCAATTCAAACTTTAGGTTAGAAATTTAATGAACGCCATCGCCATATAAGAATATATATCAGTTGAGTAAGGCTCGGTATTGCTTGTTTAATTTGTACACTTTTGCTACGTAAGTTCTTGTTTCTGCTATACGCAATTGTGTGGTCAGCATTATGTATAACTCATCATCTGATAATTTATTGATATTTTTTGCGAATGTGTTGAGATTTTTATCACCGAAGGAGTATTTCATTAGATTAGACAAGCCACAGTTATAAGAAGCAATTGCTAGCAGTCTTCTTGCGTTAGTGGAGCGAATGTTGTTGAGATACTTTGTCTCCAATAGATGTAAATAAGCGGTCCCTACATCAATATTGAATTCAGGAATAAAGAGGTCTTGCGCTCTGATAGGCCTATTGTCATAAAGTTCGCGTGATACTTCAGCAGCGCCACCATTAACAAGAATTTGCATTAATCCGATAGCTGAGGCATGGGAAACAACATTTGGATCAAAGAAACTTTCAGCGTGTATCATAGCAATGATTAATGATGCTGGAATTTTCCACTTTGTCGCAGAGTGTTCGATGTGAGTTTGATATATTAGATATTTATTGCTGACGCTGTCAGTAATTGGTAGAGATAGAAGTACTGGTGGGGTAGTTTGGGAAGCTCGTATTTCTTGTATTTCTTTGCTTTTTGGAACCACAATTCGCTGCAATCTTTGATTTTCTTGCAGTTCTTCATAAGAGGCTAGAGAGTCTCTCATATAAGTCACTTTCGCTGAGAGCTCACTAATAAAACCAATAATTACCAGTGAAACTGCAAAACAGAAATATTTCATATTTTAATAGAGCAGTTGTTCGTTGTTCATAGGTGGTAGGTGCTCCTTAGTTTGTTGTGAATCCACTGATGATATTTACCAAACTCACTGTGTAATGGCCAGATCATTGATGCATATATTTGCTTACCAAACAATTGTGTATCACTCGGTATTTTTACTAATTGGTTTATTTCTGATTTGGTTTCAATAATATGCTGTGGAAGTAGGGCTATCCCTTTCCCCGCACTACAGAGCTCAAGGATAGTACTAATATCATCCAGCACCCAAATGTTATGACTTGAAATAATAGAGAAATCAATAATATCTTTATAACCATCAAGCAGTAGTAATCGATTTTTTTGTGAATTAAAGTTTGAGTTTTTAACAATCTCTTTACTCGCAACCCAAATGCAATTAACTAAAAATAGCTCTTCTATATTAAAATCATAGATGGTTTTGTGATAGGGATTTCCTATCGCTATATCAATTTTGTTTCGATTTATATAATCACCTAGAATATAGCTTGGCTTTGTAACAACCTTTATTTCGACTTCGGGGAACTCCTCTGAAAATTCAATAAGAGCACTCCTAACATTTGAGTTTAGCATTAGTAGATCAATTCCAACTTTTATTTTAGTTAGATTTGAATTTGATAAATTGTTGGCAATGTTATTTAGCTCTTGATGTTTGAAAATTATTGGTGTGGCTAACGCGTATATTTTCTTTCCTTTATCAGTTAGAGTTATCGTATGATTCCCTCTATCTAGGAGCAAATACCCTAAATCTTGTTCTAGATTTTTTATCGCTCCACTAATCGTTGATTGCGATTTACCTAATTTCCTCGCGGCACAGCTAAACGAACCTTCAGAGGCAACTGTATGAAATGAGATTAAGTTGTCTAAAGTGAGCTTCATACTCCCTCCTACAGACCATACACCATAAGTATTAGGCTAATACTAATAGGCAGCTTTAACACTATTTGAAAGAAAAGTGTGACTTTCATCACACTACAACCTTAGGCGTAGTTAACTTGATTTTCAAAGAGAAATATAAATTTAACAGCAAAAATTCTTATTAATTAAATAGATAAGCAATATAAATAAAATAACCCCTTCAAATTTATGTGTATTTTCTAAATACACATCGGGGAAACCGATAGTATCTGAATGTGAGAATGTGATCTGATTACTAAGATCTAATTGCTTTGCACTAGAAGCATGAAAAAAGGATGGCATCATGATTACTAAATTTTACGTATATACGACAAACTTTATTGCTGATCTAAGAAAAGATGAGAGAGGTGTGACAGCTATTGAATATGGTTTAATTGCTATTGCAATGGCTGTGTTGTTAGTTACAGCTTTTTACAGCAACGATGGCTTCGTTGATGATCTAGCTCTTGGTTTCAAAAATTTGGGTAAAGAGTTAGGGCAAGAAGCTGCATTGATTAAAGAATAATTGACCTAATATTAGTCCTTAATAACGTTTATTTATGGGACAGATTCGATACACAGAGCACATGCTTTTGTGCTCTTTATTATTGTTGCTTTCATATGTTGTATTTTCAGACTTGAAGTACCGTCGGATTAGCAATAAAACAGTTGGGTGTGCTTTATTTATATCAATATTAATCGGTCATAATCATTTCTCTATTGATTTTTTTTACTCATTAGCATTTTTGTATTGTGTACTTTTGATTATATATGCTTTCAAAGTGATCGGTGGCGGAGATATTAAACTAATGGGAGCATTGAGTTTAGCAACTCCCCCGAGTTTTTGGCCTTATACATATGTAGTCATAGCCGTTATTGGGGGGTTGTTAGCACTCATCTATTTGATTCTAAAAATTATAGATAATCGATTTCAATTAGGACTGATTAAGTTTGCCGGGATTCCGTATGGTATAGCAATATCTTTCGGATTTGTCTTTTCGATAATGCAGTACATCTATGTGGGAGAAATGTAATGCGTTCCAGATTAGCCATTATCATTGCTTTAATTGCAATAGGTTTAGGGGTGTACGGTTTAATATTAAATCCAAGCGATAATCAAACCAAAGAGACTGTTACCTCACCTACAAAAGAAGATGTTTACGTCCAAGTTTGGCGTGCAAAGACAGATCTGGATAGAGGGAAACCTCTGTCTTCAGAGCAGGTCGTGCGAGAGCAGATCTTGCTAGATTTGGCTTTAGAAAAAGGTGTACGCTCAGATATTGAACTCGACTTTTCACCCTCTACTCTACTTAACCGAAATATAATTGCCGGCAGTTTAGTTATGCCCGAATTTCAAGTGGCAAAAGGCAATTCAGGCTATATAGATTTGTTGATTTCTGATGGAAAAGAGCCTTTTCCTCTCCAAGTGAGCCGTGAGAATTTGGTCGCCGGTTATATTAGACCCGGAGTTTTTGTAGACATACTCGCGATAAGCTCTCCTCAAGATAACCTCTCCGTAGAAGAAGCCACAATTGAATATACAGGGGTTCATGCAAAACATTTATTAAGAAATGCAAAAGTACTGGGTGTAGAGCAAAACGAAGAAAATGACTCTTTGATCAGAGCTGATACCCAAGCAAGTCAAGAAGACGCCATTATTATAATTTTGGAGATTGATCCTAAAGATATTGCTCGACTTTCGATAGCTGAGAAAACAATGCACCTTGAAGTATATCGTTCTTATGAATACGAAGAGCCTGTCCAAGCTAACGTAAGAAATGTTATTGAAAATTACAGTGGAGTCGCAGAGCTAAGAGGGGCGAGTCGTTTATCTAATCAAGGAGATGAACTCTAATGAAAACAGAAAAACTCTTAGAGTTATTAACTCAGTTCTGCTTGATGCTGTTATGTATATCGCTTTCACTCAGCGCGAATGCGGAAACTTATATAACCCAAAATGACGGTCACCATATTCGAGTTGGCGAGCCAATATCAACGGTTTTCATTAGTGCTCCTGATATAGCTGATTACAACGTAGTAGACGAAAATACAGTTGTTATATTTGCTAAGGAGATAGGTCAATCAAAGATAATTATTTATGGAGAAGGTAAGAAGATTCTGCTTTCTGACCGTATCGTTGTCGATATTGACTTGAGTCATGTGCGAAGACAGTTACGTGCTTTCTACCCAAATCTTGATATAAAAATAGAATCTATTGGTGAACAGGTAGTTGTTAGTGGCGTCGTAAATAGTGAGGAAGAGCGTGACAATATATACCGCTTAATCGCCACGATGCTATCTAGGGATAAGGTAGCTCGTTATGAAGATACTCAGCAATTTACGTATGAGAATGAAACTATCTCTGTACCAGAGTCTGAATCACTCATATTTGCAAGAAACATGACGTGGGACGGGATCATTGAACAACTGCAAGTCGCTGCTGTTCAACAGGTTAATGTGAAAATTTCGGTGGCTCAAGTAACCGAAACCTTTGGGCAAACAATTGGTGTTGATTGGTCAAGTGTTGGGGCTAACGTGGGAGAGTTTTTATTCCAACAATTTGATGCTGCTGATTTGACAACAGTTATTACAGCTTTAGGGAACGAAAATATAGCTCAAATCCTAGCTGAGCCAAACTTAACGGTTGTTTCCGGAGAGTCTGCGAGTTTCCTAGTTGGTGGTGAGATACCGGTTATTGTTGCTACTGGTGACGCTATTAACATCACTTTCCGTGAATATGGTGTTCGTCTTGGGCTTACTGCAAAGGTACATAGCGACGAAAGGATTCGCATGCAACTTATGCCTGAAGTCAGTGAAGTTGAACGTTATATTCAAGCTGCAGGTATTGAAGTCCCACAACTAGCTACGCGACGCGCAATGACAACTGTTGAGTTAGGAGATGGTGATAGTTTTGTCTTGGGCGGTTTAATGAGTAGTTCTGACTTAGAAGAGCTACAGAAAACACCATTGCTCGGCGACATTCCACTGCTTGGAGCTGCATTCAGAAAATCAAATACGGATCGTCGTCGTACCGAATTGATCATTGTGGCAACCGTTAATTTAGTGAAGCCATTAAAGAGTAAAGACGTTCAAATTCCACAAATACAGCGCACATCGACTTTTTACCGTTGGTTAAATATTGGGGACCCGACTCCGGCCATCAAAGGGAATGAGCCGGCAATTGAGTTACTTTCTGAAGGAGGGTTTATCCGATGAGACATTGTTTATTTGCTGTTTTATTTATGTTGCTGCTCTCTGGTTGTACTGAACGTTACTTCAATGGAAAAGGCGCGGAATATTTGGTTTACCCAGAAACGCACACTTATACCTTCACTGTGATGTCATTGAGAGAGACGCAGGCACAACTTGTAGATTTGTTGCAAAAAGTGCAAGAGATAGATTCTGGAGCTTCTTACCTTTTCGAATATCGCACCAACAAAGGCAAGAAAGTTGTTAGCAAAGCGATTGCTGACTTTCCTACTCTTGCTGTCGTGGCTGAGTCATTTGCAATTAAAAGAAACGATAATCAGAGTAAAGATCTTAAAGTCACGATTACTTATCACACCTTAATGACTCAAAAGTGTGATATTCCCCAAATAGAAGGCTCGGAATTTAGCCGTAATTGTTTCTCTGAGGCAGCGAGAGTTCGTCAGGTCGCTCACAAGGAAAGATTGGTAGAGGGAATCTAGTTATGTTTGATCTCGTCAAAAATATAAAAGACACAACACCTCAGGTTGTTGAGCTAACGAATGGCCCTGCTGGTTGTGCTCTGATTTATCAATCAAAAGAATGCTCAGATTTAGTCAAAGAGATGTTTCAATTTGAAGGATGGAATGAGCCACACTGTATTAAGAGGGAAGCCTTATCTCCCAAGTTCTATTCTGAACAAACGGATAATATCGTCATACTCGATCTAACAGAATCCCAAGATATTTTGGTCGATGCTCAAGATATTGCTAGTAAATTGCCAACACGAAAAGGGGTAATTGTCATTGGTGGGCAAGACTCTATTTCGACTCTTAGAGATCTAAAAGAGATGGGCTTTTATTACTTACTTTGGCCGATAAATAAGCTCGAATTCTCTGATTTTGTTATGAATGTACATAAGAACTTGGAGACATACACCGGAGTTAGTAAAAAGCGCAAAGCTAAGCGAGTAGCTGTTGTTGGTAGTAAGGGAGGGATTGGTACTTCCTTCATCACTGCTGAGCTAGGTTCAAAATTATCATCGCAAAATATTGACACTATTTTGGTCGATCACCAATACAGCGATTCGAATATTGATGTGTTAATGGGTCTAGAAGACTTTCGTTCAAAAGCAATTGATGAGTTTGCTGTGCCTATTCATGAGTTAGATACCGAAGGTGCGCTATCATATTTGACCAAGGTTCGTAAATCATTTCGCTTACTTGCTCTTCAAGGGGAGAGTAAGCAAGACAAAATATTTAATTACAACCAAATATTATGCGAGTTGATGAGCCGAAATACCAACTTCATTATCGAAGACTTTTCGGGCAGCATAGATTTCAGAGTTGATCCTCAACTACTCGTGGAAACTTATGATGTTGTTGTCGTGGTTTTTGAGCCTTCAGTTTCTTCTATTCGCAATGCAAAATCTCTCCTAGAAGCGCTAGAGCAAAAACAGATATCAATCGGTAAGCGAATCCGAGTCGTTACTTTTGCCAATCATCATCGACCAGAAAGTACATTCGTTATAGAGCAATCTGACCTAGATAAATATCTTGGTGCGAAAGTCGATCTTAATATGGTGTACTGCAAGAAGCTTTCTCATTTGCTGATTGAAGGTAAGCGTGCTCATAAGCATGAACGAAGTGTCAATAATGCGATTGAAGAACTGACAAGCCTAATTAACGGACAAAGCTCTGGCAAGCCACATGGCTGGTTATCTCGATTGGTGGGTAGATGAGTTCTAATAAAGAGATTTATTCGTCATTTCGGATGCAGATCTTTGAGGCTCTAGATGTTGAGGCGATTCAAGGCATATCTCGCAGTGAGCTGGAAGTTCAAGTCAAAAGTGCAGTCGATGTACTTGCTCAAAGTTATGAACGTCCCGTAACCACGATGATGCGTTCTAGTATTGTCAAAAGTATGCTGGATGAGTTGTTTGGCTTAGGGCCAATTCAACCATTGGTCGATGATAACGCGATCACAGATATTATGGTTAATGGACCAAATAACGTTTTCTTTGAGAAACACGGTAAGATTGAGCGTTCGGATATTACTTTTGTCGATGAAGCTCAACTTTTAAATATCGCTAAGCAGATCGCTTCGCGCGTTGGTCGACGTGTCGACGAGCTTTCTCCTACCGTAGATGCCCGCTTAGCCGATGGAAGCCGGGTTAATATTGTCATCCCTCCAATTGCTCTTGATGGCACTACGATATCGATTCGGAAGTTTAGAGAGCAAAATATTGATCTAGAATCGTTGGTAGAATTTGATTCGATGTCATTTGATATGGCGAGAGTGCTCTCAATCGCGTCGCGATGTCGACTTAATATACTTATTTCAGGAGGGACAGGGTCTGGCAAGACAACATTACTTAATGCGCTGTCACAATACATCAGTGATGATGAGCGTATTGTCACTATTGAGGATGCTGCGGAACTTCGTTTAGAACAACCTAACCTTGTTCGCTTAGAAACGAGAGTTGAGAGTATTGAAAGCACGGGCTTAGTGACGCAGCGAGATTTGGTTATTAATGCTCTGCGGATGCGACCCGATAGAATAATTCTTGGGGAGTGTCGTGGCTCGGAAGCATTTGAGATGTTACAGGCGATGAACACGGGTCATGAAGGCTCGATGTCAACGTTGCACTCCAATTCTCCTAGAGATGCCATTGGTCGTGTTGAATCTATGGTGATGATGGCAAACCTAAACCAACCGCTAGATGCGATTAGACGGGCAATCGTTAGTGCGATCGAAGTGATTGTTCAGGTTAATAGACTGAGAGACGGAACGAGAAAGGTAACCAGCATATCAGAAATTGTCGGCCTAGAGGGTGACAGTGTTGTGATGGAAGAAATTTTTGCTTTTCAGTATGACGAGGTCAATTACGGGGAGGTAGTTAGAGGTAAGTTTGTAACTGAGGGGATAATGCAACGGTCACAACTGGTTAAAAAGGCACATTTCTATGGGCTATATGATGAGTTGATGCAGTCATTTAGAGGTGAGGGGTCATGAATATATTATGGCTATCTCTCATACTGTTTGGTCTTGCGTGCTTTTTACTTATCCCGAGTAAAAAAGGTAAAGTCAAAAACTATTTCCCTGCAGCTCAAGCAGATGAAGAGGGTATCGATGCGATTAATTTTCAATCTCTTATTGGGAAAAAACGCTGGTCTGAATTTAAACATGATCTTTCCCCCACGATAGAGGTACTTGGTCCAAGAGGTCACCTCATTTCGATTGTATATGTCATTATATCTGTGTGGGTTTCCTACCTTATTATCTTTAACTTCTTAACCTTAAACTCTTATCTCTACCTTGCCTTGCTGGCCTGCTTCTTGATTTTTACCGGTTATCAATACTTGAAAAATAAAAGACGTCGAAATTTCGAGCAAACGTTTCCTGATGCACTAAATATTCTTATGAGTGCGGTAACTGCTGGGGAAAGTTTAATGCAGGCATTTTGTTTTGTTGGTGACAATATGTCAGGAGAGATCGGTAGGCAGTTTAAAGATATGGGTGAGCGTTTGAAATTAGGTGAGAATGCGGAGCATGTTCTCAAGCGATCATGTCGCGCATTTCCTTATCCTGAATATATATTTTTTACTATTACTATACGAGCTAATTTGAGTCGCGGTGGTCAGCTCAAAGGTGTATTGGCTAGGTTGATTCGAGTCCTTGTTGATGCACGGACAATGGAGATGAAAAAAATGGCCATGACTTCTGAGGCTAGAATTTCAGCTAAAGTGGTTGCCGCAATCCCCATCATTTTTGTGTTGATAATAAGTCAAATACATCCAGCTAATATCGATTTTATTTTAAACGATCCAGCGGGTCGATGGATTTTATATTATGTAGTCGGTAGTGAAGTCTTGGGGTTATTCATTGTTTGGCTATTAGTTAAGAGGGTCAAGTTATGATTACCTACGGAATTATGGCTATGGTCATCATACTTTTAGTGCTTTTTATTGATTTGTATTTTGTTAGCCGAAAGAAAAAGCGAATGGATAGATTCTTTGGATTAAACAAGAGAAAAGATAACACACATAAAGTGGGAAGCTTCCTTGTTAAATTTGGCAAGGAGAATCGTAAAGAACTGGAGCAAAAGCTCAAAGATGCGGGATTTCATACGAAAGGACTCGCTGTTCTTTACTTCCCGTTTAAAATAGTTTTGATCGCAATTTATACCATCTATTTACTTTGGTTAAATATAACTTTAATGAACTTGGCCTTATATGGATGTCTAGGGATATTAACGATTGTAATTTTACCCGATATGATACTTGATTTAAGAAAGAAAATAGTAGTTAAAAGAATATCAAAAAACCTACCGTATTTATTAGACATGATGGCTGTTTGTGTCCAAACAGGAATGACAATAGAAGCTTCATTTGCTTATTTAGCTAAAGAACTTCAAGGATTTGATAGAAACTTATGTTACCAAGTTAAAATTACCGCCGATTCCGGGAAGATCAAAGGAATTGAAAGAGCGCTTAACGACTTATCAAATAGGCTTCCTGCCCCCGAGGTTTCTAGCTTTGTTTTAACTATTATTCAAAATATACAGTATGGTTCTTCTGTGGCAAATATATTGGCTGATCTTGCGGAAGATATGCGAAAGATGCAATTACTTAATATAGAAGAAAAAATGGGTAAGTTATCGGCAAAAATGAGTATCCCTCTCATTTTGTTAATCATGTTCCCTATTGTGATACTTATTTTAGCTCCGGGTGTATCACAGATGGATTTTGATTTAGGGGGGCAATTATGAATATTATAAAAGTTATTGTTCTATTAATATCATTGGCTCTTATAGGTTGCGCATCCAACCCATCACAACCGACTAGCGATGGCTATGCAGATATAGAGAGCTTGAAGAAAATAGGTAACTATGAAGGTTTGGTTGATGCTTATAAACGAGAGCTTGTTCAAGCCCCTAATGACATAAATGTTATGCAATCTTTGGCGTTGGCCTACTTTGAACTTGGAGATGTCGAATCCGCTCGGTTTTACGCTGATTACTTGATGAATCAAGGTGTTGTAAATAAAGATCTACTGCAATTGAGAGGGGAGATATACCACCACGATGGTTTAGACAATTTGGCGGTAGATAGTTTTAGAAAGTCTGTTGAGATAGGTAATGAAAGCTCTGATGTCCAAATGATGATGGGTATTTCTTATTGTATGCTTGGAAGATACCCTCACGCTGAAAATGCTTTTAATAGAGCTAGAATGAAAGGCTATGATGATATTGCGGTTAAAAATAACTTAGCCATGGTTAAGTTTGCCGAAAATAAATATTCAGATGTAGTAAAAATTCTCTCTCCTGTTTACAACAGAAACCCTGCAAACAAAAAAGTCAGAGCTAATTTAGCTATCGCATTTATTAAATTAGGCGATATGCAAAGCGCTGAGAAGTTACTCGGTGAAGATTATTCACAAAGAGAGCTACAACAAATAGCTAGAGTGATCTCCCCGCTCAATTTAGAGTAGGTGGTTAATATGAAATGGTTGAAGTTTAAACAAAGAGAAAGAGGGGTAACTACTGTAGAGTTTTCTCTTGGGGCGATCGTTTTAATTGTCGCGACTGTAATGATATTTGATATGGGTTATCGTATTTACGCGATAAATTTATTGGAATATTCACTGAGGGAATCAGTGAGAGCAGCAGTTGTGCATCAAGGGTCTTCTTCATATAACAGTTATGACACAGTTCTGAAATCCGTAAAAAATGAGCCAAATTCGTTATGGTCATTTCTCTCTCCGAGTGAGAAGTTCGTTGTGTCTGGGCTTTACTATAGAAGTTATGCAGATTTTATCGCTAATGTGAGTGCATCTGACGCGGATCTCGTCACCAGTGATGGGGGCTATAGTATTGCCGAGATCAAAATGACTTATAACCATCAGGCTATTTGGCCATTGTTCTTACAACAAGAAGAAGCGATAGAAAGAACAATTGTACTAACCCTAGAGCATGAGGGGTGGGAATGATGAAGTTTACTGAACATACGTCTCTTCATAAATGTAAAGGATCGTTCAGTATAGAGCTATTTTTGGTGCTGATTGTACTAATTGCACTTTTTTACTTTATGACTGATGTGAGCCATAAGCTTATAGTTCGAGCGCAACTTGATAGAGTTTCTTTCTCTATCGTTAATGTTTTAAAAGAGCGAACACGCTTTTATGACGAGCGTTTTAACTTATCTCAACAAGACTTAACAGATATGCAGAGTATCTCTAGTCGACTTCTCAATACAACTAGCAACAATGTTGCAATTCAAATTGAATCATTACAAGACAAAACAATACGGACTGTATTTGCCTCGCCGCAATATGGCACCTTAGGCTGTACGACACTCGGTATTGATCAAAAAACATTATTGGTTCCCGAAGAAGACGGGATCATTTTTCCGCTGTATCAAGTATCACTTTGTGTAGAAAGTGATTCATGGTTTTCGCGTGTTTGGGGAGATCCTTTATCTTCAACAATGGTCGTATCATCCAGTTCAGTGATGGTAGGGAGGTAGTATGAACAGACACGGAAAATTACAATTTATTAGTTTAAAAAGGCAGGCCGGTATTGCTGCTGTGTGGTTAGGTTTGTCGCTTGTACCTGTTTTAGGAATCACTTTTTTTGCTGTTGAGGGAACTCGGTACATTACTGAGTCGAGTCGTTTGCGTGATTCAGCACAAGCTGCGGCATTGGCGGTTACTATTGATGATAAAGCCGCCAGCGCACAAGATATGGCAGAACTTTATGTAAGAGACTATATCAGAGAAATTCGTAGTATACAGATCACGACGCAGCGTAACTATCAAGCGCCAACACTTGAAAATGATAATACTGAGATCATCGGCTATGAAGTTGAGGCTACGCCACTTTATGACTCATGGTTCTCAGATGTTCTTGTTCCTTCATTTGAGGATACTCAACCACTGTTTGGTGAAGCGGAAGCTGCAAAATACCCTGAATACCTAGGTGACAAAATTGTCGATGTCGTATTAGTTACTGATTTTTCAGGCTCTATGACACGTAACTGGTCACAGGGAACTTCAAGCGTATCGAAAAAAATTGATTCATTGAAAGTTGCGGTTGATGAGCTAGCTTTGAGAATCCTTGTGCCCCGATCTGGAGATACTTTTATCCTTAACCGATTGGCTATCGTTCCTTTTAACTTGAGAGTACAAGATAAAATATCCGACACTCTCTATGCGGGTAGTCAATTAAGGTACAAAGCGGACGGCTCATTTACCAGAACTTATGAGCAGGTGAATTGGGGGTACTGGGCTGATAAGCCACACGATACTGTTCGTGCTTGTGCTAGTGACATAGACGCTTGTCCAACTAAAGAGTCTTGGCAGTTTTATGAGGCGAAAACAGTTGAAAGTGTTATGAATATGAATGGACGAAGACTTGAAATAGCAAGCTTGATTGATTATTCCAACTCAGTGGATGACATGTTTAATAATAAGATTGATGATGCTGCATTTAATTTTCACTTTAGGTCTGCTGACAATGTCCTCTATCACTCTGGAATGGTAAGAACAACAGGTAATGGACATTATGTACTTCCTTTAACGAGTGATATTGATGAAGTTGAGATTGTGCAAGGTATGAATGCTGGTGGTAATACCGCAGCCTATCAAGGCTTGATTCGCGGTTTACAGGTGCTCAACGATGGACAACCAGATAGTAGCGCAACACAAGAGGAAGTTGAGGAATACAGCGGGAAGTTGAAAATTATCATTATTCTTAGTGATGGTCAGGAGTTTCCTAATAATGGGATACTCCCAAACTTAGTCGATAATGGCCTTTGTGATGAGGCAAGAGAGCATTTCTTGACTGAGAATGGCAGTTTGTTCATCGGCGTGATTGGCATTGATTTTAATGCAAGTGAGCAAAGTGGATTTCAAGATTGTGTGATTGACCCTGGCTCAGACATTATTGATGTTAGTGATAGGGAAGAGTTAATACAACGAATCGAAGAGCTAATTCAGAAAGGATCTCGAGGCACTGGTGTATCGAGACTATACGGGTGAGTAAAGATGAAAAACACAATGCTAGCACTAGGTCTGCTTGTTTCTTTCTCTAGTTATGGGCAGGAGATTAGTGATCAGGTAGTAGAATATTGTGGGAATACTTTTTCAGAGTATTCTCACACCATCGAAATTGGTGAAGTTCAAGGAGTAGCTAGTCATCGTGATGGCTATTGGCAAATTCATGAGGGAAGTCATGATCCGGCTCTCAAGTGGGAGCTTCTTAAGCGCTCGCAGTTGATCACAGATCCTAGTGATTGTCTCACTTATATATCAAACCTTGGTATTGCTAGCTTCGATAGTGACAAAGGGCAGCTTGTTGCTCGTGTTAACTTCGCCTTTGATCGTTATTATCTGACCCCTCTTGCTCGTGAAGTACTTGTTGATGTGGCAAAACATCTCGCAAACAATGACTACCTAGTGACCGTTGAAGGTCATACCGACTGGGTGGGCAGTGAAGCTTACAATCAAGGATTGGGGCTAGAGAGAGCTCAAAGTACGTCTAAACAGCTTTTCACTTACGGTGTTGAAAAAGAGAAAATGACCCTGAAATCATTGGGTGAGTCTGAGCCAATCGCGAGTAATAAAACGTCTCAAGGTCGGGCTCAAAACAGACGTGCTGATGTGTATATTCCTCCAGAGTCTTTTAACCAAGACGATGCCAGTCCAGTCTCTACACCGATAGAAGAATAACTACTATCTCAACGGTCTCATAATCCGAAAATTATAATGCCCATTAATTAGAATTAGTGGGCATTATATTAAATGACTCCGAGTCCAAACCCAATTGCAATAAACAGAGCTACCATCCACACGATCGGCATCTTCATCGTTTTCAATAACCACACACCAACAATAATCAGAGCGAAATCTAAGCCACTACTCACTGCGCTGGTGAAGATCGGTTGATACAGGGCCGCTAGTAATAGGCCGACAACCGCCGCATTCACACCAGTAAGAGCGCCTGCCACCAAAGGTTGACTCGCAATTGCCTGCCAGTTTTTCAACACACCGAGCAGTAATAAGAAGCCCGGTAAGAACACCGCAATCGTTGCGAGCAGTGCACCTGTAATCGGTGCTGATGGCATTAATACATAACCGAGGTAAGTGGCTAACGTAAACATAGGGCCAGGAACCGCTTGTGCTGCTGCATAACCTGTTAGGAAGGCATCTTGAGACAGTTGGTCACCAATACCATTTTGTAGCAACGGAAGTACCACGTGGCCGCCA
This sequence comes from Vibrio cyclitrophicus, assembly GCA_023206055.1. NCBI lineage: Bacteria > Pseudomonadati > Pseudomonadota > Gammaproteobacteria > Vibrionales > Vibrionaceae > Vibrio > Vibrio cyclitrophicus. The sequence goes on along the minus strand of CP065366.1, from coordinate 2,931,138 downwards.
CCAAAGACTAAGCTGCCTGCTTGGTAGAACAGGCCAAATACTTCAATACCTTGAGAGTAAGCACTGAATAGAGGCAGGCCAACCAGCAAAGCAACAAAAATCACGAGAGGCGTTACCGATATTTTTTGTGTTGAAGGTGTCGTTTTTAGCTCCTGAGACGTCAAGAACTTACTACCAACCATTGCTGCAAATATAAGCACTAAAACTTGAGGCCAGATCCCCGGAATCAAAAGTAGAACAATCGCGGTGATCACACACAGTGCTGTTGCTATCTTCGATTGGCAGAAGTTTTTGTACATGCCGAAAGTGGCGTCAGCTACAACCACGACCGCAAGTAACTTAAGCCCGTGGATGATTGAAATGAAAAGTGGTGCTTCCAATAACTGATTGCTGACTAACGCCAATATCAGCATCAGAATCACTGATGGGGAAGTGAAGCCGACAAATGCGGCAATCGCACCGGTTAAGCCACCTTTTTTATAACCAACCGCGAAGCCAACCTGACTTGAGCCTGGGCCCGGTAAAAATTGACTGAGGGCGACAATTTGCCCGTACTCTTCGTCGGATAACCAATTCAGTTTCTCAACAAAGGTTTTACGAAAGTAGCCAATGTGTGCTGCTGGCCCACCAAAGCTAATCCAGCCAAGCCAGAAAAAGGTTTTAAAAATTGAAAGCATGATCGATTCCAGATAAATGTTTAGCGTAATTTAGGTGGAGTTAGACTATGATTCAAATTAATTATTTTAATTATAACTATGAATAATATGGGATTGATTTGTGGCTGATTTTAACTGGAAAGGAATTGACCTTAACTTATTGATTGCACTGCAAGCTCTATATAAAACAAACAGTGTTAGTAAGGCGGCAGAACGTTGTTATGTCAGCCAATCAGCGATGAGTCATAGCTTACAAAGGCTACGAAAGTTGTTTGATGACCCTTTGTTTGAGCGTGTCGGTAGTAAGATGGAAGCGACCGACCGAGCGATTGAATTATCAAGTACCGTCGATGCCTTACTCAATACAATTCAGTCAGAGGTACTGCTGTCTAAATCATTTGATGCAGAGACCTATAAAGGGACTTGGAAGATTGGTCTCACTGATTATGCCGAGCAGATGTTCGCTCCAATAGTGTTTGACCTGATTAAGCAAAGCTCTCCTTATTCCCAAGTGGCGTTGTTCAATGTAAACCGGAGTAACTACCAGCAAGTCTTTGAAGATGCCAAGCTCGATATGACGATAGGCAGCTTTGGTGAGGTACCAAAGCAATATCGAACAAAGCATTTGTACACGGAACAACATGTTTGTTTACTTGATCAATCAGTTCTATCTATTGAAGAACCGATGTCGTTAGAACAATTTGTTGCGGTCGAGCACGCACTCGTTTCTCCGATTGGGTCTTTAAAGACAGGTGTGGATAGTCGTTTGAATGAACTCGGTCTCAGTCGAAAAGTGGCGATATCTTCCAGTAACTTTTTGACCGTTAAGCGACTAATCCGTGGTAGAGAACTGTTGTGTATTGTCCCCAAGCTAGTTGCGCGCAAGGATATCGATAACGAAGAAACCTTACTGGCTGTGAAACCACCGATTGATGTTCCAGATTTTGATATCCAGCTTGTTTATAGAAAGACAAAGCATTTAGATGATAAAAACAAACTACTTAGAGAGTTGATTACTAATGCGATCTCATCTGTGATTTCCGAATAGTTTATTGTGTCGATTAATCGTCAAATTTATATGAATTAATTTTAGAAAAATACGGTTTATTACAAGAACCCGGCTATACTTAATTTACGACTCAAAGCAGTCGTAAAGAATAGGCTTTTTGATTTACCTAAGTAAAAAAATTGGTTATATCCTCATGATATAGCTTAAAAAACTACCAGGCTAAACGGACTTAGTTGGTCTTAAAAGCGCTAGCTCCCCCTAGCGCTTTTTTCTTTTATTCGGATTCCGGTAATAGGTTCTGAATCTTCTTCAGCAGTTTTTCGATCTCTTGTTTTTCATAATTGGCTGTCACCTTAGATTGGCTACTTTCTCTCGGAAGCAGTGTGGTTTCGATATGATGTTGTAATAAGGTATCTTGCGAATTGGCGTTGAGCTTCTCTGCAAGTCTTACTGCTTGCTGGCCTATTTTTGTGAAATCTTGTTTGATGGTTGTAAGAGGCGGATTGAAGAATGCGCTGTCTTCTATACCATCAAAACCGACAACAGCGACCTTTTCTGGTACTGGTATTTGCAACTCTTGCAGTGCGCGTAAAACCCCTAATGCCATTTGATCACTGGCGACTAACACAGCATCAAACTGGATTTGTTTCGCGACGGCGCCTCGAATGCCAAGGTAGCCACTTTCTGCTTGCCAGTTTCCTTGATATTGATACTGCACCTTACTATCTGCATCTGATAACGCGGCTAACCAACTCTGAAGACGAATTTGTGAGGCGCTGGACTCATTAGGCCCGCTGATCAATAAGTATTCAGAGCGACCATTTTCAATAAGATGCTGAGCCGCCAGCGTTGCGCCCTCGGCATGATCGCCACATATATAGTTCACTTGGCTGTTAGAAGGGACATCAATGAAGATGAGGTTTAAGTGTTGATATTGTTCTACCAGTAATTCGGCATCTGCACTCTTTAAAGGCACATTAAGAATGATGCTGTCGACCTGTTGGGCGATCAGTTCACGAATGGCTTCGCGAGTGTTGGTGAGATTCGGTTCTGATACCACAGAAAAAGCGGTGCCATACCCCATATCGTGAGCCTGCATTCGTACACCATTGGCGATCATTGCGGCACCGTGTAAGGCCATATCGAGCGTGACTAACCCTATGCTGGTGGACTTGGAACGGCTGAGCATTTGAGCACCTTTATTGGGCACATATCCAAGCTTCTTTATCGCGGCATTCACTTTATTTCGAGTGGATTCTGCGACATCCTGTGAGCCGTTCGTCACCCTTGATACTGTTTGAGTCGATACGCCAGCCAGCTTCGCCACATCTTTAAAAGTTACACTCATCACATCGTCCATCGAATATTCCAGTCGTTCGATGAGCTTATCCAATTTAGCGAAATGAAACTCTGCTCCCTTTCAAAAAAATGTCATTTGAAACATTAAATATGTTTCCGAAAACAGTCGATCTTGTGCAAATTTTAGCAACGAATAAGTGTTTTTAGATCACGTTATTTAGCCGTTTTAGTACTAATTTCAATCTTCAAGTTCACTATTAATCTTAATTTATGTTTACGAAAACAATATGAGATTGGCTATGAGCGAATTTATTCATCTAACAAGTAAAAACCACAGTTTGATCATCAAATCGGGCCGTGCTCCAGAGGTTCTTCACTGGGGGGCAAAGATCGCCAGTATTGATGAAGATCTTTTGTTATCAACCGAGAGACCGATCTCCCAAGCACGGCTTGATGTCGATGTGCCGCTTTCTCTTTGTCCTGAATTGGGTAGCGGTCATTTTAATGCGCCGGGAATAGAAGGGCATCGTGATGGTTTTGATTGGGCACCCGTTTTTAATACCGTCCGCGTAGAAGCGAATGCAACTTACGTAGGTACGAAGGCTGAGCATGTAGGTGTAAAGACTGAACATATAGAAGGTCAGAACCAGCACGCCACTTTTGTTCTAGAAGACACCGTGTCTAAGCTTGAATTGACTGTCGAAATCAAACTGGATTATGAATCTGATGTGGTTCAAAAGCGCGTCACAGTAACTAACAAAGGGGGCAGTAAATACTATTTAAATAAGCTTTCATCAACGTTGCCACTGCCAAACCACGCCAATGAATTGATGACGTTTCATGGTCGTTGGTGTCATGAATTCCAAACTCAGCGTCAGCGTTTTGAACACGGTGGCTTTATGCAAGAAAACCGTCGCGGTCGTACTTCACATGAAAACTTCCCAGGCATGTTTGCAGGTACGCAAGGTTTCTCAGAGCAAAATGGTTTGGTTTGGGGATTTCATTTGGGTTGGAGCGGTAACCACCAAATGCGCGCGGATGTTCGTAGTGATGGTCGCCGTTTTGTACAAGCAGGAGAGTTATTGCTAGCGGGTGAATCGATTCTAGAACCTGAGAGTACTTACCAAACACCTTGGCTCTATGGCTGTTACAGCAATTCTGGTTTGAACGGTATTGCTCAGCGTTTTCAGCAGTTTGTTCGTGACAATATTATTCAATTCCCTACCGATAAGCCTCGCCCTGTGCATTTAAATACTTGGGAGGGGATCTACTTCGACCATAAACCTGAATACATCATGCAGATGGCTACTGAGGCCGGTGTGATGGGCGTTGAACGATTCATTATTGATGATGGTTGGTTTATTGGTCGTGATGGTGAAAAAACGGCCTTAGGTGATTGGTATCTCGATGAAATGAAATACCCAAATGGTTTAGAACCTGTCATTGAACATGTAAACCAACAAGGCATGGAGTTTGGTCTTTGGGTTGAACCTGAAATGGTCAGCCAAGATTCGAATCTTTACCGAAACCACCCTGATTGGGTGCTTGGTTTACAAGGGTATCATCAACCGTCTGGTCGTTGGCAATACGTGTTAGACCTACAAAATGAAGAGTGTTTTAACTACCTATATGAACGCCTCAATGCGCTGCTGGCTCGATACAACATTACTTATCTTAAGTGGGACATGAACCGAGAGTTGGTTCAACCTGGTCACCAAGGTAAGGCTGCGGTACATGGTCAAACGAAAGCGCTTTATCGTCTTGTTGATGAGTTGAACCTAGCACACCCAGAAGTCGAGATTGAGTCCTGTTCTTCAGGCGGTGGCCGTATCGATTTTGAAATCCTAAAGAGAACACACCGATTCTGGGCGTCTGACTGTAACGATGCATTAGAACGCCAAGCGATTCAAAAGGGCATGAGTTACTTCTTCCCACCAGAAGTTATGGGTGCACACATTGGTCCTGCTGAGTGCCACTCAACCAACCGTCGTCACAGTATCAATATGCGTGGTGTCACCGCCTTGATGGGACACATGGGCGTAGAACTTGATCCGGTTAAAGAGTCACCAGAAGAGAAACAAGCATTCTCACATTACATTTCATTGCATAAGCAGTTTCGTCATATTTTGCATTCAGGTCGCAGTTTCCGCATGGACCCTTCGGACAAAAATCAGAATATTTATGGCGTTGAAAATGACGATGAAATGCTGATCACCGTGTGTCAACTAGCTATGCCTGAATATGCTCTGCCTTCGCCACTTCGTATTAGCTGCGTGGAAGACAGCGCGATGTATCAAGTGAAGTTAGTGGACATGCCAAAAACCAGTTTCCAGTTGATGAAACAACGCCCTCAATGGCTCGACAAAACGTTAACCCTAAGTGGGGATAACCTCAAGGAAATTGGATTGACCTTACCTATCCTCGACCCAGAGTCTGCCTTGATTGTGCACTTGAAAAAGATGTGAATCGCTGACTCTGAGTACCCCTACAAATAAAAATCTAAATATAAAAATTATAATCGGCAGCGAGGTATTGCTGCCGCAATAACTCAACTTAAGGAAAACAAAATGTCTATTACAGTTCTACTGTCATTTTTGTTATTTACTGGGTTTGTAGTCGCGTTTACCTACAACAAAGTGAAGAATGACAAAAACACCTCACAAGATGGTTTCTTTCTCGGCGGAAGAAGCTTAACCGGCGGTTTAATTGCAAGCTCGCTTATCTTAACTAACTTGAGCGCGACTAGCTTTGTTGGCATGAGTGCACAAGCTTATACCCACAACATGAGCGTCATGGGTTGGGAAGTGGCGTCTGGTGTCACCTTAGTAATCATTGCTCTGATGTTGGTACCGCGTTACCTCAAGCAAGGGATCACGACGATTCCAGACTTCTTAGAGAGCCGCTACGACATGTCGGTGAAGAAGTTTGTGACCTTGCTTTTCTTATGTCAGTACGTCATTAATATTTTGCCAACCACACTTTATGCTGGCGCTGTTGTTCTGGGTGAAATCTTTGATGTTCAAGCTCTGCTTAATATTTCAGAGTTTAGCTCTATTGCCCTAATTTCCGCGACGATCGGTCTACTTGGCTTCTTTTATGCGATTTATGGTGGCCTAAAAGCAGTGGTGATTGCGGATACTATTAATGGCGTAGGCTTGATTGTTGGTGGAATGATGATTCCAGTATTCGGTTTGATGGTGCTGGGAGAGGGTAGCTTCGGTGCTGGATTAGATATACTGCTTTATGCTGCGCCAGAGAAACTGCAATCGGTTGGTACTGAGACCGATCCACTGCCGTTCTCAACCTTGTTTACCGGTCTTCTACTTGTGAACCTTTACTACTGGGGTACGGATCAATCCATCATCCAGCGCGCGTTGGGTGCTAAGAACTTAAAGGAAGGCCAAAAAGGGGTCATCCTTGCGGGTGCAATTAAGGTTATCTCTCCGTTGTTCCTAATCATTCCTGGCATCATCGCTTTTCACATGTTTGGTGCTGATGCGGGTAATCCAGATACCATGTACACCCGTTTAGTTAATGAAGTTTTACCTAAGCCGCTGGTGGGTTTTTTCGTAGCGGTCATGTTTGGTGCGATTTTGAGTACCTTTAATGGCGTGTTGAATAGCTCGACGACTCTGTTCGCATTGAACGTTTACAAGCCTTTGTTTGGCCAAGGAAAAACCGATGAAGAGCTAGTGGATAAAGGGCGTATTTTTGGTGTCGTGATTGCGATTATCTCGGTATGTATCGCACCGTTCATCATGTATGCGCCAGAAGGTTTGTTCCAATACTTACAAATGGTAGCGGGCTTCTTCAGTGTGCCAATCTTTACTATCGTGTTTGTGGGTTATATCTCTAAACGAGTGCCAGCTCTAGCGGCTAAAGTGGCCTTGGTGGTATTTGTAAGCTCATACGCGGCAATGCAGTTAGTGTTCAAAACACCGATTCACTTCTTACACCAATTAGCGATTCTGTTTGTTGTCTGTACGGCTCTGATGTTCATCATTGGTTACTTTATGCCACGTGAAGATGATTACGTGATGCCAGTGAATGAAAATATCGATGTCACGCCTTGGGCGTTCCGTTTCGAAGCTTCAGCGATCATTCTTTACATGGTACTTGGTGCTTACGTGATGTTCTCTGATGTTGGCTTTGTGTCGGATGATCCAACCATCATGCAGGTTTACGGTGTATGTGGCATTGTGATGTTAGTCGGTATTTTTGGCCGATTAGCGAAGCGCAAGAAAGCACTTGCGACCGCGTAGATGAGTTCGAGTAATTAAAAACGAAAACGCCGCTCCTTGGAAATAGAGAGCGGCGTTCATTTGTCTGATGAAGATAAATGGAAGGCTAAATGATCTAAAAAGAGAATCGAGTCCATTTCTTAGCTCGCCAGCGATAGGCCATGATGATTCCACGGAACCATTCGTCCATCGCGATAGCCATCCAGGCACCAAATACACCGTAGCCCCAGTGCACACCAAGCAAATAGCTCATTGCAACCCCAATGCCCCACATGCTCAATATTCCCATCTTTACGGGGAACTTAATATCGCCTGTCGCTTTTAGACATGAGATGAAGATCAGGTTAAAAACACGGCCAGCTTCTAACAAGATTGAACCGGCAATAAGTAATGCAGCAAGGGCGATAATTTCAGGATCTTGAGTGAATAGATCCAGAATCTCAAAACGGAATATATAGACCATACAAGTAATGCTAGTTGAGGCGATGAAGCCAACCACAAAGTAGCGTTGTACTCGGTTCGTAATTTCATCTATCCAGCCCTTTCCAATGTAGTAGCCTGTTTGAATTTGGCTTCCTTGGCCGATAGCTAAAGCAAACGCAAAAGAGAGACGCGCGATGTTTTGTGCATAGGTGAACGCTGCCAATGACGAGGTTCCCATCTGCACTATGAAGAAAGTAATCGTGATTTGCGCCATGTTGTAAGACAGCACCTCACCCGCATTCATCGAGCCGATCTTAATGATTTTTTGGTAGATAGCTTTAGGTACGGATTTGAACTGCTTAAGAGGTAAGTCTATTCCTTTGTTTCTTACAACACCGATTAAGATCAATAGGCCAATCATTTGGCTAATGACCGTTGCTGCAGCAACGCCTTGTACACCGTACACTGGTAGGCCAAAAGGTTGGTACAACACGCAATAGTTACCCAGTACGTTAATAACACCTGCTATTAAGTTAATGATCATCGGTGACTTAGAGTAGCCATGACTGCGCAGAATCGTCGTTAGCACAACGCCAATCGTCACGTTAAAGGTGAGAGCACCGCTGATAAATAGGTACTCTTGAGCGTATTGTTCCACTTGAGCTTCAAGTTGATAAAGCGGGATAAAATACTCAGCGCCAAGAATGGCGATAATGCTCAGTAACAGGCCTGTAATGATGGCTAATACAATACTCGCCACACCCACATGAGCGCTCTCTTCGTCGCGAGAAGCACCGTTGTATTGCGCGATGAGGATGCCTGTGCCACTGCTGACCATGGTGGATACGATGATTAGAAAAAAGGATATCTGAGAGATAACACCAACGGCAGACACAGCTTTGTCTGAGTATCCTGATAGCATGAATACATCACTGGTGTTGAGGGCTGTTCTTAAAAGAACTTCGATAAAAATTGGCCAGGTGAGCGCAACGATTCCCATGCGTTTATTTAGGGTGGAATCAGCAGTAGGCATTTAGGTTTTCTCAAAAAGGGGGTAGGCGACACTATAGTTTAGCGATTATTTAGTAAACGACTATCAAATTAATGTCCGGATAGCTATTAAGGGTAGATAAAGTTCGAATAAGCTTTAAGAGGACAACATTTAAGTGTGAGTTATGAAACTTTTGAGAGATGTTTCATAAGGTAAAGAGGAATAAAGTAGAAGCGTTTAACGACTAAAAAGTGGCACAAGAAATGAGTTTGAAATGAAGCGGTAAAGCGAGCAACATCTAGCTAGCTTTACCGTTTTTAAACACTTAATTAATTCTCTGACCTTCAGCATCAAACAGATGACAATCTTTTGATGAGAAATTTAGATTGAGAGACTGATAGCGAGTGACCTCTTGATCTCCAGGCAGATGAACTTTAAAGCTGTCTACACCACAAGATTGACCAAACATATAAGTGCTGTTGCCTAGCCTTTCTACGACCTCACTCTGGAACTCAATGGTGATATCCGACTCGCCATTAATCTCCAAATGTTCAGGTCGAATGCCGAGAGTGAGCTTTTGTCCTTCAACAAGACCATTACTTGGTAGTGGTAGCGTAATTTTACTCGAGCCATTTATGGTCAGTTGGGCATGAGTCTCAGAGATGTTATTGACCAAACAAGGTAAGAAGTTCATTTTCGGAGAGCCAATAAAGCCGGCCACAAACTCATTTTGAGGAGAGTGATACAGTTCGAGTGGCGAACCAACTTGTTCAACGCGGCCATCTCTAAGTACGACTATTTTGTCGGCAAGCGTCATGGCTTCCACTTGATCGTGCGTTACATAAATCATGGTGTTTTGCAGATCTTGATGCAATTTGGCGATTTGTAAGCGCATATCGACACGAAGTTCTGCATCTAGGTTAGATAAAGGTTCGTCGAATAAGAACACTCTCGGGTTACGAACAATTGCTCGACCGATAGCAACACGTTGACGTTGTCCACCTGACAATTCTTTAGGTTTACGTTTCAATAAAGATTCCAACTGAAGCGTTTTGGCTGCGCCCGTGACCTGTTTCTCGACGACTTCCTTAGCCACCCCGTTCATTTTCAGGCCAAAGCCCATATTTTCTTCAACAGTCATGTGCGGATAAAGGGCATAGGACTGAAATACCATCGCGACACCACGCTCGGCAGGATCGATATCGTTTACAAGATCATCACCGATATGAATCTCACCTTCAGTAATCTCTTCCAAGCCAGCAACTAAGCGTAAGAGGGTTGATTTACCACAACCAGACGGCCCAACGAATACGACGAACTCGCCGTTACTTATTTCTAGATCAACACCATGGATCGTTTGAACATCACCATATCGTTTGATGACCTGTTTTAAGCTGATATCAGCCATGCTCTCTCCTTGCTTCGTTGGACTACATCACTTTGCCTTTAAAACATACGCTTTCATCAGAAATTTGTTAGATGCCTCGCATGATTTATTGATCCGAGTCATATAAATATGACGATCTGTAGTGTTTTTTGTGGAAACGTTTACAAAAATAAAACATAACTGTGCGTAATATTATCAATAAGCCTAATATTTGAACGTAATCATTATAAATGCTGAGTTACTAGATGAAATTTAGAAATCTAGGTGGAAATTAACCAAATAGTAAATGAAGCTTTGAAGACAAGGAATTTCGGGAAATGGAGCAATCTGTGAAAACGATATACCCACAAAATCACACCCCGTCAGCGAAGAAGAAAAGACGCATAAGCTCTAAAGTGTCGCCTTGGCTGTTCTTAGCCCCGGCTATCGCTATCTTCTCTCTCTACGTTATATATCCAATCTTGGACAGTATCTGGCTTAGCTTCTTTGAGTGGGATGGGCTAGGTGAAAAAGAGTGGGTAGGGCTGGAAAACTATCGTGAACTGTTTGATTCCGAGGCTTTCTACACTTCTCTAACGAATAACTTTCTTTGGTTGATCTTCTTTATGCTCGCGCCACCTTGTGGCTTGGCGATTGCCCTTTTCTTAAACCAACAAGTGAAAGGCATTCGTGTCGTTAAATCCTTATTCTTTTTCCCCTTTGTTATTTCTCAAGTGGTGGTCGGCCTCGTATTTTCTTGGTTCTATGACCCGTCATTTGGTCTTTTTAACATTGCATTAGGTGCGTTTGGTATTGAACCTATTTCGATTCTCGCCGATGAAGATTATGTGACCTACGGAATCATCGCAGCGGGCTTATGGCCACAGATCTCTTATTGCATGATCTTATATTTAACGGGGCTGAATAACCTAGATCCAGAACAGTTAGAAGCTGCTCGCCTTGATGGTGCGAAGAAATGGCGCATGCTCTGGTATGTGGTGCTTCCTCAATTAAGACCGGCGACGTTTATTGCTGTGGTCGTGACAGTAATTGGTGCCCTTCGTTCTTTCGATTTGGTGGCAACCATGACGGCTGGTGGACCTTGGGGAAGTTCGACGGTACTGGCGTATCAAATGTATGAAGAGTCTATTTTTAATTATCGAATGGGTTACGGTGCGGCGGTTTCAGTGGTGCTGTTTCTGATCATGGATATCTATATCGCTTACTTCTTGTGGCGCATGTTAAGGAGTGAAAAATAATGTTTCCGCAACCAATTCAAAAAGCCGGTCGCTTTACTAATATCAGTTACCGAGTCGCGTTACCTATCTCGATCGTGATGTGGTTGTTACCGCTTATCGCCGTGATGATGACGTCGATTCGTTCGATGGATGACATCAACAAAGGTAATTATTGGGGCTGGCCGAGCGAGATTCAGTTCATTGAGAACTATACCCAAGTTTTTACCTCGACTTCGATGGGGCAGTACTTAATCAATAGTCTGATCATTACATTGCCAGCCGTCGCAGGGGCTGTCGCTCTTTCGACTTTGGCTGGGTACGCCTTGGCGAAATACAACTTCAAAGCCAATGTTTGGATCTTTGCGATGTTTATCGCGGGCAACTTTGTTCCGTTTCAAATCTTGATGATTCCAGTGCGTGATTTAACGATTGGACTTGGCCTTTACGATACCCATTGGGCGCTGATTTTTTTCCATATCGCTTTTCAAGCCGGCTTCTGTACCTTGTTCATGCGTAACTTTATCGTCGGGATCCCAGATGCCTTGATCGAAGCGGCGCGTGTTGAAGGGGTAAGTGAATGGAAAATATTCTGGCATGTAGTGCTGCCTCTGGTTCGCCCTGCATTAGCGGCGTTAGCAGTCTTGGTGTTTACCTTTATTTGGAATGACTTCTTTTGGGCGTTGGTATTGGTTCAGAGTGATGACGTTCGCCCGGTAACTGCGGGGTTGAGTTCACTGCAAGGCCAGTGGTTGGCATCTTGGCAGTTTATGTCTGCTGGTGCGGTAGTGGCAGCCATTCCACCAGTGGTTCTGTTTTTTACTATGCAAAAACACTTTATTGCTGGCCTAACATTGGGAGCCACGAAAGGATAAAACGTTCTTCTAGAATGGTGAAAGGAGACTTAAACCGAATCAATCAAGGTGGTTCGACGTTAGCCGCCTTAACTGAACAGATCCAACTTGGATTCACTATAAGAGTAAAAAAGGCACGAAAACCCTACAAGACAAAACTATAAGAATTGGACTTAGAGAGCTTAGCTCCATAACAAGGACCTCAATATGAAATACGTGAAACATATCGCTGCCACAGCAGTGCTTGCCGCCTCCGTTTCTACAACCGCGTTTGCAGGAACCTTAGTCATCAACTCTGATGCATCTGATCCTGCGCCGAAAGAAGCGTGGGGTGAGATCATCAATCGCTTTGAAAAAGAAAACCCCGACATTACGGTGAAGTACAATTTGTACGATCACGAGTCGTACAAAACAACGATTCGTAATTGGTTGGTCACTTCGCCGCCTGATGTGGTTTTCTGGTATGCGGGTAACCGAATGAAAGCCTTTGTTGACCGTGGTCTGTTCGAAGATGTGAGCGATATTTGGACAGACAACAACATGAAGCAAGACTTTGCGGCTGGCGCTCCTGCGATGACAGTACAAGGCAAGCAATATGGTGTGCCATACACGTATTACCAATGGGGTATTTATTATCGTAAAGACATCTTTGAACAATATGGTATCGGTGAGCCTAAAACTTGGGATGACTTGAAATCCGCATCAGCAACGCTGAAAGAAAATGGGGTAGCACCGTTTGCGATTGGTACTAAGTACTTGTGGACTGCTGCGGGTTGGTTTGATTACATCAACATGCGTACCAACGGCTTGGATTTCCACATTCAGTTGATGGAAGGCAAGGTGCCTTATTCTGATGAGCGAGTGAAGAAAACGTTCGCTAACTGGGCAGAGCTTGTTGAACCTGGTTACTACTTAGAAAATCACGCCTCTTATTCTTGGCAAGAAGCTCAGCCATTCTTATATAACGGCAAAGCGGCGATGTACCTCATGGGGAACTTCATTACGCCAAACTTCCCGGCTGAATTAGATGGCAAGATGGATTTCTTCCAATTTCCGGTGATCGACCCAAGTGTTCCTATGTCTGAAGATGCGCCAATGGACACGTTACACATTCCTTCTAAAGCGAAAAATAAGGAAGATGCACGTAAGTTCCTAGAGTTTGTTGCGCGTGCTGAAAATCAGCAACTCATCAATGAGATGTTGCTGCAAATCCCAACCAACAATAAAGCCAAAGCGAAGTCAGATCCGTTCTTAGATAAAGGTGTAGCAATGCTGGCTTCTACCGATGGTACGGCTCAGTTCTATGACCGCGATACCGATCCTGCGATGGCCAAAGAGGGCATGAAAGGCTTCCAAGAGTTTATGGTTCACCCAGACAGAATCGAAAAAATCTTGAAGAAACTCGATAAGGTGAGCAAGCGTACCTTTAAGTAATACGTTATCTGCCGCAGCGACTCTTGCTGCGGCTCTTTTCCTTTTCAGTTTGTCATTGTCAGTGTTATTTGATTAGTGTTCCTCGTTTTGAGCGCTAGAGGCACCCATTACAACCTGCCTAGTACTACTTGCAATGATTCACTATATTCGGTTTATCGTAAGGAACACTTAATGAGAACTTTCTCTCAGATCATCTCTGCCCGCGAATGGGAAAACCAACACATCACTCATCATAACGTTGTTGAGGCTCATGCTCCTTTGAATGGTTACACCTCGTTGGCAGAGGCTGTGGGGAAGAACTCGTCACGCACCTTGTCTCTCAATGGGGTTTGGAAGTTTCAGCTGTTCGATTCGCCTGAGTTGGTCTGCGAAGAGTTTGTCTCTGAACATTTTGATGATTCCTCATGGAAGTCGATCGCGGTGCCAAGCAACTGGCAGATGCAAGGCTTTGATAAACCGATCTATACCAATGTGAAATATCCTTTCGCTGATAACCCTCCCTTCGTCCCTAGCGATAATCCGACAGGACTCTACCGCACGCATTTTAACTGCACGGAACCGGAGCTATTAGATACCCATAGGCTGACCTTTGATGGCGTGAATTCTGCATTTCATTTGTGGTGCAACGGCAAGTGGGTTGGCTATTCGCAAGACAGTCGATTACCGGCTGAATTTGACGTGTCTGAATACTTACAAGCAGGCGAGAACACGCTAGCAGTCATGGTGCTGCGTTGGTCTGATGGTTCCTATCTTGAAGACCAAGATATGTGGTGGCTCAGCGGCATCTTCCGTGATGTGACTTTATTGAGAAAGCCCAAGGTCGCAATCGAGGATGTTGGTATTGAGACTCAGCTAGATGCTTGCTATCGCGATGCGGTTTTAAATATTTCTACGCAAATAACCAAGCACAGCAATGATGTAGAAGGCTTCGATAAGCTGAAAGCTGAACTTTATGATGCTCAAGGACAGTTGGTTTGTGAACCTCAAATCGTGGGCTTTGGCGAGCGAGTTGTGGATGAGAAAGGGCCTTGGTCTGAAGTCGCAGAGCACCGCCTTTCGGTCGTGAATCCGAACAAGTGGAGTGCCGAGTCACCCTACTTATATCGCTGTGTGGTGTCGTTACTCAATCAACAAGATGAGCTCATAGATTGTGAGGCTTACGATGTCGGCTTTCGAAGTGTTGAAATTACCGATAGTTTGCTAAAAGTTAACGGAAAACCGTTGCTGATTCGTGGCGTCAATCGTCATGAACATCACCCTGAATTGGGTCACACCATGACTCGAGAGGGGATGATTCAAGACATCAAACTGCTCAAACAAAATAACTTCAATGCCGTTAGAACCGCTCATTATCCGAATCATCCATTGTGGTATGAACTATGTGATGAGTATGGTCTGTATCTGGTTGATGAAGCGAATGTGGAAACTCATGGTCAATTTCCGATGTGCCGTTTATCCGATGATGCGTCATGGTTGAATGCGTACATGAGACGAATGACAAGGCTGGTGGAGCGCGATAAAAACCACGCCAGCGTGATCATTTGGTCGCTGGGCAATGAATCGGGTATTGGTCGTAATCACCATGCGATGTATCGATGGGTGAAACAAACTGATCCAACACGTCCTGTTCAGTATGAAGGTGGCGGGGCAGATACCGCAGCGACCGATATTTTATGTCCTATGTATGCGCGGGTTGATTGGGATTTACCTGTGGTTGAGAGTCAACCTGAGGTGACACCTCGCGTGGGTATTCGTAAAGCTATCGCTCTACCAAACGAGCAACGTCCTCTGATTCTCTGTGAATACGCCCATGCAATGGGGAACAGTCTAGGTAGCTTTGATAAATACTGGCAGGCGTTTAGAGACAACCCAAGACTACAGGGCGGATTTATCTGGGATTGGGTCGATCAAGGGATCACCAAAACCGATTCGAGCGGCAAACAGTACTGGGGCTATGGTGGTGATTTCGGCGACGAGATTAATGATCGCCAGTTCTGCATTAATGGTTTGGTGTTCCCAGACAGAACGGTGCATCCAACGCTTCATGAAGTGAAAAAAGCGCAGCAGTTTTATCAATTCAAGCTGGTTTCTGCATCACCACTGGTGATTGAGATTACTAGTGAGTATTTATTTGATTCAGAGTCTGTCGAAACGCTTAATTGGAATATCACTCAAGATGGAATTGTTCAATGTCATGGCAGTATTGAACTGTTTGTTGAAGCTCAATCCAGTGTGCAGATTGAGCTTGATGGTGTAACTATTCCGAAGACGGCCAACGTGCTTAATTACCTTAATCTCGAAGTGGTATTAAACACCAATACTGCATGGGCGGATAAAGGTCATGTGACGGCGATTGAACAGCTTAGCTTACCTACTCAACCACAATTGATGTTGGATGCTAACCTCTCTCAATTTCCACCGAAAGTGACTGAAACCGACACGCTGCTGACGGTGATTGGTGATGCTTATCAAGTAGAGTTCGACAGATTGTCTGGGACATTAGAAAGCTGGAAAATCAAAGGGGTGGAACAGCTTGCTAGTGGCCTTCGAGATAACTTTTATCGCGCACCATTAGACAACGATATCGGTGTCAGTGAAGCAAACCGTGTAGACCCCAATTCATGGATCGCACGCTGGCAGGCTATGAGGTTAGATAGGCTCACTCCAGAGTGCATCGAATTTTCATCCATCACTCAGAAAAATAGGGTGTCGGTGACTGCAAGAATTGCCCACACGGTGGAAGATCAGGTTCGTTTGTTGTCGACTTGGCAATACCAATTATTTGCCGATGGTGAGGTCAAATTAGATGTGGATGTTCAAGCGGCGAAAGGTTTGCCGTCTCTGCCACGAGTCGGATTTGAGTTTGCTTTGAAGCATGTGCCTGATGGGGTGGAATGGTTTGGTCGTGGGCCACACGAAAACTACCCAGATCGAAAGATGTCCGCACATATGGGGCTATATCAGCAAAGTATTGAACAAATGCATACCCCGTATATTTTCCCTTCTGATTGCGGTTTGCGTTGTGATGTTCGTGAGGCAAAAGTGGGCGCATTCGAATTGCAAGGAGACTTCCATTTCTCAGTCAGTCGTTTTGGGTTACAGCAGCTACAGAAGGCAAAACATACTTGTGACTTAACCGAACAAGACCAGTTGTTTGTGAACATCGATGGTTTTCATATGGGTGTGGGCGGTGATGATTCATGGACGCCAAGTGTCCATGATGAATACAAATTATTGAAAGAGCATTACCATTATCAGGTGCGGTTCTTTCCTAGCTAATTGATATTAATGATTTTATATAGGTTAGATAGTAAAAGGATCATGATAGGCCAAATAGTCTAAGTGATTGTTGTTTAGTCATAAAAAAGGCACTCACCAAATGGGAGTGCTTTAAGTTTTCAATCAGAACGTAGGGTAAAACTAAGCGTTGACCGGTTCAGGTTTCGCTTCTAGTTTTTTCTCTTCTGCAGATAAGCTTTTCTCGTATTGACCGTATTTCCACCATGCGTAACCAAGGAAGATCACAATCCCGCCAACGTTGTAGAAAATGATGGTCATGATGTCAGCGCCCGTTGGGAAGGTCGATGCAAAGAAGCCTACGGTAAAGATACCGATAAGAATCGAAACCGCAGTGATACCAACTCGGCGTGAGCCCATGCGGAAATCACGAGGAAGGTGGTCCAGTTTCACGCGCAGGTGAAGGTAAGCGATCATGATGAACAGTGGCGGTAGCATAGAAGCTGCTGCAGTCATGTTGATGATGGTGCTCATCAAATCTTGAACTGTGTCAGAGGCTAACGTTGGGATGAACATCAGCGGAATCACGATAAAGAACTGAACCCATGCTGCACGCTCTGGAACGCCTTGCTTGTTAAGCGCGACGGTTTTCTCACCGAAGATACCTTTAGGGATTTCAGAGAAGAAAATCTTAACTGGTGTCGCTGTCCACATCAGTAGAGAGCCTAGCATTGCCGTGAATGAAACCACACCCACGAAACGGTTCATCAAGATTTCAGACAGTCCAAAGTGTCTTGCTAGCCCTTCAAATACCTGTACTGAACCGCCAGTAAACTTCAACTCTTCACGAGCAACAAACACGTTAGCAAGTACAGAGCCAACGGAGTAAAGCGCACCGATAAAGATACCGGCAATGATGATTACCTTAACGAAAGATTTGTGACCGCCCTTGATGTCGTTTACGTAAACTGCGACCGATTCTGCACCGCCCGCCGCCATGAAGATCCAAGTGATTACGCCAAGGAATGCCCAGTTAAAGCTCGGTGTCATTGCCTCAATCGTGATTGGGTCAGCAGGTTCGATACCACCAACCAATGCGCCGCCTGATAACAGGATGTAAGACATAGTCAGCAATAGCATCAGTGACGAAGTTAAAGAGGTGATAGGGCCCAGTAGCTTCGCGCCGTTGTTCGAGATGTGAGTCGCGACCGCAAACAAAATGGTACTCAGAATTGCTGTGGTCATTGGCGTGAAGATGTACTCGAAACCTAAGAACGCATATGACGCATAAGCGATGATTCTAGGCAACAGAGACGTGAAGAAGAATAGGTTAACAAACCAGTATGTGTAAGCCGAAATAAATGCCCAGCGGCCGCCTAGCGAGCTTTTAACCCAAGAATAAACACCCGCTTCAGAGTCTTTATTCAGTGACACAAATTCAGCGACTATCAGACAGAAAGGAACAAAATAAAAGATGGTTGCTAAAAAGAACATCGGAGCCGAAGAGAGGCCGATTTCGATGTTGTTATTAATGATGTTATTGAAGCTATATACCGCCGCGAAGGTCATAGACAGTAGGGCAAATTTGCCTATCGTACTGCGTTTATTATCGGACATGATGTTCTCCGGTGAATCACGTTGATGATCGTTATAACTTGGTCCTAGAGAGGGAGGCTCTAGGCCGCACTTTTATTGTTATGTTGGTTTGGCAAACACCCGCTCAGATCAATCAGGGTTGGCTCAGATATTATTTTTATAGATTTACGATCGGACTTCTTAGTGATTTAACTTTGCTGTTTTCAGTAAATTTATTACCGAAATAACAGGTTAACGACTCAGAAGTTCTATAAAGAGATTGGCAGTTTCATGTGCGACGTTTGATAAGGCTTGTAGGGGCTTTGTGTCGTTTTTTATATGGAATAGCTTGTCTCTTCAGCAAGAAGATTAAAGATTAAGCGGCGGGAAGTTAATCTAAATTGATCGAATATGTGACATTGGGTAAATAAATTTAGTTAATATTTTACCTTGGTTTTTATTCGAGTTTTCTTACCGATTAATTGGCGTTTTTCGTGAAGTGAAACCTTGACGTAACGGCGTTTTTATTTTTGTGGTTGCTACTTTAATTGTCTGATTTAAAACAAAAAAAAGCGCCATGGCAGGCGCTTTTAAAGTTGGGGGTAATTCAGAGTGCTACGATTGCTTAGCTGTTTCTAGCTTTGCTTCTTTACCTGCTTGCTTCTTTTCAAAGCGAGAGATCCACCACCAAGCGATAGCTGAGAACACTGCCGTCATAAATACGTTGACGAAGAACGCTTGCATTAGGTCTACACCCGTTGGGAATGCTGATGCTGTCATGCTCACAACGAAGATACCGATAAGTACAGATACAACAGCCATACCTTGAACTCGAGTACCCATGCGGAAGTCACGTGGCGTATCGTCATGCTTCAAGCGGAATACAAAGTACGCCACCATGATGAAGATAGGCGGTAACATTGCCGTACCTGCTGTTAGGTTAATCGCGGTGTTCATCATGTCTTGTACAGACTCAGAACCGAAGCCGTTAATCACTAGCATTAGGAATACGAACGCAAACTGCCACCATGCTGCACGTACTGGCACGCCGTGTTCGTTAAGCTCAGTCGTCTTTTCACCGTAAACACCTTTAGGGATTTCAGAGAAGTGAATTTTCACTGGAGCTGCTGTCCACATCATCATCGAACCGAACATAGCGACGAATAGGATGATACCGACGAAGCGACCCGTTAGAGATTGGGAAATGTCTAAGTAGTTCGCCATACCAGTGAAGATTTCAACCATGCCGCCAGCATAAGTTAGCTCATCACGTGCAACGAATACGTTCACTAATAGAGAACCGACTGCGTACATGATACCGATAGCGATACCCGCGCTGATGATCACCTTGATGAAAGACTTATGACCACCTTTAACATCGTTTAGGTAAGCGGCTGCAGTTTCTGCACCACCGGCTGCCTGGAAGATCCAACACATGATGCCTAACGTTGCCCAGTTGATGGTTGGCGTCATTGCCTCTAGCGTGATTGGTTCAACCGGTTCGTGGTTACCGCCCAGTGCCATCAGTGCACCGATAACGTAAATCGCGAACAGAGCAAATACGCCGTATGCCACGATCTCTGCAATCTTACCTAACCAGCTCGCACCTTTGGTTGAGATGTGCGTTGCTGCAGCAAATAGGCCAATCGAGATTGCCGATGTCACGACAGGAGAGAAGGCGTATTCGTAGCCAAGCATTGCGTAAGATGCGTAGGCGATGACGTTTGGTAACAGCGATACAAACCAGAAAAGGTTCACGAACCAGTACAGGAACGAACCTAGGTAGGCCGCTTTAGTACCCAGCGGTTTTTTTAGCCAGTCGTACATGCCTGACTCTGAATTTTTGTTTGCTGATACGAATTCAGCAATGATGAACACGAATGGAATGAAGTAAATAAGGGTCGCAAGCAAAAAGATAGGAGCAGAACTCAATCCCAATTCGATGTTGTTATTTACGATGTTGCGAACGTTAAATACCGCTGCAAATGTCATGGAGAGCAAGGCAAATTTGCCCAACTTACCGCGTACAGATTCAGACATAGTGTCCTCCGGGGAATCACATAATTATAGTCGTTATTTCTCTATGCTTCTTTGTAGGGAAGAAGCATAGAGGGTTTGTTCAGTTTATTTGAGCCTTGAACGGCAAGGCTCAAACGCGCTGTGAATTAATAGGGTTTTACTTACTTATTAAGGAAGTAACCGTCTTCAATGGTCACTTTCAGAACCACTTTGCGAACTCGGTTATCGCCGTGGAAGCGGTAAGCTTTGCTGTTATCAAAAATTGCTACTTGGCCTTCAGCTAACTCACGAGTTTCACCGTTACCCAGTAGGTGTTCACGGTCAGTTTCATCGCTGTAAACTTGGATTTGTTCTAGCTCTGATTTCGCTGCGAACTCGACAGTTTCACGACCTTCTAGGTAGTAGTGCACATCGAAATAACGACGGTTGCCTGTAAAGTTTTCAGTGTTACGAGCCACGCCGTCTTCAATCATGTAAGCCAGTGAGTCACCAATCGAATACATCACGCCATCTTTGATGTTGCCGATGTTTTCAATCGCTTCTACACAGCGTTGCCATTTACGACCATCGCGGTAGACGACTTTAAATTGTTCTAAGCTTTCTAAAACGATCATCGCTTATGCCTCGTTCTGTTGTGGTTGAGCTTTCGGTGCGTTCGCCGTAAAAAACTCATCGCCAAAGTTGTGATTGATTAGGTGCTGCGCGTCGCAATCGCCTGCTTGGAATGGAATCAGAGTTAAGCCGTAGCGGAACTCGTCCATGTACACGCGGTAAGAGTCGAGCACTTCGCTGCCCCAAGAGTTCGAGCCTAAGCCCATCACTTGGTGATCTAGGTTTAGCGTGATGTAACCGCTCTTCTCTAGCTCAATGGTGTGTTGTGCTTGGTGTAGGTTTTGGTTGGTGTAGAACCATGCGCTGAAGTTGATTTCTCGCTGTGGTTTTACTGCAATACCATTACCCGCGCGGCTTGAAAGTGCAGCCCAACGAACATGTTGGCGGTTGCCGTTGTTTTGTGGGAACGGGTAGTTCTCGAACATGTCAGCCACGGTTGATTGGTAAACATCAATCATGTTGGCTTGCTTGCTGTCTTGGTAGTTCTCTTCAGGGCCGCGACCGTAGTATTGAACTTGGTCGAAATCGCCATTAATGCCCATATCGAAACCAATCACTGGAATCACATGTGGGTAATCACCGTAACGTTCGCCGCTCAGTTCAACGTTCAGTTGGCCTTCGGCACTGATTTGGTAGCGATATTCACAGCGCATGCCGAAATCAAATACCGGTGGAGCAATGATGCTGGTGGTGGTGATCTCAATCTTGCCGTTGTTCTCTTCCACGTTTAGCGTGCGGAAGTGCTCTTGCATGATCTGTAGATGCGCAGGCTCCCAGTAACCATCGTGCTCTTGCTTATGGTTATCGATCATTGGCTTGAAGAAGTTCAGCTTAGGCTCCGACTTAATCAGTTCTTCGCCATTGACTAACCATGACGTCAGCTTGCCGTTCACTTTCGAGAAGTTCAGTGCGAAGTTGTGGCCCTTGATTAGGTAAGCGAGACGAGATTCTTCAACATTCAGTGCTGTCGCATTGTTGTTGGTGAAGGCTTCAAGTTGTGCTGTATTCTCTTTCACTTGGAACTGGTAAACCGCGATGTCGTGGTTCGCTTCGCTGTATGAAGTACGAGAATCCTTACGAACCGTGAAGTTCACAAACACTTCACGCTCATCAAGCTGTGGCAAGTTAAGCGTCAGTTCGCGGCTAGAGTTTTCAGCCAACTCTTCAACCTTGATGTGTTGTACGGCAATGGTTTCACCTTCAGCGCGGATTTCCGCTGTGATGGTGTAGTCATCGATGTTTGAGAACCAAAGCTTGTTGTCTACTGTGAAGGTACCCGTTTGTGCATTGAAATCGCGAAGCTTCACTGGGGCAATCACTTGTTTGTACTCTTTCAAACCTGGACCAGGTGTTTGGTCTGGGTAGATCAAACCGTCCATGCAGAAGTTGTAGTTGTTCGGGTAATCACCGTAGTCACCACCGTACTTGTAGAATTCTGTTCCAGCTTCATCACGCGCTAGAATGCCGTGGTCACACCATTCCCAAACATAGTGACCTTGAATCGAGTCGTGCTTGTAGAACACGTTTTGGTACTCGGCTAAACCGCCCGGGCCGTTACCCATGGCGTGTGCGTATTCACAGATAATGCGTGGTTTTTCGTGTGGGAATTCACCGAAGGCATTCATCAGTTGAGCACGTGAGTACATGGTTGAAATGATGTCGACCACTTCAGCATCACGGTCTTCTTCGTAGTGAACTAAACGCGTGTCATCAATCGCTTTAGCGGCGTCGTACATAGAACGAATGTTACAGCCGTAGCCAGACTCGTTACCTAAAGACCACATGATGATAGAAGGGTGGTTCTTTTGAGCGTGAATGTGACGTTCGATACGCTCAACAAACACCGCTTCCCATGCAGCATCGTTAGTGATGCGGCTTAGGTCGCCAACGTTAGCAAAACCGTGTGTTTCGACATCGGTTTCACCCATCACGAATAGGCCGTAGATATCACACAATTCGTAGAAGCGTGGGTCGTTCGGGTAGTGTGCAGTACGTACTGAGTTGATGTTGTGTTGCTTCATCAGTACTAAATCTTTCTCTACGCGATCCATGCCGACAGCACGACCTTTCAGGTGGTCGTTGTCGTGACGGTTCACGCCGTGCAGCATCACGTATTTGTTGTTGATGTAGAACAGACCATCACGCACTTTAATATCACGGAAACCAACGCGTTGTGGAATCACTTCCAGCACCTTGCCGTCAGCGTCTTTCAGCGTAAGCAACAGTTGGTATAGGTAAGGGTTTTCAGCGTTCCATTGAACTGGGTTCACGACATCGATAGAGAATTGAGTACTCGCATTGCCATCGACATTTAAGTTATCTAGTGAGCCTTGCGAGATAACTTGGCTGCCATCAAGCAATGCGTACTCAAGAGTAGCGTTGGTCGCTGCTGCTAGGTTTTCTAGAGCAACATTGCACGAAAGGGTTGCGCTTTGGTAAGCATCGTCAAAATCAGTGCGAACCGTTAGATCTTGAACGTGCAGTTGTTCTTTACCAACAAGGTAAACATCACGGAAGATACCACCCGTCCACCACATGTCTTGGTCTTCAATGTAGGTTGAGTCAGCCCACTGCATCACACGAATTGAAAGAAGGTTGTTGCCCGCTTTTACATGGCTAGAGATATCGAACTCGGCGGTTAGGCGGCTGCCTTTGCTGAAACCTACGTACTCTCCGTTTACGTAAACTTCGAAGTAAGTCTCTACGCCATCAAATTTGATGATGGTTTGTTTCTCGTCCCAGCTTTCGCCAAGGAAGAAAGAACGTTGGTATGCGCCAGTTGGGTTGTCTGATGGGACGAAAGGCACATCAATTGGGAATGGGAAACCTTCATCTGTGTATTGAAGATCGCCGTGGCCTTCCATTTGCCACATGTTTGGAACCGTAATGTGGCCCCAGTCGCTCATCTCTTGAGAGTAAAACTCTTCAGGAACCAGTAACGGGTTGGTGAAGTAGTTGAAATTCCATTGACCACTTAATAGTTGGAAGTGGCTGCTTAATTCACGTTGAAATGTCTTAGCTGTTTTTTCTGATGCGTATGAGAAGAAGTAAGCACGTGGTGCCATACGGTTCTCATGTAAGTTCAGGAAGTTTTCCCAGTTGTTCACGTTGCCTCTCTCTCGGCCTGTTTGAATGCTGGCCGACGTTCTTATGCGTAATTGGGTCGTAGTGAATACGAGTATTTTTTGGACTGAGGTAATTATTAGTAAAAGTTTTACTAAATGAAATTAGTGAAAACGTTTTACTTTAACTCCATCACGTTTTTTGTGGGCTTTTTACAGTGCTGTGTGATCCACTTAAAAGAATGCTATTTGGTGTTTTATACAGCAGATTGGAAGAGACGATATGTGATTGGAGAGGGAGATAACAGGTACAAAAAAGGTCACCTATAATAGAGGTGACCTTTCATTATCTATTTGAAATGTATTGTTATTTTGTTGTATCGCGCAGCTTGAGTTTACTTGGTACGTAAACTCTTAGTGGGATAGTTCGGCCATCGCGTGCTTTCTCAATCAGAAGGTTAACACCTTGAATTCCCATTAGTTCAGAGTGAATACGAACGGTTGATAAACTTGGGAAGGTAAATTTAGCGGTTGGGATGTCATTGACACTGATCAGCGCAATGTCTTCTGGAATGCTCAATCCATGTTCATGAACGGCGCGTAAAACACCAATTGCAATCGAATCTGATGCAATAAACATCGCTTTCGGGTAATCGCCGCTCTCTAGCATCTTCTTCGCCAGCTTGTAGCCAGATGAACTAGAGAAGTCACCGCGATAGATATCTTGTTCGCTGACTACGTTCTTCAAACCACCGTATTCTGCAAAGGCGACTTCGCGAATATCAGAGGTGTTAATGTCGTCTTGGCCACCGATGAAACCAATGCGTTGGTAGCCTTGGTTAATGAAGAAGTTGGTGATCTCTTTGCTGATGCGAGCAAGGTCAATATCAACTGAGTCATAAGGTTCAGAGTGATCGGTAAAGTCGACATAGCAGATATTATCGGTGAGCTTTTTCGCTTGTGCGATAACTTCTTGCGTCATTCTACCAACCAGTAAAATACCGGTTATCTGGCTAGAGTTTGTCTGTATTTTACTTTCGTAACAGTTGGTTAGGTTAACTTCCATCTTCTCGCACTGTGTCTCAATACCGTGGCGAATCGATAGATAATAAGGGTCGTTAACTTCCGCTTCTTGCTTGTAGTTGTACAGAGCAAGGAAGTGGTGGTTCTGCTTTTTACCGCTAACCGATTTACGTGAGCTGCTGGTTTTGTATTCCAACTTCTCGGCAATTTCAAAGATACGCCTTTTGGTCTCTTCCTTGACGCTTAATGTAGGATCTTCATTGAGAACCCGAGAAACGGTAGCTAATGAAACATTTGCTTCCGTCGCGATATCTTTTAACGTTGCCATACTCACTTCCTGTTCTTGGAACATTGCGCTGCTTTGAAATTTGTCTTTAGTAAAAAAAGCAATGCACCTCTTTATTCTACTGACCTATTGTAATCAAACTGAAAGCCAATGCATTAACTTTTAGTAAAATAAATGCTCAACTCCTCTGTGATGTCGCAAATCTAACTATCTATAAAGATCTCATTTAATTTCAATGAATTAGCGCTATCTATCGATTCGTCAATTCTATATTGATATGAATATGTCTCGTGGAACTTTGTGTAAACGTTTACACTTCGTGGTTCTGATCACAGAATTATAGTCAGATTGGCTGCTACTATTTCTGTAACAACGAACTAATACACAGAGTATCGGTTCAGATTTCATCATGAATGACAGTGAAGAGAGGTTGATTGTGAAAGTACTGGTAACGGGCGGCATGGGTTACATCGGAAGTCACACATGTATTCAAATGATGCAGGCGGGCATGGAGCCCATCATTGTAGACAACCTTTGCAACAGCAAAGAGCTAGTACTGGAGCGAATCAATGCGCTAACCGGTCAAACGCCAACATTTTACCTTGGCGACATTCGTGATGAATCCTTCTTAGATGGTGTTTTTGCTAAGCATGACATTCAAGCCGTAATTCATTTCGCTGGCCTAAAAGCGGTGGGCGAATCAGTTGCTAAGCCTTTGGAGTACTACGATAACAATGTAAATGGTTCTCTGGTTCTAGCGCGCAGCATGAAGAAAGCAGGCGTGAAAAGCATCGTGTTTAGCTCTTCGGCAACCGTGTACGGCGACCCTGAGATTGTGCCGATCACCGAAAGCTCACCAACGGGCGATACCACAAACCCTTACGGTCGTAGCAAGTACATGGTCGAAGAGTGTTTGAGTGATTTGTTCAACGCTGAAAACGATTGGAGCGTCACTTTACTGCGCTACTTTAATCCTGTTGGCGCACACCCATCAGGCACCATGGGCGAAGATCCGCAAGGCATTCCAAACAACCTAATGCCGTTCATCGCACAGGTTGCCGTTGGCCGTAGAGAGAAGCTTTCTATCTTTGGAAACGATTACCCAACACCGGATGGAACAGGCGTTCGTGACTACATTCACGTGATGGATCTGGCTGATGGCCACGTAGCTGCATTAAAAGCCGTGGGTGAGAAAGCGGGTCTACACATTTACAACCTAGGTACAGGTAAAGGCTCGAGTGTACTTGAGATGGTTGAAGCCTTTGCACAAGCGTCGGGCAAGCCAGTTCCTTACGAATTATGTCCGCGTCGTGCTGGTGATATTGCCGAATGTTGGGCAAGCACTGAAAAGGCAGAACGCGAACTGGGCTGGAAGGCGACACGCAGCGTGATGGAAATGACGGCGGATACCTGGAATTGGCAGTCGAACAACCCCCAGGGTTACTAAGAGACTTTTAGGTTATTGAGAAAAGCGAGATTCCAGATATCTCGTACCTCGATTCTGGAATGACGAAGGAGCATAAGGCTATGAAGCGGTTGCCTTTGCATAAATAGCACAATGAGATTACACGTCATTCCCTACAGCGAGGAACGAGCGTGATAGGGAATCTCCTTGTAGAAGAATTATTCGTCTTGGTGAATTGACCAAGACACAAAAATTAAGAGCAATGTAAGTATGTCAAAAGTTGAATTTAACCCAGTAGACCACCCGCATCGTCGTTATAACCCACTAACGGGTCAGTGGATCTTAGTATCACCGCACCGTGCTAAACGCCCGTGGAGCGGTCAAGACGAGAAGCCATCGACTGAACAACTTCCTGAGTACGAGAAAGAGTGTTTCTTGTGCCCAACCAACACACGTATCTCGGGTGATGAAAACCCAGATTACGACGGTACTTATGTATTCAGTAATGATTTCGCGGCGTTGATGCCTGATTCGCCTGACGCTCCAGAGTCTGACAACCCTCTATTTAAGACTCAAGGTGTTCGTGGGTTGAGCCGCGTTATCTGTTTCTCTCCAGACCACAGCAAAACGCTGCCAGAGTTACCGGTGAATAAAATCCGCGGCGTGATAGATACCTGGAACGAGCAGATTGAAGAGCTTGGTAAAGATTACCTATGGGTTCAAGCGTTTGAGAACAAAGGCGAGACAATGGGCTGTTCTCAGCCTCACCCACACGGTCAAATTTGGGCGAACAGCTTTCTGCCAAACGAAATTGAACGTAAAGAAAAGCTTCTAAAAGAATACTTCGAGCAACAAGGTTCAAACCTATTAGTGGACTACGTTGAAGCTGAAATGAAAGACGGATCTCGCACTGTGGTTGAAACTGAACATTGGATTGCTGTGGTTCCTTACTGGGCGGCATGGCCATTTGAAACCATGTTGCTGCCAAAAACACATATTCGTCGCATGAGTGAACTGACTGACGAACAACGTGATGATTTAGCGCTTGCGGTTAAGAAGCTGACCAGTCGTTACGACAACTTGTTCCAATGTTCATTCCCCTACTCTATGGGTTGGCATTATGCGCCGTTCTTCGAAGAAGGTACCGACATCGATCACTGGCAGCTGCATGCGTTGTTCTACCCGCCACTGTTACGCAGTGCTTCAGTTCGCAAGTTCATGGTGGGCTACGAAATGTTGGCTGAATCTCAACGTGATTTGACCGCAGAACAAGCTGCGCAACGTCTTCGTGATTTGAGTGACGTTCACTACAAAGAGCAGTAAGACGCAGCTTTTTAGGTAACAAACGAGATTCCTGATATCTCGTCCCTCGATTCTGGAATGACAGTTTCATTGAAACGTTTAGCGTCAATCCCGAGAGTGAGGAACAAAGGAGTCGGGAATCTCAAAGAATTAAAGTGGTGCCATGAAGGGGCCATAACCAATTGAACAAAGAGTTTAAGCAGAGAGTTTACTTATGTCTGATCTAATCCAAAACGTGAAAGCATCTTTTGAGCAAGTCCTTGGCTACCAAGCGACTCACATCGTTCAAGCGCCAGGTCGTGTGAACCTGATTGGCGAGCACACTGACTACAACGATGGTTTTGTTCTACCGTGTGCCATTAACTACCAAACCGTTGTAGCGGCGGCGAAGCGCGACGACAACATCGTTCGTGTTGTGTCTGTCGACTACGATAATGCAGTAGACGAATTCGACATCACTCAAGAGATCACGTTCCAACAGGACAAGATGTGGGCGAACTACATTCGTGGTGTGGTGAAGTGCTTAAAAGGTCGTGGTTTTGAATTTACAGGTGCAGACATCTCTGTAACGGGCAACGTGCCTCAAGGTGCAGGTTTGAGTTCATCGGCGGCACTAGAGGTGGTTATTGGTCAGACATTCAAGGTGCTTTACAACCTAGAGATCACTCAAGCTGAAGTCGCATTGAATGGTCAGCAAGCAGAGAACGAATTCGTTGGTTGTAACTGCGGCATTATGGACCAAATGATCTCGGCTGAAGGTCGTGCGAACCACGCGATGCTTTTGGATTGCCGTAGCCTAGAAACTCAAGCGGTTTCGATGCCTGAAGATATGGCCGTGGTGATCATCAATTCAAACAAGAAACGTGGTTTGGTCGACAGTGAATACAACACGCGTCGTGAGCAATGTGAGGAAGCTGCACGCATCTTTGGTGTTCCAGCATTGCGTGATGTGACGATTGAACAGTTCAATGCGAAAGAGTCTGAACTTGATGAGATGGTCGCTAAGCGCGCTCGTCACGTGATTACAGAAAATGACCGTACGGTTGAAGCGGCTCAAGCTCTGCGCACTCATGATATGAAGCGTATGGGTGAGTTGATGGCTGAATCTCATGCATCAATGCGTGATGATTTTGAAATTACGGTTAAAGAGATTGATACGCTGGTTGATATGGTCAAAGAAGTGATCGGCGAACAAGGTGGCGTGCGTATGACTGGCGGTGGTTTCGGTGGTTGTATTGTGGCATTGGTTCCACCTGCATTGGTTGATGAAATTAAAACAACCGTTGAGCAGAAATATCAAGCGGCGACGGGTCTAAAAGAATCTATTTATGTGTGCCAAGCGAAAGACGGAGCAGGCTTAGTTGAAGTAATCTAACGGCTTCGAGACTTAATATAGAGCTTACCAAGTAAAAAGATCATGGTAGGCCAAATGCTAAAGCCTTTACTTCAGGTAGAGGGTTTTTACTGGCACTAGAAGGAATTTAGAATGACACAAGAGCAAAACCTGCATCAATCCATGACGCAGACTCCAGCCTATGATGGCCAACCCGCTCAGTTAGTGACGCTGTCAAATACGCATAGCATGCAAGTGACATTCATGGATATTGGGGCAACATGGTTGAGCTGTATCCTGCCGGTAAAAGGAAATAGAAGAGAAGTTTTGTTGGGTGTTAACTCAATGGAGAACTTCGATAAACAAGCCAGCTATATGGGTACAACTGTTGGTCGTTATGCTAACCGCATAGCCAATGGTCGTTTCAAAATTGATGGTCAGAACCACAAGCTGGAAACCAACCAAGCGGGCAATACTTTACATGGTGGCCCAGATGGTTTTGATAAACGCCGTTGGAATATTGCCGAGCAAACTGAAACGTCAGTGATGTTTACTCTTGAGTCTGCTGATGGTGACCAAGGATTCCCGGGGAATTTGAATGTGTCGGTGCGTTATGACATCACCGAAGACAATCGAGTTTCCATTAATTACTCTGCAACCACAGACAAGCCGACTGTAGTCAACCTAACGAATCATGCGTACTTCAATCTACTTGGCGCTGAAGCTGGACACGACTGTTTGTCACACATTGTTAGCATTAACGCCAATCAATTCTTACCGACCAATTCGGTAGGAATCCCATTAGGTAACCTTAAATCGGTGAAATCGACCAGCTTCGACTTCAATCAGCCTATGATGATCTCAGAGCGTTTGTTGGGTGATGAACAGCAGAAAGCAGCCAAGGGTTACGACCACTCTTTCTTATTGGCTGACGGCTGTAAGCGCACTCAATGCGCCGCGACCGTAACCTCGCCAGATGCGCTCGTTACACTAAAAGTATTTTCAACCAAACCTGCGATGCAGCTATACACCGGAAACTGGCTTGGTGGCACACCAAACCGAAGTGGTGGCAGCTATGAAGACTACGCAGGTTTGGCATTAGAAACCCAGTTCTTACCTGACTCTCCTAACCACCCAGAGTGGAAGCAGGACAGTTGTATTCTCAAGCCTGAACAAGAATATAACTACAGTACCTGTTACCAGTTTGAATTTTCGGGGGATTCTTCAAACTAATACGCTCTAGCTCAAAGTGGTTACGCCAATATCTTTTGCTAGTGAATAGGACGATGTGAATTATCGCGTTGTTCTTGGGGGATGAGCAAAAGTGGCGCTCAACAAGAGTGCGGTTTATTAAGCGCGATTGTTGAGTATCTGAGTAAGGTAGGAAAGCCCTAACAGAAGCGATTCTGTTAGGGCTTTTTTTTGTTTATTGTTTGATGATTAAACTAGAACTTAGACTTTCTCTACCGAATTACGACGTACCAGAGTTGGAGAGAACATCATTGGCTCAGTTGAGGTGTTTTCACCTTTGGCTAAGTGCAATGCGAGTCGTGTCGCTTTCTCTGCCATCATCTGAATCGGGTAGCGAATAGTGGTGAGCTTTGGATGAACATAGCGGGCAATCAAGCCATCATCGAAACCGATGATCGACATTTTGTCCGGCGCTTGAATACCGTTTTCATCAAGGACAGACAAAGCACCAGCTGCCATGTAATCGTTGTACGCCACAATACCAGTGATTGGCAGCGATTTAGTCAGAAGGTTAGTCATGGCGTATTCGCCACCGTCACTGGTGGGCGCTGAGTATTCAATATAGCTGTCAGATAGCGCTATTTTGTAATCTGAGAGTGCCGCTAAGTAACCTTGGATACGCTCATCGGCATCTTCAATGCTGTGCGATGAAGCGATACAGGCAATATTTTTATGACCATGACGGATCAGATATTCAGTCGCAAGATACGCGCCTTTCTTGTTGTCCAAGAAAATACAACGGTTGGCTATCTCAGCAATATAGCGATTGATCAGCACTAAGCCTTTGACTTCTTTTGCATAGGCAATCAGTTCTTCGTCAGTTAGGCCTTTCGAGTGGATCACCAAGGCGTCGCAACGGCTGTTAATCAGCAATTCAATCGCTTGTCTCTCTTCTTCACGATCGTGTGAGCCATTGCCGACAAGGATATGTTTTCCGTTCTCACGAGCGACATTATCGACAGCCTTAACCAGCGTGCCAAAAAAGGGATCGGAGATGTCACCGACTAGTACACCAACAGTGTTCGTGCTTTGGCTTACCAGTGCACGAGCATTGGCATTCGGACGATAGCCGAGTTTAGACATCGCTTTAGTTACAGACTCTACCGAGCTTGCACTCGCCTTAGGAGACTTGTTGATCACTCGAGATACGGTTGCAACAGAAACACCAGCTTCCTTTGCTACATCTTTAATTGTTGCCATTTTTAACCTCTATACATTGCTGCATCTATTTAACACCGACAATGATAGTAAGGCAACGAAACTCTCATTTTACTTCCAGTAATGAGATCTTTACCGCTTGTAATTATTAGGCTTAATGCTAGTGTAAACATTTACATTTTACTTAATTTTAGTAAACAATTTAATGAGTGAAAATAAATCAATATAGGAAGTGAGAAATGGATACTGTCTCTTATGGTGACTTTGCTAAGTTAGAAATGCGTGTGGGTAAGATCATTGAAGTTGTGCGTCATGAAAACGCCGACAAACTGTACATCGTGCAAGTGGATATCGGTGACAAGACGCTACAAACGGTGACCAGCCTAGTGCCTTACTACACCGAAGAAGAGTTGATGGGTAAGCAGGTTGTTGTTTTGTGTAATCTAGCGAAGGCGAAGATGAGAGGGCACACTTCTGAGTGCATGTTGTTATGTGCCGAAACGGAAGATGAATCTGAAAGTGTATTGCTGACCCCGGAACGTGCGATGTCAGCGGGTATTCGTGTCGTTTAAGCTCACTTTAGGTTGGTGAGTCAATGTGTTCACCAACCTAAATCAACTAGCTGCGCACGGTCAGTATCAAGCCATCGATTACACTGTGGTGGTGATCGGAAACCCCAGCAAGGTTGCCGTATTTAGGTTGGTGGCGATCATTTTCTAATGGGTGATGCCAACCTTGTGTGTGTTTAACAAAGTGCGCTGCAAAGCTTTCAGACACTTCTAAACATCCTGCTAATACCGTATCGACGTAGGTTTGAACGATAGGGCTGTTTTCGCAAGGTGCTTCAATCTCGTCTTTGATGTAAACCCAGATCGATTGCTCTTGTTTAAACTCATTTTGGCTTTCTATCTGAGAGGCCTTTAATTCGATTCGGTGATAACCACGCTCACGGCGATCAAATTCAGCCAGTGCAATATCATCCACCTCAAGCAACACACCATTCACTTGTCCCTCGCCAAGATTGACGATCAAAGGTGATAATACATAGCTGTCATCGATCTTGCTCCAATGGCGAATTAAGCCATGAACAATTGCAGGGATCGCTTGCCCTGTCTGACCGGTAAGCTGGCGTGAAGATGAGTTGATTAAGCTGCCATAACCAAAAATATACATCGCATTCCTTGTCTGAGTTGTTCCATTTAAGTCTAGTCTTACTATATGTGGCGAGATACCAAAAGTCAGTAAGTTTCTATTTATACATACATATGTCTTTATGACTCTTTTGGTTGTGTTTTTTTGACTTGTTTATTGGCTAGTGAATCTCGTGAGTCGCTGTTTTTACTGGTTTTATCTAATTGGCGCGTTTCATGCAATGTGATCTGAATATTGCATCGGATTTGATGCACACCAAATTTGGTTTAGGTAATACCTTGGCCGCTTATCTGAGAATTAGGAGCGAGTTTGTTAAATATCACAGATAAAAGTGTAGAAGACGCGATTCCAGCCTATCTTCGTTTGGGTTTTAGACCTTTCTTCTTTTTAGGCAGTCTCTATGCTGTGATCGCGATTGTGGCTTGGGTCATCATGTTCCAAAGCGGTCAGCCTGAAATGCTAAAAGTACCAGCGCTTTGGTGGCACGTACATGAAATGCTGTTTGGTTTCTCAATGGCAATAGTGGTCGGCTTTGTGTTAACGGCGGTACAAACATGGACGGGTGTCAACGGCACCAAGCACTATCGGCTGGCAGCTCTTGTTGGCTTATGGCTTGCACCTCGTATTCTGTTTTGGACACCGGCGCCATTGTGGTTAACCTCATCGGTTGAAGCGTTGTTCTTGATCTTTGCCGCTTACGAGATTGGTTTCCGCGTCGTGAAATCGAAAGGCTGGAAGAACCTGTTTTTTGTGCCGCTGTTTATATTGGCTATCGTGGCGAACTTTGCTAGTTACGCGACCATTAAGGGGATGCCTCCATTCCCATCGTCTGCAGTTTGGCAGGCTATGTTGTGGTGGTTTACCTTGCTGTTATCAGTGATGGGTGGGCGAGTGATCCCGTTCTTCACGGCACGTCGTTTTGATTTCGAAAAAGCACAGCCCTTGGTTTGGTTGGAATGGCTAGCCAATCTACCTTTGGTTGGGTTGTTTGTGCTGAGCTTCTTCCCATTGACCTTTGCTCAAGTCGGCAATGAGTTGATGGTATTGGCAGGTGTGACTCAGTTGGTGCGCTTTATCCGATGGAAACCTTGGACAACGCTGTCTGAACCTTTGGTGTGGTCGCTGCACGCGGCTTATCTATGTATTCCTCTAAGCTTGTTGTTACGTGGTCTGTTAGATAACCCATTTGCGAGTCATAACATGCTGCACTTGTTCGCAATTGGTGGCTTGAGCGGTTTGATACTGGCGATGATTACGCGAGTGACAATGGGACATACCGGTCGTGCTATCTATAAAGGGCCAAGTATGGCTTTGGCGTTCTCGGCTATATTTATCACGGCACTCGTTCGTAGTTTAGGTGTGACATTCTTCCCAGCGTATTTATTTGAGATGGTCAACATCAGCGCTGGTTTATGGACGTTAGCATTCGGGCTGTTTATCTGGAAATTTGGGATGATGCTGTTAACGCCAAGGGTGGATGGTCACCCGGGCTAAGCCAATTAATTATCGATTGATACAGAAAGGGAAGCTCAGAGCTTCCCTTTTTTAATCTTGATAACTCATTAAGTATTCGCAGCAAGGTATTGGCGTACCTGTGTGATGAGATCTTCTTTGGCGTTAGGCGAGATGAAACTGGCTTCGATGGCATTAATACTGAATTGCGCTAATTCGTTTTTGGTCACTGGGTGAGCATTGGCGACGGCTAGGAAGTTATCATTCATATAGCCGCCGAAGTAAGCCGGATCATCGGAATTGATGGTGACGCACAGCCCTTTTCTCAGCAACTCGACGATGTTGTGTTCTTGCATGGTCTCAAACACCTTGAGCTTGGTATTCGACAGCGGGCAGACCGTCAGCGGTGTGCGTTTAGCGATTAGCTGTTCCATCAAGTTTTCATCTTCAACACAGCGAACGCCATGATCAATTCGGGTAATGCCTAACAAGCTCAGTGCGTCGGTAATATTTTGTGCTGGGCCTTCTTCTCCGGCGTGTGCGACAGTCAGAAAGCCTTGGTTGATCGCTTCTTGGAATACATGTTTAAACTTCTCTGGCGGATTGCCCTGTTCTGATGAATCTAACCCAACCGCTATGATCTTATCTTTATAAGGAAGGGCTTGTTTGAGCGTTTCAAAAGCGCTGTCTTCATCAAGGTGACGCAGAAAACACATGATCAGTTGGCTGCTGATACCAAGCTCTTGCTCCGCTTGATTCAAAGCTCGAGTGATTCCGCTTATGATGACTTCAAAGACAATGCCGCGTTCAGTGTGAGTTTGAGGGTCGAAGAATATCTCAGTATGAACCACATTATCTTGCTGGCATTTCAGTAGGTAAGCCCAAGTCAGGTCGTAGAAATCCTGCTGGTGGAGTAGCACGTTAGCGCCTTGGTAATAGATATCGAGAAAGGACTGAAGATTGTGGAATTGGTACGCGTCTCGCACTTGGTCTGGGTTTTCAAAGGGAATCGACACGTTATTACGCTTGGCAAGCTCGAACATCAGCTCTGGTTCTAATGTGCCTTCTATGTGTAAGTGCAGCTCAACCTTCGGTAAATTTTTGATGAAGCTATCCATAGCAACTCCTTAGCTATTTTAATTATGGGCGGAGTAGGTGAGATGTGAGTGCCTATCAATAGGAAGTCTTAGGCGATTCATTTATCTCTGTTTGAGCATAGTTCATTTCATTGTGGTCGATAAAACAGGGCTGAAGTTGATGGTGAACCGAGAGTTACGAACCGATTGAAATCAGGCGAAAACGATTTGCAGCATTAGAGTGTGATCCGCTGCAAATATTTGCAGCAATATTCATTGATTTGTGCTCTAATACCGCGCTTACCAAGGGATGGTGTTAAAAGATGCTCACTTAGATGGAGTTATCAAAGTTGACCGATCCCTTAATGATCTCCCTTAGGAAAAAATAGAACATGTCTAAGAACAAAAAATTTGATATCCGCCTTACAGAAAAACGCAACGGTTGGTGTGCAGAGATTACTCGTCAAGTAACGTCTCGCAGCACTACAGTATCTAAGCGTGAATCTGGTTTCGAAACTGAAGTTCTAGCACAAGAGTGGGCAGAGAAAGAGCTAGCATCTTTCATCGCTAACCAAGCTGAACGTAACGAGCGTAAATCAGAGCAGCGTAAAGAGCGTGACGAACTACGTCACACTAAAGAGCTTAAAGCTGAGCAAGCACGTGAAGCGCGCGCTAAAGCTCGTGCAGAAGAGCAAGAAGACGCTGAATAATTCAGTGCATGACTAATTTATAGATCCCTTAATTTTAAGATAAGGGATTTGTGAAAAAAAAGCCCCGATACAACTTTTTTCTTTCTAGTTAAAAGTGTATTGGGGCTTTTTAGTTTGTGGAGTTCTGTTTTATTGTGTTTAAGAGCTCGGTTTGGCTTCTCGCTTTTAACGTCGAGCTCTTAAACAGTTAAGCATTGTCTGATCAGTTATTCAGCGCAGTTAGCCAATCATCTTCTGCCACTTCTTCAATGTAGCTTTCTACTGATTGTCCGACTTCTTCATCGTCTTGCTTGAAGTAAGCGATGTGGAACACAGCATCACCTTCATTGACCAAAGGCAGAGTTTGCTGACCAATCACGATACCGCCTTTGGTTGTGATCACTTGGCCTTCTTGGTGACCCAATGGAGAGCTGATGTAAGCAAGGGTTTGCCCCGCTTCAACTTGTTCACCCAGTCTTACCATGTTACGCAAAATACCGTCTGACTCAGCGCGGATCCAACTGGTGGATTTACTCAATACTGGCTCTGGTAACTTCTTACGGTTAGGACGCAGCATGCCGATTTCTTTCATCACTTGATGCACGCCAAGGTAACCCGCACGAATCGCTAGGTGATCAAAACGCAGCGCTTCACCACCTTCGTAAGTTAATACAGGGATCCCCAGTTTTTCCGCTTCGCTACGCAGTGAGCCATCACGCAGCGGAGAATCAATGATCACAGGTGTTGCGAACGCTTTTGCGATGCGCAGTGTTTCAGGGTTCGATAGGTTTGCACGAATCTGTGGCAGATTGGTACGGTGAATCGCGCCCGTGTGTAGATCCAGAATGTAATCACAGTGCTTTGCCACGTTTTCGAAGAAGGTGTAAGCGATGCGTGATGTTAACGACCCTTTCTCACTGCCAGGGAAGCAACGGTTTAGGTCACGACGATCTGGTAGGTAACGAGACTTATGGATAAAGCCAAACACGTTAACGATAGGCACAACAATCAATGTCCCTTTCAGTTTCTTTGGATCAATCGCATTGGTCAGTTGTCGTGCAATCTCAACACCGTTTAGCTCATCGCCGTGGATAGCCGCATTTACCATCAGTGTTGGGCCTGCTTGGCGACCGTGAATAATTTCAATCGGGATCGAAAGTGGAGAATGCGTGTAAAGCTGAGCCGCTTGCAGTTCAATCTCCATTCGTTGTCCTGGCTGAACAGTATAACCAAGTAATTCGAAGGGTTGATTAGGTTTTAGTCTTGCCATTTAGGTTGTTCTCAACATGGTGATAATTCGTTAACACGGAATGTAGCAATCGTTGATTTTTAGTACGAATCAATCGCTTTACGGTGACGACAAAAGTTTTTTATGAAGGAGCTTCTGAATTGGTTTCAGTTTTTTATTTGGCTAATTGAAGGGTGTTTCAAATTGTGAATTTTCTGACAATACATTGATTTAGCGCTGATATTTGTTATTCAGTTCGTTGGTATTATCCACCGCCATTTTTTGGCGGCCAAATTTAAATATTGAGATCAAAATGAAAAAAACAATTTCAAAAGTTGTAGCACTAGCGGTGGTATCTGTTGCTTTATCTGGCTGTGTTGGTAGCAACGCAGTAACGGGTTACCTAATGAAGTTCAACCTTAAAGCCGTTGATAACCGTTATGCTCGTGGCGGCTTAAACTTATTGTTAGCTCCAGCTTACGGTCTAACAGTTGCTGCAGATTACCTAGTGTTTAACTCTCTAGAGTTCTGGACTGGTAGCAACCCATTAACGGGTGCGCCGCACATCTTTGATACTAAGGTTGATACTTACCTTGATATTAACCATCAATTAGATCCGTCTCTAACGGAAGCGCCTGTAGGTCCTATCACCAATGTAAACATGATCGAAAAAGGTCAGATGCAGCAGGTTGATGAAAACACAATCCAAATGGATATCACTTACCAATTTGGTGAGCGAGCGACACTAATCGGTGTTCGTGATGGTGAGATGGTGACGTACTTCATCGATGGCGAAGTGGTTGCACAAACTTCAATTGATGAATTAGAGAGCTACGCAGCTTCACGCGCTTAATTGTTTCTTTTAGTCACAAATAGTCGTTTACAAAAATTAGATACAAAAACAGGTACTCATTGAGTACCTGTTTTATTTTGTCTCGGATAAAAGGTGCTTACTGAAAAGTACTATCTATTGAAAAGCACGATTTACTGAACAAACATAGCTTATCGGGTTAAGCTTTTTCTGGGATCGCTTCAAGCAATGCAACCATTTGGTTCCAGAATAGCTCAACGGTGTCGATCTTCACTTTCTCATCAGGAGAGTGCGGGAACTTGATGGTTGGGCCGAAAGAAACCATATCCATGTTCGGGTAAGGTTCTTTGAATAGGCCGCACTCAAGACCAGCATGGATAACCATGATGTTTGGCTTATGACCGTAGATACCTTCGTACATGTCGCGGAAGATATGCATGATTTCTGAATCTGCGTCTGGTTTCCAACCTGGGTAAGCACCAGAGAAGGCGATGTTAGCGCCCGCTAGTTCAGCAACAGAATTCAGCATGCTTTCTACTTGTGAGCGACCTGAATCGATAAGAGAACGGATCAGGCAAAGTACTGTAATTGAGTTCTCTTCTGTTGTGATAACACCTACGTTTAGAGACGTTTCAACAACACCTTCAATCTCGTCACTCATACGAATCACGCCGTTTGGACATGCGTTAAGTGCCGCAATGAAGCGAGCTTGATCTGCTGACGCAAGTGCGCCCATTTCTACAGAAGCTTCTTCATTGAAAGTCACGATGCTGTCTTCTACTTTACCTAGCTCTGTTGAAAGCAGCTCTGTGTAGTAGTTGTATAGTGAAGCCAGTTTTTCTTGGTTTGCCGCAGGAACAGCAACCGTTACGAAACCTTCACGAGGGATCGCGTTACGAAGGCTACCGCCTTTGAATTCGACGATGCGAAGGTCTAGCTCTTTTGCGTGACCTGCTAGGAAGCGAGCAAGCAGTTTGTTTGCGTTTGCACGACCTGTGTGGATGTCACAACCAGAGTGACCGCCTTTTAGGCCTTTTAGCGTAAGCTTACGTGTTACGAAGTCAGCTGGAATCGCGTTACGAGCAATTTCAAATGTCATTGCACCGTCGATACCGCCAGCACAGCCCATGTACACTTCGCCTTCTTGCTCTGAATCGGTGTTAAGAAGGATATCGCCTTCTAACCAACCCGCTTCAAGACCGAAAGCACCCGTCATGCCCGCTTCTTCATCTACTGTTAGTAGAACTTCGATAGGGCCGTGTTGGATTTCGTTTGAAGCAAGAACCGCTAGGCAAGAAGCCATGCCCATGCCGTTATCAGCGCCAAGCGTTGTGCCTTTAGCTGTAACCCACTCACCATCAATGTATGGTTGGATTGGATCTTTAGCGAAGTCATGAACTGTGTCTTCGTTCTTTTGTGGAACCATATCGATGTGAGCTTGTAGCACCACACCTTTTTTGTTTTCCATACCCGCCGTTGCTGGCTTTTTGATGAATACGTTGCCCGTTGGGTCACGACGTACATCTAGGCCTTGCTCTGTTGCCCAAGCAATAATGTATTGAGCAAGCTCTTCTTCATGCTTAGAAGGGTGTGGGATTGAGCAAATCTTATCGAAGAACTGCCAGATAGGGGCAGGGGATAATTTACTGATCTCAGAATGGAATTCAGACACGGATGACTCCTTTTTTATTTGATAACCATATATTTAGGTTTTGTATGGGTAAAAACCTAGAACAAAAATCTAAAATATGGGTCTGTTTTGATGGCAACAGCATACCACTTGAGCGTTTTGACGAGTAGCGGTTCTAAACCTCAAATAGCTCAAATTTTGAAAGCGCTCTTGTCCATCTGATCATAATTAAGCGCCTTGATGCTTATAAATGGCACAGGCAAACGTTTGTTTAATTCTATTCTGTAATTTAATTACGGAATTGAGTTTTAAAAATAACCATAAATGGCCAAAAATGTGACCTATAGCAAAAAATACTTGTAATCTTTTTTCTTTAGGGTATATTAATAACCAACTTCTGAGATGAAGAGTAAATGCTCAAAGGATGAGTCCGTTTTATCGCCTCCAAGGAACCGAGAAATCAAATTCGTTTTTTATTGATTTATTAAGGTGATAGTTATGAAAGGTTTACCATCTGCAATGTTCTGGATTAACAGCTCTGTTTACACTAGCAACTTTGCATACCCTACAAGCTTTGGTTACTAATACCGTAAGCATGTAACTCGAACAGTTTTGTTCACCCCTATATATTGGAATTCTTTTACAGCCCTTTTGGTTGACAGATTCTACCGCCACTCAGTTTTGAGTGGCGTTTTTTTTGCCTGCTACTTTTCCAAACCGCTTTCGCTTGTCACTTTTACTGCTGTTCTGCGTGGTCATTTTTTAAACGCCGAAATATCAATTTGTACCTTATTACTGATCCTGTTGAAAAATGCATAACTATTGTGGGTTTGAATTCAGAATTTACCGTCTAGATTATCAATGAAAATAACCGGTAGTAGAAAAAACAACCACCTGGCTTTACTGGGTATTTTCTATTAATTGATTGTTTTTAATCATTATTTATCATTTGTACTTTCGTTTTTAATCGCTTTGTTTCATACGGCATTCTGATAAATATCGATTAGAGCCTTAATTCTATCTGGAATTTGTTATTTGATAACTTTATAATCCACAGCCAATCGATTACGCAACCGTTTACTTTTTACCCTTATAGGATTCGATAATGTTCGAAAAGCTATTCAAACTCAGTGAAAATGGCACCAATGTGCGCACTGAAATCATCGCAGGTCTAACAACCTTCCTAACAATGGCTTACATTATTTTTGTAAACCCAATGATTCTAGCTGATGCTGGTATGGACCATGGCGCTGTATTTGTAGCAACCTGTTTAGCAGCTGCTATTGGCTGTTTCATCATGGGCTTTGTTGCTAACTATCCAATTGCTCAAGCTCCAGGCATGGGTTTGAACGCATTCTTTACCTACGCTGTTGTAATGGGTATGGGATATACGTGGCAAGTTGCTCTGGCAGCGGTTTTCGTATCAGGCGTAATCTTCATCTTCTTAAGTATCTTTAAGATCCGTGAATGGATTATCAACTCGATCCCTATGTCTCTGCGTGTTGGTATTTCTGCGGGTATCGGCCTTTTCCTTGCGTTTATCGCACTTGGTAATGCAGGCATCGTTGTTTCTAACCCTGCAACTAAGGTTTCACTTGGCGATATCACTGCGATTGCGCCAATGTTAGGTGCGCTTGGTTTCTTCCTGACTATTGCTCTTGTTCACCGCGGTGTGAAGGGTGCGGTAATGATTGCAATTCTAGCAATCACGGCTATCGGTATTGCAATAGGTGACGTTCAATACGGCGGTATCATGTCTACACCACCAAGCCTTGCACCGACATTCATGCAGCTTGATTTCTCTGCTGTATTTGAAATCGGTATGATTTCAGTGGTATTTGCATTCTTGTTCGTCGATTTGTTCGATACAGCAGGCACTCTGGTTGGTGTTGCAACGAAAGCAAACCTAATCAAAGAAGACGGCAAACTCCCTCGCTTGAACAAAGCACTGCTTGCTGACTCTACAGCAACATCTATTGGTGCACTGCTAGGTACATCAAACACAACGTCTTATGTTGAGAGTGTTGCAGGTGTCGCTGAAGGCGGTCGTACCGGTCTAACTGCTGTTGTGGTTGGCATCTTATTCCTACTGGCTCTTTTCTTCTCGCCACTTGCAGGTATGATTCCGGCTTACGCAACATCAGGTGCACTTTTCTATGTGGCAATTCTGATGATGTCTGGCCTAGTTGGCATTGATTGGCGTGATCTTACGGAAGCTGCACCAGTCGTGGTAACATGTCTGCTTATGCCGCTGACGTACTCTATCGCTGAGGGTATCTCATTAGGTTTCATCGCTTACGCTGCAATTAAGCTGCTAAGTGGTAAAGGTCGCGACGTTTCACCTGCTGTGTGGGTAATGTCGGCTATCTTTATTCTTAAATACATTTTCGCTTAATCGTCTAGATTTCTGCTTAATCGCTGAAGAGGCTATGTTTGAGATAGCCTCTAATAACATGACAAAATTATTAGGTTTTATACTATGAGCAACAAATTCGTTATCACTTGGGACAACATGCAGACTTACTGCCGTCAACTTGCTGAAAAGCAAATGCCAGCAGAGCAGTGGAAAGGCATCTGGGCTGTAAGCCGTGGTGGTTTGGTTCCTGGTGCAATCTTGGCTCGTGAACTAGGTATTCGTCACGTAGATACGATTTGTATTTCTAGCTACGACCACGATCACCAACGTGATATGACAGTCGTTAAAGCACCAGAAGGTGACGGCGAAGGCTTCCTAATCGTTGAAGACTTGGTTGATAGTGGTGACACTGCACGTAAGCTTCGCGAAATGTACCCTAAAGCGAAACTGATCGCTGTATGTGCAAAACCATCTGGCGCTGATTTGCTAGACGAGTACATTGTTGATATCGCCCAAGATACATGGATTGAGCAACCTTGGGATACTAGCCTAAGCTACGTTGAGCCAGTAAATCGCAAGTCAAAATAAGCGTAAACTTAGTTTTTTGAGAAATGACCCTTTATAGGGTCATTTTTTTTTATATTATTAGTGACAACCATTTCTTATTAAGTATCCCAATGTCTGAACCAGAAGAAACGAGCTCGAACCTTTCGGAAACTTTGTTTGTAAAGCACAAGCAGGCCAAAGAGACCTCAATGTTGACACAATACATGCCTAGCTCTGAAGCGTTATTGGATGAGAAGCGTGAACAGCAAAACTCATCATGGTACCGAAACCTAAGACGTCTTCAGTGGGTATGGCAAGGCGTTAATCCAATAGAGCAAGAAGCGGTATTGGCTCGCATCGCGTCATCTGATAACTCTCGTACAACCGATGAGTGGCTTGATACGGTCATGGGTTACCGAAGCGGTAACTGGGCATACGAATGGACCAAGCTGGGTATGCAACATCAAAATCGTTCTAATGAAAAGAACGGTGAAGAGATGGCTGAAGAGCTATTTTCAGCATCGCTGTGCTTCAGTATTGCGGGTTACCCACATCTGAAGAACGACAACTTGGCAGCTCAGGCTCAAGTGTTGGCCAACGCAGCCTATTCTGAAGCGATCAAGCACACTAAGTTGATCGTCAAACAGATTGATATTCCATACCAAAACAAGAAGATCAAAGCGAACTTGCATCTAACCAAGACAGACAAACCGCAACCGGTTGTGATTGTCAGCGCGGGTTTAGATAGCTTGCAAACGGACATGTGGCGCTTGTTTAGGGATTATTTAGCGCCTAAGAACATTGCGATGCTAACGGTAGACATGCCATCGATAGGGCACAGTGCGCATTGGCCGTTAACGGAAGACTCATCTTGCCTTCACCAAGCTGTTC
The DNA here is from genome assembly GCA_023206055.1 of Vibrio cyclitrophicus. Classification (NCBI taxonomy): domain Bacteria; kingdom Pseudomonadati; phylum Pseudomonadota; class Gammaproteobacteria; order Vibrionales; family Vibrionaceae; genus Vibrio; species Vibrio cyclitrophicus. Next base: position 2,887,536 of record CP065366.1, on the reverse strand, counting down.
TAAATGAATTACCTAATATTCCATGGGTAGATCACCACAAAGTTGGCTTGTTTGGTTTCCGCTTTGGTGGCAATGCGATGGTGAGACTATCTTTCCTTGAGCAGCATAAGATTAAAGCGTGTATCTCTTTAGGCGCGCCAATTCACGACATCTTTGTTCATGCCGACAAACTGAAACAGATGCCTAAGATGCATCTAGATGTGTTGGCCTCGCGTCTTGGTAAAGGGGCGGTCGATATCAATAGCCTTTCTGGGCAGTTGATGGCGTGGTCACTCAAGGTGCAAGGTTTGCTATCCAACAGTAAAACCCGTGTTCCAATCTTGGCATTGGCTTTGGAAGGCGACCCGGTTTCACCGCCAATGGATAATCAACTGGTTGCTATTTACAGTGATTACGGAAAAGCGAAGAAAATCAAAGCTAAGTCAATTACACAAGGTTATGAGCAATCCCTCGAATTGGCGATAAAGTGGCTTGAGGATGAATTATTTAGATGACATTTCTCCTAAATTAGTTAAGCATGAAAAGTGTACAAACTAAGTACCTGATACTCAGAGATAATTTATAAAATCCAATTGCGTAGTTTCTACGTATAACAGTCTGAGTAACGTCATTCTTAACATTGAAAATGGAGATTCAATATGTCAGAAGTGACACAACAACCTACGCATTACCGCTTGTTGAATGTTTTAAAGGCGATCGGGCCTTACTTAAGGGAACCGCAATCCGAAGAAGGCCACTATATTTTTGATTGCTTGTCTGTGTGTGTGAACGATAAAAAATCACCAGAAGAACGTGAGTTTTGGGGCTGGTGGCTGGAATTGGATAAGTCGGAAGAGGGATATTCGGCGAAGTACAATATCGGTAAGTACAACATCGATGGTAACTGGGATTCTTTGCCGTTACCTAAAAAGGCGGTCGCTGAGGTCTCTCGAACTCAAGAAGCCTTCCACAAAAAGCTGGTTGATGAACTTCAAAGTAAGTTTGAAATCAGTATCCAATTAGACGAAGAGTCTGTCGAATTCGTCTAATTTTAAAGGTTACTCTTCTATATAAAGCAAAAAGGTGCGATTTCGCACCTTTTCTGCTTGTGAATTCCCCTTTTGATTGCTAAAACATCACCTCTTATTTGTTTTATCCATAAAAGACTTCATGACAACAAATCATCAAAGCGGGACAACAACACAGCGTAAAACTGTCGTTGTTAAACTGGGTACCAGTGTCTTAACTGGTGGAACATTGGCATTAGACCGTGCTCACATGGTTGAGCTGGTTCGTCAATGTGCTGAATTAAAAAAACAAGGCCACTCTGTGGTTATGGTTTCGTCTGGCGCAATTGCAGCAGGGCGTGAGCACCTTGGTTACCCCGCACTTCCCAACTCAATGGCGAGCAAACAGTTGCTTGCGGCAGTTGGGCAAAGTCAGTTGATTCAAGTTTGGGAGTCTTTGTTTGCTATCTATGGCCTTAAAATTGGCCAGATGCTACTGACTCGTGCTGATCTTGATGATCGCGAGCGTTTTCTGAATGCACGTGACACGATCAACGCACTTGTTGAGCACGATATTATTCCGGTAGTAAACGAAAACGACGCGGTAGCAACCAACGAAATTAAAGTGGGCGACAATGATAACTTGTCGGCCTTAGTAGGTATTTTGTGCGGTGCTGATAAGCTTTTGCTACTAACAGACCAAAAAGGCCTGTTTACAGCTGACCCTCGTAAAGACCCAAATGCTGAGCTCATCAAAGAAGTGAAAACGATTGATGACACACTGCGTAAGATCGCTGGCGGCAGCGGTACGACGTTGGGTACTGGCGGCATGGCAACAAAACTGCAGGCGGCGGATATTGCTCGTCGTGCCGGTATTGAAGTTATTATTGCAGCAGGCAGTGCTGAAAATGTGGTGTTCGACTCTTTGAGCGACAATCCACAAGGCACACGTTTCCTACCTTTAGCTGAAGCGCTTGAAAACCGTAAGCGTTGGATTTTAGCGGGCCCTGCTTCTGCCGGTGACATCGTGGTCGACGATGGCGCAGTAAACGCCGTAAACACCAAAGGCAGCAGCTTGTTGGCAAAAGGGGTTATTCGAGTTCAAGGCGAGTTTTCTCGCGGTGAAGTCACCCAAGTCACAGACAGCAAAGGCAAGGTAGTAGCGCGTGGTATCGCTAGCTACTCAAGCCAAGACCTAGCAAAAATAGCAGGCAAGCACAGTAAAGATATTGGCGACATCCTTGGTTACGATTACGGGTCAGAAGTCATTCACCGTGACGACCTTGTTGTAATCCAAGAATAGCTCGTGATGATAAGGCGAATCGCCTTTTTGCATCCAAAGACAGACAGAATTTAGGGAGAGTTAAACGTGGATTTAACTAATATGGGTATCGCAGCAAAAGAGGCTGCTTTCCACCTAGCGACCGCATCTACGGCGCAAAAGAATAAAGCATTGGCGATCATCGCTGATGAACTAGAAGCAAACGCAGCAACGATTTTAGAAGCGAATGCCAAAGATATCGAACTAGGCCGTGAAGCGGGTTTAACTGACGCACTGCTTGACCGTCTACTTCTTAACGAAGAGCGCTTAACAGGCATTGCTAACGATGTTCGTAACGTAATTAGCCTGAATGACCCAGTTGGCAGCGAGATTGACAGCAAAGTACTGGAAAACGGTATGTCACTGTCTCGTCGTCGCGTGCCACTTGGTGTGGTTGGTGTTATCTATGAAGCGCGCCCGAACGTAACCATCGATATTGCGGCACTGTGTCTGAAAACAGGTAACGCAAGCATCTTACGTGGTGGTAAAGAGACGTTCTTCTCGAACATGGAACTGGTTAAAGTCATCCAGTCTGCACTAGAAAAAGCGGAACTTCCTGCGGCTTCTGTTCAGTACATCGAGAAACCGGATCGTGAGTTGGTTTCTCAACTGCTTAAATTGGACGACTACGTGGATATGATCATTCCTCGTGGTGGCGCTGGTCTGCACAAGATGTGTAAAGAGAACAGTACTATTCCAGTTATCATCGGTGGTTTTGGTATCAGCCATATCTTTGTTGATGAGAGCGCTGACCTTGAGAAATCTGTTGATGTGGTTGAAAACTCGAAAGTTCAACGTCCATCTGCATGTAACTCATTGGATACGCTGCTAGTGCATGAAGCCGTTGCTGAAGCTTTCCTTGCTAAGCTAACACAGCGTTTAGCAGGCAAAGTAACCTTGGTTACGGACGCGAGTGCAAAATCATTGCTTACTGGTTTTGAAGACCAACGTGATGCGGTTGAAGGCGACTTTGACACTGAATGGCTAAGCTACACGCTAGGCGTGAAAGTGGTTGCTAACGTTGCACAAGCGATTGACCACATGCGCGTACACAACGCGAGTCACTCAGACGCAATCATGACTAACAGCCTAGAAAGCTCTGAGCGCTTTATTAACTCGGTAGGTTCTGCTGCGGTTTACGTGAATGCATCCACTCGTTTTACTGATGGTGCACAGTTTGGTTTAGGTGCAGAAGTAGCGGTATCTACTCAGAAACTGCATGCTCGCGGCCCTATGGGCTTAGAAGAGCTGACAAGCTACAAATGGGTGGGTAAAGCGAACTATTTAGTTCGAGGTTAACGTTCTCGTTAATTTTCCTCCTCAGCTCATTTAGAAATTGCTATCGCGTAGCAATAATCAATGAATCACCACACAAAAGGGCCTTAATTGGCCCTTTTTCTTTCCTAACGTTTGGCAATTCCGTTACACTGATATTCAATTATTTGGAGGTGATATGCATTGTCCTTTTTGTTCAGAGAACGACACTAAAGTAATCGATTCAAGACTGGTAGCCGATGGCCATCAGGTTCGTCGTCGCCGTCAATGCCTTGCATGTAGCGAACGTTTTACTACGTTCGAATCGGCAGAACTTGTGATGCCTAAAGTAATTAAGTCGAATGGAAACCGTGAACCATTTAACGAAGATAAAATGGTCGGTGGCGTTCAGCGCGCCCTAGAAAAACGCCCAGTGAGTGCTGATGCAATTGAACTTGCAATCAGTACGATTAAGTCACAACTCCGTGCAACTGGTGAGCGCGAAGTACCAAGCGAGATGATCGGTAATCTTGTGATGGGCCAATTGAAAGAATTGGATAAAGTGGCGTACATCCGTTTTGCCTCTGTTTACCGCAGCTTTGAAGACATCCGAGAGTTTGGCGAAGAAATCGCTAAATTAGAGGACTAACCCCTCAATCATGTCTAATTTTACTCCCCTAGATTTTCAAATGATGTCGCGTGCTATTCAATTAGCGAAACGCGGCATTTACACCACTGCGCCAAACCCAAATGTGGGCTGTGTCATCGTACAAACCGATGGTCAGATCGTTGGTGAAGGTTTTCATGCTAAAGCGGGCGAACCTCATGCTGAAGTGCATGCCATGCGAATGGCCGGTGATAAGGCAAAAGGCGCAACAGCTTACGTTACGTTAGAACCTTGTTCTCATTATGGTCGAACGCCGCCATGTGCGGAAGGTTTGATTAAAGCTCAAGTTTCAAAAGTGATTTGTGCCATGCAGGACCCAAACCCTAAAGTCGCAGGACGTGGCATCAACATGCTACGTGATGCGGGTATTGAGGTTGAAATCGGTTTGTTAGAGCAAGATGCTCTCGACTTGAACCCTGCATTTATCAAGCGTATGCAAACAGGCATGCCTTTTGTTCAGCTTAAAATGGCAGCCAGCCTTGATGGTCAAACTGCATTGGCAAATGGTCAAAGCCAGTGGATAACATCGCCAGAAGCACGTCGTGATGTTCAGAATTATCGAGCAAAGTCCGGTGCGGTTCTATCAACCAGTCAAACGGTGATTGAAGACAACGCATCGCTGAATGTTCGTTGGGCTGAATTACCAAGCAGCGCTCAAGCTCATTACGCTGAAGAAGAGCTACGTCAGCCGATTCGTGTGATTCTTGATCGCCAAAATCAACTGCGCCCTGAGCTCAAGTTATACCAGACGCCAACATCGATATTGAGAGTCGCTGAAGCCTCTGCCGATATTACCGTTGGAACAACGGATGCTGGTCAGTTGGACTTACACGATTTGATGCGTCAGTTACCTGCCAATCATATCGACCATATTTGGGTCGAAGCGGGCGCCACGTTGGCAAAAAGCTTGATTGAAGCGCAGCTGGTGGATGAGCTAATCCTCTATTTAGCACCTAAACTTATGGGCAGTGACGGACGAGGTTTGATGGGCGCATTAGGGCTCACCTCAATGTCTGATGTGATTGACCTAGAAATTAAAGATGTTCGACAGGTTGGTGTGGATATTCGCATAGTAGCGAAGCCAGTAGTAATTAACCCATAGTTACAGAACCACAGTGGAAATAGTTCTGCTAACCAAATACATGTCGTTGACAACAAAAAGAGTTTTAAAATGTTTACAGGAATTGTAGAAGCCGTAGGTACATTGAGTGCAATCACTCCCCGCGGAGAAGACATCACCGTAACGGTTAACGTGGGTAAGCTTGATATGGCTGACGTTCAGTTAGGCGACAGTATCGCTACCAATGGTGTTTGTTTGACGGTTGTTGAGTTCAACGAGCACAGCTACAGTGCAGACCTTTCGCTTGAAACCCTGAAAAAAACGGGTTTTGTCGATTACCAAGCAGGCGACAAGGTGAACCTAGAGAAAGCGATGCTACCGACGACTCGTTTCGGTGGTCACATCGTATCGGGTCACGTGGATGGCGTGGGCGAGATTGTTGAGCGCAACCAAGTTGGCCGTGCGATTGAGTTCTGGGTAGAAATGCCTGCTGAAATCTCAAAGTATGTAGCTCAAAAAGGTTCGGTGACGGTGGATGGTATTAGTCTTACCGTGAACGATTTACGTAAGAATGCATTTAAGCTGACGATCGTTCCTCATACATCTTCAGAAACCACCATCGACCAATTCAATGTTGGTCGCAAAGTGAATCTAGAAGTCGATGTGTTAGCACGCTACATGGAACGTCTACTTCAAGGCCAACAGCAAGAGTCTGAGCCTGAATCTCGATTGACGATGGAATTCTTACAGCAGAATGGTTTTGCCTAATCGTTGAGACAAAGTGCGTTAAGCATCACTTTGTAAAGCGAAGCAATATCATCAGGTTTAAATAGTGTCGGTTCTAGGAAGCAGAACCATTTCAAAGGATATAGAACAATGCCAATTAGTACTCCTCAAGAAATTATTGAAGACATTCGCCTAGGAAAAATGGTTATCCTGATGGATGATGAAGATCGCGAAAATGAAGGCGATCTGATCATGGCAGCAGAACATGTTACGCCAGAAGCGATTAACTTCATGGCGATGTACGGTCGTGGTTTAATCTGTCTAACACTGACCAAAGAGCGCTCAAGCCGCATGGGTCTTGCGCCTATGGTTCAAGACAACAACGCTCAGTACACAACAAACTTTACGGTTTCGATTGAAGCGGCAGAGGGTGTAACGACAGGTATTTCAGCATCAGATCGCGCGGTGACGGTTCAAGCTGCAGTCGCGAAAGATGCAAAAGCGGCTGACCTTGTACAACCAGGTCACATCTTCCCGCTAACAGCGCAAGACGGCGGTGTTCTAACTCGTGCTGGTCACACAGAGGCAGGTTGTGATTTAGCTCGTCTAGCAGGCTGTGAGCCAGCATCGGTTATCGTTGAGATCCTTAATGACGACGGCACTATGGCGCGTCGCCCTGATCTTGAAGTGTTCGCTGAAAAGCATGATATCAAGCTAGGTACCATCGCTGACCTGATTGAATACCGCAACAACACAGAAACAACGATCGAGCGTGTTGCACAATGTCACCTACCGACTGAATTTGGTGATTTTGAGTTGGTGACTTACCGCGACACGATTGATAACCAGATCCACTACGCAATGCAAAAAGGCGACTTGTCTGATGGTGCTCCTTTAGTGCGTGTTCATCTACATGATACGTTCACCGATCTGCTTCATTCAGATCGTGGCACTGAGCGTAGCTGGTCGCTGGATAAAGCAATGAAGCGCATCGGCGACGAAGGCGGTGTGTTGGTGATTCTTGGCAATGAAGAGTCGTCTGATTCTCTGATCCACAAAGTGAAGACGTTCGAAGCTCAAGATAAGAACGAACAACCAACTATGGCTAAGAAGCAAGGTACTTCGCGTCGTGTTGGCGTAGGTTCTCAGATTCTACAAGACCTTGGCGTTCATGATATGCGTCTATTATCTTCAAGCACTAAGCGTTACCACGCACTAGGTGGTTTCGGTCTGAACGTGGTTGAATACGTTTGTGAGTAACCACTCACAGATTAATTTGTAGCAACACAATCAATGATGACTCTGGTCGCTCTTTTTTGGTGACGAATTAAACCAAAAGAGCACAGTCGCTAAGCTCAATTTTTCGTGCGTTAAATGCAGATGCTTGGCGACTTGTTGCTCCTATACGGTTGGGAGCAGCGCTGCGTTATCATCTTTACATCTCCGGTGTCTGTTCTTCTAAATTAGCATTAGATATTGCTCACAGTTTTGTGCTAGAATCCGGCGATTCTCACTTGATGAAAATAGTTAAAGGAAGGCTTATGAAAGTGATCGAGGGTGGCTTCCCAGCGCCAAATGCAAAAATTGCTATCGTTATTGCTCGTTTCAACAGTTTTATTAACGAAAGTTTACTTTCTGGTGCAATCGATACTTTAAAGCGTCATGGACAAGTAAGCGAAGACAACATCACTGTTGTTCGTTGCCCTGGTGCAGTAGAACTTCCACTTGTAGCGCAGCGCGTTGCAAAAACGGGTAAGTTCGATGCGATTGTATCTCTTGGTACAGTAATCCGTGGCGGTACACCTCACTTTGACTATGTTTGTAGTGAATGTAATAAAGGTTTGGCACAAGTGTCTCTGGAATTTTCTCTTCCAGTAGCGTTTGGTGTTCTTACTGTTGATACGATCGATCAAGCTATTGAACGCGCAGGAACCAAGGCTGGTAATAAGGGTGCAGAAGCAGCACTTAGCGCACTTGAGATGATCAACGTTCTTTCTGAAATCGATTCCTAATGGGGGCCAGTGTGAAACCAGCCGCACGTCGTAACGCACGTCAATTTGCTCTACAAGCAATTTATTCTTGGCAAATTACTAAAGAAAATATTGCTACCGTTGAAGAACAGTTCTTATCTGGTGGTAAGTATGATGAAGAAGAGCATCATGCTGCAGAACCTGCACTTGCTATGCCAGAAACAGACGTTGCATACTTCCGCGACCTGCTAACTGGTGTTGCTCTTAGCCACATGGAACTTGATAGCAAGCTTCGTCCATTCGTATCTCGCCCTATGCAAGATTTGGATTTGATGGAACTAGCGCTTCTACGTTTAGCTATGTACGAGATGACTCGTCGCGAAGATGTACCATACAAAGTGGTTATCAACGAAGCTATCGAGCTTGCGAAAGTATTCGCAGCAGAAGACAGCCATAAGTTTGTTAACGGTGTGCTTGATAAAGCTGCACCGCACGTTCGTAAGAAATAAGACGTTCGTATATTGAATCTAAAGGTCAGCTTTTATGCTGGCCTTTTTTGTAACTAAATTTCTGTAATATCAATAATTACGGTGATTTGTATGAAGACTAAAGATAGGGCATGTGATGTCTGGCGAATTTAACCTGATTGAAAAATATTTTGTAAATCGACAACCACAACGTAAAGACGTTCTTCTAGCTGCTGGCGATGACTGTGCTTTGGTCAAAGCGCCGGGCAATGTTGAGATAGCGATTAGCACGGATACCTTAGTCGCGAGCACTCATTTCTTAGCAGAGGCGAATCCGGCATGGGTAGCACACAAAGCCTTGGCTTCTAACATTAGTGACCTTGCCGCTATGGGCGCGACACCTGCTTGGGTTTCGTTTGCGTTAACCATGCCTGAAGTCGATGAAGCGTGGCTTGCCCCATTTTGTGATTCTTTTTTCAAACTTGCAGACTACTTTGGTATTCAACTTATTGGTGGTGACACGACCAAAGGGCCGCTGAGTCTAACGCTTACTGTGCAGGGCTTTGTACCTGAAGGTCGAGCACTGCGTAGAGATGGCGCGAAAGTGGGTGACTGGATTTACGTAACGGGCAACTTAGGCGACAGTAAAGCAGGCCTAGAGGTGATATTAGACCCAGAACAGAACAAAGCTAAGCCTTATGCATTAGAGCTTGAAGAGAGACACTACTTGAGCACTCCACGAGTTTTGGCTGGTCAGGCATTAGTGAACCTTGCTTCGTCTGCCATTGATATCTCTGATGGTGTTATTGCTGATTTAAAACACATCCTTAAGCGCTCTCAGGTGGGGGCGAGCATTGATGTGAGTACGTTGCCTATCTCCGCTGAATTACGTCAATTCTCTTCCGATATCGCTTCTGCGCAGCAGTATGCGTTAACCAGTGGCGAAGAGTACGAACTCTGCTTTACCGTGCCGGAAGAAAATAAAGGTTCTCTGGAAAGTGCTTTGTCACACACTGGAACAAAAGTCACCTGCATTGGCCAGATAAGACCTGTAGAATATTTTGAATTACACAATAATGGTGAACCATTAAGCTGGAACTTAACTGGTTACGATCACTTTAAGGTTAATTGATGACAAATCCACTTTCTGCAATCTCTCTTAAAAACCCTTGGCACTTATTAGCGACGGGTTTTGGCAGTGGCTTATCGCCTATTATTCCCGGAACCATGGGCACGATTGCGTCTATCCCATTGTACTTATTGTTGGTTCAATTACCTTTTCCTATTTATGTCATTCTTGTGGTGGTGAGCTGCATTATTGGTATCAAAATATGCCAAGTGACTTCTGATGACATGGGTGTACACGATCACGGTTCTATCGTATGGGACGAGTTCGCCGGCTTTTGGATCACCATGGCCCTAGTGCCGATGCTGAACATTCCTACTGATGATTGGAAATGGCTATTAACTGGCTTTGTGCTATTCCGTTTCTTCGACATGGTAAAGCCTTGGCCAATTGGTTGGTTAGACAAGCGAGTTCACGGCGGCTTAGGTATCATGATTGATGATATTGTGGCGGGTATTATGGCGGCGATTTCGCTGTATGCCGTGGCACACTTCGCAGGTTGGTTAGTGTGAGTTTACTGAAGGGTTAAGGTTTAGTTAGCGATACACCAAGCTACGTAACGGATACTAAAAAGGTTGACCCTAGGGCCAACCTTTTTTGATTTTGCTGTTTAGCTAAAGATTCACTTACCTAGTTAAGAATCTATTTAGCTAGATAAGCTGAAATTGATTTCTCAATACCCTTGGCATCTAAGCCAAGCTCTTCATGCAGTTCGCCTTGAGTACCTTGAGCAATAAACTTGTCTGGAAGACCAAGGTTCAATACTGGCATCAGTAGCTTTTCTTGCATCAAGAATTCAATCACACCCGCGCCGGCACCACCTGCAATCGCGTTTTCCTCGATAGTAACCAGTACATCGTGGTCAGCAGCTAGTTGTTTGATCAGAGCTTCATCGAGTGGCTTCACAAAGCGCATATCGGCAACTGTCGCATCGATATCATCAGCCGTTTGAAGTGCACTCTCAAGGAAAGTACCGAAGCTCAGGATAGCGACTTTCGAGCCATCTTTTGCTTTTTCGCTTTCGCGAACGATACGACCTTTACCAATCTCTAGCGCAGTAAATTCACTTTGAATCTCAGTACCCATGCCATTACCACGAGGGTAACGAACGGCACTTGGACCTGTGTGCTGGTGGCCTGTGTATAGCATTTGGCGACATTCGTTTTCGTCGCTTGGCGCCATAATCACCATGTTTGGAATGCAGCGCATAAAGCTTAAGTCGAACGCACCTTGGTGTGTTTGACCATCAGCGCCGACAAGACCTGCACGGTCAATCGCGAACATAACCGGTAGATCCATGATAGCCACATCGTGGATCAGTTGATCATAGCCACGTTGTAAGAACGTCGAGTAGATAGCCACAATTGGCTTATCACCCGCAATCGCCATACCCGTTGCTAGTGTCACAGCGTGCTGCTCAGCAATCGCTACATCGAAGTATTGTTCTGGGTATTCTTTAGAGAAACGCACCATACCAGAACCTTCACGCATTGCAGGCGTGATCGCCATTAGCTTAGGATCTTGCGCGGCCATATCACACAGGAAGTCGCCAAAAATCTTAGAGAAAGTTGGTTTAGAGCTGGTGCTCTTCGGCAGACTTGAATGTGCAGGATCGAATTTAGGTACGCCGTGGTAGCCAATTGGATCTTTTTCAGCAGGCTCGTAGCCTTTGCCTTTCTTAGTCATGATATGCAAGAACTGAGGGCCTTTTAGATCTCTCATGTTCTTCAGCGTTTTAATCAGCTCATTCACATCGTGACCGTCAATTGGGCCAATGTAGTTAAAGCCTAACTCTTCAAACATGGTGCCAGGGACAACCATGCCTTTTAGATGTTCTTCTGTACGACGAACCAGCTCTTTAATCGGCGGAACGCCCGATAGCACTTTCTTGCCACCCTCACGAATTGACGTGTAAAGACTGCCAGAAAGAACTTGAGCTAGATGGTTGTTCAGAGCACCTACGTTTTCAGAGATCGACATCTCGTTATCGTTAAGGATAACCAGCATGTCATTGTGAATATCGCCCGCGTGGTTCATGGCTTCGAAGGCCATACCAGCGGTAATTGCGCCATCACCAATCACACTGACGACTTTACGATTCTTGCCTTCTTTCTTCGCACTGATCGCCATACCGAGTCCGGCACTGATCGATGTTGAAGAGTGACCAACAGAAAGCGTGTCGTACTCGCTCTCTTGACGCCATGGGAATGGGTGCAGTCCATCTTTTTGACGGATGGTCGACAAGCGGTCGCGACGACCAGTAAGAATTTTGTGCGGGTATGCTTGGTGGCCAACATCCCAAACCAACTGGTCAAAAGGTGTGTTGTACACATAGTGCAGAGCAACTGTCAGCTCTACTGTACCTAAGCCTGACGCTAAGTGACCACTTGACTGGCTCACTGAGTTGAGAAGATAGGTGCGTAATTCATCACAAAGCTGTGTAAGCGTCTCTTTTGGAAGTAGACGCAAATCCTCTGGCTTATCAGCCAAAGCAAGAGTTGGGTACTTTGATATATCAAGAGTCATAGGTAATGCGCGCTTATTGTCTTAGTTCTTGCGCTCGATGACGTATCGGGCGAACTCTTCGAGTGACTGGGTATTGTATGGGATTGCAGCCAAAGCTTGAAGCGCTTCCTGTAGCAGAGTTTGCGCTTTTTCTTGAGCGTCCTCTAAACCTAACAAAGAAGGGTAGGTGCTTTTGTTCAATTCTTGGTCAGAACCCTGTGGTTTACCCAAAGTTTCAGTATCGCCAGTGATATCTAAAATATCATCTTGAACCTGGAATGCTAATCCAATGGCATCGGCGTACTTGTCTAATTGAGGCATCACTTCAAACGCTTTTTCGCCAGCAGAAAGCGCACCTAAACGAATCGCACATTTCATTAGAGCGCCCGTTTTATTGCGGTGAACTTCTTCTAACTCTTCTAGAGTAACAGAGCGGTTTTCAGCTTCAATATCAAGTGCTTGTCCAATACACATACCTTGTGCACCAGAGGCTTCGGCTAGGCGTTGAATCATTCGAACGCGATTGCTTTCCCCATCTGCACTCAACGTGCCTTCCGCAAGTATAGTAAACGCGAGAGTTTGTAGCGCATCGCCAGTTAAAATAGCCGTTGCTTCATCGTATTTGATGTGACAAGTCTGATGGCCACGACGCAGTTCATCGTCGTCCATTGCTGGGAGGTCGTCGTGAATCAGAGAATAAGCATGAATACATTCGACTGCAGAGGCTGGAGTGTCGAGTTCTTCAGCGGTGCAGCCGAGCATTTCCCCTGTAATGTAGACAAGAAATGGACGTGCGCGTTTACCGCCTAAAAGTAACCCATAACGCATCGCATTGATCAGGTTCTGATTTTGGTGTGGCAGGCGATCAAGCCAAAGGTTCAGTTGCTCGTTATTACGTGCTTGATAAGACAATAAAGTCTCGATCATAGGGGATCTCATACAATTCGTTATTCTGGTTGTGGGTTAAAGTCACTAAGTTCTGCGTTTTCTTCATTTTGCAGTAGGATGCTAACACGCTGTTCTGCATCGTTTAGTTTGCTTTGACCGGCACGAGCGAGGGAGATGCCTCGTTCGAATTTTTTAAGCGCATCATCTAAAGCTAGATCACCATTTTCTAGTTGATCAACCAAGCCATCAAGCTCTTCGATTGCCGCTTCAAAGCTCATATTTTCAGGTTTCTTAGTAGCCATAATAAATCTGCGTTTGGAAAGATGAACGAACGTTACCCTAGGCCGCTGATATGGTCAAATGTAACAAAGGAATTTTGCTAGAAAGTTCGTTTTTAAGGGGCTTGAACTCACTTTGATTGAATAACCTTAGCTTTATCGAGTTTATGCACTACGTATAGGGGTAAAGTCTGCGAATAGTTGTGACTCAAAAACGAAAAGTGTGATACTTAGGCCAAGAATTTACTAAAAGATCTTATAGTCTGGCCGATAAAAAGATTATCGTCGACGTAGAGCTACAAAAAAGCATGAGGAGTGCTCAGTGGATTTAGCAACCCTAATAGGTTTGATTGGTGGATTTGCCTTTGTAATCATGGCAATGATCCTAGGTGGAAGCCTCGGGATGTTTTATGACACGACATCCATTTTGATCGTGGTGGGTGGTTCAACGTTTGTTGTTCTGATGAAGTTCACCATGGGGCAGTTCTTTGGCGCGACTAAAATTGCCGGCAAAGCATTTATGTTTAAAGCTGATGAGCCTGAAGATCTGATCGCGAAAGTAGTAGAGATGGCAGACGCTGCTCGTAAAGGTGGCTTCCTAGCACTTGAAGAGATGGAAATCAGCAACAGTTTCATGCAAAAGGGTATCGACTTATTGGTGGATGGCCATGATGGTGATGTGGTGCGTGCAGCACTGCAAAAAGACATCGCATTAACAACAGAACGTCACGAGCAGGGCGCGAAAGTGTTCTCAGCATTTGGTGATGTCGCACCAGCGATGGGTATGATTGGTACCTTGGTAGGTCTCGTTGCCATGCTTTCGAACATGGATGATCCTAAAGCGATCGGTCCTGCGATGGCGGTTGCACTCTTGACTACGCTTTACGGTGCAATCCTTTCGAACATGGTGTTCTTCCCAATTGCTGACAAGCTTGCGCTGCGTCGTGATCAAGAGACACTAAACCGTCGTCTGGTGATGGATGGTGTTTTAGCGATTCAAGATGGTCAGAACCCACGTGTTATCGATGGTTACCTGAAGAGCTACCTAAACGAAGGTAAGCGCACGATTGATGGTGAACCCGCGTAAGAGGAATTGAAGATGGATGAAGAAAATCCATGTAAATGTCCTCCTCCGGGGTTACCTCAATGGATGGGGACATTTGCTGACTTGATGTCGCTGCTGATGTGTTTCTTTGTACTGCTGCTCTCATTCTCTGAGATGGACGTATTGAAGTTCAAGCAGATCGCAGGCTCGATGAAGTTTGCGTTTGGTGTGCAGAACCGCTTGGAAGTAAAAGACATTCCGAAAGGAACGAGCATTATTGCACAGGAGTTTCGTCCTGGTCGTCCTGAGCCGACACCGATTGATGTGATCATGCAACAGACCATCGATATTACTCAACAGACTCTTGAGTTTCATGAGGGGGAGTCTGAACGAGCGGGCGGTACAATGCGTGACCAAGGCAAGATGACCGGAGGCAAGTCGCCAGAGGTTTCTACTCATGACAATCAAAACTCTGAGTCAGACCAACAGCAACAGCAAGCTGAAGCTCAGTCGCAAGAGATGGAAACCTTGATGGAAAGCATCAAGAAGGCGTTGGAGCGAGAGATCGACCAAGGCGCGATTGAGGTTGAAAACCTTGGCCAGCAGATTGTGATTCGAATTCGTGAGAAGGGTGCATTCCCATCGGGTTCTGCTTTCTTACAACCTAAGTTCCGACCATTGGTGAGACAGGTTGCTGAGTTGGTGAAAGATGTACCGGGCATTGTTCGAATCTCAGGGCACACTGATAACCAACGTCTTGATTCTGAGCTCTATCGCTCTAATTGGGACTTGTCATCACAACGAGCGGTATCTGTTGCTCAAGAGATGGAAAAGGTTCGTGGTTTTTCTCATCAGCGTTTGAGAGTAAGAGGCATGGCGGATACTGAACCAGTAGAACCCAATGATACTGAGTGGCAACGCAGCCTTAACCGCCGTGTAGAAATCAGCATTATGCAAGGTGAGCCGCTTTATAGTGATGAAGTGCCTGTTATTGGTCAGTAGTAGGCAGAGAGACAGCGATTAGTCTTCAGGTACACATACGTTAGTCAGCAGATAGTATCGAAAGCCCAACCTTATGATGAGGTTGGGCTTTTTGTTTTCTGGTCTTCAATGATGCTCTCAGCGGTATTCATGTCGTTTTGAGACCTGCTACTTTTTAATAACAGGCGGTTTAATTATTGGGTTAAAGCAAGCACTCTTTTCCTTGCTTCAATTTCTCATGTATAATTCGCGCCCTTAGATTTAATATTGATCTATTATTGCTTCAATAACTATGTGAAATGACCTTTTGCGTGGTGATGAACCTACTAAAATTTGTGAACCTTATTGGCGTGAAAGTACTATGAAATTTATTGTTAAGCCTCATCCGGAAATTTTTATTAAAAGTGAATCGGTGCGTAAGCGCTTCACAAAGATTCTAGAACGTAATATTCGTACTATTCTTCAGCGTCGTACTGAGTCTGTGGCTGTCTTCAACCGTCGTGACTACATCGAAGTGACGTCTGAGAGCGACAAATACTTTAAAGAAACACTCGAAGTATTGACGCAAACTCCGGGTATTCATCACTCCCTTGAAGTTCAGCAATCAGAGTTTAAAGACTTGCATCATATTTACGAGCAAGTTCTTGAGCGAAGCGGTGCTCTTATTGAAGGTAAGACTTTCTCTGTGCGTGCTAAGCGTCGTGGTAAACATGACTTTACGTCGATTGAGCTAGAACGCTACGTAGGTGGTGGTTTAAACCAAGCGGTTGAATCAGCAAAAGTAAAACTGAAAAATCCAGATGTTACCGTTAAAGTTGAAGTCGAGAACGAGAAGCTAAACCAAGTTATTGAACGTCATAAAGGCCTAGGTGGTTTCCCTCTTGGTACTCAAGAAGATCTGCTTAGCTTGATCTCTGGTGGCTTTGATTCTGGTGTTTCAAGCTACTTACACATCAAACGTGGTTCTAAAGTGCATTACTGCTTCTTCAATCTTGGTGGCCCTGCTCATGAGATTGGTGTTAAGCAAGTTTCTCACTATCTATGGGATAAATACGGTTCATCTGCAAAGGTGAAGTTTATCTCTATCGATTTTGAACCTGTAGTTGCAGAGATCCTTGAGAACGTTGAAGACGGCCAAATGGGCGTTGTTCTTAAGCGTATGTTCATGCGTGCTGGTGGTATGGTTGCAGAGCGTTTCGGCATTGAAGCGTTAGTAACGGGTGAAGCTCTTGGTCAGGTTTCTAGCCAAACACTAACTAACTTGCGTCATATCGATAACGTGACCGATACTTTGATCCTTCGTCCTCTTATCAACTGGGACAAAGAAGACATCATCGACCTGTCTCGTAAGATTGGTACTGAAGACTTCGCTAAAGTAATGCCTGAGTATTGTGGTGTTATCTCTAAGAAGCCAACCGTGAAAGCGAAGAAAGGCAAACTAGAAGCGGAAGAAGCTAAGTTTAACTTCGAAGTGCTAGAGCAAGTGATCGAGAACGCTCGTATTATGGATATCCGTGATATCGAGAAAGAGAGCCAAGAACAGGCACCAGAAGTGGAGCAAGTTCAAGCCGTTGCTGAGCATGCTGTCGTTCTAGATATCCGTAGCCCAGACGAAGAAGACGAAAGCCCGCTAGAGATCGATGGTGTTGAAATCAAACACATCCCGTTCTTCAAGCTTTCAACTCAGTTTGGCGACTTAGATCAAACGAAAGAGTACTTGTTGTACTGTGACCGTGGTGTCATGAGCCGTCTGCAAGCGCTTTACTTGCAAGAGCAAGGCTTCCATAACGTTAAGGTTTACCGCCCATAGTGGTGTGCTGAGCAACCGTTAATAATTTTGCAAAGCCGTTTACTGAAAAGTAAGCGGCTTTTTTATTTTCGATTGTGAATGATTCACAGTGGTCAGACAGAGGCGTGAGTTTGGGCGTGCTATCGTCATGCCCAGCTTTAAAATTTTTGATTGATAGAAATCGTAAGTGATAAACGGGCTTATATGTGACTGAAGAAGTGTGAGCATCTTGAGGAATCTGTTATTTTTTAGTGCTACTCAATGGTTCTATTTGTATGTGTTCAGTTGATTATTTGAGTGGGTGTCTAATTCTGTGATTAACGATGAAAAATAATAAAGATTAATTAGCACAGCTATTGATAAACTTATTGTTACTTTTCTTTGCACATAAAAAAACACCGCCCATAAGGCGGTGTAAACAAATTTGACAGACAGGTCAAAATAAATACAGGAAGTATATGTCTCGTTTCAGTATAGAACTGCAACAAAACATTCGGTAGAACTCTACCCAACTCGAAAAGAACGAGTTTGCAAACACAACATCGCAGGAGCTAAACCAATTGATTCTAGAGAGAATCAAGCCGTTCAGGCTAGCTACTGCGGGATGAAATATAGAATTTCTCTGGCCGCTAGGCAATGGACAAATTATAATGTTTCAGATAAAAAAAACTAATGCTTATTTAGAGAGTAACTATGTCTCGTCGATTACCCCCATTAAACTCGCTAAGAGTGTTTGAAGCCGCAGCTCGACACTTGAGTTTTACGCGCGCTGCAGAAGAGCTGTTTGTTACTCAAGCTGCCGTCAGTCATCAGATCAAAGCGCTGGAAGAGTTTTTGTCTCTGAAGCTTTTTCGTCGAAGGAATCGTTCTTTGTTGCTGACTGAAGAAGGACAAAGCTACTTCTTGGATATCAAAGATATTTTCACATCACTTGCTGAAGCGACGGATAAAGTGCTTGAGCGAAGTGAGAAGGGTGCATTGACCATCAGCTTACCTCCAAGCTTTGCGATTCAATGGTTAGTGCCAAGACTCGCTGACTTTAATCAACAAGAGCCTGATATTGATGTGCGAATCAAAGCCGTTGATATGGATGAAGGCTCGCTGACCGATGACGTAGACGTAGCTATCTATTATGGGAGAGGCAATTGGTCTGGTTTAAGAGCCGATAAGCTTTATCAAGAATATTTAATTCCTTTATGCTCACCTTCGGTGTTGCTAGGAGCCAAGCCGTTAGAAACGCTCAGTGATTTGGCATGTCATACGTTACTGCATGATACTTCTCGAAAGGATTGGAAGCAGTTTGCCAAGCAAAATGGCATTGATGGCGTAAACGTCAATCACGGTCCTATCTTTAGTCACTCAACCATGGTGTTGCAGGCGGCAGCTCACGGCCAAGGCATTGCACTGGGTAACAACGTGTTGGCGCAACCTGAAATCGAAGCGGGTCGTTTGATTGCGCCTTTTGACGAAGTGTTGGTGAGCAAGAATGCCTTCTATGTGGTTTGTCATGAGAAACAAGCTGACATGGGCCGTATTGCCACCTTCCGCGACTGGATGCTGGCGAAAGCGCAAAGTGAACAAGAGGATTTACTCGATGAATAACGTCATCATTGATGGTGAAGACAATCCAATCACCTTTATCTTTGCACATGGTGCTGGCGCAGGTATGGATCATGAGTTCATGCAGTCGGTGGCAAAAGGGTTAGCCTTTAAAGGGATACGAGTTATCCGTTTTAATTTCCCTTACATGATTAAACGTGCTGAAGATGGCAAGCGTCGTCCACCTGACCGAGCCCCTAAGCTGCTTGAAGCCTACCAAGAGATTATTGAGCAGGTTGATGCTGATAAGCTTGTGATTGGCGGAAAATCAATGGGAGGGCGTATGGCGAGCCATTTGTCTGAAGTTGATAAGGTGGCAGCGATGGCGTGTTTGGGTTTTCCTTTCCATCCTCCAGGTAAGCCTGAGAAGTACAAAGGTGAGCATCTTGCTGAATTAGAGAAACCTTGTTTAATTTTACAAGGTGAACGTGACACCTTTGGTAAGCGTGAAGAGTTTGCTGATTTTGATCTGTCTGGTTCTATTCGTGTTGAATTTATTCCCGATGGCGACCATAGTTTTAAGCCTCGTAAGAGTTCTGGCTACACCGAACAGCAGAACATTGCTTTAACCGTTGAGAAGCTATCGGCGTTTATCAAAGAGGTGCTTAATGAGAAGTAAGTATTTACTCACCTTTGCAGGTTTCTCTGGCGCAATAGCCGTAATGCTAGGTGCCTTTGCCGCTCATGGGTTAAAAGCTGTCTTGACAGAGTATCTGCTAGGCGTGTTTGAGACGGGTGTTCAGTACCAGTTTATCCATACTCTGGCGATATTGGCGTGTGGCGCTCTGCTACAGATGAAACTTGGCGCTAAATCACAAAAATATTTTTTCATTGCGGCAATTTGCTTTATCATCGGCATCCTTTGTTTTAGTGGCAGCCTTTATGGCTTAGCACTGACAGGAATAAAATGGTTTGGCCCTATAACACCGTTTGGTGGTCTACTATTTATCATTGGTTGGGGAGTCTTCTCCTTCGCTGCTTTGAATATAAAAGAGGTAACTCAGTGAAACACGTACTACTTTATTGTCGCTCTGGTTTTGAAAAAGAATGTGCTGGCGAAATTCAAGACAAGGCAACACAACTGGAAGTGTTTGGTTTTCCTCGCTTAAAGAGCAATACAGGCTTTGTATTGTTTGAATGTTATCAAGCTGGCGAAGCCGATAAGCTGATCAAAGAAGTTGATTTCCAATCACTGATCTTTGCTCGTCAAATGTTAGCGGTTGCTGTTGAAATCAAAGATCTCCCAACAGACGATCGTATCTCTCCAATTCTTGAGGCGCTTTCTGAGAAAGAAGGTTTCCCACGTTGTGGTGATATCCGTATTGAAACGCCAGATACCAATGAAGCGAAAGAGCTTTTGAAGTTCTGCCGTAAGTTTACCGTGCCGATGCGTCAAGCAATGCGTGGTAAAGGCCTGATGACTGCGAAAGATAACGCTAAGAAGCCAGTGCTTCATTTATGCTTTATTGCGCCGGGTCACTGCTTTGTTGGTTACTCTTACCCAACCAACAACTCACAGTTCTTCATGGGCATTCCTCGTTTGAAATTCCCATCAGATGCGCCAAGCCGTTCTACATTGAAGCTAGAAGAAGCATTCCACGTATTCATCCCTCGTGATGAGTGGGACGAGCGTCTGGCTCCGGGTATGTGGGGCGTAGATTTAGGTGCGTGCCCAGGTGGTTGGACTTACCAATTGGTTAAGCGCTCTATGTTTGTTCACTGTGTCGATAACGGCATGATGGCAGATAGCCTAATGGAAACGGGTCAAATTAAGCACCACATGGTGGATGGCTTTAAGTTCGAACCTGATCGTAAGAACGTGACTTGGATTATTTGTGACATGGTTGAGAAACCTGCACGTGTTGCTCACTTAATGGGTGAGTGGATCATCAAAGGCTGGGCGAAAGAAGCTCTGTTTAACCTTAAGCTGCCAATGAAAGGTCGCTACGATGAAGTACTGCAAGATATCGAGAACCTAAAACAGTTCCTTATCGATAACAAAGTTAAATTCAAGATGCAGGCGAAGCACCTATATCATGACCGCGAAGAAATCACGGTTCATATTCAGTCGCTTTCGAATATCTCGCCGTACTAATATTTTCATTACTATGTCAGTGATAAAGAAAATGCTCCTTTAAGGGGCATTTTTTGTATTAGAGGCATTACATAACAAAGGCTTTCTACAATAGAGCCTTTTAGAAATTGTGTCTTTGTGAAACAGGGACTTAGGCGTTTGCTTCGTAACGAATGTCTTGTAGATTGAACCCTAAATCAATATCGGTTTTGAGTGCCGATACTTGCTTACATACACGAGCGGATTCGATGTGTTCGTCGAACTTTTTACGATACTTTTTCGGTAGGTCTTCTGCTTGGTAAGCTGCTTCTATATCTGGGTAAGTGGTCAATATCTCTTTGGCTGCTTTTGGCCCGACACCTGGGATACCTGGTACTTGGCTAGAGCTTACGCCCGTTAATCCCCAGTAATCTGCCAGTTGTTCGGGTTTTACGCCAAACTCAGCTTCGATAAAGGGTTTGTCTAACCAGCGGTGCTGGAAGTAATCTCGGATCTGTAGAGTGGGTGATAGCAGCTGGCAATACCCTTTGTCTGTCGAGATTATGGTGACGATTTCTCCGTGGTCAGCCACTTTCTTTGCCAGTGTTGCGACGAGATCATCTGCTTCATCGCCATCAGACAGCAGTGAATCAATGCCTAACTCCCACCAAGCTTGTTGAATAGCATCAAGGCCTTTCATCAATGGTTCTGGCATCGGTTTACGGTTCTGCTTATAAGCAGGGAGCACATCTGCGCGCCAACCTCGGTCTTGTAAATGGTGATCAAATACCGCGATGATGTGGGTGGGCTTTGATTCATTCAGAATCTTATTGAGAGTGCGAGTAGTGGTGGTGATGGTTCTTGCTATATCGGTTGGATCCGGCTGAACAGAGTGCACGCGTCGGATGAGGTTTAAGGCATCGATAATAACAAGATGGATAGACATAAGTTTCCACTAAATAGGCAATAAAAAAGGGGCTGCTAGCCCCTTATAGTAACGTATCACTAGGTGAGTTGAAACGTTAGCGACGTAAACGTCATAACCTGATTAACTTTATGCCTGCCAATTGGTTATCACTTGTTTGGTTACTCGTGAATGAGTGTGCTTAATCGCTCGGTGCGATTTTATAGCAAGGCACGTAGTCCGTACCGCCCGGTAACTTCATTCGATGTTGCTCAACAAAGTCATTCAGCAGTTGGTCCATTTTAGTCATTAGCTCTTTGTCGCCATCAATTAGGAACGGGCCGTGCTTCTCGATCTCCAGAATACCCTCAGCTTTGACGTTACCTGCCACAATGCCTGAGAACGCTTTACGTAAATTAGCGGCTAGGCTCTCTGTTTTTTGGTCCATATGAAGATCAAGCGCCGCCATAGACTCATGAGTCGGGTCGAATGGCAGTTGGAACTCAGGTTCAATATGCAGTGACCAGTTGTAGCTATAGGCATCGCCGGTCTCTTTACGGTGAGAGCGTACATCTGGCATCGCTTGCTTCATGATCTTCGCAGCGCGTGCTGGGTCGTCAATCACGATCTCATAATGTTTCTGCGCATCAGGTCCTAGAGTTTCACCAATGAACTTATCGATTGAGCGGAAGTAAGCTTCGCTCTCTTTCGAGCCAGTTAAGACAATCGGCATTGGCTGCTCGGCATTATTCGGATGCATCATGATCCCTAAGATGTACAGCAGCTCTTCAGCCGTCCCGGGGCCACCAGGGAAAATGATGATGCCATGCGCCATACGAACAAACGCCTCAAGACGCTTCTCGATGTCTGGCATAATCACTAGCTCGTTCACGATTGGGTTTGGTGGCTCAGCCGCAATGATTGAAGGCTCTGTTAACCCTAGATAGCGATGATCAGTGTAACGCTGTTTTGCGTGACCAATAGCCGCTCCTTTCATTGGGCCTTCCATCGCACCCGGTCCACAACCGGTACAGATGTTCAGTTCACGCAGGCCTAATTCATTACCCACTTCGCGAGTGTATTGGTATTCGTTGGCGTTAATCGAGTGGCCACCCCAACACACGATCAAGTTAGGCTCAATGCCCGGCGTCAGCGCACCTGCATTTCTCAATATACCAAACACAAGGTTAGTAATGTGAGTGGCATTAGTCAGGTTGAGCCTTTGGTTATCAGCTAAGTGCATGTTGACGTAAACAATGTCACGCAGCACTGAAAATAGGTGTTCTTGAATACCCTTGATGATTTCACCATCGACAAAGGCATGCTCAGGTGGGTTACTCAGTTCGAGTTTGATGCCACGTTCACGGCGCACCACCTCAACATCGAACGACAGATATTTGTCGAGTAACTCTTTGGAGTTGTCGGTGTGGCTACCCGAGTTTAGGACCGCTAACGTACAGTTACGATACAGTTGGTACAGATCACTAGATGCGGTTTTCTTAAGACGCTCAACCTCTAGTTGAGAGAGTAAATCCATGCTACCGGCAGGGCTGATATGAGTGATCATAGTGCCTCCTTGTTGAAAAGAGCAGGGGCGTTGAAATGACCCTCTGGCTCGAGAGTGAGAAGCAAACGTTGAAAGTGTTTGGTTAAAGGTGGGAGAGAGTTAACCAGACAAAACGGATACGACAGCGTTGCTTGCCAAGAATGCTTGTTAAGCGAATGTTAATCATTAGCTTAGCAAACATTGAGGGAAATGGTATGTGATAAGTATTTGAAAAAATGAAATAAATTAAATCTAGGGCTGGCTTAGTGCCAAACAAGTTGGTTGTTACCGCGTTGTTTTGCTTTATTTAGCGTTGTATTGAGCCGTTCTAACACTTCTTCAGGTGTATCTGACTCTTTAAACTGAGTACTTACCGCGCATAGGGTAATCGTGATTTGTTGGTCACGGAACTTAAAGGGTAAGCGGCTTACTTGAGCTTGGATGTTTTGAATCACCTGGTGGCAATATTCATCGGTTTGCTCTGGTAGCAGTAAGACGAACTCTTCACCTGAAAAGCGAGCCACAGTATCAGTTGTGCCTGCTTCTTTGGTGATGGTTCTTGCGATGATTTTAAGTGCCTTATCACCCGCGGTATAACCAAAGCTGTCGTTGATGGCTTTGAAGTTGTCGATGTCGAGCAGGACTACACGTAGCGAGTGCTGCGCGCGGATCCAGCGGCGGTACTCAAGCTCTAAGCGATCGGTAAAAGCAGTGCGATTGTAAACCTTGGTTAGAGGATCAAGCAGCATACGCTGAGCCTGATCTTCCAAACGTTTACGGTAATCTTGGGTCACTTCATAGAGTGAATCTAACTGAGTCTTTCCGTAACTCATTCTCTCTATCAGAGCTCGTTCTTTTTGCTCTGCGTGGTTCAACCTTTCCGAAAGAGAGGCGATTTCACTGAGTAGCGGGTTAATCGACAGCTTTAAACTATCAATATCCTTCGCTTTATCTACCGAACTTTGGCTTCTAGTGACAAGTTCATTTAACTCAGAGTTCAGACCTTGGCGGTGCTCAAAGTAGCTCTGGCTCTGGTCGGCATTTTGGTCTGCCGTTTTGATGCTGGACGCTAGAGAAGAGTTAAGCTGATCAATAAATTGTTCAGACTTTTTACGTTCTAGATTGGTACCTTCAATAACCAGCTTGAGAATTTGAAGCGTCAGCTCAAGTAGGTTTTGTGTTGAAACACCAAGCAGCAGTTTTGCTCGAATATCGGTAAGCAGATCACCCGATTCACCCTCGAAGTCGAGTTCAGTGATCAAGTGTTGTAATTCGTTTGATAGGTCAGAAAGGAGTTCTTGCTCTGGAGATTGTGCAGCGTCGGCAAAATGCGTGCGTGAGTTATTCGCCATAATCTTTATGGCACGCTCATAAATACCGAGAAGTTTCATGGCATGGTCGACTTTCTGACTGCCATTGCATTCGGAGAAGCTAAGTAAGTTTCGTAGGTCGCGTTTTAGCTGTGCTGGAAGGCCAGTTATGCGTTGCAGCGTTTCCCCACTGTGCTTAATGCTATCGTCCAGATATCCGTTCTGTTTATCCATAGCCAACGTTTTCTGCTTAAGCATCCTTTCTAATACCGCCAGCTTTGGGATCATCGAGCTAATGTCTTTTTGTTTTTCTAGCTCTTCCCTAAGGGCAATGAGATTTTCATCTAAATGGCTGTTGCTGCCAACACATGCGTCACTTAAAGATGTGACGATACGCTTTAGAACTTTTTGTTCTCTAATAAACTTGAACGAGGTGTCTCTTTGCGTCAAACGGACTTGCTCCAACTGAGATTTCAGCTGGTGGAGTTGCGCCTGAATGTCTTTTTCAAGAATGCCCATAGATGTATTTATTAGCGCCGCGTAGACCGATCTCGATCATTTTGATGAAATTCCGTTATAGCGATAATAACAAAACTAAAAATAAGGTCACGACTTGCTGCTCTTAACCGTTCGCAAATTAGTCATCTTTTAGCATTTTTTTGATGTTGTCCTCATTCTGGTACGACGATTGTATTTTTATTAACCCTTGATTAATCGCATGTTTACATGCTTCTCTTATGTTACCAGTTGCAAGGCTTGCTGCCGGTGCATTATCGATAGCTTTTAGATAGACCCATTGGCTAGTGCGCTCTTTGAGACTGATCTCACGAGCTAGATTGGTCGACATTAATAATACGTCGAGCAGCTCTTGATCGTTAATCGCGGTGTATGCGCGAGGCAAAAACGGGTAGTCAGCGATACCCATACGGACCGTTCGGTTGATGTTACGTTCTGGCTCGAAGTCATTCACCCAAGATTGAATCTTTCTGAACATTGCCTCAGGAGATAAATCGCGGTCAGCGTTTGGCTCGATATAAAGCAGGTTCGCATCCGAGAAGTGGTAGACTCGAGCTGGGCCTTCAAGCTTAGATTTTAGGAACTCACCGAAAGCGTCTTCGAGTTCTAGACCGGCTTTGTAACCGTTCTGCGTGTACATATTGCGTAAGAACGGCAAATCAATCATCACGAAGCGTAAACGGTCGTTGAGTGGCTCATGAATCAATTCGCCAAGCTGCCATTGCTCAAAGGTTTGGCTGGTTTGTTCCAATGAATTTGAGAGCTTCGCATTGAGCATTCTTAGGTTAGGAAGCTTTGAACGTGAGTGCGTAAATAGGTCGGTGCGCAGTGAGTCCACTTCTTTGGCTAAGGTTTGAATGATGTAGCCGCGACGCAACACAAAGAAGAACAAGATAATGCTGAACAAGAATAGGGCGAATGATATCTTTTGGAACTTACGATGCTCCAGTTTGTATTGCTCTAGCTCTTGCGCTTGGCCTGCGTAGTGCAGAGTTTGTTCGGCAAATTCTTTCTGTTGACGGAACGCGTCTTCGCCAACACGGTTAAGTTTTTGCTGCTCTAAAGAGACAAGGCTGTTGTACTGCTTAAGGTTTGCCAATGCTTGCTGTGGGCGACCTGCCTGTTCATAACCTAAAGAGAGTAAGTAGTACGAGCGTTGTGACAGGCGCATGTTCTCTATCTGACGTGAGATCTCAAGCGCACGTGTCGCATGCTTTATCACGTCTTCACTTTCTTGCAGATGATAAGCCAAACCTGCTGATAGCAGTGCAGCACGACCTTCCAGTTTCGGAATGTCCGTGTACTCCAACAGTTCGAGGGCACGGGTTAGGTACTGCTCTGCAAGAGGGTAATTATAAAGACGTAAATAGGTTGCCGATAAACTTAGACGAATATCAATGACTTGGTAGATATCTCGGTCAGTACTTTCATGATCCAGGACGTTGAAGAAATGCACTAGGGCAAGGTTGTATTTACCTTGGTAAAAGTACACATCGCCCATTTTCTTAAGCACTTGTGCTAATACTGGAGAATTTTCAAAGTTATCATAAAAATCAGCGGCTTGAGATAGGTGCTCTAGTGCTTTGTCTAATACTTGGCGCTCAAAGAAAAGCTGTGCCAGTAGGCGGTTTACTTTAGCCAAACGAGAGCTCAAGTTGCCTTCTACCGACTTCCAGTAACCATACAACAACTCAGATAGCGCGTGGTTGTACTCTTTGTGGTTCAGGTAAAATTCGCCGACCGAGATGTGGTAATCGATGGTCACTTTTTCAGAGTAACGCTGGTCGAGATAGGTCTTCGCTTCTTGGTAGAACTTTTCCGCTTCATCGATCTTGTTATCGTAAGAGGCGATATCGGCTTTCAACATGATCAAACGATAGGTAATGCCTTCCGTCAGACGTAAGGTTTTATTCACCGATTCTAGGTTTGTTTCAATATTGGCCAGCTCTGCCTTTGCTTTGACGGACTTTCTGTCACTTAGCCAAAGTAAGCGTACTTTTAGGATCTCTAGATCCAGTTTTAGGTACTCAAGCTTATAGGTTTTTGCGAGCTCAGAGGCTTTGTCGATGTGCTGAATCGCAATGCGAATGTTGCCAAGGTTGTACTCGGCTTTCGCTAAGATCTTGTAGGCATCGATGCTGCTGTTTGGCGTTCGAATCGAAGAGTCTGTCTCTTCGCGAGAAATCGCCGAAGGGCTTTTCTCGCGTTGATCAGAAAGGACACGAAGCGTTAGGTAGCTGTTGGCCATTTGTTTTGCTTGGCTCGGCTCGATCTCAACCAAGTTATTGGCTTCATTGAGCAGCGCCGATGAATAGACCGACGCATTAACCGATGTGCTTAAGCTTAAAATAAATAGGCTAACGACGTATAACCAACGCATTTCAATGTCCCTTTAAAGATGAGGTAGGTTCCAATAAGTGTGTGTCTTGAGCCTATTATTGGCGAGCCATACGCTTGTTGTGGCTTGGTCTATCTTGCTCTGTTGAACGGTATGGGTTGATATCCAGACCACCACGACGCGTGTAACGAGCAAATACAGTTAGCTTAGATGGGCCGCAGTATTTCATGATGTCAGTGAAGATACGTTCAACACATTGTTCGTGGAATTCGTTGTGCTCACGGAAAGAAACTAAATAGCGTAGCAGAGCTTCACGGTCAATTTGCTTACCTGAATATGCGATCTCAACGCTGCCCCAGTCTGGTTGGTTGGTGATCAAACAGTTCGACTTCAATAGGTGGCTGTGCAGTGTTTCTTCCACTTCTTGTTCGCCAGCAGCGCCTTCAAGCAGTGATGCTTCAAAGTCGTAGCTAGTGATTTGGATGTCTTGGTTGTCGATACAGTCACCTTCCATCGTTACGATAGGTTGGTTGGTGTAGTCGGTTACTGAGTTTACATTCACAATGACAGTTTCGCCTGCACATGCTGACAAATCTTGGGTCAGTCGCTCAGTTACTTGTTCCCAGTTTTCGAATTGAGTCTGGTTATAGCTGTTTAGGTACAGCTTGAAAGATTTTGATTCAATTAAGTTTGGACTCGTTGCAGGGATGAAAACTTCACCCACGGCCACTTGTGGTAGGCCATTAGTGTTTAGCCACGAAAGTTCGTACATCGTCCAAATATCATGACCAACAAAAGGCAGTTCACCGTTTAGCGCAAGATCATCACGATTCAGGCTACGAGGTACAGGTTGCAATAAACTTGCATCGTATTGGTTAGAGTACTCAGTTTTTTGGCCTAGGGTTAAACCCGCTAGCTCTTTTGCGTCAGAATATTTGCTCATACTTTCGTTTCAAATTCGATTAGAATGGGGTCGATTTTACTGAATCCCCATTACCCTGTCATTAAGTCATCGCCTAATCGACACGGAAAGGGCTCGGATTCTATTTATTATTTTGTGTTTAGGAGATTTTCATGACTCAACGTGCTCAAGACGCACTACTTTCTTTTAGTCAGCGATACGTTGACGCGTGGCAACAGCAACACCAAAGCTTACCTCGCAATGAGGAGTTGGTGGACGTGGTATCGCCATGTGTAGAAGAAAAGAGCGGCGATGCCGTGTTATGGAAGCACTATCCACGTGAGCAGTTCGCAGATTTCACCAACGTAGAAACGGGTATTGAATTGACGCTGCACGAAGACATCAAAACTTTCTACGGTGCGCAATACAGCGCAGACATGAACGCGACCTTCGACGGCAATGAACTGACTCTATTACAGATTTGGAGTGATGAAGACTTCGAATGTCTACAAGAAAACATCTTAGGCCACCTCGTGACTCAGCGTCGCTTAAAGCTAAAGCCTACGGTTTTTATCGCAGCGACCGATGCTGAGCTAGATGTCATCTCTATCTGTAACCTAACGGGCAACGTGATTTTAGAGCGCTTGGGCACCAAGAATCGTGATGTACTAGCCGAGACATTGGCTGAGTTTTTAGAAAAGCTACAACCAGCGGTATAAACAGATGTACGTACTAGAACTTCAATTTGAGTGTTTTGATAACACAACGGTAAGCGCTGTCGACAAGGCTGTTAATGGCTTAATGGATGCACTTCGTTATAACGGACAAGTGCTAGGTCGTGAGTTTCCTATCGTGATGGGGGACGGTGAGTTTTATGTTCGCGTTGTCTGCCCAGAGCAAGACAGCTTGCACCCGCGTAATCACTCAGATTTCGTAAAAGTGTGTTTTGATCGCTTGTCTAACGCGAGCCTGCTTGCGCCGAAAATGCGCTTGCTTGGTCGAGATCTTAACTCTGAAGAAGTAGCTGAAGACGAAGCGCCTAGCTGGCAGGTGCTTTACACGACGTTCGTTCATACTTGTTCACCGCTACGCAGTGGCGACAGCTTGTTACCGATCCCGCTATACCGCAACCCGCCAACCTTTAATGGTGACCATAAAGCCGTGTTGAAATGGCAGACAGAATGGCAAGCTTGTGATGAAGTCCAAATGGGTGGGGGCTGTCGTGCTGAACACGCAACTCTGACTGAGATCAGTGATACCAAAAGTGTGTTGTTCAAACGCGGTTGGGGCTTAAGAGGACGCATTGAATATCTCACGAAGATCCCGACTTATTACTACTTGTACCGCGTGGGTGGCATCAGCTTAAAAGCTGAAAAAGAGCGTAAATGTCCGCAATGTGGTGGCGAATGGCTGCTAGATGCGCCGATCCACGACATTTTCTATTTCAAGTGTGATGACTGCCGTCTGGTATCAAACATCTCTTGGGATCATCTTAAGTAACTCCTAATCCCTAACTCTTAAAGCTTAATTAGCGATTCAAGGTATCGAAGTGTTGATCAATACTTCGATACTTATTCCTCTGTTTTCTCCCTGCTAGCTTCTCGTCTGTTTCTCTTTCTTTGACCGCCATATTGAGCATTAATCAGTATTGGGCTTTGCCAATATTGTCGAACCTATTTCGCTCTTAAATACGCTCATTCTGTGCCGCATGTCTCTCTCTGTAGCCCCCATGTATTCACTGAAATAATTCCACATCCATCAACTTTTGATCATTTCAATAGTTAACTGGATCACAGTAATCAATCAGT